>JAXMHQ010000022.1:0-89381 GCA_046346665.1 Verrucomicrobiota bacterium
CCGGCTCCGATCCGCCACCCGATGCGACGCAATGCACGACCCAGTCCAGCGGCTCCGGCAATTTCGCCAGGTCCTCCGCCCGCGTGATGTCGGCGGCGACCGGCCGGATGCTCGCGGCCTGCATTTCGGCGGCGGCCGATTCGCTCCGGCGCAGCCCGAACACCTCGTGTCCCTGCCCCGCCAGCCGGGCCCCCAGCGGCAGCCCGACGTAACCGCATCCGACAATCAATACGCGCATGGACGGAGTGTAAGTTAAAACGGTGGAATCGTTAAATGGTTAAAATCGCTTTCCCTGGTAGGGCGCCACTCCGTGGCGCCAGCCGCGCGGAGCGCGGCCCTGCCCGCGTAAGCTTTGCCCTGACCTCGCTATTTTGTAAAAGCCTTAGGTGGGGCGAGATTCCGTCGAGCCCTGATTGAATGCAGCCGCGATCGTGAGATCGCGGACTCCGCAATCTGACGATTGCGGCTGCGGGATCAGGTGCTAACATGGGTTCAAATGGAATCCCATTCGTCCACGGCCACCGCCACGACGCGGCCGGAGCTGCTTGCCCCGGCGGGCGATTGGGATTGCGTGCGCGCGGCTGTCGAGAACGGCGCCGACGCGGTCTACTTCGGGCTCGACAAATTCAACGCCCGGATGCGCGCGGACAATTTCACCGAGTCCGACCTGCCGCGCCTCATGGAATTTCTTCACGGGCGCGGCGTGAAAGGTTACGTGACGCTGAACACGCTGGTGTTCGAAAACGAACTGGCCGACGCCGAACAATACCTGCGCACCATGATCGCCGCCGGCGTCGACGCGGTCATCGTCCAGGACGTGGGCATCTGCCGGTTGATCCGCCGCCTGTCGCCCGATTTCCCGATCCACGCCTCGACGCAAATGACCGTGACCAGCCCCGCCGGAGTCGACTTCGCACGGCGTCTCGGCTGCAACCTGGTCGTGCTGGCCCGCGAATGTTCCATCCCCGACATCGCGCGAATCGCCCAACCCTCGACCCTCGACCCTCGACCCTCGACTTTGCCGATCGAGGTGTTCGTCCACGGCGCGCTCTGCGTGGCGTACTCGGGCCAGTGTCTCACCAGCGAATCCCTCGGCGGACGGTCGGCGAATCGCGGCGAATGCGCCCAGGCCTGCCGCATGCCGTACGAACTCATCGCCGACGGAACACCCGTCCCGCTCGGCGACCGCAAGTATCTCCTCAGCCCGCAGGACCTCGCCGGCCTGCCGGCCCTGCCGGATCTCGTCCGTGCCGGCGTCGCGTCACTAAAAATCGAGGGCCGCCTCAAGACCGCGGAATACGTGGCGAACATCACGCGGATTTACAGGGAAGCGCTGGACCGCGCGGACCTGGCGCCGGCCGATCCGGGCGAGACCGGTTACCGGCTGGAAATGGCTTTTTCGCGCGGGCTTTACACCGGCTGGATGCGCGGCATCAACAACCAGGAACTCGTGCACGGCCGGTTCGGGAAAAAACGCGGCGTTTACCTCGGCACCGTGCGCCGCCTGGTCAGGGACGGAATCCAAATCACACTGGAAGCGCCGCTGAAACCGGGTGACGGCGTGGTGTTCGACGCCGGCCACCCCGAGGA
Organism: Verrucomicrobiota bacterium; assembly: GCA_046346665.1. Lineage (GTDB taxonomy): Bacteria > Verrucomicrobiota > Verrucomicrobiia > Limisphaerales > JAXMHQ01 > JAXMHQ01. Next base: position 1,591 of record JAXMHQ010000022.1, read on the forward strand.
ACCCGAGGAAGGCGGAAGAGTCTATCAAGTCCGAAAGGCGGTCGAGGGTCGAGGGTCGAGGGTCGAGAGCCAGGCGTCGCGGGACTCCGGTCGTCCCACAGCTCTCGACTCTCGACTCTCGACTCTCGACCAGATTTTCGAAGTTTGCTTCGGACACGGCGACGTGGATTTCTCCCGGGTTCAGGTCGGTGACAAGGTCTGGAAAACGAGCGATCCGGAGCTGGACCGGAAACTTCGGCAGACGTTTGCGGGGGACGAACCGAAATTTCAGCGCCCGCTGCGGCTGGAGGTTCACGGCGCCGCCGGCTTGCCGCTCACACTGATCGCAAATGACGGCGACGGACACGTGGCGCGCGCGGAATCCCGGATGCCGCTGCAGCCCGCCGAACGCGCGCCGCTCTCGGAGGAAAAACTGCGGGACCAACTCGGCCGCCTGGGCGGCACGCCGTTCCAACTGGAACGCCTCGAGAACAAACTTTCGGGCGATCTCATCCTGCCGGTGAGCGAACTCAACCGGCTCCGGCGCGATGCCGTGGCCGAATTGTCCCGGCTCCGCGCCCTGCCGCGCCGGTGGACGTTGAATCCCGCGCCCGCCCCCGTCGCGGAACCCGCCGCGGCCGCGGTTTCCGTCGAACCGCAATTGATCGCGCTGGTCCGAAACCTGGCGCAGCTCGAGGCAGCGCTGGATTCCGGCTTGCGCACGGTCTATTGCGAGTTCGAGGATCCGAAGCGTTACCGCGAAGCGATCGCTACCGTTCGATCCCGCGGCCCGGGCGCGGCGGAAATCTGGGTGGCGCCCCCGCGCATTTTCAAGATCGGCGAGGAATGGATTCTGAAACAGGTGCTGTCCTCGGATGCCGATGGTTACCTGGTCCGAAATTTCGATCACTTGGAATTCTTCGAAGGCAAACGCCGGATCGGCGATTACTCCCTGAACGTGGCGAATCGATTTTCAGCGGAGTATTTCCGCGGCGAATTCGGCCTGGAACGCCTGACGGCGTCGTACGATTTGAACGGGCCGCAGCTCGAAGCGCTACTGCGCGGCGCGCCGCCCGGGTGGTTCGAGGTCACCCTGCACCAGCACATGCCGATGTTTCACATGGAGCATTGCGTGTTCTGCGCATTTTTGTCGGAGGGAACCGATTACCGGAACTGCGGGCGTCCGTGCGACCGGCTGGATGTGCAGTTGCGGGATCGCGTCGGGGTGCAGCACCCGGTGAAGGCGGACGCGGGCTGCCGGAACACGGTGTTCAACGGGCGCGCCCAGAGCGGCGCGGAACTGGCCCCGCAACTCCTCGAACTCGGCGTTCGCCATTTCCGGATCGAGTTCCTGAATGAAACCGCGGATGAAGTCCGCGAGGGAATCCGCCGCTACGGCCAGCTGCTGCGCGGGGAAATCTCGGGCGCCCAGGTCTGGCGCGATCTCCGCGCCCAAAACCAGCTCGGCGTCACCCGCGGCCCCAAGCGGGCTTAAATGGAGCACGGCGGGTGGGACGAGACTCCGTCGAGCCCTGATTGAATGTAGCCGCGATCGTGAGATCGCGGACTCCGCTATCGTCAGAATGCGGAACCGCCGTCACGTCAGGGGTTCGACGAAACACCAAACATTGAACATCCAACATTGAACATTCAATGAATGGGGACTTGCAGTAGCTCGTCCCTCCCGGTCAAGCCCGCGCCACTGCCAGTTGCCGGGCGAGCTGGATGGCGGCGATCATGCTCGCCGGATCCGCAATGCCGCGACCGGCGATGTCGTAGGCCGTCCCGTGATCGGGTGATGTGCGGATGAACGGCAGCCCGAGCGTCCAGTTCACACCGCTCTCGAACGCCACCATCTTGAGCGGCGCCAATCCCTGGTCGTGATACATCGCCACCACCGCGTCGAAATCGCCCTTGTAGGCCCGATAAAACAACGTGTCGGCGCTGATCGGGCCGGCGACATCCAGGCCTCGGCGCTGGAGCGACAGCACCGCCGGGCCGACGACTTTCAATTCCTCGTCGCCCAGTTCCCCGCCCTCGCCCGCGTGCGGATTCAATCCGCACACCGCGACCTTGCAGCGCGGCAGGCCGAGGTCGCGGCAAGCCTGCGCGGCGAGTTCGATCGCCAGCTCGACTCGCGGCCGGGTGATCTGTTCGGAAATTCCTTTCACGGGCACGTGCGTGGTCACGAGCGCGACGCGCAGCCACCGGCCGCGGTCGTCCTGGCCGAGCAGCATCATCGCCGTGCGCTCCGTTTGCGCGAGTTGCGACAGAAATTCCGTCTGCCCGATGAACGGCTGGCCGGAGTGGATGATGGCTTCCTTGCTGACGGGCGCGGTAACCATCGCGTGCAGTTCCTGCCGCAGGCAGCGCTCGGCCGCTTCCCGCAGCCAGGCCACCGCCGCGCGCGCGGCCGCAGGCGAACCTTCCACCAACTCCATCGGCAATGCCTCGGACAGCGGGTTGTAAACATGCACCCGGGCGGACGAGTCGCCCGATCCCAACGCCGCCAGCGTCACCCCCAGCCCGAGTTCCTCGTTCACTTTCCGCAGGTGGCCTTCGTCCCCGATGATCAGGTAATGCGTGTCGTCCGGCCCGGCGAGCCGGGCGACGGCCTTGAGCGTGACTTCGGGGCCGATGCCGGTGACGTCTCCCAATGAAATTCCAATCCACATGGCCGTGTGCCTTTCGTTGCGCCCGCGCGAGGGCTCAGAAATACCGGATGAACGTCTTGCGCCGGAGCCGCTCGATCCATTGCTTCTGCAGCCGGTTCTTTTCCTGGGCGAGCAAAACCTGTTCGATCGCGTCCCGCACTTCGTTCAGCGGCCGGACGTGTTCGGGCTTTTTTTCCTCCACGAGCATGATGTAGCAGGCTTCGGACGTGTCGATGACGCCGCTGTGCTGTCCCGGTTTGAGGGAGAATGCGACGTCCGCCAGTTCCTTGCGTAAAACCGATTTCTCCACCCAGCCCCAGTCGCCGCCCTGCGTCCGCTGGCTGCCCTGGGAATACACCGACGCCATTTCGGCGAAGGAGGCACCGCCGTCGAGCTTGCTCACAATTTCGGCCGCCAGGTTCGTCGCCATGCCCGGGTCGTCGGCCGACTTGTTCAGCACAATCATCCGCAACTTGACCTGGCTTTCGATCGAATACTGGGACTGGTGCTCCACGTAGTACACTTCGATCTTGTGCGGTGACACGATAACGGCGCTGGCGCCGTGCGCGATGCGCATCTGCTGGGTGATCAGGCGCTCCTTGAATTCCCGCCGGAACTGTTCGTAAGTCTTGCCCTCGGCCTGCAGCGTCTTGATGAACCGCACCCGGTCTTCGCCGTATTGGGACTTGATGTAATTCTGCAGTTCCTCGTCGATGATGCTTTCCGGAAGGTGATATTGGCCGGAACTTTCGAAGTCGTGCATGATCATCGCGTTCTGCACCAGGTAGTCCAGGTTCTCATCCAGCGCGGCCAGCAGCTTTTTCTGAAACACTTCCGGCTGGCTCCCGTATTGCCTCCGGTAATCCTCCGCCACCGGCGCCGTCGCCAGCTCGAGCTGCTGGTTCGAAATCACCGAGTCATGCACCACCGCCCGGATCGCATCCGCCAACTCCGCGCGCACCGGACCGGGCGCGCCGGCCAGCAGCAGCACGGCAATGATCGCATAAAAACCCTTCATGAATTCCGCGAAAGTCTAAAACCCCACCCGGAAATAGCAAGGGGCCAATCACGGGAGGGCCGGCGTACCCGCCGGCCCACAATTGGGGACGGCGAGGACGCCGTCCCTCCCGGAAAGGTCATTTCCGCGGCGGGGAATGAAACCTTCGCACGGCCCGCAACAGCATCCACACGGGCGCATGCCGCGCCATGAAGGACAGCACCTTGTATTGCCAGCCCGGGATGATCACCCGCCTGCCCCGCTTCCAGTCGCGGTAAGCCAGCCGCGCGACGACATCCACCTCGAGCGTCGCCGGCGCCCGCTTCGGCCCGAACCGCCCGCGCTCGAAAAACGGCGTCCGGGTCGTGCCCGGACACAGCACGCTCACCTGGACCCCCGACGGGGCCAGTTCGTCCGACAAGGCGAGGGAGAAGGAATACACGAAGGCCTTGGTCGCATAATAGACGGCGACAAGCGGGCCCGGCACAAACGCGCCGACGGACGCCACGTTCCAGATCCGCCCCCGCCCGCGGGTGCGCATCGGACCCGCAAACCGGTGGCACAACTCCGCCAGCGCGGTCACGTTCACCTGGATCATGTCCAGCTGCTCGCGCCGGTCCTGCTCGGCAAAATTTCCAAACATGCCGAACCCGGCATTGTTCACCAGAACCCCGATCGGCAGATTCTTGACGGCCTCGAACAAAGCGCCCGGACCGGCGGGATCGGAAAGATCGACGGGCACCACGCGGGTGGCGACGCGGTATTTTGATTCCAGCTCCGCGGCGACTTTCTGGAGGCGGTCTGCGTGCCGCGCGGCGAGCACGATCGGGAATCCGTCCGCGGCGAAGCACCGCGCCAGTTCCAACCCGATGCCGGAGGAAGCGCCGGTAATGAGCACCCAGTCGTTCATGGCGGGCAGCATTTCACCACGAAGACACGAAGAAAACATTTTTTCACCACGAAGACACGGAGGACACGAAGTTTTTCTGTTGCTGCAGACCTAACGCGCCTCACGGTGAGTTCAGCGGCACCTTTGCGGCGAAGCCCGTCGGTGCTTCGGCGAGTCCGACGCGGCCTGGCCGGCCCGGACAGGGGAGGCTGGCGGTCTGCTCAAGTTCCTCCAGAAAAGTTCTTCGTGCTCTTCGCGTCTTCGTGGTGAATAACGCCTTGCTTCGTGTTCTCCCTTGGTGGCGGACAGGACCGACGCATCTGAATCGCGGGTAGGGACGGCGCGCTGCGCCGTCCGCGCCGCGTCCAGCGGCGCAACGTTGCAGAGGACATGCCCGGCGCCGTTCCGCTTTCCGCCCGCTGATGCGCGGGCGGGGACGCCGCAGCGCGGCGTCCCTACCGTCTGCATTCCGCCATCACGCGCCTCTTTCCACATTAGATGCCGTCGGCCCTATGGTGGCGGAGGCGCGTTGACACCGGGAGGGCTCCTGGTATACTGGGCGGCCTTTGTTATGAACAAAAAACCGCACGTTGCCGTCGTCGGCGCCACCGGGGCCGTTGGCGTCGAAATGATCAAAACCCTCGAGAAGCGCCATTTTCCGCTCTCGAAGCTGACGCTCCTGGCGTCGGCCCGTTCCGTCGGCAAGAAACTGCCGTTCCAGGGCAAGGACGTGACGGTGCAGGAATTGACGAAGGACAGCTTTGCGGGAATCGACATCGCGCTGTTCAGCGCCGGCGGCAGCATTTCGAAGGAATTCGCCCCGATCGCAGCCAAGGCCGGCTGCGTGGTGGTGGACAATTCCAGCGCGTTCCGGATGGACGACAACGTTCCGCTGGTGGTTCCCGAGATCAACCCGGGCGACGTCAAGAAGCACAAGGGGATCATTGCGAATCCGAACTGCACCACCGCGATCACGCTGATGGCGCTTTACCCGCTGCACCAGGCATTCGGGTGCAAACGCATTTTTGCCTCCAGCTACCAGGCCGTGTCCGGCACCGGCGCGAAAGCCATCGAGGAACTGCGCCGCCAGGTGGAGGAAGTCGTCCAGGGCAAGCCTGTAACCCGTGAAGTTTACCCGCACCAGATCGCCTTCAATGTGCTGCCGCAGGTCGATTCATTCCTGCCGACCGGCTACACCAAGGAAGAGATGAAGATGGAGAACGAAGGCCGCAAGATCATGCATCACCCGGGATTCCGGGCGAGCGTCACCTGCGTCCGCGTGCCCGTCTACCGCGCCCACTCCGTCGCCGTCACCGCCGAGTTCGAAATCCCCGCGACCGTCGAAGCCGCCCGCGCCGTTCTGAAGAAGGCGCCCGGGCTGGATCTCGTGGATGATCCGGCGAAGAACGGCTACCCGATGCCGCTGTTCCTGGCGGAGAAGGACAATTGCGCCGTCGGCCGGATCCGGAAGGATTGTGCGCTGGACAACGGCCTGTGTTTCTGGGTGGCGGGCGACCAGTTGTTGAAAGGCGCGGCGCTGAACGCGGTGCAGATCGCGGAAGAGCTGCTGAAATAGAGTTGCGGGTTGCAAGTTGCAGGTTCAAGCATCGCGCATTCCGGCGCATCCGCGTCCGACCAGGATTAAGCGGGTGTGTTGATTTTGGTTGGCTTCCCGGACCCGAGTTCCATTCCATCAGCCCGCCAGGAACCTGCGACCTGCAACTCGCCACCTAAGGCTTCGGCGCTTCCTTCGTAAACGCGTTCACCATCTTGATGTGCGCCGCCTTCGCGGCGTCCATCACCTTGATGATCTGGCCGAACGGCGCGTCCTTGTCGGCGCTGATCGCCACCTTCAATTCCGGCTCCTTCTCCGAGCGCGACTTCAGTTCGCTCTGCAGCCGGTCGTCCGTCACGGGCAGCGCCTCCGTCCCCAGCCGCAGCGCGCCTTTGGAATCGATGCTGATGATCAGCGGCGCGGATTCCTCGGGGGACGTTTTCTGGGACTGGGTGGATTCCGGGAGGGCGAGCCGCAGGGCCGGCTGCTGACGGAACGTGGTGGTGACCATCAGGAAAATCAGCATGACGATCAGCACGTCGATCAGGGCGACGATGATGATCGCGGGCGTTTGCTTGCGTTTGCGGACGAGGAAACGCATGGGTCAGGCGGATCGGCCGGGGCCGCCGGAGGGGCCGGCGGACCGGTATTGGCGGCGGACGAATTCGTCGCAGAGCGTTTCCATTTCGGCGGCGAGCAGCTCGACTTTCTTGTTGTAATAACTCCAGAAAATCAGCGAGGGAATGGCGATCAACAGGCCCCAGAGGGTCGCGTTGAGGATGACGGCGATGTCGTGCGCGAGTTTGCCGGCGTCGGTCAGGCCGGTTTTGCCGACTTCGCCGAAGGCGGACATCATGCCGGCGATGGTGCCGACGAGGCCCAGCAGCGGGGCGATGCCGACGATGATTTCGAGGACGACGAGTCCGCGTTCGAGTTTGACGATTTCGTGCCGGGCGCGGGTCTGGAGGGCGTCGACATTTTCCGACTGGGGCCAGTCGAGGTGATCGGCGGCGAGGATCAGCAGCCGGCTGAGGGGGGACGGGTGCTGCTCGCAGGCGCGCCGGAGCATGGGGACGTCCTGCCGATTCTGGCAGGTGGACGCGGCGCTTTCGACGGCCGGGGGCAGCGCCTTGCGCCACCGCAGCGCCCAGGCGCGCTCGACAATGAAGGTCACCATCACCACCGAGGTGATGCCCAGCAAAATATAAACAACAAATTCCATGTTCAGTCCGTTCGCAGCCGCCGGTCAGTTATAAAAGAACGTGAAGGTCACGTCGCGATAATCCTTGCCGATTTCCATGCGCATTTCGCGCGGCCATTTGTCGAACGGCGCCGGATCCAGCACGGCCTTTTCGCATAACGTCGTCAGCACGTCCCCCACGTCGGTTTCCAGGACCTTCATATCGGAGATCCGGCCGTCGTAGTGCAAGCGAAATTGCAGCCGGACGCGCCCGTGCCGGTAACCCGCGTAGCTCATGCTGTCGAGCAAATCGTCCCAACGACTCGACACCGCGTTGATGAACTCGGCGTCGTAGGCCCCGAATGTCGTGGAGCGCGCGTCGACCGACGACAATTGCAGCCGGTGATTCACACCGCCCTCCTGTTTCATGGCTTCGCCGGCGGTCTTGGTCCGGTTCTGTCGCATCTTCGCCTCCGCCACGGTCCGCGGGCGGGGTTCGTCCGTGTTGCCCGTGTCCGGGCGCAGATTCGGATCGGGCCGCGCCATGGCGATGTCCCCCGCCGACTCCGGCATGGCGGGCTTGGGTTTCTCCACCGGCTTGGGCGGATTCAGGGCGCTGAAATCGGGCTGCAATTTGTCGTAAGGCGACCGCGGGGTGTCTTCCGTCTTGGGCACGTGCTCCTGCTTCCCCTCGATCTTCGGCACGTCCGACGGCTTGTCGATGTCGGGGTTCGACGCGACGGAATTGCGGCTGGAATAATACTTGGCGTCCTTGGGCGCCTCGGTGACGGACTTGGCCGGGTCGACGTTGATGAAAACGAGGGGCGCCTCCTGCGGTGGTCGCGGCGGCTGCTTGGGGAGCGTGGCGAGCTGGACGACGTGCTGCAGCCATTTTGGCAGCAAGGCCAGCCGCCACCAGTCGTACTTTTTTCCCAGCTCATAACCGCCGTAAATCGCCAGGTGCAGCGCGATCGAAATCGCAAAAGCCCACGCCAGCCTCGTCATCTCGAGGCTGCTCGGTCGCAGCGATTCCGTCCGGCTCGGAGTCATTCCATCCTAGCTTGCCGCAGGCCCCGTGCCGGGGCAACTGGCAAAGCAAGGCAACAGGCGGGAGGGACGGCGTCTCGCCGTCCCCAACTGAGTCGTTTCTTCACGCCCGATTCCTTTCGCCTGTTCAATCGAAGGTTTGGGCCGGCGAGGACGCCGGCCCTCCCGGGTCATTCATCAACCCGGATTCGCAGTTCGGCGCTGTTGCCGCGGATTTCGGGCACGTACATCGCCTGGCCCACGGCGGGCAGCGCGTGATAGGTGCCCGGCGTCTCGGCCCGCAGTTCATAGTGAATCTCCCAGATGCCCTCCGGCAGCCTGTCGAGAAACAGGGCGACCTTGCGATCGCGCAATTCCCGGTACACCCACCGGGTCCGGCCCGTGAAATCGCTGTCGGGCCTGCGTTCCCACGTGGCTGCCGTCGCCGCCGCCGGGCGCGCGTTGGCCAGGTCGCGGCGCAACTCGCGGGCGTCGAGGTTCTCGCCGCTGCGCAACTCCACCGCCTCCAGCCCCGCCGGCTTCAGATCCTCGATCATCAGGTATTCGTAATTGTTCTTCGATTCAAGTGTCAGCACGGTTTCCACCCGCTCGCCGCTCCGCACTTCCTGTCCGTCCTCCAGCGGCACGCGGTCGTAGACATAACCCTTCAGCAGCGTGGGCCGGCCGACCAGTTTGAAATACTGGCGCCGCACAAACAGCTCGTTGCCCGCCGCGGTGATGGGTTCCTCGGTGCTGAAGAAACGCGCCTCGGCGGAGACATACAATCCCGGGACCGTCTTTCCGCCGGACCGCGCCTTGACCTCGATGACGTTGTGCTCGCGGACGAGCGCGGGGTCGATCGTGACGCGCGACGGCGCGTTGAAAACGTCGGCGCCCGCGACGTGCCGCTTCGCGACGGATTTTCCGTTCACGATCAGTTCGTAGTCGACGTCCGATTTCAGTTCGCCGCTGGCGCGCAGGTAATCGTTCAGGGCGAGAACCACGATGGCGGTGTCGCGCGTGCTGTTCCACTGGGCGCCGCGGCGGTTCTTGAGGAGCCAGTTCGTCACCGGCTCGACGAGCGCATTCGTGGGATCGATCGCCACCAGCGCCTGCAGGGCGAACGCGGTTGCCTCGACCCCGCCTTCGGACCAGCGCCACCAGAGGCCGTCTTCGCCCCAGTGCGCGGTTTCCATGAGGGTTGCAGGTTGCGGGTTGCGGGTTGCAGGTTGGAGGACCGAGGCATCAGGGCGTGTGTCGCGGATGACGCCGTTTTCCAGGTTTTGGACCAGGATTTTTGCCTTGTCGTCGTAATGGAACCCGTGCGCGGCGAGCGCGAGCAGGGCGCGCGTGTAGGCGTTCAGCGAATCGCGCCGGTTCCAGACGTTCGTGAAGGCTTTCGATTGAAACGCGCTGGGCGCCTGGTGGCGGAGATTGTCATAGGCCGCCAGCGCGTGCAGCATGAACGCCTGCATGTCCGGCGCGTCCTCCTCTTCGACGAGCGTCTTGTCCAGGAACGCCGCGCCGCGATCCAACAAATCGCCGCGCACGCCCAATCCCGCGTCGGACGCAAGCGACAAGCCCCACACGACATAAGCCGTCATCCAATGATCGCTGTCCCCTTCCTTCCACCAGCCCCAGCCGCCGTCGCTGTGCTGGAAATCGTAGAGCCGATCCAGGCTCTCCTGCGTGATCCGATCGATCTCGGCCAGGTCATGTTTCCCCTTCGGATGCGTCGTCTGGGCGGACCCGGGCTCGATCCCGCCGAACGCATGATTCATCACGTCCTGGGCGTCGAGTCCGAGATTGCTCAACGTGCGCGTCGCAATCACCGTCGGCAGGAAGCGGCTCATGGTTTGTTCGGTGCAGCCGTAGGGGTAATCCACCAGGTACGGCAGCGCGTCGAGCATGGTGACCGCGAGGCTCGGCGTGATCTGCACAGTCAAGGAGGTCGAACCCGGCTTGCGCGCGGCGGGCAGTTCCAGCAGGAACGTCGATTCCGGCCCGCGGGTCTTGCCGGAGACGGCCATGAGCTTGTCCAGGCCGTGTTCGTAGATCGTGAACGATTTTTCCATCGCATCCGAGTACTTGCCGCCGCGGCCGGTCACCTTGAGTTTCACCTCGCCGGCGGTCCGCGCCTGGACGTTCCAATCCGCGCGCGCCTGCCCGTTGGCCGGGACATGCAGCACGGGAGTTTGTCCCACGGTCAACTCCAGGCCGCCCGCGATCTCCAGGGACGGCTTCACATCAAACGGCTGGTCGGTGTTGTTGTTGACCACGGCCGAAAGCGTGATGAGATCGCCCACGACGAAAAACCGCGGGCACTCGAGCCGGACGATGAGCGGCTGGCGGGTGCGGCAATTGGTCTCCGCGAAACCGAACCGGTTGCCATCGGCCACCGCCCGCGCCGTCGCGCGCCACGCGGTCAGTGAATCGGGATATTGAATCTTCACGGACGCCTTCCCGTCGGGGCCGGTCACCACGTCGGGTTTCCAGAGAGCCGTCGCCCGGAAATCGGTGCGCACCTGGACCGCCGCTTCCGATTCCTCCTCGCCGGCGGCGTTGGCGGGCGCCGCCTGCACGGCATCGACGGCGAGACTTTGAGCTGTTGCCGACATGGGAGTGACTGCCGCGGGCTCATTCAGCATCGCGCGGCCGGTCATGCCGCGTGTTTTTGCCATGAATGCACCGCCACCCCCGCTTCCGCCGAAGGCGTAACGCAATTCGGATTTATCGTCGAAATCCTCTCTGCGTGCATTCTGCCAGCGGTCGGCTTCCCCGCTCTCCACATGCCGCTCGTCGCGCAGACCCAGTTGCTTGTCAAACAACAGCCGGCGATAGGCGCGCTGGTTCATCGTGCTGGCCGTCTGCACCAGGAGCGGGCGAAGCTGGCCGAAAAAGAACCGGCGCGGATCGCCTGCGTAATCGGACTGGATGTAATACACCGAGTCATCCACCACGCCGAGCGCGACCTCGGCGGAAACCGGTTTGCCCGAATCGTCCCGCGTCGTCACGGTCCACATCCCCTCCTGCCGCGGTTCATACGCGGCTCGATCCGGCTGCAAATCCACCGTGAGAAAATTCCGCGTCGGCGGAACCACCAGCGCGACCGCGTCGGACTGGATTTGCTGGTCGGCGACCTGGAGCGCGCTGAGCGTGATGTTGGGGACATGCTTCTCCTCGATGGGCACCTCGATCAGTTTGACGGTCCCGTCGAAATGAACGAGCTGCCAGTTGTAAAGCTCCGTGCCTTCGATGCAAAACAGCGCATACCGGTTGGCCGCCGGCGACACCAGCATCACGGGCGCCTTCTGCCCGACGCGGAACGTGTCCTGGTCGGCAATGATCTGGATCCCGTCATGCCGGTAACCCAGCTCGGTCGCGCGGTTGTCGGCGACCCAAACCGTGGTCGACGCGCTGATTTGTTCCGGGAACAGGTCGCCGGGCTGCGCGTCGCGGCTGGACCAGGTGATGGAATAATAACCCTGCTTAGGCGCGGTGAAGGTCATTTCGGCGATGCCGTTGGTGCCGGTCTTCAGTGTTCGCTGCAGGACGTCCTCGTGCTCGTAACCGCGAAACACGAGCCTCCATTCCCGTTGATCCGGCCGTTCCGGCCGCGGAGGCCAGATCGACGCGCCCGCACGGAGTTTTTCCAGTTCGCGGCCCTTTACCTCGCGGCCGTCCGGCGCGCGCCAGATTTCATACCAGTAATCCCGCGTAACCTTCACCGTTCCTTCCGTCACCACCGGCTGCTCGTTTGGATCGAGCGCTTTTACCTCGATTTTGACCCGGTCCTGCGGCCGGAAAAGCTGGTGATCGGGCCGCAGGTGGACCTGGTAACGCTGGCGCGTGACGCGCACCATTCCGACGCCCGCGATTTCGCGCCGGCTGGAGTCGGTGACGCGGGCTTCGATGCGGTATTGCAGGTCCTGCCCATCGCCCGCGGGCGTTTCGATGCGGACCGTCGCGCGGCCGAAGGCATCCGTCTTGAGCGTCTCGCGCTTCACGACCTGGTCGCCGTAGGATCGTTCGAACCGGCTGGCGTCCTGGTAAAGCCACGGGTATTCGCGGTTTTCAGTCCAGGTCTGCCACCAGGGAGATTGATGAACCAGGACCTCCACCGTCGCGTCGGATACCGGGCCGCCGAAGTAATAGTCGGCCTGGATCACCGCTTCCACCGTGTCGCCGAGCCGGAACGATTTTTTCCGGACCAACCCGCCGGGGCCGGTTTCTTCGGGCGTGGTGACGGTGACTTTGAATTCCGGCAGCTTGTATTCCTCGAGCCGGAACAGCGTGGCGGTGCCGACGGGCGACCGTGCGAGATCGGTCCAGAACGTCGCGCGATATTCCCCGAGCGGCAGGTCGCCGGTCAGCGGCAACGTTCCCCAGGCGCTGCCCAGGGCGTTAAGCTGAACCTTGTCCGACTTGACCTTCGCGCCGCGCGGATCGGTGATTTCGTAATTGAGCGTTTGATCGGACGGAGTGGAGTAAGCCGCGCCATCGGAACGGCGCGCCGTGAATTTCCACTGCACGGTTTCGCCGGGCCGGTAAGCCGGGCGATCGGTGTACGCGTAGACCCGCCAGTTGTCGATTCCCTGCCCCGACCACGGCTGGCCGGCAAGGCTGAACGACTGCCGATCGCCGTGAAGTGCGCTCGCAAAAATCTGCGCGCCGCGACCGTCGGATTCCAATTCAAACACCGCCAGCCCGTTCGTGTCCGCGGAACTCTCAAAGGACCGCGAATGCCAGCGATCGCGATCCGCCCACGTCTGGCGCAGCACCACGCGGGCCTCGGGCAGCGGCGATCCGTCGAGGGCGTTGCAGACATAGACCAGCGCCTGGCGGCCCGAGGTTTTCAGCACCAGGACGGCATCGGTCACAAGCACGATGTCCCGCGCGCGCCGGCCGTTCGCCGACGCTTCCAGCACATAGGCGCCGGGCTTGAGCTTCGATTCCAGCCGCGGCGCGTCGTCACCCGGACGATAGGGATCGAACGAATTGGTCTCCACCAACCCTTCGGCATTCGTGACAATCTCAAAGCCGCGCGGCGCATATGTCCAGGTTTGCACGGGCTGTTTGGAGGCGAGGTTGATGGATTGCAGCCAGTCGGGCCGGTTGCGGGATCCGTCCTCGAGCCGCACGTCCCGGTTGAGATCGACCGGGTAAAGCGCAAGGCTGATTTGTTTCACATTGCGCCAGGCGAGCTGGTATTGGATTTCGGATCCGGGCAGGAAGATGTTGGGAACGGAGAGGCTGAGCTGGGGTTCGGTGATGTTGCGGATCTGGGCCTGGGCCTGTTCCCAGTAACGCGTTTCGCCTTTCTTGAACTCCGTGACCAGGCGACGGAACAGTTCGAGCGCCTTGGCGTAATCGGGTTCGTTCCGGAAATTTCCAATCGCATTCAGCGGCACCACGCGGCCCTGGTTGAGCATCCATTCGCCATATTGATACAGGGCGTCGTCATACCAGTCCGAACCTTTGCCAGCGGCAAGCGCCGCTTCAAACTCGGCCGGCACCCGGGCGCGCTGGACCCAGTTCCCGCCCTGGTACCGCAATCCCATCGCCAACAGATAATGCGCGTGCGCCGCGTCCTCCTTGGTCGGCGCGATCTTCACCGCGTTTTCCAGCACCGGCAGCGGAACCCCATTGCCCCAGTAACCGTATCCGATGGGCGCCCACGGCGGACGGCTCATGCGCCACACAATCGCGAGGTAACGGGCGCGCGCCGCCTCGATGTCCGGCGCCCCCGCCCACCAGTCCAGCGCCAACTGGTAATGCGACAGCGCCTGGTTGAAATCGTTGCTCTCGCGACGCGTCCAGAAATAATCGCCCAGCGATTCCTCAACCTCCGCCCAGACCCGGTCCTGGTCCTGCTCGCGGTCCGTGTCCCGCACCATGGCGTTCAAATCCGCGCGCGCCTTGTCGAGAACGGTTGTGTCGGACCGATCGCTCGCCGCCGCGGATCGCCAGGCGGTGTCGGCCAGCCGGAATTCCACCCAGCGCCGATCGGCTGCCGGCAGGTTGGTCACGTCGAGGGTGCGGTACAATTCATTGGCGCGGGCGAAGGATTTTTCGGCATAAGCGCGCTCGGCCTCGGTGCGAACCGACTGGAAATCCGGGGCGGCGACCGCAAGGAAGGCAAACAGCAGCGGCGAGGCGATCAACGACAGTAGTTTCATAGTTTCGCTCCTGTTGGACGGTGCACGGGCCAAAATGCTCCGGGCAATCGGCGCTGGCGAGAAGAAACGATTTCAACGGGAGGGCCGGCGTCCCCGCGGGCCCCATCTTGACGGATTGAATTTGGTTTTGGGACGGCGAGGACGCCGTCCCTCCCGAACTAGGCCGCTTTCGCAGCCTCGGCGAGCGCGGAATCGAGGAGTTGCGCGGCGGTGGGCAGCGATCCGCGGAAGGCGTCCACGCGCGAGTTCAGTTTCAGCACGGTATCGTTCGCGCCGGCGTTGACCAGGCGCTGATACCATTCCAGGAACGCCCGGCTGGTGGCGATTTCCTCGGCGTTGTCGCGGGTGGCGGGAGCGGACCCGGATTCGGCCGCGGAGCACAGAATGACGGCTGCCAGCGCGCGCGGCGGGCGCGTGCCGTTGCAAGCGCGTTCCCAGAGCGGCTTGGCGCCCGCGATGTCCTGCCGGAGCAGCAGCACTTCCGCGCGCTGCGCGACGATCACCGGGTCTTCAGGCAGAAACTTGATGGCTTCGCCGGTCCAATCGACTGCAAAATCGAGAAACTCGGGTTTGGAAAGCGCGAGTTCGCCGCCGCAACGCCATGCGGCCGCGTGGCCGGCGTTTCGGCTGACGATGCCGTGCAGTTGCTGGAACGCATCGAGCGCGCGGCCCTGCCCTGCCAGGAACCGGGCGTAATCCACCCGGATCTCATCCTGCCGGCCGGGTTCCTTGAACGCCGCCTGGAACGCCTTCTCGGCCCCATCAACATCGCCTAGTTTCGACAAACTGATTGCCAGGCAATGATGGGGCGCGGCTGTAAGAATATCGGTGTTGATCGGCGACAGCGCCGGTTTTCCGCGCGTCGTGAGACAATGCCGCATCTCCTCCGCCGAATCGCTGTATCGGCCCAGTTCGAAATAAGCCAGGCCAAGCGCGTAATGGAGCGACGCGGTGAGTCCGCCGTTTTTCGCCAGCGGCGATGTCAGGGCGTTGACGACTTCCTCGTGCGCGCAGCCTTTATACAAATGGCAGGTGAGCTGCGTGAGCAACACTTCGCGCAATTCCGGAACCACATCCGCGGGCGGTTGCAGCGACAGCAACCGGAACGCCTGCAGGTAATAGCCGACACCTGTCTTGAGATCGCCCGATCGCACCGTCTCCAACCCGAGGTTCATGACGAGGTTGGCGTCGTCCGGCTGTTCCCCGAGCGCCTTCTTCAACAGCGCGAGGTTGCGTTCGATCTTGTTGCGATCGGCGACGAGTTCCTTCGAATAACCGTGATGCAGGATCTGCGCGGTGCCGAGGCGCGTGTCGAGCGACCACGCCTTGCACAGCGGCAGCAGGCTCGGGAAAAGCTGCTCGTGAATGCGGCCCTGGTAGAACAACCCGGGCGCGTTGCGGAACAGGCGCGGCACAAAACTGCGGCCCTCGGATTCCTGGCCGGCGTTCACCAGCGGCAGCCGCAGGCCCATGGATTGGGCCTGTTTCAAATCCGATTTCAAATGCGCATGTTCGGCGGCGGGCAATTCCTCGTCGGCATCGAGCATCAACACCCAGTTGCCCCGCGCGTGCTGCAGTGCCGCGTTTCGCGCCGCGCTGAAATCGTCGCACCACGCAAACGCGTGCACTTCAGCGCCGATCGATTTTGCGATCTCCACCGTGCGATCCGTTGAACCGGTGTCCACGACGACAATCTGGTCGGCGATGGGCCGGACGGATTTCAGGCAGGCTTCGATGAATTTCTCCTCGTTCTTCGTGATGACGCAGACCGTGAGGCGCGGCGCGGCGGGCGGCGTGGGAATTTTCAGCCAGTCCGGGCGGGTATTTCCCTTCAGAGGTTTCTGGAGGAATTGTTTGACGGCTTTCCAGCCGGGAACGAGGTCGCGCGCCTGGTGGGCGCACTGACGGGCGGAATTGGAGTCGCCCCCTGCCAGGGCGATCTCGGCCAGGAGGAGCCAGGCGTCCGGATGGAACGGACGGACCTGGAGCGCGGCGCTCGACAATTCCCAGGCGCGTGCAAACTCGCGCCGTCCGAAACAGGCGCGGGCTTCGTCGAGCGAACCCAGGCTGGCAACCGGGGGCGCATTGAGCGGAGCCGCAGCCGGCGCGGAGGACGCGCGGCGGGCTTCCTCCCAGGTCCCTGGACTGGCTTCCTGGTGGCTCAGAGAAAGTGACGGCAACGGCAGCTTCAACGCCGTGCCCTGCGGCAATTGCGCCGGGACCGGGTAACCCCGCTCCAGCGCGACGTCCGGCGGCAAATGCCATTTCGTCCGGAACAATTTCCAGTTCCGCAGCATCGCCTGTTGATAATCAATCCGCGCGCCCTTGAACGTCTGGCTGCCGGTGTGATGGATGAACACATCCTTCGCGATCCGGATCTTGTAGCCCGCGAGCCGTGCGCGAATGCAGAAATCGTCATCCTCGAAATTGCCCGACCCGAACTGCTCGTCGAGTCCGCCGATCGCCTCGATGACGGCGCGTTTGGCGAGCAGGCAGAATCCGACGGCGCGATTGATCTCAAACGATTGGCCTCGGCATTTGGCGAACCATTCCGCGGCGAACGCGGGCAAACCCGAGAGATCCTGGTAACCGATTTCCGTGACGAGCTGCGGACCCGACACGCGGTTCGACACGGGCCCAACCACGCCCGTGTCCGGGTGGGATTCGAGCACGTGCAACATGCCTTCGAGCCAGCCGGCGGTGAGGACGGTGTCGTTGTTCAGAAGCACGACGTTGTCGCCGCGCGCGATGGAAAGGCCCTGGTTATTGCCGGCCGCGAAGCCGCGATTGGATTTATTGCGGATGACCTTGCAGCGCGGATGGCGCGATTGCCATTCGCGGAACAGCGCCGGGATGCCGTCGGTCGACCCATTGTCGACCAGGATGAGTTCATGCGGCAGAGGCGTGTTCGCGGCGATGCTTTCCAGGCACAGCCGGGTGTCGGCAGCCTGGTTCAACGCGAGAATGATGATCGACGCGGCGCAGCGATCGTTCGCCGCCGCGGCCGGTGCGGTGTAGGCCGCGATGCGGCATTTCGGGGATCGCGCCACTTTGCCGACGGCATTGATGCTGTAATCCGCTTCGGCCGATTTGAGCCACTTTCCGTGCAGCCGGGCGATGTTTTGCCGGGCCTGGCGGAATCGTTCCGGACCGCTCTGCGATTCGAAATGCGTCAGCACGCTTTCGGGCTGGTAGACCAGCAGCCGGTTGGCGGCCTGGATTCGGAAACACAAATCCACATCCTCGTAGCCGTTGTAGAATTCCTCGTCGAACCCGCCGATCTCCAGGAACAGCGGCAGATCGACCAGCAAACAGGCGGCGGTGAGCGCCCGGTAAATCATCGGGCGATTGGCATCCGGCAGATCGCCGCGTTCGCCGTGGAACACGTGCCGCGCCAGGAGCGGATCGTCGTGCGGTTCATCGTTGAGAAGGACAACGCCCGCATGCTGCAGGGTGCCGTCGGGGAAGAGCAGCTTGGATCCCACCGCGCCGACGCGCGGATCCTGTTCCGCGGTGCGCAGGAGCGGCTCGATCCAGTTCGGGCGGGCTTCGGTGTCGTTGTTCAGCAACAGCAGCCAGCGGCCGCGCGCGGCCTTGGCGCCGAGATTGCAGGCCTTGGCGAAACCGAGATTCTTCCCGTTGATCAAAGCGCGGAGACGCCCGGCAGCTTCCTCTGACTTCAGAAATTCCACCGTGCCATCCGTGGATCCGTTATCGACGACGATGATTTCGCACAAACCGGCCGGCGTGTGCTGCGCAATCGATTCCAGGCAGCGCCGCGTGAACTCCAGTTTGTTAAAAGTAGGAATGACGATCGACACCCGGGGAGAGAAAGTGGATTGATGGATTGGTGGATTAATGGATTCCTTCGGGCTGCCCTGGTGGGGCGAGACTCTGTCGAGCCCTGGCTTGGTCCGCGCTTCGCCCTGGCTGCCGGATTTCCCTGACATTTCGTCGAGCAGGCGTTGCGCCTGGAGGGTCTGGGCGGGGATGCGGAGAGCTTCGGCCAGCTTTTTGGCGAGCTGCAGGGTCTGGCGCGCGTTGCTCGGGTCGAGCGATCGCAATTCGGCTCCGACTTCGAGCAGCGCTTCGAGAATCGCGAGCGGGACGTTGCTGGTTTCGGCCACTTTCAACGCGTCGAGCATCAGCCGGACTCCGGCCTTCGCGTGGCTCAACACGACCAGGGTGCGCCCGGCTTCAAACTTGGTCTTCCATGCGATGCTCGCCTTGGCGTAGGCGTTGTCCAGTTTAAGTCCCTCATTGGTCTTCGCCATCGATTGTCCCTGCGCCAGCAGCACGAGCTGCCGGAGCTCCGGCGGCACGGCGTCGAGGTAGGGCCGGATGTTGGCCATGTGATTGGCGTGCAGCGGCGTCTTCCGATTCACCGTCTGCTCGGTGTCGTTCAATCGGTACCACGCCAGTGCCTCGGGGATCACTTCGAGCTTGTAACCTTTCAACACGGCTTTCGCGAACAATTCCCAGTCCTCGTGACCGACACCCCAGTCTTCGTGAAATCCACCCAGTGCCAGGAACACTTCGCGCCGGATCAGCGAATTGGTGTCGCCGAAACAATTCCGGATCGCGCCCGCCGCCGCGGCGTCGCCCAGGAACACCCAACGCGCCTTCGGGGCCAGCCCGTCCTCGGGCGCCGCGTCGCCGCTGAACATGTCCAGGCAGCACGTCAACATGTCCGCGCCGGTGCGCAGCGCGACATTCACAAACGTGGAAAGCTCGTGCGGTTTCGCGCAATTGTCGTCGTCCATGAACATCACGTATTCCCCGCGCGCATGGCGGGCGGCGATGTTGCGGGCGGCGCCGGGATACTTGTTTTCCGGGTTCCGGATGAGCTGCCAGTTCTTCGCAGCAAACTTCGGCGTCAATTCCTCGATGAGCTGGATCGCTTCCGGCTGCGTGCTGCCGTCGTCGACCAGCACGAGTTCAAAATTCGGATAATCGAGCTTCTCGATCGAAGCGAGCGATTGCCGCAGGTAATGCGGCCGGTTCCAGTGCGACATGCAGACGCTGACCAGCGGCAGCGGTTTGGCCGGCACGGCAGGCGCCGCGGGCGCGGTCAGCATCGCGTGCAGCCGGTTTTCGTGCCATTGCACCCAGGCAATTTCGTTTCCCTGCGGATCCACCGCGGGGCGCGCGGGGCGCAATCCGGCGGCCACCACCTGGCGCAACCGTTCCGCAAACGCGCGGGCGCGCAGCGGAAAACACGTCGCCGCCAAGTCGTCCGCGGCAATCATCTCCGGGATCCCGCCGGCGTCGCTGGCTAGGAACGGAATCTTCGCACCGAGACATTCCAGGACGGTGTTCGGCAAATTGTCGACAAGCGACGGCAACAGCGCGAGGCGCCCCTGCCCTTGCAGATAATCCATCGCGCCCGCCTGGTCGCGGTCGCAGATGATCTGCCATTTCCACGGCCACGACTTCGCGCGGTCGGCCAGGTAGTCGGCGCTGCTGCGTTCGCCGATCTTGTCCACCTTGCCCAGGAACGTGATCGTCACGGTGCGCAGGCGCGGATCGTTCTTGAGCTGGTCGAGCGCGTCGCAGAAGAGCACGAGCCCCTTGCGCACTTCGAGCCGGCCGAAGAAAACGAACTCGTTGATGCGATGAACGCGGTCGGCGTCGGCTACGGGCTTCCGGGCGGTGGCGGGCCGGACATACGGCTGGACGAACGTTTCGGCCGGCACCTGGTATCCCTGCTCATTCATCCAGCGGAGCAGGTATTGGCTCGGGCTGGCGAGCACCTCGGCGAGCCGCGTGCTGGTGCGTTCCATGTAATCCGTCTCGAGGTCGAGCGGCTGGGTGACGTATTCGGCGTTGCTCAGCTTGTGCCACAGCGTCGGGCCGTGGGTGTGGACGCACAGCAGCGTCTTGTCGAACGCGAGCCCCTGGCGCTTGGCTTGCAGCGTGTAAAAGCCCGGGCCTTTCCATTCCGAGAAATGGATGACATCGAACTGCTGCCGCTTCAGCCAGAGATAGGCTTCGTAGGCTTTGGCGAGATACCAATGCGTGTCCAGTCGCAGCCCGCTTTCGGGCATGGGCACGAACCGGATGTTTTTCTTCGCGTAATACTGGATCCAATGATCGAGCGTTTTGTTTTCGCACCAATTGCCCGCGAGGAACAGCAGCGTGACCTCGTGTCCGGCCGCGGCGAGCGCTTCGCCGAGCGACGTAAACGCGGTGCCGACGCCACCGTTGCGGACGGGGCCGACGAAGTCGTGGCTGGCGATGCAGACGCGCAGGGGCCGATCCGGCTTGAGTCCCGATTGGACCGGAAGGGCCGGCGCGGGCGCGAGCGGTTGGCGGGGTTCGTTGCTCATATTTTAGCGGCGTTTCTTGAGGATCACGGCAGCCTGGTAAAGGTCGGCGCAGGGCACGATTTCCTGGATCTCGAAATAGCGGCCCCAGTTGCGGCGGATGTAATTTGAATGGAAGAAGGTGTAGCAATGCTCCCAGCGGCTGCCGCGGATTTCGACGCATTCACCGGGCATTTCAGGCAGCGATTGAAGTTCCTTTGGCATCCAGCCGGGCATGCCGCGTTCGCGAAACCAGGTCCAGGTGTTTTCGTCGTGGATGGTCAGGATGCAGCAACCGTCCGGGCGCAGCACGCGGCTGAGTTCGAGCAGCCAGAGGTCGCGCAGCGTGTTCAGGTGCGTCATCACGGAGAAGGCGTAGATGAACTTGAAGGTGTTTTCCGGGAACGGCAGGTGCGGCAGGCACGAGCTGTTGAAAAACCGGAACGGAGGCGACAGGTGCTTCTGCGCCCACTGGATCGACGGCGCGTGAACGTCACAACCCCACACTTCAACGCCGCGTTTGGCTTCCTCGCTGAAGTTCCGGACCACGCGGCCCGCGGCGCCGCCCCAGTCGAGAACCTTGTCCCCCGCGTTCAGCTCCACCTGGTGCTTGCGCGCGAGGCCGGTGATGATCTCGTAGGATTTGCGGCCGCAGGACAGGTAGATGTCCGTGTTGCCCGCGCCGTAACCCATCGTCAGCTCCGGCGGCGGCACGGGGAAACCGTCCTTGCCCGCGGGCACCGGCGCCGGGTGCGGGAAGATTTCGATCGGCTTTTGAAATTCGCCCACGACGAGCTGCTGCATCAGGTGTTCAACACCCAGCGATTGCCAGGTCTCGGTCCGGGTAGCGTAATCGCCGGCGAGCCCTTCGAGCTTCTTCAAGCCGGCGGAGAGTTCGACCGGG
Source organism: Verrucomicrobiota bacterium (assembly GCA_046346665.1). Lineage (GTDB taxonomy): Bacteria > Verrucomicrobiota > Verrucomicrobiia > Limisphaerales > JAXMHQ01 > JAXMHQ01. Next base: position 23,259 of record JAXMHQ010000022.1, read on the forward strand.
CGCGCCGGCGGCTGGATCGAGGCCGGCGTGGCCCAGACCTGGGTCGCGGGCGGCAATTCAGGGGCGGCGACCGCGGTATGGGCGGATTCGCTCTCCAGCATCATCCGCTTGCAATCCGGGTCCTGCGGATCGAGCGCCAGGACCCGCCGGCAATAGGCCTGGGCGTAGGCCATGCGGCGTTCGTTGAGGCTGATCCGGGCGAGAACCTTGAGCGCGACGGTGTCGTTTGGATCGAGTTTCAGCGCCGTTTCGGCGTCGCGCCGGGCTTCGTGGGTTTGCTGAAGCAATTGAAGCGCGAGCGCGCGGCTCGAATGGGCGAACGCCTGGGTTTTATCGAGCGCCACACCCGCCGTGAACCAGGAAAGCGCCAGGCGCGTGTCGCCGACATTCAGGGCGACGTAACCCATCGTCAATGCTTCCGAGCAACAACCCGGTTTCACCGACCGGACCTGGTCGAGGATTGTGCGGGCCGTGGCGAGGTCGCCCGCGCTGCAGGCTGCCACGGCTTGCTCGATGGCGGACTGCAACTGGCCGGGCTGGACCGCGGACTGGACGACGGAAGACAGGGCGCCGTTGGACGCGGAGCCGTTCCTGGCCGGGGTCGGGAAGGTTTCCGACGCGTGGTTCAATTGAGTTCCATGAATTCCCGCAGCGGTTTTCTCCAGCCAGAACGAGCTGCCGTGAACCGGCTGGATGCGGTCGAACATCTGTTCCAGATCGGCCTGCCGTTTGTAGAACAGGTAACGGTTCGCGATCAGGATGCGGTAGGCGGAATTGTGCATCAGGAACGCCTGGAGCAGGTATTGTTCGTTCCAGGTCTGGCCGCGTTCGAACACCCACGGCGGCGGGTATTCGCCCGGCAAAAAGATGTCGTGAATGTGAATGAGCACGCCGGGTTTGAGCCGGGGCAGGATCTTGAAGAAAAACCAGTTCACATCGCTCGCCATCTTGGAGCAATGCGATCCGTCGTAGAACAGCACGTCGCCCGCCTCGAGCCGCTCGAAGACTTCAAACGGCGTCCGCTGGAGAATGGTGCGATGAATTTCCCAGTCCTTGGGCAGATGTTTGAAGATCGCGAAATTCGGATACGGTTCGACCAGGGTGACCTGGGCCGGGCGGCCTTCGGCGGCGTTGTGTTCCAGGGCGCGCTTCAGGAGCAGGCTGGACCAGCCGCAGCCGACCTCGACATAACGCCGCGGACGGCGGGAGCGGACGAGACCGTATTGAACGAGCGCGTCGCTGTTTTCCCAGAAGTTGTTTTTCCAGCCGTACGCCGAGTGATCCACCGGCGGCGTCACCGGCACGTCGCGCAGTTCGCTGACGAACCGGGCCGCTTCGCGCGCGACCGACAGTTGATCGTCCAGCCGCCAGTCGATCGCCGACAATTCGTCCGGCCGATTCCAGAGATCCTGGTTCGATTCCAGGAAATCACAGTCGTTCAGCGGTGAATAGTAATCGTTTTTCTGCAAGTGATAACCGAGCTTCTGCAGCTTGCGGAATCCCACGCGGGCCAGGAACGAATCGAGCACGTTGCCGATTTGGGCATCGGTCGGTTCCAGCAGCGCTTCGGCGGGAATGGGCGCGGGCGGCGGGGCCGAGGGCGGCGCGCCAAACAAAGCGGCCGGCGCCGACGGGGCCGGTGCGGCGCTGCCCTGTTGGGGCGAGACTCCGTCGAGCCCTGACAACGAACCGGCTTCTTCGGCCATCACCTTCGCATCCGGATCGGCCGGGGCCAGAGCCAGGATTTTCCGGCAAAGATCGCGAGCCTCGGCGGCGCGCCCGGCGTTGAGCTGGATCCGGGCGAAGACTTTCAGGGCGACGAGATCGGACGGATTCAACTGGAGCGCCTGCGCGGCGTCTTTCGCGGCTTCCTCGGATCGCTGCATTAACTGCAAGGCAAGCGCGCGGCTGGCGTAGGTCATCGATTCCTTCGGGTCGAGCCGGATGGCTTTGCCGAAGCAATCGACCGCGGCCGGGAGATCGCCGATGTTCAAAGCGATATGACCCAGGGCGAGCGCGTCGGCCCCGCGGGTGGCCGGGTGCATCCGGGCGGCGGCGAAGGATTGGCTCGCCTGGACGAGATTTCCCTGCTGGCAGGCGGTGGCGGCCTGTTCGATGAGTCTTTCCAGCGGCGATTCAACCGCGGCGGTCCGGGACGGGATCCGGGAAGCCTGGCCGTTGCGGGAGGCGGGTTGCAGGACGGAGCCGGGTTCGCGGCCGGCTTGCTTGGCGGCGATCATTTCGGAGACGGTCTTCAATTCGCCTTCGAGCCGGAACCCGGAGGAGATCGCCGACAGGATGGTCATCTGCGCCTGGTCCGGGTTGTTCCGCGACAAATAGGCAAACGCCTTCGCCGCGTGCAGCATCACGTGCTTGGAACGGTCCTTGACGATGTCCAGCGAATAACCGAACGCCGCCTCGACTTCCTCGTCCGTGAACGCCGCGTCATTCCATTTCTGCGCGAGCACGGCGGGATCGATGCGGCGCGTGTATTTGAACACCACGCCGGCCGACGCGGGTAGGTCGGCGATAAGTTCGAAATGATTCCGGAGCCGGTATTGGATCAGGTGAATCCAGTATTCGTAAAAATGGCAGTAATCCTGGTGGAACACCGTGCTCTTGCCCTCGATCAGGTGCGGATAGAAATTGCGAACAATGTAATCCGCCAGTTCCCACGCTTTCATCGCGTCCACGACCAGCAATTCGATCGGGAGCCCCTGCCATCCGATCTTGCACAGGTCGCCGGCGTAGACCAGCAGCGAGCGGTTGGCATCCCACGGCTGCACCAGCCGGAGGAATTCGGGCAGGAAACTGTCGCCGTCCTGGTAGCGGCCCTGGATCAGCGGGTTTTCCTGGTAGGGATCCATCCATTTTTGCCAGATGAAAATGTCGTAGGCATGGACGGCCTTGCGCGGGCAGCCGGGGCGCGGGTTTCGGGCGAGGCCCTGGAGCAGCGGCACGGTCAGCGAGCCGAGCCAGGAGCCGAGGTCCACGATTTCGCCGTCGCCGTTGAACTGGTTCTCGGCGTAGTCGCGCAAATACTGCCGCTCAGCCACACTGGTCATTCCCGGGAAATGTTCCAGGGTCTTGGGTGAACTCTCAGTCAGAGTTGTATTCATAGGTTTTGCGGTTTCACGGCGGGCCAGGCTGCGCAGCAACCCGGTAAGTCCACTCAACGTCGGCTCCGCCAGCCGCGGCGTGCCGTCGCTGAGGTAAATCGAGAAATTACTGTGGCAATCGTCCGACGAATGACTGATGAAGCCCTCGCGCAGCGTGTAAAACAGCAGCGCCTCGACGGAATTCCGCGCCAGGTATTCCGCGTCCACCTGCCGCAAAAACGCGTCGTAAATGTCCTCCCACACCGCCGCCACAATCTCCGCCGGCGGCCTCTCGCGCCGCGGATAAATGAACAGCCGCGTGTTGTGACGCGCGTCGTGGTTGGCCGGACAGAGCTTCTTCGAGCCGATCCCGAATTCGGTGATCCAAATCCCCTTCCCCGCCAGGCCGTGGCTGGAGACTCCATCGCCGCACTTCACGAACGCGGCCAGCTGCTCGAGAAAATTGAACTGCTTGCAGTACTCCGATGCAAACCGGCGCGGGTTCGCCTCGCGCCAGCCGGATAAATCCTGCTTCGACACAAACGTCTTGTCCCAGATGTCGTGCCGCGGCCAGTGATACGGATGAATCCCGATTTTGTTGCAATGCCGGAAGGTGTCCGGGTTGGCCCGGTGCATCCGGACAAGCCAGTCGATGTTCGTGTGAGTGACGCTGCCCGTGACAAGGTCCAGCTCGACGCCGGCGCGCGCCATGGCGTCCGCCACTTCGCGCGACAGCCGCTCGTGCAGGTCGGCAAAGCATTGCACGTACAAATCGAACTTCGCACCCCAGCGAAATTCCAGCACCGGCGTGTCCGGGGCAAATGCGCTGTCGAGATCCTGCTCCTGGAATCCCCACGGCGCCGGCCGGACCGGCTTGTTCGGAAGATCATGACGCGGGATCTGCGGCAGGTGCAGCTCGGTCAGGTATTTGTCGCACGCGCACGCCTGCGGATTCAACGATCGCTCGATGCGCTGTTCGTCGGGCAGCCAGGTGTAATCGGGTTCGTTGATGAACTCGAACGACGTCACCACCGGGCCGCCGATGGCCTGGGTGGATTCGGTCCCGGGAAACGCGTAGCGGGCGAGAACGCGGTTCACAAACAGGCCGAGGACGCGATTGTAACTTTCCCAAAGTGTGCCAAACGAATACTTGCGCCCGCCCAGCGCGGCGCGGCTCGGACATTCGATCAACAGCCGGGGCGGATGTTCCACGAGCGTCAGCAGGACGCGGATGCGCTCGGCGGGATCGGACAGGGTCTTGTTGAAATCCTGGATCCCGGCGTAATACGCGTCGTAGAGCCCCCAGTTCAGCGGCTTTCGCGCCGCGTTGAGCCCCTCCGGAATCGCCTTCTCGGCTTCGGCCAGGCAGGCGGCCACGCGATCCAGCCGTTCCAACTGGACTTCCGGAGTGAGTTTGCAAATGGGCTCCTTTTCGGCGTAACAGAATTCGTGAAACCACGGCTCGAACACGCCCATGCTGCAAAACGCAATGAAGGTGCGCAGAAGATTGCCGCCGGATTCATGCACCAGCCGCGCTTCCTTGAATCCCACCTGCCGCAATTGCCGCAGCCGCTCCTGCGGATCCTGGATGTCCTTCAGCTCCTGCCGGGGCCAGTCGGCGCCGCCCACGTTGAACCCGGAATAACAGGTCCCCGATGGACGCCGCCCGGCGCGCGCGGCGTCCGCCGCGGAAGCCCGGCCCGGATCCCCGGGATTGAACCCGCGCGAAGCGGGATCGATGGTGCCAGCTGCCCGACCTGTCACTTGCGAATTACCCATAAGCCCTCGTGTCTGTGCGTCTTGAAGTTGCACTCCCGGCAACGGTCGATATGTCGAAATGGCACTCGGCCAGCAGCGCCAGCGCGGCGCGGTCGGCCGGATTATCCATCAGCACGCGGCGGCATTCGGCCCGGGCGGCTTCGTGGTTCCCGGCGGCCAGGTGGCTCCGCGCGGAACGCTTCAGGTCCTCGGCGTCGAACGATCCGCAGGCGTGCACTGCGGCGGCCACCGGCCGCGGGAGCGCCGGCAGCGCCGGTTCCGGAAAACGCGGGATCGCAGCCCGGCCCGGCTCGGCGGGAGCGGCCGCCACAGGCGCCGGCGATTCCCACGTCATCCGCGGGTCGCGCCACATCGCCCAGCGCGAATCGAAGGAATGACCCAGCGACCGCGTCTCAAAAATCACTTCGTGCGAACCCGTCGGGCTCGCCGGAATCGCCAGATCGAATTCGTGCCAGCGCCGGTCGGCCGGCTGATTCACAGGGTCCAGCGTGACGCTCGAATACACCGCGCCGTTCACGGTCACAATGAATTCGCACCCGCCCGACTGGGGTTTGGTCCAAACATCCGGATGCATGCAAACAGCGAAGGACAACCGCGCACAGCGGCCGTCGGCCACGCGATAAAACAGCCGCGCGGGCGGATGCAGGAAGAGCGAAGGACTGACCACGTCGTCCAACGTAACGTCCCAGACGGCGGATTGAGCGGTGGAACCGACGGATTCCAGGCGCGCCTCGGGAAAGTGTTCGACGAACCGGAACTGCGGCGCGAAGCGGGGGCGCATGAATTCGGACAGCGACTCGCACCACGGCGCGCACAGCGCGAGCGATTGGCGGACGGCGTCGTCGAGCCGGTTCAAACCCTGCGGAAGCCGGCCCTCGTCGGCAGCGCGGAGCAGCACCTGGTAGGTTTCGCCCGTGAACGGGAGCGACAGCGGGCGGGGGCTTTGATAATGGCGGAGGTCGGGTCGGATGCGTCCGCGCACGGCATCGAGCAGCGCGCGGTCGTCGTCGGGCCAGGGCGTTCCGAGAGCGCGCGCGACGGCCTGCGCCTGTTCGCGCGGATGAGAAAACCAGCGGTCGTAATCGACAACGGCGCCCAGTTTGCCGCCCGCGTCCCGAACCGAGTCCAGGTTGTGCAGCAGCCAGAGCAGCTCGGCGCGCGACGCGGGGATCTCGTCCCGGAGCGACACCGATTCGATGACGCTTTGCGGATCCCGGACGGCGAGGATGTAAACCGGGTCGAGTCGAAGTTCGGCGAAAATTTCCTTCCACAACGGCAGCGTCCGGGACGTGCGCGGATCCTTGAAACCCCAGGTGCCGCGGGCGCGGGAAAGCTCGGATCGAACGATGGAAATCAGCCGTTCCTTGAACGGGGCGACCTCGGGGAGGCGCCACCAGTCGGCCGGCAGCGGCAGGGAGCCGGACGGCCCGCTCCACTGGCGTCCGAGACGCTTGAGCATCTCGTCCTGCGTTTGGAAAATATCCTGTTGCTCCCAGTAACCGGCCTGGTTGCCGGCGTCGGCGGGAAGGAGATTGTCACCGAGATCGACGCCAAGTGCGGTGAGCAAATTGGCGAGCAGGGAGGTGCCGCTGCGGTGCATGCCGAGGACGACGACGACCCGTTGTTGAGGCGTGAGGCTGCTCATGCGGGAAAAACCGGCGCGCGGAGAATGTGGAGCGGGTTGCGGGACCCGGATTCTGCCGAAGAAAAATGTTCGTGTTGATTCATCCGCCAACCATCTGCAATTGGGCCTCCGGGCAGGCTGGCTGTGTGAACCTGCCCCGCCGCCCGGGTTCACCGACGATCAATTCCTTATGACCGGGCGGGCCGAGTTGCCTCGACCCGCCCGTTGGAAGGAGCCAGCGGTCCCCGTCCTTTGGACGGACGCAAAAACGCTGGACACTTGTTACGGCAGCAGCCGCAGAGCGGCTTCCGGCTGCGCGTTGGCCTGCGCAAGCATCGCGGCCTCCGACCGCTTCAGGATGCTTTCGCTGGCGAAATTCATGGATTGCTCGGCCGCAGCCGCGCTGTGAATCGCGGAGCCCGCCGCATGCAGATTCTGACGACCCACGGCCAGTTGATCGGCCATCGCCTTCAGTTGAGAATCGTTCCCCGCGAGCGTCGCCGCATCGGCCGACACCTGCCCCAGCGCGGTTTGAATCCGGTCCGACGCCGATTGCGCGGACTCTGCCGATCCGAGGTCGCCGTCGACCGCCGCCGTGTAGGCGTCGGCGCCCAGGTCCACGCCCGGGAGCGACAGCGTGGAGCCGTCGGATCCGACGGACACCTGGAGGGTGGCGCCGGTGAAGAGGTTCAGGCCATTAAAGTTCTTGGTTGAGACGTTTGTGATGGACGAGCCCAACTGGGAATATTCGGCCTGAAATTGTGCGCGCTGCGCGTCGGAAGTTGTCGGCGACTGCGCCTCGGTGGCGAGTTCGCCCATGCGCTGGAGCGCCTTCGAAACATCCCCCAGGTAGGATTGCTGGGTCTGGGTGAGGGACATCGCGGCGGAAATGTTGCTCTCGGCGGAATCGAGCTCCTGGTGACGCTCGTGGCGCCGGACGGAGTCCGATGCGGCGCTGTCGTCGATCGCGGCCGTGCCTTTCGAGGATTGGGCCGACGCGGCGCCGAGCTGCGCGAGCGACTTGCGGAGTCCGGCCGCGCGAAGCTGGAGGGCTTCGGCGGACGACTGCGGCAGGTTGGCGTTGGAAATGATCATTTCGCGGCAGGCGCGGCCGGGGCGGCGGGAGCGCCAGGAGCGGCGACAGCGGTCGCCTTGGTTTTCTTGCGGATCGGCAGCTTGGGCAGCGGCGCGCTCTGGTGCGTCAACGCTTCCTTGTTGCAACGCTGGATTTCCTCATACACCTCCAACCGGTGCACGGGAACATCCGCGGGGGCCAGGATCCCCACTTTGACGACGTCGCCCTCCACGCGAACGATCTTCACGTGGATGCGCCCGTCGATCACGATGCTCTCGCTGGATTTGCGGGAAAGGATAAGCATGGCGTGGGGTTGAAATCAGGCGGTGGTTTCGGCTTCGGGCAGCGGGTGCTGCACGGAATAACTCGCGGCGTTGGCGATAATGACCTGTTTGCCAAGCCCCGTGCTGCGATTGATCACCACGGGGCCCTTCAGGTTCAATGTGGCGCGCCCTCCCGCGTGCAGCGTCACAATGCTGTAAAGCATCGCATCGGCCGGCGAGGCCAGGCCGAGAAATTCCACATCCATGTTCGGGATGTCAGGGTGATACTCCGGAAACACCAGGAAAGGATCCACCACGACGAAGGCCAGGGCCGGATTATCCTTCACTCGCAACCAGCGAAACGGCTCCTCGGCGGCGTTGGAAACGAGCAGATACTCCTTGATCTGCTCAAACCCCAGCAATCCCATCGGCAGCCGCACGCAGCACGACGCGGGCGCCTCAAGCAGTTCTGTCTCGTTCATATTAACGCATTTCATGCCGAGCGGCCCTTCAGCAACGGGTATGCCACCACCCCGGACAGGATTGCCGGGTCCGCAGATCTCTCTGATTCCGAGGATCCTACAACAACTCAACTTGACAAACCGCGACCGGGGCCGCCACCAAACCGGCAATTCCCGCCGCGACCCGGCTGAATTTGCCCCGCCAATTTTAACCACGGATCAACACTGATAAACACGGATGAAAGACTTGACGCGAATTGACGCGAATGAACGCGAATTCCTGAATCTGACAGAATGAACAGAATGGTCAGAATATGTCCCCAGTCGCGATCAGCGGGAACATTCCGTCCATTCTGTTCATTCTGTCAGAATCAGTTTGCCACAGGATCGCGACGGTGTGGTTCAGAGACAAAGTCAGCGCCTGCCTCATCACGAAATTAGCGACAATTCGCGTCAATTCGCGTCAACTCCCCTTATCCGTGTCGATCTGTGTTCATCCGTGGTTCACCCTCCCAGAGAATGCTGTAAAGTGCCGCCCGCGTGTGCCGATACACACTTGCGCGCCAACAACCCGCACGCATGAGCAATTCGCAACGTCTGGGCAAATTAATCGACTCCCTGGGCATGGAAGTCATCTCGGCGCAAGCCGGTTCCAACCAGGGCCAGTTCCCCATCCTCGATCTCCTCGGGAATATCCGCGACGAAACCGCCGGCAAACCCGAGTTCGCCAACATCCACACGGCCTGCGCCCAGGCCTGGGATAAAACCGTCGTCATCATCGAGTCGGGCAAGGATTTCACCGCCGAAGACGTCACCGCACTGAACGCGCTCCTGGATCAACTCCAACACTGGCTGCAACCGGCATCTCCCAAAGCGCCTCCTGCCCACCCGGAATCCAACCATCCAGTCATCCAACAATCCAGTCCGGCTTCCTCCCCGGCACCCACCGCGCCCGCCGCCGACGCGCCGCTCTCGCTCAACCTCGACGACGCCGATCTGCTCAAGGAATTCCTGACCGAATCCCGCGAGCACCTCGACAACATCGAACAGGGCGTGCTGGTCCTGGAAAACAGCCCGGACGATGCCGAGATGTTGAACACCATCTTCCGCGCGTTCCATACCTTCAAAGGCAGCGCCGGATTCCTGAATCTCACTCCCATCAATTTGCTCGCGCACGTCCTGGAATCGCTCCTCGACCTCGCCCGCCAGCATAAACTCGCCATCAACCGCGAGGTCATCGACCTGATCCTGCGCGGCCGGGATGTGTTGAAGAAGTTCCTGGATGAAATCGAAGCCCAGGTCAGCGGCAACACCCCGCTCGCCCCCATCCTCATCCCCACAGAGCAACTCAAAGCCTCCGTGCGGCGCATGATCGATTCCACCACCAGCGCAACGCCTGCCGCGCAAGCGTCATCCATCAATCCAGCGATCCATCAATCCAGCACAGCTCCCGCTCCCACGGCCGAACCCGACGAGAAGTCCCCGGCGGACGCGCCCACCGAGTCGCGCCCGGTCACCGGCCCGTCACTGGTCAAGGTGGACACGAGCAAACTCGACTCGCTTCTCGATCTCGTCGGCGAAATGGTGATCGCCCAGTCCCTCGTCGGACAGAATGTCAGCCAGCTTTCCGGCATCAGCCAGCAGTTCGCCCGCAATTTGAATCATCTCGGACGCATCACGCGCGACCTGCAGCGCGTCGGCATGTCCCTCCGCATGGTGCCCATCCGGAGCGCGTTTCAGAAAATGGCGCGCGTCACCCGCGATCTCAGCACGAAGCAGCAGAAAAAAGTTCAACTGCTCACCAGCGGCGAAGACACCGAACTCGACCGCGGCGTCGTCGAGGAGCTCAACGACCCCCTGCTCCACATGATCCGCAACTCGATCGATCACGGGATCGAGTCCCCTGAAAAACGCATCGCCGCCGGCAAACCCGCCCTCGGCACCCTCCACCTCCGCGCCTACCACCAGGGCGGCAATATCGTCGTCGAAATCGAGGACGACGGCGCCGGACTCAACCGCGATCGCATCCTGGCCAAGGCCGTCGAACGCGGACTCGCCTCGCCCGGCGACACGCTGAGCGACGAGGACGTCTTCGGCTTCATTTTCGCCGCCGGATTTTCCACCGCCGAGAAAGTCACCGACATCTCCGGACGCGGCGTCGGACTCGACGTCGTCCGCCGCAACATCGAACGCCTGCGCGGCCGCGTCGAAATCTCGTCCAAACCCGGCAAAGGCACCCAGTTCAAAATCACCCTGCCGCTCACGCTCGCCATCATCGACGGCCTCATCGTCAAGGTCGGCGAGGAGCGCTACATCATCCCCACCCTCTCTGTCCGCGAATCGTTCCGGCCCACCGCCGACATGGTGTCGCGCATCCAGGACCGCGCCGAGGTCGTCAACGTCCGCGGCCGCCTCATCCCCCTGCTCCGGCTCTACGAATTCTTCGGACTCAAACCCGTCTCCGACAAAATCACCGACGGCATCATCATCGTGGCGCAATCCGGCGCCGGCCTCCGCTGCCTGCTCGTCGACGGCCTCCTCCATAAGCAGGAAGTGGTCATCAAGAATCTCAACGACATGATGGTCCACAAGAACCGCGCCCTCGCCGGCGCCGCCATCCTCGGCGACGGCCGCGTCGGCCTCATCCTCGACGTCAACATGCTCGTCAACCCCGAGCACCACGCCCCCGCCATCGCGGCCTAGCGGCAGCAGGTGGATGGGTGGATAATTGGATTGTTGGATTCTTGGATAAGCACCCGCGTTCGTCCTCGTCCTCGTCCTCGTCCTCGATCCGTCCCCCGGTGGGGCGAGACTCCGTCGAGCCCTCGCATTTTACCCTGGATAAATCGTTAAACCGTTGAATCGTAAAACGGGAGGGACGAGCTATGCGAGTCCCCATCTGATAGTTGAGGACAGGTTGAATGGTTGAACCGTTAAAAAGTTAAATCGGTCCGCGGCATTCCCAACCATTCAACCCTTTTAACCTTTTTAACTCTTCAACACCCCTCCCCCATGTCATCAATTTTTGCGATAACAAAACCCGCCTCTTTGTGGTCATATTGTAAGTTGTGCCGGGCATGGGCAGAAGATTGAGATGACATCGGACAGGTCTGCGGGCATTGCGGGGGATGGCCATAATCCCTCTTCCACAGGCTGGTTTGCGCCGATTTCGGAGGTCACCCGCAGTCTTCAAAGGAACCTTGCCCGTGAAACCTAACTTTCTTAAACCGCGCCAGCCGCTCGACCCGTTGCTCGAAGCCGCCCGCCAGGCCTGGCTGCGCAAGGACGGGGAACAGGCCGTCGACCTGCTCAAAAAAGCCTCCCGCATGGCCCCCGGCAACGCGGGAATTCTTCTGCAGCTCGGTTACATGCACGGGATGCGATACGACTACGCATCCGCCACCGCCTGCTTCACGCGCGCCGTTCGACTGTCGGCCCGCAAATCGGAGACCCTGGCCCTGATTGCCCGACAGGCGCTCGAGTTCGCGCGGCCGGAAATCGCCGAGCATTATTTCCAACTCGCGCTGGAACATCCCGACGCCTCGCCGGACCTGTGCGTCAGGCTGGGCGAACTCTACGAACGCCAGCACCGCCTCGACGCGTCGATGGAACTGGCCGAGCGCGCCCTCCGCCGCGACGCCCGCTGCTCCACCGCCCTGCTGCTCAAAGCGCGGCTCCATCGCCAGGCCCGGCGCTTGACCGATGCCGAAAATCTCGTCCGGCCGCTCCTGGAATCGCCCGACCGCGAAACCCGCATCCGCGCCGGTTACCAGCTCGCCGCGGATCTGGACCGTCAAAATCGATGGGACGAAGCGATGGACCTGCTGCGCGATGCCAAGGCGCAACTCGAGCCGGAAGCGGCCGTCCTCCGGCCCCAGGCCGAGGAAGTGCGCCGGAAACGGCTGGAGATCCAATCGCATTCGTCCCGGGAAATGTTCAAGCGCTGGGCCGACGCCGCCGCCGACACGGTGGGGCAGGGTCCGCGCGTGGTGTTCCTCGCTGGTTACCCGCGCTCCGGCACCACGCTGCTCCAGGAAGTGCTCGATGCACACCCCGACATTGTCACCGCCGAGGAAACCTCCATCTTCCAGGCCGATGCCTGCAGCCGGCTCGCGCGCGGATTCGCCCCGGGACATCCCATGATCTCCGTGCTCGAAGACAGCACCGCGAGCGCCCTGTCGGATTCCCGGCACAGGTATCTGGAACTGATGAAACGTTACCTCGGCGGACCGATCGAGGGACGGACGTTGATCGACAAGAACCCGGACCTGACGACGCTGGTGCCGGCGTTCGTGCGCGTGTTCCCGGAAACGCGTCTGCTGATGGCGATCCGGGATCCGCGCGACGTGGTCCTGAGCTGTTACCTGCAGGCGCACCTGCCGCTCACTCGCGGCAGTGCGGCTTACCTCACCCTCGAGGATGCCGCGGAGGATTACGTCCAGGTGATGACAGTCTGGAAAACGCTGGCCCCGATGCTTTACAATCCCTACCTGGAGATTCGATATCGCGACGTGGTGGGCGACCTGGAACAAAGCTCCCGGAAGGTGGTGGATTTCCTCGGATTGGACTGGAACGCGGACCTGCTGCAATTCAACGAGCATTCCCGGACGAAACTGGTCCGATCGCCGACCTATGCCGACGTGCGGCAGCCGGTCTATACACGGTCCGTCGGCCGCTGGCGCCGCTACCGCAAATACCTCGAACCCGTGCTCCCCAAACTCCAGCCTTTCGTGGATGCCTTCGGATTCCCGCAGTAGCGGGACCGGAGTGGCGGATTGCTGGATTGGAGGGATCCATGGATCATCGGATTCCGGCGGCCGGCGTCGTCCTCGGTGGGGCGAGACTCCGTCGAGCCCTGACCTGACTCACGCAGAAGTGCAGAGGACGCAGGGAAACAAAACCGCTCCCGCAGATCACGCGAATCACGCAGACTGAGGGGGAACTGGAATGTTGGAGTCGTGGAGTGCGGGGGTGATGGGTGAAAAGGCTGGCCTGCCATCCGCAGCCCGATCGGGCGAAGGCTGGAGCCAATGGCCGGGATTGAACCGGCGACCGACGGTTTACGAAACCGTTGCTCTACCGCTGAGCTACATTGGCATCCGACCCGAGCGGCGACATCTGGGCCCCTTGTGGGCCATCAGCACATTCGCCGCAGGCCTAATCTGTAGCAAACGAGCCCGACCGAAGCAAGCCCGGGCGCAGCAATGGAGTGGTGGAGTGCTGGTCTGGCAAAAGCTCAGTCGGATATGGGAAAGTGCTTCGTAGAGCCATCCGAGGAAATGACGAACGCCCAACCGGCCGAGGTGCTCAGGCGCGTTATAGAGCAAAACCGGCAGATGTGACGGTTCAACGATTTGCATTCTGGTCTCGCCAGAGCAAGAGGTTGATGCCCGGTCGATTACGTATATTTTAGTGTGTTTCTGGGCCTTATGGAGCGATTTTTGACCCTGTTTTTTTATCCATCCGCACCAGTTGCGACTGGCGACTGGCTGCCAACCAAACCGCTCGGTGGGCCGGTGATGCAACCCCGGTGGGGTTGATGTATGACAGCCTCCGGAGTACCAATGAAGTTCTGATCCGTGTTCCCTTTCGTGTGTTCCGTGTGTTCCGTGGTTAAAAGGTCCCCTGTGAAACGGGGATCCGCCAACTCATGTTGGCGGCTGCCGGACAGGTCGTCTCCCGCGTATTTGACCGGCCGGCGGGGACGCCGGCCCTACCGGCTCTGCTAAACAAAAAGGGTGAGCGATTTGTGGATCGCTCACCCTTTGCTCTGCTACCCGGACCCGGGGACCGGGAGTCAACGGTCCCGTGCCCCAAATACCCAATCCAATTACAGGCTCTTCAGACGGTAGAAGGCGGCCGGGTCGGTCGCGGGCAGGGTCACCGTGTTGGTGTTGCCGCTGACCGTCGGTGCCGTGCCCACATCCGCCCACGCGCCCGTGCCCAGTTGCGGCCGGGTCTGGAGCTGGAAGCTGGAGGTGGACACCCAGCTGATGACGATCTGGTTGCCCTGCGCCTTGGCGGCCAGGGTGGGAGGCGTGATGACGGCGGACGTGGCCGGCGCGAGTTGCGCCGCCTGGATTTCCGCCAGCGTCAGGACCTTGTTGTAGATGTGGATTTCATCGATCGCGCCGCGGAAGGAGCGGACGTCACCGGCGGTTCCGGTGGAGTCGCTGAAGAACGCGGCGGTGCTGGCGTTGCCGACGGCCAGGGTTCCCGACGAATCAATCGTGCCCGCGGCGTAATCCGTGGTCCAATCGAGGGTCGCGGCCTGGCTGCCTGTGCCGAAGTAGAAGCTGACGTTCTGAGTCGGCTGGCTGCCGTCGTAACTGACGGCGAAGAACACCCAGTTGGCGGCGCCCAGCGCGGGATCAGCGGTGACCAGGGGCGAGCTGACGGCGGGCGAGCTGTCGGGCCACTGGTTGACGCCAAGCTGGAGGTTGCCGCTCGCCAGTTGCACCAGGTCGAATCCGCGGTTCTGGGAATCCAGGCTGTAGACGATGCGGTTGCCGCCGTTGCCGCTGGTCAGGTCGGCGCTGTTGATCCAGCCGCAGATGGTGAAGGCGGTCATAGGCCCCATGGTGCTGCCGTTGCCCACGAAGTTGGTGAACTGCACTTTCCGTCCGCCAGCCTGCGTGGTGTAGTCGGTGAACGTCCCGAAGTTGACCGAGCCGATGTTGGCCGTGGGGGCGTAAGGGCCGCTCGGGACGTTGGTGATCACGACCGGGAAGCCGTCGTGGACGGCGAACACGCCGGTGCCCTGGAGATTGCCGGCGTCATTGGCCGGGCTGGCGGAGAGGGAGGTGAACACCTTGAGTCCGTTCTCAGGCAGGACAGTCAGGGTGACGGTGTCGCTGGCAAACGTGGCCGTGTAGGGGTTGCCGACGAAGACCTTCACCGACATGCTGCTCATGGCGGTGGTGGTGCTGGCGATGGTGAAGTTCGCGTTGGTGGCGCCGGTGACGTTCACTCCGTTGGTCTGCCACTGGTAGGTGATGGGCGCGCTGCCGGCGACCTGGACGCTGAACGTGGCGGGTTGGCCCTGGAAGGTGGTCAGGCTCACGGGCTGGCCGGTGATGGTGGCCGGGACGGGCGGGACGGCGCCGTTGAGCTGGGCTTCCTGGACTTCGGCCGCGGTCAGGGCGCGGTTGTAAACACGGAATTCATCCATGAGCCCTTGGAAGACGCGGCTCTGGCTGCCGGCGCCGGTGCCGGTGGAGAAGAACGAGCCGGGACCGGAATTGCCGAGCGTCAGCGGCCCGGCGTTGGCGATGACGCCGCCGTAACCGGGGGCGCCGGTGTAGTTCCAAGCCGTGTCCAGGGCGGCGAGGTTGGTCGGTCCGCCGAAGAAATATTTGAGATTCCCGCTGGGGAGCGACGGATCATAAGTGACCGCGATGAAGACCCAGTTGGCTGCGCCGGCGGCGGGGTCGGCGGTGATTTTGCCCGGGGAACTGTAAGGTCCGGGGCCGGAGCCATCGGGCCAGCTATTGATGCCGATGCGCAGGGAGCCGTTGCCGAGCTGGACAAGGTCGAAGCCCGGGCCGTTGTCGCTGGCGAGGGCGTAGGCGATGCGGTTGCCGCCCCAGCCTTCGCTCAAGCTGCGTGCATTGACCCAGCCGCAGAGCGTGAATCCGCCGACCAGGTTGGTTCCCAGGGAACCGTCCGCGACAAAGTTGGTGTTGACGAGGAGATTCACCTGCTGGCCGCCTTGCAGGGCGCCGAGGTTGCCGAAGTCGACGGAAGCGGTGTTGGGCACCGGGGTATAGATGCCGGTGGCGACGAGGTTGGTGAACTCGGGGTAGCCGTTTAACACCACGAACGAGGCGGTGCCCTGCAGCGATCCCAGGTTGGTCGTCGACGTTCCGGAGCCTTCCTCGAATCGGAGGTTGGCGAGCGGCGTGGGCAGGGCCGCGTGCAGGGTGGCTGATGCCAGCAGGCCGGCCGCCACGGCGAGCCAGCGAGTGCGCGGACGCGCGCATTGATAAGTCAGGGCTTTAATCATGATTCTTTGATGTTGAAGTGCTCCGTTGATGCAACCCGCCTGTCGCGGACAACGGGGGCACAAGGTTTCAGTTCGTCATAGGATGGGTTAGCGGATTTGCACGCATCATAGGAGGTGGCGCTTCGGAAATCTTCCGGTGCAACCCCTGAATTCTTCCGGCATGCTAACAACCCCCCGCTGCCGCGCGGAATACCCCCGGCAAAGCCCCTGAAAACAGGGGCAAACCGCCGGCAGCGATCCGCCCGGCGGCGCGAATTCCTGCATTTCAACCCGATTATTCCTGAATCCTAACATTTATCCTTCCTTCCCTCGCCTGCGCGTTTTCGGGGACTTAAGCTGTGAATCCATGAAACCCGGCAAGCCTCGTCGACAATCCGCGACCCGTGTTGCGGGCGGCCCGGGAGCGGATCCCGGCGAACCGGGTTCGCAGGGCGGCACCGGCGGGAACCGGCGCCGATGGATGTTGCGGCTGATTGTTGCCCTGGCAGGCCCGGTCGTGTTTTTGGGGCTCCTGGAGATTTCGCTGCGAATCGTCGGCTACGGTTACCCGGTGGATTTTTTCATTCGAAATCCTGTCGCCGGCAGCAACGGCCTGGTGGAGAACCGGCGATTCAGCCGCCGCTATTTTCCCGCGGATCTTGTCCGTACCCCGCATTCGCTGGCGTTTGTTCCGATCAAACCGCCGAGAACACTCCGGATTTTTGTCTTCGGCGAATCGGCGGCGGAAGGGGATCCGGCCCCGGCTTTCGGGTTTGCCCGCATCCTGCAGGTGATGCTGCGCCAGCATTACCCGGGATGGAACATCGAGGTGATCAACACGGCGGTCACGGCCATCAATTCCCATGTCATCCTGCCCATCGCGGGCGAAGCGGCCGGTTATTCCGGCGATCTCTGGGTGATCTACATGGGGAACAATGAAGTCGTGGGCCCGTTCGGGTCCGGCACCATTTTCGGGGCGCAATCCCCCGCCCTGCCGCTCATCCGCGCCAACATCGCGTTGAAATCGACACGGCTGGGGCAATGTCTCGACCAGTTGCTGGGCGCCCCGGCACCGGCTCGGCAGACCCGCGAATGGGCGGGGATGGAGATGTTCCTGAAGCAGCAGGTCCGCGCGGACGATCCGCGCATGAACGCCGTGTACGATCATTTTGAGCGCAACCTGTCCGACATCCTCAGGCTGGGCGTGCGTTCCGGCGCGCGGGTGCTGGTGGGCACGGTGGGCTGCAACCTGCGCGATTGCCCGCCTTTTGCATCCCTCCACGCCGCCAGGTTTGGGGACGACAGCCGGGTGCTCTGGGATGCGCGGTGGAAATCGGGGCTGACGCTCGAACGCGCCGGGCGTCATGCCGAAGCTGCCGCGGCATTCGAATCGGCGGCCGCCCTCGACGATCAGCCTGCCGAACTGCACTTTCGACTGGGGCAATGTTTCGCGGCGCTGGGCATGCGAGAGGAGGCGCGACTGGAATTCGCGCGGGCGCGCGATTTCGACACCCTGCGGTTCCGGGTGGATTCGCGCCTGAATCAAATCATCCGCCGCGTCTCGCAGGAGTGGCGCGGGCGCGGCGTGTGGCTGGCGGACACCGAGCAGGCGCTGGCGCGCGCGACGGCCGATGGAATTCCGGGGGATGAATTGTTCTATGAACATGTGCATCTGACGTTCGCCGGGAATTACGTCGTCGCACGGGAACTGGCGGGCGATATCACGCGAATCCTTCCGGAACTCGCGCCGGGACGCGGGACGGAAAATCGCGGGTCCGATTTCCCATCGTTGCAGGAATGCGCATGGCGGCTGGGGTTGACCGATTCCGACCAGCTCCAGATTGCGCTGGAGATTGCCGCCAGGTTGAACCGGCCGCCGTTCACGCAACAGGCGGGACACCAGGAGCGGGAGGCCCGCTGGGATCGGGCCCTGGCGGAATTGCGCGAGCGCGACCGGCAGCATCTTCCGCAAACTCTGGCCACCTACGCGGCCGCGATCCGGAGCAACCCGGAAGACTGGCAACTGCGCGACGACTTTGCCGTGACGCTGGTGCAGCACGGCGATGCGGCGAATGCGCTGGCGCAATGGCGCGAGGTGTCGCGCCTGCTGCCGCACCGGCTGCAGACCTACGACAGGATGGGCCACGTGCTGCTGGAATCGGGCCGGCCGGCGGAGGCCGCGGAATGTTACCGCGCGGCGCTGGCGATCGACCCGGATTTTGTGGAGGGGCACACCGGGCTGGCGCAGTCGCTGCTCGCGCAAAATGCGGGGGTTGAAGCCGTCCGGGAATTCCAGCGGGCAATTCAACTGCAGCCGGGCTGGGCTTCGACGCACATCGACCTGGGAATGGCGCTGCTGCGGCTCGGGCGGCCGGCGGAAGCCGCGGTTGAATTGCGCGAAGCGCTCCGGCTCGAGCCTGAAAACGATCGCGCCCTTCAGTTGCTGGGCAAAGCTGAAGGGCGCGGTTAACCGACCCGTAAATTCATCCCCGGCCGTCTCATCCCTCGCGAAACGGCGCGGGTTGCGGTCATTGGCTTCGGGAGGAAATGTGGTTCGCGAACCAGGCGAAGTCATTGGGACCGGCGCGCAGGTTGGATTGCATAAAGGCCGTGTCCCGCGGGGAAACCGCGCCGCCGCTGATTTTCACCGGCGTCACCAGGCTGTCCTGCCACTTGTGAATTTCCGCGTGGCCATCCGCGAAAGCGAACCCGGTGGCGTTGCCGTGGCGTCCGGACGGCGCGTCGAGCCAGTTCTGATTCCCGAACGCCTTCAGGCTGTTGAACGGATAGAAGTGCGAATCGTTGATGCTGTTCTCGTGTTCATCCAGCAGGATGTAGACGTCCGACGGACCGGGATTGGCGATGTCGCGGAGTTTGACGATGTTTTTCAGGGGCGGAACGTTTGCCGTTTGGAACACGCTTTTACCGGTGGCGCCGTTGACCGAGTAGCTGCGGTTGCGCAAGTAAACCTGCGGGCCGAACCTGAGGCCCGACATGTCGCTCGGGCAGCGGAACACCTTTAGCGAGGTCAGGTAGGAAAACGTCGGGCTGCTCCTCAGCAATTTTTCGCCGGTGGCGCCGCTGCATTCCGTGGCGAGGGTCATGGAGCCGGGGCACCAGGCGGGCACATTGTCGTATGCGGAGGCGGGCGACGCGATATCGTCGTTGTCCTGTGCGTACATCAGGTACGCGGTGATGAGCTGCTTGTTATTGCTCATGCAGGAGATGCCCTGGGCCCGGACTTTGGACTTGGACAGGACCGGCAGGAGCAATGAGGCCAGAACCGCGATGATGGCGATGACGACCAGCAGTTCGATGAGGGTGAAGCCGCGCTGCGCTGCCAGACCGGCCGCGCCGCCGTATTGGCGGGGCGACACGGACGCGCGCCCGCCGGGTGAGCGTGGAAAGGTGTGGGGTCTTCGGTTATTCATAATTCATTTGGGCTGATGAGTGCACCCATGTGGCAGAGACGTGTTGTATTGGTAAGCAGATTATCATTCCGCGACGTGGCTTTCTTCCGCAGTTAAACGGCAATTTTTCCGGTATTCTAACCGGTGAAAACCCCCTCGAAATCGCCCGAACAAACCGGGTTTCAACGATTTCCCGGACGAAGCGATGCAGCACATAAAAAAAGCCCCGCGCGAACGCGGGGCGTGATTGGATCAACGCGGTGTCTCAGGCCCGGCGGCGGATCCGTCCGGCGACCGCGGCGAAACCCAGTCCGGCGAGGGCGACGGTGGACGGTTCGGGGACAATCGAGACCTGGATATTGTCGATGTAGATGTCCGCGATGCCGGCGGTCGACCCGCCGTATTTGCCCAGGGAGAACGTCCAGGACGAGGCGGTGGGCACCAGGGCATTCCCGGTCCACATCGTGCCGAGGGTCCCCATATTAAAGGAGTAATGCTGAAAACCGGCGCCGGGAACCGGCAGGTTGCCGCCGCTGATGCCGACATCGGTCCCGTGGCTGCCGTCGCTGTAAACGAGGAAATCCGCGATGAAATCCGACACCGACCCGGATCCGAGGGCGAGGTCGAAGGACAGGGTGTAATCGGACAGGCTGGCGCTGGTGTTGCCGCTGACGGAGTAGGATCCCGAGCCCACGCCGAAGTTGGGCGTGCCGGAGCCGAGGGCGTTTCGGTTGATATTCAGCGCCTGGCTGCCGCCGACGCCGACGCCGGCGAGGACGGCTGCGTTCGGGTTGCCGCCGCCGTCGTAGTTATACACGTAGGGCCAGGCGCCGGCCGGCTGCAAGTTGAAGTTCTCGGAAAAGACGGCGACATCGGCGCGGGCTCCCGCGGCGAGACCGCCGGCCGCGGCAACCAGGGAGAGGATTCTGAGGGTTCGTTTCATGAGTATTCGATGGGTTTTGAGTTGATGTGGAACCACGGTGCGCCGCTGCAAAACAGGACTTGCTGCACAAGCCGCATCGGCGCATGGGTTCATTGGAGCAGCACCTTATCATGATTCCCACGCCCGATCTTCCGGTCCGGGCCGGAGATCTTTCCGGTATTCTCGGACGGAAAACCCGGGACCACTCATTTCAACCACGGACAGGTGGGGCGAGACTCCGTCGAGCCCTGGAATCAGGATGATTGGATTGATGGATAAATGGATTGATGGAAAGACGCGCCCAGACCAACCCATTAATCCAACAATCCATTAATCCAGCGAGCCATTCCAGGGCTCGACGGAGTCTCGCCCCAGTGCCTGGCGTCAATTGGTGACGTTGAAGATGACCCGGCGATAGGCGTAGAGATTGGGCGAACCGGTGTCGTGCAGTTCCAGAATCACATGGAGGGTTTTGCCGGCGGCGGCGGACGGTAGCAGGACGGTGGGAGTGGCGGTGGCGCTGTTCTGGAGGGTGACAGTCCCGGTGTAGGAACCGGGTTCCTTGTAATAAAACCAGGAATAGACCAGTCCGTTGTTGTCCGGATCGTAGGAGCCGGCGGCGCTGAGCGCGACGGCGGTGCCGGCGGGCGCGGTGATCTGAAGGATGTCGTTGGTCGTGTTGTTGACGATGGCGACGGGATGATGATTCGCGGCGGAGTAAACATTGGTGGCGCTCCAATCCATGCGCGCGGCGAAATCGTTTTGGATCGCCACACTCCAGCGGCCGATCGAAGCGCCGCCTTCCGCGGCGTCGCCATACATGTAATAGGGATCATATTGCGCTTCGTTATAGACCGCGCCGCCGGTCATGCCGCGGATGCCGGATTTTTTCAAAGACGCGCAACGCCCGCCCCAGCCGCCCCAGTCGGGATGTTCTGGGTCACTGAGGTTGTTGGGGTATTCGTAGAAGAACGAGGGCGAATCCCCTTCAAACGCCCAGGCCCGGTTCGGATACACCGCGCCCAGGACTCCGTGGTTTTGGATATTGGTGGCCGTCCAGGCATCGGAAGGCTGCCAGTTGTAGACGCCCAGGAACCGGATGTAGAAAAGGTTGGTGAAGGTTTTTGCCATCCAGGCGCCGGCGTCGTCCTGGCCGAGCACGTCGTAGACCCGCAGCTTGCCGATGAACTGGTCGAGTTCAGCCTGGGTGCGGGTGTTTCGGACCTTCCACAATGCCTGCGCCAGGGTGTTCGCACCGCCCCAGACATTCACCCAAACCGGCCGCGGATCCGGCTTGTCCACCGCGGCGATGATCAATTCCGATCCCGGACTGTCGAGACCGGCGCCGACGGCGGCCATGCCGAAGCCGGTCTGTCCGAGCCGGGAGATCGACTGCAGGTAGGCAAGCGACGGGTAACCGGCGGCATGCGCCTGGAGATTGGTCAGCACCTGGCCGTATGCGTTGAGGATCGGATACAGCAGACCGGCCATGTTGTTGGAGCTTTGGCTGGTTCGCCAGCAACTCGTGACCGCCACGAGGCCTTCGATGTCGTAGTTGTTCGCCGTGGCCAGGACGTGAACCACGGATTCCTGGTCGTCGGGATCGGCGCCCAGATCGGTGAGGTGAATGACGCGTTTTTTCGAAACGGGCGGCGCGGCGGGCGGGGCCGGCGGCGTTTGAAGCCGGTAAAAGCGGGCGGCCGCGGACGGCTGCAGCAGTTGCGCGCCGGCCTGGTTGAACGAGTTGGTCCACGGCCCGGCAGCGCCATCGGATTGTGCCAGCACCATGCCCGGCGAGGTCCAGGTGAGCAACAGCCAGGGAATGTCCAGGACATCGACGGCAAGGCCCGGCGCGAGGGAAGGCGGGGTGCCCTGCCCCGTGTGGATCCGGACGGCGACGGGGAGATACGTCAAGGCTGGCGTGGCGCCGGGAGCGATGACGGCGAGCCGGGACGAATAGGCGCCCGAGGGCAGATTGCTGGTGATGAAACTCACCGTGTGCGACACCGGCTGGCCCGAAGCGCTGCCTGAGGCGGGGCTGAAGACGAGCCACGACGCGTCGTTCGTCAGCGTATAGCTCAAGGTGCCAGTGCCGGCATTGGACACGCTAAACCCGGCGGACTCCGCGTTCTGACCCTGGACAACCTGCGCGGCCAAGCTGTCGACCGACAGTCCAATGACCGGATCTGCCAAGCATGCCGGGGCCAGCGCCACCAGCGCAGCGATCCTCAATAAGGTAGCAGCCGACGTGAGGAGGCTCTGACGAAAAGCAGGCATCTCAATTGCCCTGCAGCCGGAAAAACTGCTGGGTGTTCGTGGGATAAACATACTGCGCGCTTGCCTGGTTCGTTCGCGAACCCCAGGGACCACCGGCATCGATCGTTTCCTGCAAGGTCATGTTCGACCCGATCCAGCTCAGCAACAATTTTTGAGAATCCAGCGCGTCCAGGTGAATCTCGGGCGCCGGTGGCGGCGACCCGGCCTGGACGGCCTGGATTTCCTCGATCGACAGCGCCTGCCCGAACACCTGCACTTCGTCGATGAGCCCGCGGAACATGCGGTCCGTGCCGTACCCGCGCGAGGCGGCGTCGAACTGGCCGATGCACAGCCGGCTGATGTTGGTGCCCGTCAGGCCGCGCGCGTAATCCTTCGTGACGTCAAGCACAGCCGGAACGCCCGGGCTGCCGAAATAAAATCTCACGTTGCCGGAACCCACTGTGGAATCATAGGTGACCGCAAAGAAACGCCAGTTGCCCGCGCCGGCCGCCGCGTCGGTTGTGATTCTGCCGGTAGAAGACACGGCCGCGGAACTGTCGGGCCACTGATCGACTCCCAACTGGAGGCTCCCGTCGCTCTTGTAAACCAGGTCGACGCCATCGCCGCCGGCGTTGATCCAGGTCACCACCCGGTTTCCACCGGAACCCGTGGTGCTGCTCCGGCAGTTGACCCAGCCGCACAGGGTGAACTCGGCGAGGCCGATCAATTGGGGATAATTGGTCGGGCTTTCGACGTAATAACTGCCGGTGGTGGTTTGAAAATCCACGCTGTCCGCGCCCCCTGCGCCGGCGGGCACGTTCGCAGACAAGGCGGGGACCGGGGTTGTGCGGATGAGGCTGCCGCCGGCGGTGCCCTGGTTGGTGACGGAAGTCCCGGCGCCCTCGTTAAAACCCAGACTAATGATAGGCAGATTGCCTCCGGCATTCGTGCCCGCGGAATTGTCCAGGACCCGCAGGGCGACGGACACGCTGACCGACGGCTCTGTGGCGCCGGGGGCGCTGATGGTGATCGACGATGTGTAGGCGCCCGGCGCGAGGGCGCTGCTGTTGAAACTCACCGCGTGGGTGATGCCGTTGCTGCCATTGGTGGCGCTCCCGCTGGCTGGAGACACGCTCAGCCAGGAGTCGCCGGCGGCGATGGTGTAATTCAACGTGCCCGTGCCGGCGTTGGAGACGACCAGGGACAGCGGCTGCGCGTTTGCCCCCTGCAAACAGCGCGTGGCAAGGTAACCCGGAGCGTAGCCTGCCGTCGGGGTGAACACCTGCGGAGCGGACGCCGGCAGCATCCAGTTGGCGCGCTGTTGGAACTCCGCCTGGTATTGCGGGCGCCACATCGAAATCGTCGACCCACCGCAGCAATCCACGTAGTGACTCGTCGTGCCATCGCGGCTGAACTGTCCGCCCCAGCTTGGCTGGGTCGGATTTTCCGGGTTGTTCAACCCGCGCAGGGCGCTGACGAGCAGGAGCCAGGATGGCGTGTCGCCTTCGCAAACGCCGGTGCAACCAATTCCCGACGGCGGATACACGGCACCGAGAGGACCGTGCCCGGTGCGAATGTTGGCATTGACCCACGCCAAATCCGAGATCGGGTCTGAACCGCCAAACATCCCGAAGTAAGTCGTCTTCGAATAGATGATGAACAGGTTGGGGAAATTGCTCATCAACCAGTCGATCGTGTCGTCCTGGTGGGCGATCTGGTGGATCCGGATCTTGCTGAGAAACGTTTGAAACGCGGCGGGGCTGCGGGTGTTCTGAACCTTCCAGATGGCCTGCGCCAGGTTGCTGCAATCACCCCAGAAACAAAACCAGACCGGGCGCGGATCGGGCTTGTCCACGATGCTGATGATGGCTTCGGAAGCCTCGCTGTCGCACCCGGCGCCGATGTTGTTGGCGACCGTGCCGCCCCAGGTGCCCGTGCGTCCCTGGAACGTGACGGCGCGCAGGGTGTTGGCCAGGGGGTAGCGCGCGTCATGCAGGACCAGGTTCGGATACACCTGCTCATAGAGATCGAGAATGTTCAGGATATTTGTCTTATTCGCCACGTTCGCAAAGGTGCCGGAGGAGGCAACCATTCCCTCGACATCAAACTCGTTCACGTAGAGGAGCCATCGCACCATCGTTTGCACGTCGTCCGGGTCGCTGGTCTGGTCCGAGGGGCAGCCCACGTTGGGCATGCAGACGTTCGTCGGCGGGAAATCGGTTGAAATCACCACGCGAAATCTTAAGGCGCTTCCCGTGCTGGCGCTGGCTTCCGCGCTGTTGCCACTCTCGGTGCCGTTGACGGCGCTGACGACGTAGTAATAAGTGGTCGACGGCGACAACCCGGTGTCCGTGTAGTAATTGGAGGTCAAATTGCTGGCGACGAGGGAGTAAGGTCCGCCGCTGACGGTGGCCCGCTTCACGTTGTAAGTCACTGCATTGCTCGACAGGTTCCAGTTAAGGTTCACCTGGTTGCTCGAAACAACCGTGGCGTAAAGACCGGCGGGCGCGGCGGACAGTGCGTATTGGGCGAACCACTCGAAGGCCGCCGGGGCGCATTGCATGCTCGGGTTCAACGTGGTCGCCGCCAGGGAACCCGACGTGAGGTTGGTCAGAAGATCCGCCACCATGCCGATGAGATAGGAAACGTTGCCCTGCTTGTCGAAGCAACCCCGGGTCGCCGTGCCGAACCCCGCCGTGCTGCCGTTCCACAGATCCTGGTAACCGCTCCCGTCGTTGGGCGACCACGCCAACTCCGTGATGATCAAGGGGTATTTGTCGGCGCAGGGTTTGTAGTTCGAATTCCAGAAATTCGTCACCGCGGTCCCGCTGTCATGAATGTTGTTGTAACCGGGATAGAAATGGCCGGCGTAGGCGATGTTGGTTCCCTGGATGGGATAATTGGCGAAACCCTGGCATTGCCCCTGCCAGCCGAGCGACGGGATCACGAGGATATGATCGTCACCGGCGTTCCGGATGGCGTTCACGATCGGCTGCATGAAATTCGTCAGCGCGGAGAAATACGCATTGCCGGAGATGGCCCAGTTGTTGGCGCCGAAGCTGGTCTCGATGTTGATGGGCTCGTTGCAAATCTCGAACATCACGTTGTCCGAGTTCTTGAAATAGCCGGCCATGTTCGTCCAGTAAGTGATCAGGTTGATCTGGAATTGCTGCGTCATGTTCCGGGTGGTGTCGCCGCCCGGATACGTCTGGGACGGGCCGCCGCAAATGACCACGTAGAGGCCGACCGACCGGCAATGACTGACCCAGGGCACCATGACATTGGTGATCCAGCCCTGGAACTGGGCGGGATTGGACAGAACACCATTCGTATCCCAGCCGGGCGCGAATCCGTTCGCCGTGCCGTTGCCGGCGGTGCGGACAAAACTGCAATACCAGCCGTGATTGGAACCATACAACGGGCTGGGGTTGGAGAGAATGTCGGCGATGCCATTGTAGCCGTTGAGCATCGAGGCGCAGCTCGACGGGCTGGCGTAATTGTTCGGATTGCTGAACAGATGCCCCTCGCCGTTAAACCAACTGTCCCCGGCCATCATGTAGCCATGGAGCAGAATGTTGGTCCCGGCGACGTTTTGCAGGAACCGGCCCGACACATGCAGCTTGCCCATCGGCATGCCCTGGTAGGCGTTGCCCGCCGCCGGCGCCAGGGCTAGTGCGGCACAAAAGAGCAACCGGCAGACACTTTGGAGATTCATAATTCGAGTGTGGAAACTAAAACGCCGGAACACAGCGATCAAACGGCAGGATCCTTCGTCGTGTCGGCATAGTGCTGATTCAGGGATAACCATTAGCACGCAACACTTGCCGGTTCCTCCGTTTAAACCTCCAAATTCCTCCGGTTTCCTAAGCAATCCCCGTTCAGGGGGTTTTCAGACGGGAGTTGATTTCATCGGCGGTCAGAGCGCCCCGGCCGCTGGCCCGGCTGCCAAAGATCTGCACACCCGCGATCTCCCCGCGGAACTGCCGGTCCAGGCCGTAGCCGCTCATGGTCTGATTGAAATTGCCGATGGCCAGAGGACCCACCGCGCTGTCGATCGGCCCGGCGTGATAGGCCGTTCGGCGATCCAGTTTGACCTGGGCGCCGCCCGGCGCATCGGCGGGCGGACTGAAATACCAGCTCACATTGTCGCCTTGCTTCGTGGAATCATAGCTCACAGCGAAGAAGATCCATTTGCCGACCTGCAGCTTCCCGCGCGAACTGTCATTGCTGATGGAATCCGGCCATTCGTTGACGGCAAGCCGCATCCGGCCGTCGGCCTGGCAGACGAGATCAATGCCCGAATGGCTTTCCTCAAGGCAAAAGAGAATCCGGTTTCCGCCGGCGCCTTCCTGGAGGCTTTCGGGCTTCAACCAGCCCATGATTGTAAACGACCGCAACCCGCGCAGGCCGTCGATCGGCCCGTCCCCCGCCTGCACCCAGCCCCACGGCGCCCCGTCGGGAAGCTCCACGGAACCGCCATTTTTCCGAACCGCCGTTCCGTGCACTTTGAGCTCCGGCACATCTTTCCCGCCCGGCATCGCGACGCTCAGGATCGGATCCGTCACGTCCCGGTCCACGGCAATGGACTGATACGCCTGGGCGCTCCCGCCCGCCGGATCGGTTACCGTCAGTTTCACCAGGTAAAGTCCGACCTTGTCATAGACATGTGTGGGCCTGGCATCGCGGCTCGTGGTTCCGTCGCCAAAATCCCACTGGCAATCACCCCCGGCCGCGGCTGTGAACGCCACTTTCAACGGGGGCAACCCGTCGGTGATCGACGCCGTGATCTTCGCCTCGGGCCTCAACTTCTCGCCCGGCGCATAAGGTGTGAACCGGTAAACCATGTCCGGTTTCGGCGCAGCGCCGGTGTAGTCGCCGGGGGAAGCCGTGCCGGCCGGCGTGATGGTCATTTCCCAGGGATCGATGAGATCCATTTTGTAAGGACGAGTGCCGGCGAGCCGGACGTGCTGCGGCCGCTGGTCGACGCAATAAACCAGGTAATAATCCCCTTCCCTCGCAAGCACGAAGCTTCCCTTGCCGTCGCCCAGCGGCTTCATTTCGTGAAACGCAGGCGCCTGCGCCATAAAATCCTTCAGCCACTGGATGCGCTGCGGGCTTTGTCCGTGCAGCACGCCGCCTTTCGACCACCAAAGGACGTCGTCCGGTTGCTTGTAGGTTTCGCCGTGGCCCACATAACAGCCGTTCATCGTGCCCAGCCAGAAGCGCTGGGTCATTTCCCGCGCGGTCAGCCGGCCCCAGCCCTGCGGGATATCCCCTTCGTACTTGCACTCATCGTAAACAACGGGCTTCCGGTATTGCTCGCGAAACCGCACGCCGGCTTCCATCTCGGAGGTCTGAAGGCTGGCGTGCGTGACCCAGGATTTGGTGTGATCGTACCAGCGCCGGCCATTGTGAATTCCGCGCAGCCGCTGATACGGATCTTCCTTCTGCAGGATCGAGAAGAACCGGTCCCAGTCCTCGAAATGTTTGTTGCCGCGGTGGCCGGCCGGCACCTCCGTCATGAAATCGTATTCGTTCGCCAGCGACCACCAGACGTTCCGATAGGCGGCAAGCCGCGCGATGCAATAGCGCAAATACCGGTCGTCCTGCTCCGGGCTCATGTCGGCGAAACCCCAGCGGTCATAAGGATGCCACAGGATGAGGTCGGCCTGGATTCCCAGCCGCTGCAGGTCCAGGATGCGCTGTTCGAAATGCCGCCAGAACACCGGGTCGGGCCGGTTGAAATCGAACGCGCCACCCGCGCCCTTCTCAAACGCGAACCGCTCCGGTTCATTCGTGTTGTAGACGTAGCTCTTCGGAAACACGCAGAACCGGATCTTGTTGAACGGCGAGGCGGCAAGGGTTTTGAGCGTCTGCTCCTGCAGCGCAGCCGGTTGGTGAACCCACGCATAACATGTCGTTCCAAACTCATGATAAGGCGTCCCGTCTGCATACCGGAAATAAAACGTGTCGAATACAACGACCGGACCGTGATTGTTTCCGGCGGGCGCCACGACCTTTACCGTCCCGCTTTTGCCGTTGAGCTCCGGGCGGGCACTGCGCGTCTCGTAATGCCAGTCGCCCGCGGCCGGCGGACTGAATCGAACCCGGTAAATGTCGCCCCCGTCCCAGAACCCGGGCACGGTGATGCGCTTGTCGCCCTGCGTAAACGTGGCCGACCAGGCCGCATCGAGGTAGGGATTTCCCCCGGCGGGACCGTGCAGCACGATTTCCTGGACGCCCCATTGTTCGGCGGCGTGGAGGGAACATAAGGCAAAGGCGGACACAAGGAGTGCGATGGCTCGTCTCATG
Source organism: Verrucomicrobiota bacterium (assembly GCA_046346665.1). Classification (GTDB taxonomy): domain Bacteria; phylum Verrucomicrobiota; class Verrucomicrobiia; order Limisphaerales; family JAXMHQ01; genus JAXMHQ01. Next base: position 52,443 of record JAXMHQ010000022.1, read on the forward strand.
GTGGGATGTCGTGGAATGGCGGCGTCAGGAACGGCGCCGGCTTGCGGATGCGGTTCGTGAATGGGAGGAACGTGGCGGGATGGCGGGGATTTCGTGGTTCCGCCGGTAATCCGCAGGCGAACACCCGCACCATTTGTGAAAGGCCTCGTAAAATCGGCTGAGCGAAAAAAAGCCGGAGCTCAATCCGACATCGATGATCTTCATATTGGTCGTCGCCAGCAGCCGTTGCGCGTGGGAAACGCGGTGTTGCGTGACGCAGTCGATCAGGGTCATCCCGATGGCTTTTTTGAAGACGGACATCGCGTAGTTCGGGTGCAGGCCCACGGCGGCGCTAATTTGTTCGGCGGTCAGGCGTTCGGTGTAATGCCGGGCGATGAAGCACGCCATCTGTTCCACCCGGGACAATCCGCCGGCTTCAATCGCGGCCTGCGGCGGCGGCGGCGCCTGCGTGCTGGACAAGGCGAGGGCAAAACGCAACAGGCGCGCTTCGATTTCCAGGAACACCACGCGCTGGCGGTCCGTGTCCGGCTTCTTCAGGTCATGCACCCATTGCTCGAACATCTCCCCGTCGCCGTCCCGCTTTTTCGGATTCGGATCGAGCACCACCCGCGCATGCATGACCGTATCCACGAACGTGGCGGGGAATTTGCATTGCAGGAACCAGACGAGGGGGATTGTGGCGACGAAATACTCGGTGTTGTCCTTCGAGGAAATGATCTGGTGCGGAATCGCCGCCCAGAAGATGGCGAGCCGGCCCGCGGGGATGGTGACGTTGTTTCCGCCGAGCAGGTAGGTCAGCGACCCCTGCTTCAGGAGGTTCAGTTCAATTTCATTGTGCCGGTCCGGCCGCTTCATCGGCGTCGGCGTCCACAATTCGCATGTGAAACCGTAAGGCGCAAACTCGGGTCGTGACGGATCAAAGCTGACCATAATTGTTAGCTCCTTTTAACTCCCATTTTGTCCACGGCGACCGCCACCAGGATGACGACGCCCTTGATGACCTGCTGCCAGAACGGCGACACTTCCAGCAAAACGAGCCCGTTGTTCAGCACCCCGATGATCAGGCAGCCGAGCACCGTGCCCGTAATCGTGCCGCGCCCGCCGTTCAGGGAAGTTCCCCCGATGACCACCGCGGCAATGGAATCGAGCTCGTAGCTCAGGCCCGCGTTCGGCGTCGCGGAATCCAGCCGCGCGGTCACCAGCAGACCCGCCACGCCCGACAGCAGGCCGCCGAGGGTGTACACCAGCAGTTTGATGCGGTTCACATTCAACCCGCTCAGCCGCGCCGCTTTTTCGTTGCCCCCGACCGCATAAACATTTCGACCGAACCGCGTTCTCTTCATGAGGAATACGAACAGTGCGACCAGCGCCGCCGAGATCCACACGGGCATCGGAATGCCCAGCCAGACACCCGATCCCATGAATCCAAAACTGTCCCCAAGACGCGTGATGGGAAATCCGCCGGTCCAGAGCATGGTCAAGCCGCGCGCGATGCTCAGCATGCCGAGAGTTGCCACGAACGGGGGCAGGTCGAAGCGGGTGATGACCAGCCCGTTGAACAGGCCCAGGACGGTCCCCACCAGCAGTCCCGCCAGGATCGCGCCGGGGACGGTGACTTCGATGAATACGTCCGCTCTCTGAATCACCACGCCGTTCTTCAACAGGCCCGCCGCGACCGCGCCGGACAGCGCCAGGATCGATCCGACCGACAGATCGATGCCGCCGGAGAGAATGACGAGGGTCATGCCGACGGACAGGCACAGGTTCGCGCAGATCTGGCGCAGGACGTTGAAGCCGTTCTCCACAGTGAAAAACTTGTCGCTCATCAAGGCCAGCGCCAGGACCATCAGTCCCAACGCCAGGACGGATTGAAAACGTTTCAACTGTTCGAGGTATGTTCTGCCCATCGTCATGGATCAATTGCTCATTCCGCCGGGCAGCGCGGCCCGGACCACGGATTCCTCGGTCGCCTCCGCGCGGCTGAATTCCGCCGACGGACGGCCTTCGCAAAGCACCAGGATCCGGTCGGCAATGCGAAGGATTTCCGGCAGCTCCGACGAAACCATCACCACGCCCAGGCCGCTCTGCGCCAGCTCGTCGATGAGCGTGTAAATCTCCTTCTTCGCGTTGATGTCGATGCCGCGCGTCGGTTCGTCGAGCAGCAAAACCTTCGGCCCGGTCGCGAGCCACTTGGCGAGAACCACCTTCTGCTGGTTGCCCCCGCTCAGGTTGACAACCGCCTGGTGGATGGACGGCGTCTTGACCCGCAGCCGCGACACGTAGCCGCCCACCAGGTCGCCCTCGATCCGCGATTGGAGGATGCCCAGGCGCTCGATCTTCGACAGGCAGGCCAGCGTGGTGTTGTGGGCGACGCTCAGGCCCAGGACCACTCCCTCTCCCTTGCGATCCTCCGGCGCAAGCGCCAGGCCCGCCGCGATCGCATCGCTCGGCGACCGCAGCCTCACCCCCCGCCCATCCACTTCCACCTCGCCGCTGGAGGCCGACGGGTGCAGCCCGAACAGGCATTGCAACAATTCCGTCCGGCCAGCCCCCATCAATCCGAATATCCCCAGCACCTCGCCGCGCCGCACTTCAAACGAGACGTCGCGCACGGCGAAATCGTTCTCGCGCGACGGGTGCCGCAGGCAAATGTTCCGCGCCCGCAAAACCACCCCGCCCGGGTTCGCCGCCGATCGGGGAAACAAATCCGCCAGGTCGCGCCCCACCATCATGCGGATCATTCCGTCCCTCGTGATTTCCTTGAACGGACAGGCGCCGATCACTTTGCCGTCCCGGAAAACGGTGATGTCATCCGCAATCGCCGGCAATTCGTCGAGCTTGTGTGTGATGTACACCAGGCCCACGCCGGAATGTTTGAGCCGCTGGATTTGACGGAACAGCACCCCGATTTCGTGTTCCGTGATGGCCGAGGTCGGCTCGTCCATGATGATGATGCGCGCCCGGAACGAGATGGCTTTTGCGATCTCCACCACCTGCTGCGCTCCCACCCGGAGATGCGACACGGGGGTGCGCGGGTCCGCGTCCAGTTCCAGTTCCTTCAGCAACGCGGCCGCATCCGAATTCATCCGCGCCACATCCACCAGCCCGAAACGGGTCAGGGGTTCGCGCCCGATGAAAATGTTCTCCGCGATGCTGAGTTCCGGGACCAGGTTCAGCTCCTGGAATATCATTGCGATGCCCGCCTCCTGTGCTTCGCGCGTGTTCCGGAAGCTGACCGGCCGGCCTTCCAGGGTCAGCGCGCCCGAGTCGGGCGGAAACACCCCGGCCAGGATGTTCATCAGGGTCGATTTGCCCGCACCGTTTTCGCCCAGCAACGCGTTGAGCCGGCCACGCCGCACCGTGAGGTTCACCCCGTCCAGCGCCCGCACGCCGGGAAAGGATTTCGTGATGCCCGTCGCTTCGAGCAGCACGTCGCCGGATTGAGGTGTCGGGGTCGGCATGACCGGGTCACTCGGGTTCAATTTTGATCGGAACCAGCTTCAGAGGTTTCAGGTCCGATTCCTCGTCGGCCACCTCGGCGCAGCCGGCGAACTGCAGCCGGCGGCCGATGCGGGCGGCCTGTTGCAGGCGCGGCAGCACGTTGGTTTCGACGATGCTGTTGAGCGCGGCGGAAATGTCGTTGAACTCCTGCGCATTCGGATACGAACTGGAGTCCAGCAGCCCGGTCCCGTCGCGGACGGCGTTGCCGAAAACGAGGCCGAGCGGCACCACGATGTCCGCCGTGTCGCCGCCGGGTTTGACCGACAGGCCGATGGCATCGTCGTTGGTGCTGACGACGCGGGCCGAACCGCGGAGGAAGAGGAAATAGGAACCGCTGACGCCAACCGTGCGCCCGAATTGTTCGCGCACTTTTGCAGGGCCGCCGGAAATCGCGGCCAGCACGAGAGCGGCGTCCGCGGCCCGATCCGTTGCGGGCAGCATCCGGCCGGACCAGAATTCGTGCGCGAACGCGACGGGATCGAATCGCCCCGCCGCCTGCGCCTCGCGCACCGCCTTGAGCGAGTGCACCCGGAACGGCGGGAACAGCCGGCACAAGCCGGCCCCGAGCGCCAGCACGACCAGCCAGGGCAACATTCGTTTCATGCGATCAGGAAGCGCACGCGCTTACTGCACTTTGCCGTAATCCCCGTACTTGCCCACGTTTTCCGGCGTCACCAGGTCCACTTTCACCGGCACTTTTTGCGGAAAATCCCGCCGGCCCCGAAGGTATTGATCCGCGCCTTCCGCCGCCTTCTGCGCCATCAATTTGGGAAACTGCATCCCCGTGGCCGCAATCTTCCGTTCCGCAATCAGCTTAACCACGTCGTCCGCACCGTCAAAACCGAACACCTTGATCCGATCCGCCTTCCCCGACGCGACCAGCGCCTGGTAGGCGCCCATCGCCATGGCGTCGTTGCCGCAAAACACCGCCTGGATGTCGGGGTTTTTTTGCAGGATCGATTCCATCACCTCCAGGGCCTTGGCTCGGTCAAAGTCCGCCGTCTGCTGCGCCACCATTTTCAACCCGGGATAACGGTCCACAACGCTGTGAAATCCCTTGGATCGATTCCAAGTGTTGTTGTCGCCGACAAGGCCGAGCAACTCGGCGTACTTGCCTTCCTTGCCGACGGTTTTCACGAAATACTGCCCGAGCGCGACGCAGCCGGAATAATTGTCGGACAACATTTGCGATGTCGCGGCGTTGGTGGAGTTGATTTCGCGATCGATGCAAAACACGGGGACCCCGGCCTGTTTCGCCTTCAGCACGCTCGCCACCGACGCGTCGGCATCGGTGGGATTGAACAGCACCGCCTTGTAACCGCCGGCGATCGCATTCTCGAAGTGCGCGGCTTCCTTGGCCGTGTCGTTCTGCGAATCGAAGATGGTCGCCTCGTAGCCGAGTTCCGTCGCGCGTGTCTTGGCAGACTCCGCAAGCACCACGAACCAGGGGTTGTTCAGCGTGGAAACAATCACGGCAACCTTGGTTCGGTTCGCCGGCGCCGCCGGTTCGCCGGCGCACACCCCGGCCACACACGCCATCAGCAGCATCGCCCCCAGGCGAAGGTAATTCAGTGGGTTTTTCATCGTTTGATGTGGTTTACAAGAGTCTCTCAACAAAACGCCGCCAGCCAGCCTGCAATCGCATCGATTCGGACGCGCGCATCGCCGGCCGAAACACGCGCTGGCGGCGCGGCAGCTTCTCAAGCGCCGCCATCGAGTCGCACACACCCAGGCCGAGCAACCCGTTCATCGCGGCGCCCCAGGCGGAACCGCCGGTCTCCGAGACCCGGATCTCCGTGCGCGTCATGTCCGCGGTGAATTGCATCAGGAAGCGGTTCCGTGTCGGGCCGCCGTCGGCGTGCAGGCTTCGAATCCGCACCGCCGCATCGGCACGCATCATGTCCAGCACGTCGCGGATCTGGTAGGCGATCGCTTCCTGCGCCGCGCGCGCCACGTGCGCCTTGCTGGTATGCGCCGTCATGCCCACAATCCCCGCCCGGGCTTCGGGCGACCAATACGGCGCGCTCAACCCCGCAAAGGCCGGCACGAAATAAACCCCGCCACTGTCCGGGACGCTCAACGCCAGCTTCTCGACATCCGACGCCCGTTGAATCAGACCGAGCTGGTTCCTGAGCCATTCGATGGTCGCGGCGGAAAAGTTGATGATTCCTTCGAACGCGTAGGTTGGCCGGCCGCGGTTCACCCAGGCCAGCGCGGTCACGGCGCCACCTTTCGAAAAACACAGCCTGCCGCCGATGTTGAGCAGGACGCTCGTGCCGCTGCCAAAAGTCGCCTTGGCCGTCCCAGGAGCGAAGCAGCGTTGCGCAAACAGCGAAGCCTGGGAATCGCCCATGACACCAACGATCGGCACCGGCCGCGGCAGCAATCCGCCCGCGTCTGTCTCGCCGAACTGCGCCGCGCTCTCGCGCACCTCGGGCAACGCCTGCGCCGGCACCTTGAACAGCCTGCACAGTTCGGCGTCCCATCGCAGCCGCCCGATGTCAAACAACAACGTGCGGCTGGCGTTCGTGTAATCGGTGGCAAACACCCGGCCGCCCGTGAGCCGATGAACCAGGTAGGCGTCCATCGTGCCGACGACAGCGGATCCGTCGCGGAACTTCGCGACGAGGCCGGGATGGTTCTCCAGCAGCCAGCGGATTTTGGATGCAGAAAAATAGCTGTCGATCTTCAGCCCGGTTTTACGCAACACCCGTGGGCCGTGCCCGCGGCGGACCAGCGACCGGCAGAGGTCGTCCCCCCGGCGATCCTGCCATACCAGCGCGTGATGCAGCGGCTTTCCGGTTTTCCGGTCGAATGCCACGACGGTTTCCCGCTGGTTGGTGATGCTCAGCGCGGCCAGCGCCCCAAGCCGGGAACGGTTCCGGCGGACAATCTCGCGAATGACACCGAGAACATTCCTCCAGATCTCATCCGCATTGTGCTCCACCCGGCCCGGCCGTGGATAAATCTGCCGATGAACGCGCGCCACCTCGTCCAGCACCGCGCCCCGAGCGTCGAAAAGGACCGCCTTCGTCGCCGATGTGCTTTGGTCCAGGGCAAGAATGAGGCTCATGCTAGTTCAACAGCGCCGCGGCCGTCTCGGTCAACCCTTCCATGCTGATGCCGTAGTGCCTGAATATGTCCGCCTGCGCGCCGGTCACGGTTTCCTCGTCGGGGATGCCCACCGCGCGGAACGGTTTGCAGACGCCCGCCTGCAACAGGACGGCGGCCACGGCTTCGCCGAGGCCTCCGTGCACCATGTGCTCCTCGACGGTGATCACCGCATCACATTCGCGGCCCGCCTTGAGCACCGCGTGAATATCCAGGGGCTTGACGGTGTGGACCGACAAAACCCGCGCCTGGACGCCGCGTTCGGCAAGGCGCGCGGCGGCGAGCACCGCGTGAACGACGGCTTCGCCCGTCGCCAGCAGGGCAACGTCGGCGCCTTCCCGGAGCGTCATCGCCTTTCCCATTTCAAACCCGGCCTGGTTCCGGTGCAAACCGTACATGGCTGCCTTGCCGAAGCGCAGAAAAACGGGCCGGGTGGCCCGCGCCGCCGCGAGCACCGCCTCGCGCGTCTCGTAATTGTCCGCCGGAACCACCACGCTGAGATTGTGAATCGCCCGCAACGCCGCCAGGTCGTGCAGCGAATGATGCGTCGTTCCAAGCGCCCCGTAACTGACGCCCGAACTGATCCCAACCAGCACGGCCGGAACGTCGGAATAACATACATCGTTCTTGATCTGCTCCAGAGAACGCGCCGTGAGAAAACAGCCGGGTGAAACGCCAAAGGGCTTCTTGCCGCAGGCGGCGAGGCCCGCCGTGATGCCGACCAGGTTTTGCTCGGCGATGCCGACTTCCACGATCTGCTTGGGAAACGCCTTGCCGAACGGCGCCAGCTTTCCCGACCCCCGGGAATCACTCGTGACCGCCACAATGCCGGGGTTCGCGCGGGCCAGTTCTTCGAGCGTGGCGGCGAATTCGTCGAGGTTGGCGCGGCCCATTTTAAGCCCGATCGCCTCCGCGGTGGCGCGCGCGGCGGGCGTGAACATCGAGGGAGCAGGCGCGCTCAATGGGCCTCCTTCAGCCGGGCCTCCGCCGCGTCGAGGTCGGACATGGCTTGTTTCAGTTCCGCTTCATTCGGCACGCCGTGATGCCATTTGGCGACATTTTCCATAAATCCTACGCCCCTGCCCTTGACCGTGTTGGCGATGATGAACGTGGGTTTGCCGGGTTCGGCCGGGCCGGCCAGGGCTTCCGTCAGCGCCGCGTAATCGTGTCCGTCAACGGATTTCACGCCCCAGCCGAACGCGCGCCATTTGTCATCGAGCGGCTCGTTGCTCATGACGTCGCGCGTGTGTCCCGTGATCTGGAGGGTGTTGTGGTCGAGAATGGCAAACAGGTTGTCCAATTTGTAGTGCGCGGCCGCGAGCCCGGCTTCCCAGTTGGATCCCTCGGCAAGCTCCCCGTCACCAAGCAGTGTAAATACACGATAGGCAGCCGCGTCCATTTTCGCAGCCAGCGCCATCCCGATGCACACCGGCAGCCCGTGACCGAGCGCCCCGGTGTTCATTTCCACCCCGGGTATGTGCCTCGTGGGATGCCCCACGTAATGCGATCGATAGTGGCAGACGGTGTCCAGGTCGGCGGCCGGGAAAAAGCCGCGGTCGGCCAGCACCGCATAGAGCGCCTCCACGCAATGCCCCTTGCTCTGAACGTATCGATCGCGGCCCGGGTCCGCGGCCGTTTCGGGCGAGACCCGGAGGACGCGGTTGTAGAGGACGTTCAGAATGTCCATGCAGGACAAACCGCCGCCCGTGTGGCCCGCGCCCGCGTTCACAATCAGCTTCAGCATGCTGCGGCGCAGCTCGACGGCTTTCAGCCGCAGTTCGTGATCGGTCATTTGTAAAATCGCCGGCATTGCAGGCATTACTTTGGCAGGATGGTCACAATCACCCGGCGATAACGGCTCAACGGCGGGTTCCCCTTGTCGGTGACTTTCAAGATGAAATGGGCGGTCTCAGGCTTGTCCACCAGCGGCGCCTTCACATACACGCCATGCCCGTTCTCCGCCGAGTCGATCCGGATCGGCGTCGCATACGTTCCCGCCTCCGGATAGTGAAACCACAGGAAGCTCAAGCTGTCACCATCGGGATCCGTCGTGCCCGCGGCGTCCAGCCCAAAGCCTTCGCCGGAATGTACCGTGAGGTTTTCTGCGTTGCCCAACACGGGTACCGGCGGATGATTGGCCTCGGAAACCGGCTTCGTGCACCAGGCCATTCGCGCGGCAAAATCATTCTGAAAATCGTCCCGCCAGCGCCAAAGCGTCACCTTGTTTCCCGTGAACGTCTTGTTCGCGGGCTTGACGGCGCGCCCGAATTCGCCAGGCCCATACGGCGCCAGTTCATCCACGGCATCCGTCCAGATCGCCCGGACTTCCGGTTCGTGGGGAACACCCGATCCGCCCTTCCTGTTCGGATCGAAGTCCGGCTTGTGGAGCTCGTAGCGTCCGCCCCAGCCGCCCCACTCGGGATGTTCCGGGTTGCTCAGCCCGTTGGGAATCAGGTTCAGCCACGACGGGGTATCCCCCTCCATTCCGTAGGACACGTCGGGATAAACCGCGCCGAGCGGTCCGTGGTTCTGTTGAATATTCTCCGCCAGCCAGCGATTGCTGATCCGCTCGTTGTTGATGCCGTCCACAACGCTGTTGATCGCACTCCAGGTCGCGCTCCCGTAATCGTCGCCCGGGCTGACAATGAAGAACAACTTCGGATATTCCTTCCGCATCCAGGCGCCGCTGTCGTCCTGGTCGGAGATGGTGTAGACCCTGAGTTTGCCGAGCAGCCTGGCGAATTCAGCGGGCGGCTTCGTTTTCTCGAGCTTGTAAAGCGCCTGAGCCAGCGTGTTCGCGCCGCCCCAGACGGAAACCCACACCGGTCGATCATCGTTCTTCTCCAGGACCTTGATAATCCAGTCCGATCCTTCCGAATCCCTGCCGTCGCCCACCCCTTCCATCCCGTATTTCGGAATGCCGGCCTTCACTTTGGCGAGGAGCGTGGCCGGGTCGGGATAGCCGGGATCGTGCTTCTTCAAATTCGGCTGCACCTTGGCGTAGGCGGCGATGACGCGCTGGATGGATTCGGGCGCGACGCTCGACCTCTTCCAGCAGGAGGTGGTGGCGATCAGGCCCTCGATATCAATGTCGTTCGAATACAACATCAGCCGCACCATGGATTCCGTGTCGTCCGGGTCGGCCTCGATGTCGGTCAACACGATCAGCCGGTTGCGCGCGGCGGGTTGGGCGTGCAGGGAAAGGAGCGGATGAAGCGACAGCCAGGCGAGCAGGAGCCATCGAAGCCATCGTCGCGACGAGGTCAACGCGCTCAGTTGAAGTCCGGTGTTCGTCATAAGTTCAAGATTCGTGGCGGTGAACTTCCCAGCCGAAATAATTTCCAAACGCCTCCGCGAGGATGTCGGCGGAGCGGGATTGGGTCATGACCACATGATGTTCGAATCCTTTCTCGCAGACGTGGCGCATGAGCTTTTGTAACTGGGGCACCTTCGCCACGGCTCGATTCCCGAACGTGTGGAGTTCGTCGTTCGTCAGTTCACCCTCCCCCACGTAGCAACGGATTCGGCCCTCGGCATCGGCGGTGGTGATCCGCGCGTAGGTGAGCGGGCTGGCGGGCGTGCGGCCGTCGAGCGCCCCCCAGGTGTTTTCCACCCCGAGCACGCTGCCCAGGATCGGCGCGTTGGAGATTTTGATGTCGGGAAGGAAGGATTTCGCCCAGTTGCCGCAGTGGAACAGCACGCACTTGTCGTCGTCGTCCCCGTAATTGTTGTTCCAATCCACCAGCGCCGCGGGAGTGCCTCCGGCGAGCTGCATGGCATACATCGTCAGCGCCCCGGTCACATCCACCTCGCAGGCGCTCGGCAGAAAGCTCTCGCTCATCATGCTCATCAGCGTGCACACGTTGCAGCCGAAATTGGACTGCACCGACGTCCAACACTGGATCGCGGTCGCGTCGAGGTGATTGGCCTGCATCCAACGAGTCAGCGCCACCCCCATCCGCGCCATCTGGACCAGCTTGTCACCGGGCACACCCGGAGCGGCCGCGTAGCCGGTGATTTCGGAAAGCTTCGATTTTACCTCGGGGGCCGACGGATCGAGCTTGTTGGCCGCGCCGATGATTTCCGACAAATCGACCGTCGTGACGCTGAACCCGTGGCGTTCGAGGATTTTCTCGGAATAGCGGACGGTGTTGAAGGCGCCTGGGCGGGCGCCGACGGCGCCGAGGCGCACGCCGCGCAGCCCGTTCACGACTCGGCAGACACCAAGAAAATTGCGCAGGTCCCGCTTAAAGCCATCCGAGCCCGGGTGCGAGACATGTTTGCTGGTGAGGCTGAACTTGAGGCCCGCCTGGACCAGGTTGTTGCAGACGGAAATCTTGCCGCAGTAAGAATCGCGCCGGCGCGCGATCGTGAGCTGTTTCGGATCGTCCGGATACGCCTGGATCAGCACTGGAACATCGAGCTCCGCCAGTTTCAGCGCGTCCGAAATGCCTTTTTCATCGCCAAAATTCGGCAGGCAGACGAGCACCCCGTCAATCTCGTCGCGGTGCTTGCGAAAAAGGGCGGCACATTTCCGGGCGTCATCATGCGACTCGACGCCCCCAAGCTTGGAATCCGATTCCCCCAACTGAATTGCCCGGATGCCGAGTTCGCCAAAAACCCTGCCCATATCGGCGCGCGCCTCGCTCACGAGCTGGTCTGGAAAGAAGTCCCGGTTGCCGTAAATCACGCCGAGAACCGGCGACGCGGGGGTCGAAACGCTCATAGTCCGACCACCTTATGACTTTCCGAAAGTCCCTGCCTCCGGGGTGCCGGTGCAAATCTTCCTGTATCCTAAGGACGCCGGCCCTATCTGCCCTGCTGACTTTGTTGGGACCCGGTCCATTTCCCGATCCTCCTTGACATGCGAAGCATGATTAGCGTAGTTCATCAATACTCACCACACAACCAGTTCTTGTTATGAAACCGAATGATGTCTCTCCTCGGTTTTGGTCGTGCTTTTTCCGCCGGACTCCACTGATGGACCTCGGGCTCGCTGCGGCTCTCAGCCTGGCACAAGGAGCTGCCGCCCAAACGACGAACATCATCTTCGATGATGATTTCGAGATCGGGTCCCTGGTCTATTGGACGGTGACGGGTTCCTCGTCGGCATTGGATGTAACGTCCGCTGCGAACGGTTTTCCCGCAGCAGCCGTGTATAGCGCGTATTTGAACAGTTCGCTCGACAGGATGTACCACAATATTTCCGAAGTCACAGGGTGGAGCGTTTTTACCTTCTACCTTTGCGACAACACAGCCACGCGCGCTTTTTGCGAGCTGCGCGGGTACACCGGCGAGGGATACAACCAGGGCACGCTGCTGAACGTGATCGCCATCGGCAAATACAACGGTGTCACGATGCCTGGGGAGGTCTTCGACTCAACCAAGTACCAAGGCCGGGTGGTGTACGGCACCTCGAACGGCTGGTTCAGCTTGAACGCACCGGGCGCGCCGTCGCGTTCGCCGGGCTGGCATCGGTTCGATATCGTTCGCACGGCCGCCGGCGATTACAACTTCTACGTGGACGGCGTGCTGGGGCGCGCCATCGCCGGTGTCACCGATTGCGCCTGGGACTGCGTCATTTTGGGTTCGATCGGCGCGGGCAGCACGGCCGGCGATGCCTGGTTCGACGGGGTGAGGGTGGGCACCATCACACCCCCGCCGACGCTGCCGATTGTCACCAATCTCTTTGACAGCGGGCCCGGGTCGCTGCGCGCGGCGCTGGCCGTCGCCAACAACGGCCAGACCGTCGATGCAACCGGTGTCTCCGGAACCATCACGCTGACAAGCGGCGAGCTGGTTGTTTCGAACAGCGTCAGCATTGCCGGACCCGGACCCGGCGCGTTGACGGTGAGCGGCAATCACGCCTCACGCGTGTTCGCCGTAACCGCACCGGTTGTGGCGTTCAGTGGACTCACCATTGCGAACGGCCAATCCGCCCAGAGTGGCGCCGGGATCCATGCCGTCGGCGGGCCGGGAAACGTGCTGACAATCGATCATTGCATCCTCACCAACAACACCGCCGCCCAGACAGGCGGCGGCATCTTCAACGGAGCCGGCACGGCGTTGACCTTGATCCAAAGCGTTGTCGCGGGCAATTCCGCCGCGGCCTCCGGCGGCGGCATTTACAACGACCAGGGAACGCTCACCGTGACCGGCAGCTTGATCAACAGCAACACGGCCTATTATGGCGCCGGCATTTACAGCACCTGCGCCGGGGCGGCCAGCGTGACTGTGACCATTCAAAACAGCACATTCAGCGGAAACAACAGCGCCGGGATTCAAAACGACGGCGCGTGGGGCGGCGCGGCGGCAATGAACGTCTATGACAGCACCTTCAGCGGGAATGCCGGTGCGGCGATTCTCACCGACGGACGTTTCGGAGGAAATGCGTCCCTTCAGCTCGGAAACAACCTGTTCAAGGCCCCTGCCGGCTCGGCAAGCCTCGGTAGTCTTGAAAGCACGGTCATGTCCGCAGGCTACAACCTGAGCAGCGACGCGGCCGGAGGCGACGGCATGAGCGGGCCGGGGGGACTGTTAAACCATGTTGGCGATATCCGGAACACCGACCCGATGCTCGGTTCATTGCAAGGAAATGGCGGCCCGACGCCGACGCATGCGCTGCTGTCGGGCAGCCCGGCGATCGATCAAGGCCACAGCTTCGGTCTCGGCACGGACCAGCGCGGCATAGCGCGCCCGGTGAATTTTGCAGGCATCCCGAACGCCGCCGGCGGCGACGGCAGCGACATCGGGGCGTTCGAGGTGCAGATCGTTCCGGCCGAAAGCCTGCCCGTGTTGAGCGGGGCCGGGAAAGCCGGGGACACCTTCCAATTCACTTTCACCAACACGGCGGGCGCCAGTTTCACGGTGTTCAGCAGCACAAACCTCGCGCTTCCTTTGACCGAGTGGACGCTGCTGGGCGTTCCGATTGAGCTTGCACCAGGTTCATTCCAGTTCACCGATCCCCTTGCAACAAATTCTCCACGCTGCTTCTACCGCGTCACCTCGCCGTAAGGAATGCCATCCGTGGATTGCCCGGGTTCCTGTTGCAAAAAGTGGCGCATGGGCGAAAAGGCAGTGCTGTAAATCGCTCCATAGGCCCAAAAACAATCCTGTTTTTTGCGCATCCTCAAAGCGACGGGTCAGACGAGGCCGTCAGGCAGCGACGGGCCGGCAATAATCCGGTGGAATCGCACAGGCGCTGCGCCGTTCCTGGCAAAATCGGATCCGCTCGCCTGCTCGCCGAAGACTCATCGGGACCCGTCGTACCATTTCTCGGCAAATGATTTGTCTTTCGCCAACGTTCCGGCCGAGAACCAGAACCGGCATGCCGTCTTCACCCACTACCGAAAGCCATATTTCGTGCCCTTCCACGTGCGTTTACCACGGCAGCACCAGCTTGCAATCAGTCTGCCCGCAGCCGGAAGAACTGGCGCTCAGGGCCCATTAGGTTGGTGTAAGGACTGAATGCGTTTGCAATGTTGGTGAACCCAACGGTCGGCTCGGACGAGGTCTCGAGGACGAAAGCGGGATCCGACCAGTTTAATACCGCGTAACGATCAGCAAACCGGATGTTCAGTGGAATGCGCAGGTCCAAGCTGAACACGACTCCATTATTGAAGCCTCCCCCCAACTCTGTCGTCCCATACAAGGTGGTACCGGAACGCGTCAATGCGGCTGCCGAATTTGCGCCATCATGCTGGGTGAAGTTTTTTAGAACGGTGTAATTGGCCCCGTTTGTATTGACTCTGAACACAACTCCGTTACCTACGTCGTTTTCATCGCGTCCGCCGTAATAAGTCGTGCCGAACAACTTATCGCCGGAAATTAACAGGCCCGAATACGAACCCCATCCGTCCTCTTGATTAAAATGCTTGAGTACCGCATAGTCGGCACCGTCGGTGTTCATTCTGAATACCGTCCCCACTGCGAAGCCACCGCCCATAAAGGTTGTCCCAAACAAGGTGCTGCCGTCAATCGCCAGAGTTCCGCCGGGTCGCTCTCCGTCGGCGTTGGTAAAACCATTGCTGGATTGAAAGTACTTGAGCACCGTGTAACCGGTTCCATTTGTGTTTATCCTGAAGACCGTGCCCCCGTCGCGAAGGCCGCCTTCATAAGTCGCTCCATACAACTTTCCGTCAGATAGGGTCAGTCCCACATTAGGCCACACACCATCGGGATTGCCGAAGCCAGTAAACGTCTTCAACACGGCAAAGTCCGACCCGTTTGTGCCCAATTTGAAAATCGTGCCGTAGCCCGCGCTGCCGCCAACGGATGCCGTTCCATACAACGTGCCATTACAGAGGACGAGAGCCGCAGTCGGTTCCGCTCCGTCGTAGTTGGTTGGCCAGGAGTCGGTATCAATCAAGGCCGAAAAGTGCTTCAGCACGGTGAAACCAGTGCCATCCGTGTTTAATTCAAATACCGTTCCGCTGCCAAAGTTCCCGCCCCGGCGAGTCGTTCCATAAAGTTTCCCCCCGGAAAGCCTGAGACCCGCCATTGGCAAAGCGCCGTCGCCGTTTGTGTATCCGGGATACCCGCTCATTGCTGAGAACTCTTTGAGCACGACGAACCCTGTTCCGTCCGTATTCAATCTGAACACCGTGCCGCAATCGCTGCTTCCGCCATTCCTCGCGGTACCGTATAATACGCTCCCATCCAACAGCAGCTCGGCATTCGGGGAGGCTCCGTCGGAAATGAACGTATGGGCGACCGTGAAAGTTTGCGCCTGGATTGAATGGGACAACATTATCCCACTAAATAGTAGCGCAATCCTATTCATCCTTCTGGCAAGCAGCATAACAGGCACGGCCGACCCGTCAAGCCTGTATGGTTTGAGGACGGGTCGTCTGGTGGCGTAAGAGTTCTTGTGTAAAAGCTGTGGAGGGGGTGTATCTGGGTTTCATGCAAATGAACAACCCTAAACCTGGAAAGGAAGATACACCCATGAGAGCAAGCGAAGCCCTCACCTTTGAGCCTGCCGCCTGTTGGGAGCGGCTGCAAGCAGCAAAAAGTGAGTTTTTCTTTGAGGATCTGGATGGATTGATGAAAGAGCGGCACCAGCAGTTTCTGGAAGAACTGATGAGCTACGAGCGTCAGTGTTTTCTCAATGCACACCCCTACGAACGGACTGAGCAGCGAGTGGACCAGGCCAACGGCTTCTACCGTCGAGGCCTGACTACTCGGCTGGGGGCCTTGGAACTGCAAGTGCCCCGAACTCGGTCTGGGCAGTTTCAGACACAGGTCTTGAAACGTTACCAGCGCCGGGAGCCGGTGATCAACGAGGCGTTGAAACAGGTGTTTCTGTTGGGCGTCTCGACCCGTCAGGCCGGCCGTGCGCTGGCCACGCTGGTGGAGGACGCAGTGAGCGCCTCGACGGTCAGCGCGGTTGCCAAAGCCCTGGATCAATCGGTGCATGCGTTTCATCGGCGCCGCTTGCCTGATCACTACCGCTATTTGCTTTTAGATGGGGTGAGCGTGCGGATCCGGCTGGTGGGCAAGGTCCAGCGCCGCATGGTGCTCTGCGCTTATGGCGTGACCACCGAGGGCAAACGCGAGCTCATCGACTTTCACATCGTCAATGCCGAGGGCCAGGAAAGCTGGTTTGATTTCCTGTGGGGTCTGTTCAATCGAGGACTGCATGGAGAGTTTCTGGAGCTGATCGGCACCGACGGACAAGCTGGGTTGGCCAAGGCCATTGATCGGCTTTGGCCGGCAGTGCCGCATCAGCGCTGTTGGGCCCACAAGCTGCGCAACCTGGAGAACAAACTCAAAGCCTCTCAAGCGCCCTGCCTGGAGGAGGCCAAGCTCATTTACCAAGCCCAGACCCGCACGGAGGCCATCCAACGGTTTCGTCAGTGGCGCCGTCGCTGGCAAGCACGGGCTCCCAAGGCCGTGGCCTGCCTCGAAGCCGATCTGGAGGAACTGCTGGCTTTCTTTAGTTGCCCAAAGACCCAATGGAAACGCCTACGCACCACCAATGTCATCGAGCGCCTCTTTGTAGAGGTTCGACGCCGAATCCGAACCATGTGCGCCTTTACAACCCGCGACAGCTGTGAACGAATCCTATTTGCCGTCTTTGACCGCATGAACCAGCACTGGACCCGTCACCCCCTCCCAGCTTTTACACAGAACTCTTGACGCCACCGGGTCGTCTCCTGCTTTTGTGGTGGATGGAGACTGGGGCCGGCGGGGGCGTCGGGCCTCTCGAAGGTCAGGGCTTGAACAACAGCGGCGCGAATTCGTGGAAGCTGCGGCGCCAGGTCTGCCATTCGTGGGCGGTTTCGGGCGAGATGTAAATCGTCAGGTTCGTGATGCCGGCCGCCGCCAGCGAATCCCGGTAGGCCTTCAGACTGTCCGCGCCGCGTTCGACAGCGCCATAACTCACGAAAGCGACTTTGACGAGCTGGTTGAATTCCGCCGGGTTCGACAACGGCGCATTGGTCAGCTCACCCAGCGTGCCGCCGCTGAAGATTCCAAGGTTCGCAAACACGTTCAGGTTCGTCATGCCGATCATTCGCGTCTGGAACCCGCCCATCGACAGCCCCGCCAACGCGCGATGATCGCGGTCCGTGATCGTGCGGTAGCTCGCGTCGATCATGGGGATGATTTCGTAGAGCAGCGTCGCGGGGAAACGCCCGGCGGGCCCGCTGAACATGCGGACGAAGCGATTCGTGTTCACCGCCGGACCGTTGGTCCCGGCGGGGGCGTTGGTGCCGCCCATCAGGCCGGCCGGGGGACGTCCGCCGTCGTCGGCGAAAATCGCGCTGCCGCCGCCGTTGTCCATCACCACGATCATCGGCCGGGCTTTGCCTTCGGCGATGAGATTATCGAGGATGAAATTCACACGGCCCTGCGTCGACCAGCCACGCTCGTCCTCGCCCGCGCCGTGCTGCAGGTAAACGACCGGGTACCGCGCGGCCGTGTTCGTGTTGTAATCGGGCGGCGTGTAAACAAAGCACCGGCGCCAGGCGCTGTTGGTTTGCGAATAATACCAGTGCTCGCGCACGTCGCCGTGCGGCACGTTCTGCGCGCTGTAAAATGCCTCGTCCGGCGACGGCACCTCGATGGCGCTCATCATCTTGCTCACGCCGAAAAACGATTCGCTCGCGGGATCGGCCACCGTGGCGCCGTCGATCACCACGCCGTAATAATGAAAACCCACCACCAGCGGCGGCGTCACCACCGTCCACAGGCCCTGCTCGTTCTTCGTGTAATCGTATTTGTGTCCGCCGATATCGAGCTGCACACGGCTGGCGGTCGGGGCGCGCAAATGGAATTCCGCCCGGCGCTCGGAATCGATCATCGGGTAGGCCGCACCGGGGACATTCGAGGAGGCCGATTTGGCATCGCTGCCGAGCGTGGCGGCGGGTGGATTGGTTTGGGCCACGGCCGCGAGGCTGCCGGCCAGGAGTCCAAAGGCGATAATCAGTGAGGTTTTCATGGTTCGATCAATCTATGTAGGAGTCGACGTGAGGAGACTCTGACTAAAAAACAAGCATGAGCATGAGACTCGTTACCTCGTCTCCTACGACAATTCATGGCGCGGTGATGGTCATCGGCAATTTCAGCCGGAGGCTATCCGAGGCGTCCCCGATGAGAAGCTCATATTTGCCGGGCTCCACGACGTATTGTTTCTTCTGCGCGTCCCAGTATCGCAGCCGTTCGGCGGGGACATCGATGTTCACGCGGCGGGATTCGCCGGCTTTGAGCGGCACCCGCGCGAAGCCGCAGAGCGACAGCTTCGGTTGCGGCACGCTGGAATCCAGGTGCCGGAAATATACCTGTGCCACCACGTCGCCGTCACTTTTGCCGGAGTTCTTCACGGTGAACGAGGCTGTCGCCTTGCCGTTCGCGGGAATCTTTTTCGACTCGAGCTTGCCGCTCTTGAAATCAAACCTGGTGAAGCTCAATCCGTGACCGAACGCCCACAACGGCTTTCCATTGAAATAGCGGTAGGTGCGGTTGTTCATGGAGTAATCCCGGAAATCCGGCAGATCCGATGTCGCCGCGTAGAACGTGACCGGAAGATGGCCGCTGGGATTCACGGTCCCGAACAGAATCTGGCCCACGGCGCGTCCGCCTTCCTCGCCTGGGTACCAGGCTTGCAGGATCGCGGGCAGATGCGCGGCTTCCCACGGCAGGGCCATGGCGGACCCGCTGCAATTGACCAGGACCACGGGTTTGCCGGTGGCCTGGAGCGACTGCACGAGCTTTTCCTGGACGGCCGGCAACTCGATCGTCAGCCGGTCGAATCCCTCGCCTTCCTGGGCCGGGGTGATGCCGCCGGCAAAGACGATCACGTCCGCCGCCGCGGCATTCGCCAGGGCTTCCGCGTTCAGTTCGGACAACGGAAGCGTGGGATCGTTGTCCTGCCGGCTCCAGGCGGCGATGCCGCGGTTGGTCTCGGTCGTCACCGGGCAGCCCATCGCGAATGTGACTTCGATATTCGTCCCGGCCGCCTGGCGGATGCCGTCCAGGATCGACACCGGACTGCTGGCGGAGCCGTGATAATTGCCGTGCAACATCGAGGTGGATTTTCCGTTGGGCCCGATCACGGCGATGTGCTTGGTCCGGGTGCGATTCAGCGGGAGCAGGCCGTCGTTCTTCAGCAGGACGATGGATTCCGCGGCCAGCTTCAGCGCCAGCGCGCGGTGATCAGCGGTGTCGTTGCGGTCCATGCCGATGTTTGAATACGGACAATCCGCGGGAGGATCGAACAAACCGAGTTTGAACCGGGTCCAGAAGACATAGGCCAGCCGCTGATCGATCTCCGGTTCCGTGACGAGGCCTTTCTCAACCGCCTTGACGAGGGCCTGATAATCCCCGCCGCAACAGAGATCGCACCCAGCCTTGACCGCGGCGGCGGCGGCTTCCTCGGGCGTCTTCACATAATGATGCCGGGACCAGATGTCGCTGATGGCGCCGCAATCCGATACGACATAGCCTTCGAACCCCCATTGCCGGCGGAGCAGGTCTGTGAGCAGGAACGGACTCGCGCACGCGGGCACGCCGTCCACCGCGTTGTAAGCGCCCATGACGCCGCCCACGCGACCCTGGCGCACGGCCATTTCGAACTGCGGCAGGTAGGTGTCGTACAAATCCCGCTCCGAAGGCACGGCATCGAACCGGTGGCGGTCCGCCTCCGGCCCGCTATGAACGGCGTAATGCTTGGCGCAAGCCATCGCGAGCATGTACTTGGGGTCGTCGCCCTGGATGCCGCGGATGAATTCGACGCCCAGTGTGCCCGACAGGAATGGATCTTCGCCGAACGTCTCCTGGCCGCGGCCCCAGCGCGGGTCGCGAAAGATATTGATGTTCGGCGTCCAGAATGTGAGGCCCGTCCACCACTTCGAATTCCCGTCGTGGCTGGAGGCGTATTCGTTGTACTTGGCGCGGCCCTCGATGCCGATGACCGTGCCTTCCTGCCGCAATAATTCGGGATCCCACGTCGCGGCCCCGCCGATGGATTCCGGGAACACGGTAGCAACGCCGTTGTTGGCGACGCCGTGGAGGGCTTCGTTCCAGTAATTGTAAGCCGCCAACCCGAGCCGAGGAATCGCCGGCGCGTCGTTCTGCAGTTGCGCGACCTTCTCCGCGAGCGACAGGCGCCGGATCAGGTCCTTCGAGCGCGCGGCGAGGGATTGCGCCGGGTCCTTCCAGATCGGCGCTTCGCTGATTTCCGGCGGGCGGCTCGCGGCGACGGAAAACGCGTCCGCCAGTTCTGCGGCGCTGAAGCCGGCGGCGGCGGCGCCCGAGGCATCCAGGATTTTGATTGTGTTGAACTTGGCGGCGTTCGTGACGGCCGCAAAGGAAAGCGTCAGCGGCCCGCGCAGCGCGTCGTCTTCATGGTCGACGGTGCCGGTGATGAAGCATACCCGGCGCGGTCCGCCGGCCGCGGCGACAATGTCGAAATTCGTGGCCAGCAGGAGGTCGCCCGCCGTCACGTTGAACAACCGCGCGCCCGGGGCCTCGAGCCGCGTTTCCGCTTCGCCGATGCGGACGGTGTATTTGCCGGCCGGCAGATGCGCGATGCGGATTTCGAAATGGCTCCCGTTGATCTCCTCGCGGAAAGCAGCCGGGTTGGCGGGCGCGCCTCCGATCACGACGGAATCGCGGTCCTTGCGATGGGCGAACTCGCCGCTGAGGGTCACCTGCTGTCCGCAGGTGCCGCACACTTCATCCGTGGCCAGGGCGGCCGACGCGGAGAGCAACAGGGCTGAAACCAAGGGGAGCGCCGAATTCCCGCAAAACCCGGCAGCAGCCATTTTGTGATCCATGATGTCTGACACGATTGCGCAACGGCGCAAGAATTGGCAAGCAGCTTCAACCGGGAATCAAGTCCCGAAACCGGCCCGTTCACTTTTCAGCGGTTTTCTCAATTCGATTGGTCAAAGTCGAGGCGCCCAGTTCCCGGATCAACCCTGTAACGAGAGTTTTCAGACCATCATCGGGGTGTTGGAACACCATGATGGGATCCGCGGCCGTGTAGTGAGCAGTGAAGTTATTGGTCAATACCAGGTTATTCTGCCATACCGCTTCCCCCTCCCTGGTGGCCAGCGTCAGGTTGTCGATCTTCACCATCACGCGGACCTGAGACGTCATGCCGGAAGTGCTAACCGAGCCGACCACGGCGCCGAGGAGCCCAAAACCTGCAGTCCCGGCCTTGATGCCTTCAGCGGTTTCGTTGGCGAGGGCGCGGACGGAGTATTCGGTGAGAGTCCCGGTTAACGTGTAGTCGCCCGTGGCGTTGGTTCCGAACTCGACCCGGTTGAACAGACCACTGTGGGCGAGATGTTTTGCCACCATCGCTCCCACCGCCAGACCGAGGTCCTTGTTGTCGTAACCGCCCCGGTAATTCGTCCGCCATTCATCGGAAATTTCGCGGTGCACGACGTTCGTCGACGGCACATTCCAATCCGGCTTGGTCTTTGGAGTCATTCCGGAATTGTGGTTGGTGTGCCACTCCGAGCGGACGGTGTATTCCACGGAGTTGGTGATCGCCACGGTCTCGTCCTTGAACGGACGGACGACCAGGACCTTCTGGATCGTCGGGCCCGTCCACCGGTCCTGCTCCGTCAATGGATAATTGATTTTGTGAGCGCACCCGGCGAGGAGGATGGGGAGGAGAAATACCGTGAGACTCCTATTCATGCGAATGCGTTTAACAACGGGCCCGTTCATTAGCAAGGCGAAAGTGGGAATCTCCCATGCCGCCAACCCGCTAATGATGGCGGCTCTCAACCCGCTGCTTCGCGACCGGACAGGATGGCAACAACGGCGGCGCTCCGGCTCAGACTGCAGACGGCCCCGGGAGGCGGGCGTGTTTGCGGGCGTGCTTGAGCGCGCCGTACCCGACGAGCTTGCGCCGCTGTTCGTCCCACAGGCGGAACGTCAGCGACCGGAGGCTCGACAGGAGCGTGATCGGTTTCACTTCCTGGAAGAGCGATGCCGCCTTGTGGCAGCGTTCCAGGTGATAATTCGGAATCCGGGCGCTGAGATGGTGGATGTGGTGAAACCCGATGTTGCCGGAAAACCATTGAAGGACCTTCGGCAGTTCGTAGAAGGAACTGCCCTGGAGGGCCGCCGCCGTGAAATCCCATTCCTCGCCGCGCTCCCAATAGACGCCGTCGAACTGGTGCTGCACGTAAAAGAGCCAGAGGCCAGCCGAGCCCGCCACGGCCACGATCATGAGCTGGAGCAGGAGATAGGTCTTCAGGCCGAACACGGCGGACAACGCGGCGCCGACTCCGAGGAGCGCGAGGTTGGTGGCGTAGAGGGAAAGCCGGTCGCGCAGGACGGTGCCGCGCGGACAAAACCGCTGCTTGACGAGGAACAGGAACAGGGGGGCGATGAGGAACAGCACCAGCGGATTGCGCGCGAGCCGGTAGGCGATGCGTTTCCAGCGCGACGCCTCGAGGTATTCCTGGACCGTGAGCGTCCAGACGTCGCCCACCCCGCGCTTGTCGAGGTTGCCGGCGGTGGAATGGTGCAGGGCATGTTCCCGACGCCAGAGATGAAAAGGGGTGAACGTGAGCACGCCGGTGAGGAAGCCGATGATCGTGTTGGCCCGGGGCGATTTGAAAAAGGAACCGTGTCCGCAATCGTGGAAGATGATGAATACCCGGACGAGGAATCCGCCGGCGAGAACGGCGAGCGGCACGGCGAGCCACCAGGAAAAAGTGGCGGCCCAGTACAACAGCCACCAGGTGGCGGCATACGGAATCAAGGTGTTGGCCAACTGCCAGAGCGCCCGGCCGCGGGCCGGCGTTTGATAGGCGGCAACGATCTGCCTCCAGTGGGAGGCGTCCTGAGACGGCGGAAGTGTCGACATGATTTGTTTGCGCGAGCCCGACGACTTTCCGATCCACCGGCAACCCGCCGGGCCGTCACTCATTTGAACCGGCCCGATGCCGTTCTCGGAAATTCACGGGGTCGGGTCTATTCTCGCAACGGACGACCGTTCCCGCAACCGCGATTTTCAGGAATGGGATGGACGGCGATACCCGGTTCAAGTGTAGGCCAGGGACAGTTTATACCGCAGCAGATTGCAGCACGGCACGTCGGCCATCTTGGTTCTCTTGCGGAACCCTTCGCACCGGATTTCGCCTTCGACAGTTTTGCGGCCTGCCCGGACTGCTTCCGAGACGGCGGCGCTCAGGTCGAAGTCGCCGCCGATGCAGTCGCTGCTGGGGCAGACGAAGGAGAAAACGGATTTCGCGTGCGCGACATTGGCCTTGTAGCGGAGGGAACCGCTCCGGCTGAGGCCGTCCGGTTCAAAGTAAGCCAGGTCGACCGTCAGGGATTTCAACCGGGGGAACGCGACCGCCAGGCTGGCGGAGTCGTTGGCCCGCTGGATCTGTTGAAGGCGGTATTCCGCTTTCGGGCTGGCAGGTCGTGGCATGGCGATTCAGGTTTTCTGAATTCAGCCGCACGAGAGAGGACGCCTTGGATGGGCCCGGAAAGGTTTGGTTAAATTCATGCCCAGCTTACGCCGCGTGGAGGGATTGACAAGATGAAACGCGACGCCCCCGGCTCCCCGGGTTGGCTCCAGCGGAGGGCTTGCGCCGGCGTTTCCTACGCCTGGGCGGCGGCGGCCTCCGCTCCGATGCTCGCGAGCTCGGCGAGCAGCCGGCGAACGGAAGCGTGGCTGGCGAGGTGATATTGGGCCGTGGTTTTGGCGACCCCCACCCGGACGGTAAAGGCATTCGGCGGCAGCGCCCGGAAAAGATCCTCGTCGGTCCAATCGTCCCCGATGCCGAGGATGAACGGCGGCGGGTTCGACCCGAGCCATTCCGTTGCGGCACTGCCCTTGTTGATGCCGGTATTGCGGATTTCGATCACCTTGTTTCCTTCCAGCACCTGGACGTCGATGTTCCGCGTGTAACCGGACAAGTCATCCACGAGTTCCTGGGCCCGCTGAGAAGCCTGTTCGGGGTCGGCGCGGCGAAAATGCCAGGCCAGGGAAAATTCCTTCTCCTCCAGGAGCGCCCCCGGCAGACGGTCGACGTACAATTGAAGGATCGGCCGGACCCGCTCCTTCCAATCGACCGGGGTCGATTTCAGCACGCGCCATTCCCCGCCTTTTCGTTTGAGACAGACGCCGTGTTCGGCGATGAGGGCGATCGGCAAGGCGCCGAACCACTCGGCGAGATTTGCACGGGGGCGGCCGCTGACGATGGCCAGTTCGTTGGCGGGATCGCGCGCCAGGGAAGCGATCAGTCCGATCAACTCCGGGTCGGGCGGCGCCGATTTTGGGGTGTCGGCATAAGGCACCAGGGTGCCGTCGTAATCCAGCAGGAGCGCGCGCCTGCCGGCGGAACGGTATTGCTGAACCAGCGCGGAGTACGCCTTGCCGGTGAGCACCTTCGCGCGCCGGGCGGCTTCGGTGCTCTGGGATGAGAACATCGCCTGGATGAATTCATCGCCCCACCGGTTCACGTCGTAGCGCCGCAGCCGTTCCTGCAAAATCTCGTTGCGGCGAACCTGCTCCTCGACCGGCATGCTGAGCGCCTGTTCCAGTGTCCGGGCGAAATCGTCGCTGTGAAACGGATTGATGATCAGCGCTTCCCCCATTTCCTTCGCGGCCCCGGCCATTTCGCTCAGGATCAGCACGCCGGTTTGGTCCGGGCGCGACGCGATGAATTCCTTCGCGACCAGGTTCATGCCGTCCCGCAACGGCGTGATCAGCGCCACGTCGCACAGGCGGTACATCGCGACGATTTCGTCGAACGCAAGATTCCGGAACTGGTACACCAGCGGCGTCCAGCGCACGTTGCCGTAGCCCCCGGCAATCCGCCCTACCAACTGCTCCAGCTCCTGCTTCATCGCCTGGTAGCTCCGCACCCCGGTTCGGGATGGGGCGACCGACAGAATGAACGTCACCTTCCCGTGCCATTCCGGGTGGGTCTTCAAAAACAACTCGTAACCGCGCAGCCGGTCCAGCAGCCCCTTCGTGTAATCGAGCCGGTCCACGGAAAAAATCACCTTCTGACCGGCGCACATCCCGCGCAATTCCGCCACGCGCGGCTCGACATCCGCCGAGGCCGCCGCCCCTGCGAACCGGTCAAAATCAATCCCCATCGGAAACGTGTCCACCTTCACAACGCGATCCCGCAGGCTGATGCTGCCAAGCTGGTGTTCGTACCCGGCGGTGCGCAACACCGAGGTCAGGAAATCCCTCGCATAATCGTGCGTGTGAAATCCCACCAGGCTCGCGCCCAGCACGCCTTCCACCAGCTCCATCCGCCAGGCCCGGGGCAACAAGCGGAACACTTCGTAGGACGGAAACGGGATGTGCAGAAAAAAGCCGATCGGCATGTCCGGAAACTGCTTTCGAATCAACCCCGGCACCAGCATGAGCTGGTAATCGTGCACCCAGACGATGTCGTCCGGCCGCAGGATCTCCACCACGGCCTCCGCATACACCCGGTTCGCGCGCTGATAATCCGCCCAGTCCTCCCCCTTGTATCGCGCCAGGCTGGGGAAATAGTGAAACAGCGGCCAGAGCGTCCGATTGCAGAATCCATGGTAGAACCGGTCGGCCGCTTCCGGCGGAAAAAATACAGGGGCGGACCGGAATCGACCCGCATGCTCCCGGACTTCCGCAATGTGTTCGGGGTCGATGGCCGCACCCGGCCAGCCCAGCCACAGGAAATCGAAGTTCCGCCCCGGATCGCTCGCCGCGCGGTCCAGGTAGCTCCAGAGCCCGGTCGTGAGGCCGCCGGAACTGGATTGAAAATGCAACCTGCCGCCGGGACAGGAGACCGTGAAGGGGAGACGGTTGGAAACGACGATCAAACGCATGCGGGCCTTCGGGTTGACACGACTGACGGCACATCGCACGAGCAACGCGCCTCAGCGGGTGGCGGCCCGACCATCCGCACAAACCTCCGGCAGCACTCACCGCCGGACCCTTTGATTGCCCGGGAAGCGACGCTTCCCCCGCGCGCATTGTCGCTAATCGGAGCCGGGTTCGCCAATCCCGGATTTATTTTATTTTTGGCGCCGGGATTCGCGGCGGCTCCCTCAGGGACGTCCGTTCGATTTCGTCCCCGGTTGAAAAACTGGAAATGTTTAAACGCCAACGGACGCGAATGGACGCCAGTGAGGCTGCCACTTATGCTGGCGCCATGGTTCATTCCTGGATTTTCCCGGGCTGGCTGGTCGCGATGTTGGGAACGGCTGTCGCCGCCCACGCAGCGGATCCGGCCGTGACACTCACCCGCCTGCGCGGAAACGTTTACGTCGTCGAGGACACGTTCTACAGCCGCGAAAACTCCGCGGTCTATATCGGCCAGGATCACGTCACGGTGATCGGCGCCACCTGGACGCCCGAGACCGCCCGGCTGCTCGCCGAAGCAATCGCGAAAGTGACGCCGAAACCGGTCATCGAAGTGATCGATACCAACTATCACCCGGACCGCGCCGGAGGAAATGCGTATTTCAAAAACTGCGGCGCCCGGATCTTATCAACAGAACAGACGCGCGATCTTATGCGGACAAACTGGGACCACGTGGTCCGTTTGACCCGCCAGTCGAATCCGGGCTACCCCGAATTGCCTGCGGTATTGCCGGACGAGGTTTTTCCCGGTGATTTCGCGCTCCAAGGCGGCCGTGTGAAGGCGCTGTATTTCGGACCGTCGCACACGCCCGACGGAATCTTTGTGTTTTTTCCGGAGGAAAAAATTCTTTACGGCGGCTGCATCCTGAAGGAGCAGCTCGGCAGCCTGGCCTTTGCCAACCTGGAGGAATATCCAAAAACGCTGCGCAAGCTGCAGCAGGCGAACCTGGGTTACACCACGATCATCGCAGGGCACTATTCACCCATGCACGGTCCGGAGTTGGTCGGGCAATACCTCGGGTTGTTGCAGTCGGCACAGGGCAACCGGTAGCGCAGGCCTCCACGCGATTATTGCGCTGCTACAAGCATTGACAAGGCGTTTGCTCATTCGTAACGCTGTGAGAGCACGCGCTGCCTATGACCTCTCCATCCCGCTCCCGTTCTCCCATGCCGCGGCGGAAATTCCTCCGGCTCTCCGCCGCGTCGGCCGCCGCCGCCGGCACCCTTGCCGGATCCGCCACCGCTGCCCCTTCCGCCGCTGAATCCAGGCCGGACTCCAAAGCCGCCAGGCCGCGCGCGCCCAGACGTGCGTCTCGCCGCGCCTGGAACAGCCCGTATTCCGGCGATTTCCTCAATCGCGTCGCCTTCCCCATGGGCGGCATCGGCGCAGGCATGATCTGCCTCGAAGGCACCGGAGCGCTGTCCCATGTGTCGCTGCGCAATCGGCCCGAAGTCTTCAATGAACCGTGCGTCTTCGCCGCCATCGCCATCCGAGGCAAACAGCCCCGCGCCCGCGTGCTCGAAGGTCCCGTGCCCGGATGGAAATTGTTCGGACAACCCGGCACCGGGAACGGCGCGACGGGAACCACCTATGGGCTGCCTCGATTCGCCTCGGCCACATTCAATGCCCGGTTCCCGTTCGGCATCGTCGCGCTCGAAGACCCCGCCCTCCCGCTCGCCGTCAAAATCACCGGCTGGAGCCCATTCGAACCCGGCGACCCTGACAACGCCAGCCTGCCCGTCGCGGCCCTCGAATACGAATTCACCAACCGCGGCGCCGAACCCGTCGACGCTGTTTGGTCGTTCAATGCGAAAAATTTCCTCGCGCTGCCCGACAGCCCCCAGGCCGTCCGTCCCGCCGAAGACGGGTTCATCCTGTGGGGCGGTGGCGCGACTGGAAAACCGTGGGACGAGGCGGCGTTCTCCGCCACCGTCACCGAGCCCGGAGTGAAAGTGAACCTCGCGTGGTTCCGCGGCGGCTGGTGGGATGCGCTGACCCTGGCCTGGAAAGATGTCGCCGCCGGCGCCTGTTATGATCAGCCGCCGCTCACGGACGGCAAACCCAGCCCGGGCGCCACGTTGTTCGTCCCGTTCCAGCTCGCGCCGGGCCAAACCCGGAAAATCACGCTGCGCCTGGCCTGGTACGTCGGCCGGACCAACCTGCGCCTCGGCAACGATGTCCCGGTTTTCGCAACCCGGTTTCCCTACCCGACCGGCAAACCTTCGGGTGCGACAGCCGATCCCGGGGAACAATACCGGCCGTGGTATGCGGGCCGGTTCATCGATATCAACAGCGTCACTTTTTATTGGCGGGACAACTACGCGGCGTTGCGGGAAGCCTCGGCACGGTTCAGCGATTGTCTGCAGGACTCGACGCTGCCGCCGGAGGTGCTCGAAGCGGTCGCGGGGAACCTGACGATTCTGAAATCGCCGACGGTCCTGCGCCAGGCGGACGGGCGGTTGTGGGCCTGGGAGGGTTGCGGCGACAACTCGGGCTGCTGCCACGGTTCCTGCACCCATGTCTGGAATTATGCCCAGGCCATCGCCCACCTGTTCCCGTCCCTCGAACGCACCCTGCGCGAAACCGAGTTCGGCCCGTCCCAGAACAACGCCGGACACCAGCAATTCCGCAGCTCCCTGCCCATCCGGCCCGTCGCGCACGATTTCCACGCCGCGGCCGACGGCCAGCTCGGCGGCATCATGAAAGCCTATCGTGAATGGCGCATCAGCGGCAACACGGACTGGCTGCAAAGCCTCTGGCCCTGCATCCGGCGCAGCCTGGATTTCTGCATCGAAAACTGGGACCCGCGCCACACCGGCTGCGTGGAGGAACCGCACCACAACACCTACGACATCGAGTTCTGGGGCCCGGACGGCATGTGCTCCAGCTTTTATCTCGGCGCCCTCCAGGCCGGGGTGGTCATGGGCCGGGCGGTGGGCGAAGATGTTTCCCTCTATTCCGGATTGCTCGCCCGCGGAAAAGCCCGCGCGGAGTCGGAATTGTTCAACGGGGAATACTTTTTCCAGGAGGTCCGGTGGACCGGCCTGCGCGCGCAACCGTGGTGGGACGATCCGAAGGCTGTGGCCGACAACTCGCCGGAGTCGATCGCCGTCTGCAAACGCGAAGGCCCGAAATACCAGTATGGAAAGGGCTGCCTGTCCGACGGCGTGCTGGGCGCCTGGATGGCCAGCGTGTGCGGCGTCGGCCCCGTGCTGGACCCGGCCAAAGTCAGAAGCCACCTGCTCGCCGTGCACCGCCACAATCTCAAGCAGGATCTTTCGGATTACGCCAATCCCCAGCGCCCCGCCTACGCCTGCGGCGCCGAGGCCGGACTGCTGCTCTGCACCTGGCCCAACGGCGGCGAACCCTCCCTCCCGTTCGTCTACTCGAACGAAGTCTGGACCGGCATCGAATACCAGGTCGCCTCACACCTGATGTCCACCGGCCGGGTGTCCGAAGGACTGGACATCGTCCGCGCCTGCCGCGCCCGCTACGATGGGCGCGTTCGCAACCCGTTCAACGAATACGAATGCGGCCACTGGTACGCCCGCGCCATGTCGTCCTACGCCCTGCTCTTCGGCCTCTCCGGCGCGCGCTACGATGCGGTGGATAAAGTGCTGTATCTCGCGCCGTCGACCCCAGGAGATTTCCGCTGCTTCTTCGCGGCCGCGGATGGCTACGGAACCGTCGGCGTCCGCGACGGCAAACCGTTCTACAACGGCAGACACGGAAAGCTCGACATCGCGAGAATCGAATACACCGCGGCTTAGAAATCCACCGACAACCCGAAGCTGTAGCCGCTGAAGCTCGAGTAGAAATAGTAAGCCCCGCTCAATACCAGGTGCTGAACCCCAAGAATCGGTTTCGGCAACTGGACCCCGGTGCCGATCCGGGCTTCGTAAAAGTGATCCACAAAATTGGCATCAGCCAGCCGGCCGTAAAGTTCGTACACTGAGAATCCCCCCGAAAAACTCACGGGCATTTCGAACAGCCGCAGGTCCGAGTGATAAGTCGATTTCAACCCGGTCTTCCAGATTTCCGAAGTGGATCCGATGTCGATGAGCGAGCTGGTATCGTGGAGACCCACGACCCAGAGATAGGTAAAATGGGAGTTCACGGTGAAATCCCAGCGGTCCCAGGACCGCGTGAGGGCAACTTCAATCGCCGGCAGCAGCGTGAAGGCGTTGGCCTCCCAGTCACCCAGCGCGTCGGCCAACGGGTTGCCGGGAGGCACGTAGCGGCTGAAGTTCTGCCACACATGACTGTAGGCCGCGGCGAGGCCCGGCGACACGGTCAGCCAGTCGAGCGGTTTCCAGCGGATTCCTCCGCCGAGCGTTCCCGTCAGGCTGCTGACATTCAACTGGCCCACCGTGTTGGTTCCCACGGCGGTATCCTGGTTCAGGTTGAAATAGCCGAGATCCACTTCAATGAACGGCCGCAGCACATTGGTGGATTCGCCAAACGTATGCTCGAAGGGAATCTTGTAGGTGGACCAGGTCACATCCGGCACGCGCGCATTGTCGTAACGGAACGATCCTCCCGCCACCATCGTCTCCGCCGAGAACACCTCCACCGCGCTCACGGCGTCGTTGGCCAGATTGTTGTTCAGGTCCCTAACCCATCCCGGGGTCTGCGCGGGCGCGGACACAGCCGACAGCGCCAGGCCCAGGCAAAACCCCAGCATGCGCCGCATGGATTGAAATGCGACAGGGCTGCCCGCTCTGCCAGGGTGCATTTGCCAGCACCCTAAAAGCACCGGGCGTAAAATAAAAGGCCAAACGCGCCCTCCAACAAACCCGGGATTGCACTCGGCACCCGGCCCAGTGCAGTCTGGATGCCTCGAAATGAGCCGCTGCATCGAACTGGAATGGACGGCGGGCCACGCGGCCGATGAGCACACGCCCCCGGAGCGGTGGGTGCCCGCCCGCGTCCCCGGCGCCGTGCAATTGGACTGGGCCCGCGCCGAAAACTGGCCGCCCCACTGGCAGGCCGACAACTGGAAAGCCTATCGCTGGATGGAGGATGTGTATTGGACTTACCGGGCAACCATCCACCCCGTTCCACTCGCGGAATCCGAGCGGCTGTTCCTGGTTTGCGGCGGTGTCGATTACCATTTCTCCGTGCTCTGGAACGGCGAGACGCTGCATGAACAGGAAGGAATGTTCAGCCCGTTCGAATTGGACCTCACCCCCGGCGCCTCCGGGGGAGGCACCCTCGAAATCCGGATTCGGCCCGCACCAAAAGCGCCGTCCGGCAAAGACGACCACACGCAGGCCCGGCTCAGCGTCAAACCTCCCGTCTCCTACGGCTGGGACTGGCATCCGCGGCTTATCCCCCTCGGAATCTGGCAGCCTGCCCTGCTGGAAATCCGACCGGCGGCGCATTTCACCGATTGCGAACTGCTCTACCAACTCAGGCCGGACTTCCGCCAGGCCGCCCTCGAGTGCCGGGTTTCCGCTTCTCCCGCCGCGAACGGATGCGAATGGCGCTGGTCACTCCGCGATCCATCGGGCGCGATCGTTGCCGGCGGCAACAGCCGCATCGCCTCGGGCGCGGGCAGCCAGGCCGCCGCGCTGTCCGACCCGCAACTCTGGTGGCCGCACGATCACGGCGTCCAACCCCTGTACGAAGCCGCCTTCGAATTGCTGGACTCCAGCGGCGTCTGCCTGGATCGCCGGTCGCAGCGCGTTGGCTTCCGCCGCGTTAAACTCGTCCCGCACCCGGGCACCTGGGATCATCCCGCCGGCTTCCCCAAATCCCGCAGTCACCCGCCCGTCACCCTCGAAGTCAATGGCCGCAGAATTTTTGCGCGCGGAACAAACTGGGTTCCACCCGATATTTTCCCGGGCAACCTCGACGACACAATTTATCGGCCGCTGCTCACGCTCGCCCGCGATGCCCACATGAACCTCGTCCGCTCCTGGGGCGGCGGCATCGTGAACAAGGAATCGTTCTTCGACCTGTGCGACGAATTCGGCCTGCTGGTCTGGCAGGAATTCCCCCTCGCCTGCAACAACTACGAGGACCATCCCCACTACCTCCGGGTGCTCGACGCCGAATCCCGATCCATCATCCGCCGCGTGCGCCGGCACCCGTGCCTCGCCCTCTGGTGCGGGGGCAACGAATTGTTCAACGCCTGGTCCCGCATGACGGACCAGTCCCTCGCCATCCGCCTGCTCAACCGGAATTGCCTCGACCTGGATCCGGCCACGCCGTTCCTGCCCACCGCGCCGCTGGACGGAATGGGCCACGGCGATTACCGGTTCCGCGACGAGCAGGGCCGCGAGGTGCACCAACTGTTCTCGAAAGCCGCCTGCACCGCCTACTCGGAATTCGGCTGCCCGGGACCGGCTTCCGTGGAAAAACTAATATCGTTCATCCCCGAATCCGAGCTGTGGCCCGTCCGGGCCGGAACAGCCTGGGAAACCCACCACGGCCTGAACGCCTGGTCGATGGAACCTTCCTCGTGGCTGTTTCTCGATGTGATCCGGCATTATTTCGGTGAGCCGCCCGACCTGGAAACAGCGGTCGCGCAGGGCCAGTGGTTGCAGGCCGAGGGATACAAAATCATCTTTGAAGAGGCTCGGCGCCAGAAGCCGGTTTGTTCCATGGCCCTGAACTGGTGCTTCAACGAACCCTGGCCCGCCGCCGCCAACAACAGCCTCGTGAGCTGGCCCGCAGACCCCAAACCCGCCTACCATGCCGCCGCCGCCGCCTGCCGTCCGATCATGCCCAGCGCCCGAATCCCGAAATTCGCGTGGAACTGTTCCGAGTGGTTCGAGGCCGAACTCTGGTTGTTCAACGATTCCCCCGCTGTTGTCCGGGCCGGCTCCCTGCGTGCCACCCTCTTTCTGGCAGGCCAGGAAATCGCCGCAACCACCTGGAACCACCCCGATGCCGCGCCCGACCACCACGTCCGCGGACCGGCCGTTCGATGGTCATTGCCCGATGCAAGCCGGGCGGACCGGTTCACCTTGAAGTTGACCCTGGGCCAGGACCCGGTTCTCCACTCGGAATACACCTTGCGGCTCCGGCCAAGCCCGGAGCGCGCTCCATGAATCTCAGACTGCCGCCGCCAGCGCGCCCCGCCGCTGCCGCTCCTGTTCCAGCGCCGTCCACAGACCCGACCTCGTAATCAAGCCAATCATCCGCTCCGGAGCCTCGGGCTGCACCACCGGCAGATTCCCCACGTCGCTCGACGCGAAACGCTTCAGAATCGTGAACAGATCCTCGTTCGGGTGCGCCACCCAGAAATCCGGCGACATAACCTCGCCCACAGGCTTGACCGCGCGGTCCGCGCCGGGAACCGAGTTCGCCGCGAGCAGCGTGATCCGGCCGCACAACCGCTGGTCCCGCACCACCGGCAAACTCGCCAAGCCGTAATCCCCCATCAACCCCATCGCCTCCTGCACCGCAGCCTCCGCCCGGATGCAAACCGGTATCCGCAACATCACGTCCTCCACCTTCACGCGCCTCAAAACGATCGGCTCAAATTCATCCGCGTGGAACGGCGAATCCAGCCTTGTGTGCACCTGCGCCGGAAAGATGGTCTTCCTGCCCGACAATACAAAGGCCGTCACCACGGCGAACATCGCCGGCGCCAACAGCCCGTAGCCGCCCGTCATCTCCGAAATCATGATGATCGTCGACAACGGCGCCTTGGCCGCGGCCGCGAAAAACGCCATCATTCCCACCACGGCAAAACTCCCGGGCTGCGAGTTCATCCATGGAAACACACGGATTACCCCCCAGCCAAAAGCGCCGCCCAACAAACCGCCTGTGACGACACAGGGACCGAAAATGCCGCCCGAATTTCCGGAGGACAACGTCAGGGAGGCGCACAGCATCTCCGCCACCGCCGCCGCCAACAAAATCGAGGGCGCCATCAGCGAGGTGTTCTGATCGATGGCAAACTGCGCCCAGCCGTAGCCGGTCCCGATCACCGAAGGCAAAACCAGTCCCACCAAACCCACCGACAGCCCTCCGATGCCGGCCGACAGCCAGAGCGGAAAGCGCCGGAAGAACTGCTCCGACTGCGCATAGAACGCGATGAGAAATCGCGCCATCAGTCCGCACCCGGCCCCCAGCGCCACGAACAACAGCAACGACGCGGGGTGTTGAAACTGGCTCGCACCCGCCGGGAGGGTGAATACCGGCTGAAAACCGGTCACCGCACCCACGATGGTGTAACCCACCACCGAGGCCACCAAGCCGGGCACCAGCGCCTCCACCTCGAAGTCCTCCGTGTAAAAAATCTCCGCCGCAATGATCGCCCCCGCCAGCGGCGCCTTGAAAATGGCCGCGATCCCCGCCCCCAGCCCGGAAGCCAGCGCAATGTTCCGCTCCCGCGCGCTCAGCTTCAATAAGTCCGCCAGGCTCGACCCCGTCGCCGCCCCGATCTGCGCAATCGGCCCCTCCCGGCCCGACGTCAGCCCGCCCCCGATCGTCAGCGCCGAGGTCAGCAACTTGAACAACGCCGTCGGCACCCGGATCCGCGCATTCCGGTGAAACGCGCGTATTGCCGCGTTGGTCCCGATGCCCGCCGTCTCGGGCGCAAACCGCCACACCAGGAACCCGCCCAGCAGGCCCGTCGCTGTGGTGAGACAAGGCAGCAACCACGGCCGCGCCATGTGAAAGGTGTAGTGCGGATCTCCCCCTTCGCCGCCCGGCAGCGGTGGATTGTAACCCACCAGCCCCCCCAGAATATAACGGTTCGCCAATTCAATGCAGCCGATAAGCGCCAGCGCACCCAGCCCCGACCCAACCCCCACCAGTATCCCAATCAATCCCCATTTCCGGAAAAAAGTCGTGCCCTCCTTCAGCCCCGGAACACGGTTCAAATAATGGAAAGCCCTCATTGCCCGGCCGCAGGCCCTCGTAACAGTGGAGTTGTCATGGATGGAGAATAACCGCAAGCACCGAAAATACCAGCCCGCGCTGCGGCCCGCACGGCCGCCACCCGAGGCCCCACTCGAAAATCCCGATCCGTTTAAAACTCCTTTGAACCACGGATGGACACGGATTCACACGGATCCAAACACGCGCTTGTCGATCTGCAACCGGGGTGGAAAGGAATTGGTCTGGCTTAGAGCGGCTCAAGAAATGTCGTAGCCGCAAAAGGTAGGGTCGGCGCGCTGCGCCGACCGCGGACGCCGCAGCGCGGCGTCCCTACCTGCGGCTACGGTTTATGTTAAACCGCCATAGCCGTCTCTATGCAGTTGGTTTTCCTGGGGATGAACGCAGAGGCGCGGAGGGCGCAGAGATTCGCAGAGAACTGGCGGCTTTTTAGGGGTCACCGATTGGTGAGCGATTTGCCAGACCCATTTCTCTGCGGCCCTCCGCGTCCTCTGCGTCTCTGCGTGAGTTTGAGTTTTATTGAACTGCATGGAGACGGCTTAGGTTAAACCTTCCATTTCAATCGATAAATCGTATTGGCCGAAACTCCCGGGAACCGCGAGGGTGCGGACATGAAAATCAAAATGACCGTCCTGGCATTGGTGATGGCGCTGACCCCGCAATCGCGGGCCGCCATCCATCGGGCATTGAGACCCGAGGAATTCGACATTGTCTGGACCGCGAGCCCCGCGGAAGCCATCCGGGCCGCGGCAACCAGCCGTCCGGGGCTCGTGCTCCTCGATGTGGATCACTCCGCCGGCGCCGCCGGCGCATTGGCGGACCAGTTCCGCAGCATGCACCCCGGCACCCCGGTGGTCGTGCTCGCCGCACATCCGGAGGCGGATGCGGCGGAACCGAAGGACCCCGGTGTCGCGGTGCTCTGGAAACCATTCGGAGCCGCCGTGCTCGCGGATACAGCCGGCGCCTTGCTTCGATCGACCCCGAACAATCCCAAGGCCGCTGCTCCGGACGGCTCCATCGCCGCCGCCGCACTGTTCCGGCAACGGCTGCATGAACGCGCCCACACACCGCTCGCCCTCACTTCCGCCGGCTGGCAACGCTGGGGCCTCAACGAATAATCCCCGGCCGCGCGCCGCTGAAACCACGACCCGAACTGGTTTCAAGGTTTGGAAGCAAGGCGGATCCGCCACTGCTCGACGCCGGTCCGCCGCTCCCGGGCCCCGGCCCACGGGTCCACATCAAACGCGCCGCCGGTGCGCGCGCGGAGCGCGTTGGCGACAAGGATGCGCGTGGACAAGCGCGGATCGTTCAGCCCTTCCAGCACCGCCTCCGGATGCTGCCGCGCCAGGAGGTCCAGCCGGACGGCGGCCGCGGCAGAAACCGCGGCGTCGCGATCGGCCGCCAATTGGAAAAGTTCCGCTGCCGCGCTACTCGGGGCGCCGCCGCCGGAGGCAAGCCTTCGGTCGATCTCCGCCAGTTTCTGCCGGCTCAGCGCAAGCCTCGCCTCGGCCTGCTGCGACTCGGCAATCCCGTTGGTCAGCCACAGAATAAAATCGGCGGGATTTTGAAACCCGGACGCCCGCCGCAATTCCGCGCCCGAAGGCGACAGGAGCACAAAGGTCGGAACCGCCTCGATTCCAAAACGGGTGGAGAGATCGTGCTGATCGTCAATGTCGACGGCGACGCGGCCGGCGGCGCGAAGGGCGTCCTGGACTTCCGGCTGGGACAGCGTCAGGCGCGACATAAGCTTGCACGGACCACACCAGGTGGCGGTGAAGAAGAGCAGCAGCGGTTTTCCATTGGAGACGGCCTCTGCAGACGCGGCCGTGTAATTCGTGCTCCAGCCGGCGGGAATATCGGCCCGCGACGCGGCCGCGAGGCAGATCAGCGTGATCGCGAGGAGTGTCTTCATTTGGATGCCGAAGTGCGGGGTTCCTGGCCATGCCGCACGGGCGGCCAGAGCTGGTTCCAGTCGAAGGGCCGGCTGTATTCTCCGTAATGGCAGGAAATACAATCCCCTGCTTCCAGCGGACGGAAGGTGAAGTGGACGGATTTGTCGCCTTCGAGTTCGCGCACGTGCAGGCTGCCCGGACCGTGACAGCTTTCGCAGCCCACGTTCGCCAGTCCG
>JAXMHQ010000023.1:0-84722 GCA_046346665.1 Verrucomicrobiota bacterium
CCCCGTCTTCGTCCCCTCCCCGTCCCGTGTCTGGCAGACCGCTTGGGAGTTTCTGCACGACGGTTACCTGTGGCCGGACGTGCAAATCAGCCTCTACCGCGTCACCGCCGGATTCCTCCTGTCCGCCGCGCTCGCAATCCCCGTCGGCGTGTTCATGGGCTCCTTCCGCGTTTGCGAAGGACTGCTCCAGCCGCTCACGGAATATGTCCGCTACATCCCCGTCCCCGCCCTCATCCCCCTGCTCATGCTGTTCTTCGGCATCGGCGAAATAGCCAAGGTCATGCTCATCTTCGTCGGCACCTTCTTCCAGCTCGTGCTCATGGTCGCGGATGAAATCCGGCGCGTCCCGCACGAACTCGTCCAGGTGAGCCAAACCCTCGGGGCCAGCCGCGGCGAAACCGTCCGGCTCGTCCTGCTCCGCGCCGCCATGCCCGGCATCTTCGACGCGCTCCGCCTCTGTAACGGCTGGGCCTGGACCTACCTCGTCGTCGCCGAACTCATCGCCGCCAACGAAGGCATGGGCTACCGCATTCTCAAGTTTTCGCGCTTCCTCCAGACTCCAAAAATTTTCGTTTACCTGATCCTCCTCGGCGTCATCGGGCTCGCGCTCGATTTCGCCTTCCGCAGATTGAACCGCCGCCTGTTCCACTGGGCGGACGCCACCCGACGATGAAACTCGAGGTTCGCAGCCTGGAAAAAATTTATTCGAGCCGCAAAGGCCTCGTCCAGGCCCTGCAGCCCACGTCGTTCTCCGTCGGCACCGGCGAATTCGTCAGCCTGGTCGGCCCGTCCGGCTGCGGCAAATCCACCACGCTCTACATGGTCGCCGGCCTCGAGCAGGCCAGCGGCGGCGAAATCCTCCTCGACGGCGAACAGGTCCGGGGGCCGGGCGCCGACCGCGGCATGGTGTTTCAGAATTACACGCTGTTCCCCTGGCTGACCGTGTTGCAGAACACCCAGTTCAGCTTCGAACTGCAGAGCAATCGCGACAGTTCCCGCACGCCCGGCCAGGTCATGACCCGCGTCGGCCGCGCCTATTCCCTGCTCGACCTCATGGGCCTGCAGAATTTCTACGGCGCCTACCCGCGCGAATTGTCCGGCGGCATGAAACAACGCGTCGCCATCGCCCGCGCCCTCACGAACCAGCCGAAAATCCTGCTCATGGACGAGCCGTTCGGCGCTCTCGACGCACAGACGCGCGAGGAGATGCAGGAACTCCTGCTGCTGCTCAGCCGCCACGAACGCACCACCATCCTGTTCGTCACGCACGACGTCGAGGAAGCCATCTACCTCTCGACCCGCATCCTGGTGTTCTCGTCGCGCCCGGGCCGGATCCTCGCCGACATCCCCGTTCCTGGCGGGGCGGAGCGGACGCTGGATTTCAAGCTCACGCCGGAGTTCATGCGATTGAAGCGCGAACTGCTGGACCTGCTCCACCAGCAGCAGAAGACCGATTTCGACCGCGAACAACTCCTGCGAAAACTGGTGCAACAACCCGGATCCTGACGCATCATGCTCGACACTTACACACGCTCGAACATGCAACCCGCTTCCACCACAGGCCCGCAACCGGCCCCCGCCGGTTCCGCCGAACTGGAAGTCCAGCTCGTGTTTGGCGAGAGCACGCTGGTTTCCGCGCGGGCCGCCAGCCCCATGAAGCTGCTCACGCCCAACCCGCGCGGCGCCAGCGTCTGGACTTACAGCAGCAGCTTCGGCGGCGGCCTCGTCGCCGGCGACCAGACCGCTCTCGCCATCACCGTCGGCCCCGGCGCCCGCTGCTTCTTCGGCACCCAGGCCTCCACCAAGGTCTACCGCAATCCCGGGGCCGCGCCCTGCCATCACAAAACCACCGCCTCGCTCGGGGCGGGCTCCCTGCTCGTGTTCGCCCCCGACCCCGTGCAGGCCTACGCCGATTCCCATTACACCCAAACACAAGAATTCCGGCTCGCCGCCGGCAGCGGCCTCGTGCTGCTCGACTGGTTCGGATCCGGCCGCGCCGCGCGTGGCGAGCGCTGGGCCTTCCAGCATTTCCAAAGCCGCAACGAGGTGTTCATCGACGGCCGGCGCGCCTTCATCGATTCGCTCCTGCTGGATCCCGCCGACGGTCCGGTCGCCTCCGAACACCGCGGCGGCCGGTTCAACTGCCACGCGCTGCTGCTGCTCCTGGGCGCGCCGCTCGCCGGGGCCGCCGCACAACTGCTCCAACTCATGCACCAGGCCCCGGTCCAGCCCGGCGAATCGCCGGCCGCCAGCGCCAGCGCGGTTCCCGACGGCGCGCTCCTCCGCGTGGCGGGCGAGTCCGTCGAACAGGTCGGCGCCCTGCTCCGCGGCCATCTTGGATTCCTGCCGGGACTGCTGGGAGACGATCCCTGGAGCCGGAAACATTTTTGATTTTGGAATTTCGGTTTTCGGTTTTTTCAATACGTTGAACGTCCATGCACCTTTCGCCCCGTGAACTCGACAAGTTGATGCTGCACCAGGCGGGTGTTCTCGCCCAGAAACGCCTCGCGCGCGGCCTGCGGCTCAATCACCCCGAAGCCGTCGCCCTCATCGCCACCCAACTGCTCGAATTTATCCGCGACGGGCGGTCCGTCTCCGAGCTAATGAACCTCGGCCGCCAGTTCCTCGGCCGAAACCAGGTCATGCCCGGCGTGCCCGAAATGATCCCCGATGTCCAGGTCGAAGGCACGTTCCCCGACGGCTCCAAGCTCGTCACCGTCCATCACCCGATCGCCTCCGAAAACGGCAACCTGTCTCTCGCCCTGCACGGCAGCTTCCTGCCCGTGCCCGACCTCTCGCTGTTCCCACCCCAGCCCGCGTCGCCCACCCCCGGCGCCTGCGAGGTGCCCGACGGCGAAATCGAACTCAACGCGATCCGCGATACCGTCGAACTCGCGGTCACCAACCTCGGCGACCGCCCGGTGCAGGTCGGCAGCCATTATCATTTCATCGAAACCAACCGCGCCCTGCAGTTCGACCGCGAAAAGTCCTACGGCAAACGCCTCGACATCCCCGCCGGCACCGCCGTCCGGTTCGAACCCGGCGAAACCCGCACCGTGCGGCTCGTCGACATCGCCGGACGCAAGGTCATCCAGGGCGGCAACGCGCTGGCCTCCGGCAAAGTCTCCGCCGCAAACCGCAAGGCCGCGATGAAGCGCATCAGCAAAGGCGGATTCGCGAACAAGGCACCATGAAAACCGCGGCACGATCGGTCGGTGGGGCGAGACTCCGTCGAGCCCTGTCTCATCTCAACCCCGGCCGGTCAGGGCTCAACCGAGTCTCGCCACACCTATCCTGATTTATGCATAAAATGAAACGCTCCCATTACGCGGACATGTTCGGCCCGACCACGGGCGACAAGGTCCGGCTCGGGGACACGTCGCTCATGCTCGAAGTGGAGCGCGATTTCACCGTCTACGGCGACGAATGCAAATTCGGCGGCGGCAAAGTCATCCGCGAAGGCATGGGCCAGGCCGCCGGCGTCGGCGACCGCGACGCGCTGGATTGCGTCATCACCAACGCGCTCGTGGTGGATCACTCGGGCATCTTCAAGGCCGATGTCGGCATCAAGAACGGCCTCATCGCCGCGCTCGGCAAAGCCGGCAACCCGGACGTCATGGCCGGCGTCCACCCCAAACTCGTCGTCGGCGTCACAACCGAGGTGATCGCCGGGGAAGGATTGATCCTGACGGCAGGCGGGCTCGACACGCACATTCATTTCATCTGCCCGCAACAGGCTCACGAAGCCATCGCGGCCGGGCTGACGACCATGGTCGGGGGCGGCACGGGACCGGCCGTGGGCACTTGCGCCACCACCTGCACGCCGGGATCGTTCAACATGCGGATGATGCTGCAGGCCGTGGACAGTTTGCCGCTCAATTTCGGCTTCACCGGCAAGGGCAATACAGCCCTGCCCGCCGGCCTCCCGGATCAAATCAAGGCGGGCGCCATCGGCCTGAAACTCCACGAGGATTGGGGCACCACGCCCGCCGCCATCGATTGCTGCCTCGGTGTCGCGGACGAACACGATATCCAGGTCACCATCCACACCGACACGCTCAACGAATCCGGGTTCGTCGAGGATTCACTCGCCGCGTTCCGCGGCCGGACGATTCACACCTACCATTCCGAAGGTGCCGGCGGCGGGCACGCGCCCGACATCATCCGCGTCTGCGGTGAACCCAACGTCCTCCCCAGCTCCACCAACCCCACCCGCCCCTACACGGTCAACACGCTGGATGAACACCTCGACATGCTCATGGTGTGCCATCATCTCGACGCCGGACTGCCCGAGGACGTCGCGTTCGCCGAAAGCCGCATCCGGGGCGAAACGATCGCCGCCGAGGACATCCTCCACGACCTCGGCGCCATCAGCATGATGTCGAGCGACAGCCAGGCGATGGGCCGCATCGGCGAAGTGATCACGCGCACCTGGCAGACCGCGGACAAAATGAAGCAGCAGCGCGGCCGGCTGCCCGGGGAAACCGGCTCCAACGACAACCTCCGGATCAAACGTTACCTGTCCAAGTACACGATCAATCCCGCGCTGGCCCACGGCATGGCGCACCTCGTCGGCTCCGTCGAACCCGGCAAACTCGCGGACCTGGTCCTCTGGAAGCCGGCCCTGTTCGGCGCCAAACCGGAAATGGTGATCAAAGGCGGCGTCATCGCCTGGGCCCAGATGGGCGATCCCAACGCCAGCATCCCCACGCCGCAGCCGGTCACGATGCGCCCCATGTTCGGCAGCTTCGGCAAAGCCGCAGGCCCCTGCTCCATCGCGTTCGTCAGCAAACTCGCCCTGCAATCCGGCGTCGCCCGGCGCTACGGCCTCAGCAAACGCGTCGAATCCGTCAAAGGCTGCCGCAAAATCCGGAAACAGGATCTCAAGTGGAACAACGCCCTGCCGAAAATTACCGTCGACCCCGAGACCTACGAGGTCCGCGCCGACGGCGAACGGCTGACGTGCGAACCGGCCAAAGTACTCCCGCTGGCCCAACGCTATTTCCTGTTCTGATGAACGGGCCCGTGGCAACCACGCGCCGCCGCCGCGCCGTCCGAGCCCTCGACCCTCGACCCTCGACCCTCGACTGGCTCCTGTGGCAGCTCGCCGATTCCGCGCTGCCCACCGGCGGCTTCGCCCATTCCGCCGGCCTGGAAGCCGCCTGGCAACAGGGCGCCATTCCGGACACTGCCGCCCTGGAATCGTTCCTCGACGCCAGCCTGGCTCAACTTGGCCACGCCGGACTGCCGCTGATGACGGCGGCTTACGATGTCCCAGCCGAACTGCCCGAATGGGACGCGCTCTGCGACGCGTTCACCACGAACCACGTCGCCAACCGCGCCAGCCGCGCCCAGGGCCAGGCACTGCTCCGCGCCGCGCGCCAGATCTTCGGCGGCGACCCCGCTCCCGTCCTGCCGTTCGGACATTTCTATCCCGTGTTCGGATCCGAACTGCGCCGGCTCGAAATTCCCCGCGACACCGCCATGCGCCTGCTGTTTTTCAATCACCTGCGCGGGCTGCTCGCCGCGGCCGTGCGACTCAACATCGTCGGCCCGCTCCAGGCCCAGTCGCTCCAGCATCAATTCGCCCCGCGCGCCGAGTCCGCCCTGCAACGGTGCTCGCACCTGACCGTTTCCGATCTCGCCCAGGTCTCGCCCCTGCTCGATCTCTGGCAGGGCGCGCAGGACCGGCTGTATTCGCGCCTCTTCCAAAGCTGATTTCCCATGAGACTCCTGCTCCATCTCGGTTCCCACGGCGGCGGCGCCGGCCTCCTCCATCAACGCGACCAAGCGCTGAAACGCGACCGCTCCCAGCGCGCGTTCACCATCGGCATCGGCGGCCCCGTCGGCAGCGGCAAGACCGCCCTGATGCTCCAGCTCTGCCTGAAATTGCGCGAGCACTACAGCCTCGCGGCCGTGACGAACGATATCTTCACCCGCGAAGACGGCGAATTCCTCACGCGCCACCAGGCGCTGCCCGCCGAGCGCATCCGCGCCGTCGAAACCGGCGGCTGCCCCCACGCCGCCATCCGCGAAGACATCTCCGCCAACCTGATCGCCCTCGAAGACCTCCACCGCCGCTGGAACCCCGACCTGCTGCTCATCGAATCGGGCGGGGACAACCTCGCCGCCTGCTTCAGCCGCGAGCTGGCGGATTACACCATCCAGGTCATCGACGTCGCGGGTGGCGATAAAATCCCCCGCAAAGGCGGACCCGGCATCACGCAAACCGACCTGCTCGTCATCAACAAGACCGATCTCGCGGAGGCGGTGGGGGCGGATTTAAAGGTGATGGATCGCGACACGCGCCGGATGCGCGGCGAAGGCCCCTTCGTGTTCGCCCAGGTGAAAAACGGCGTCGGCATCGACGAGATCGTCCACCACGTCCTGCACGCGGCGGGGCTGCCGCACTGAAGAAGTTGCAGGTTCACAAGTTGCATGTTGCTGGTTCAAGAACGCGCAGACAGCCCGCCAGGAACCCGCAACCTGCAACCTGCAACCTGCAACCTGCAACCCCTACGCCGGCTGCTGCTGCGTCAGGCAATGCAGCGATCCAAATCCTAACACTAGGTCGACCGCATGGATCCCCACCACCGGGCGATCCTTGAACAGCTCGCCCAGCGTGCCGAGAGCGACCCGGTCGTTCGGATCGTTGAAGGTCGGCACGATCACAGCCGCGTTGCTGATGTAGAAATTG
This sequence comes from Verrucomicrobiota bacterium, assembly GCA_046346665.1. Taxonomy (GTDB): domain Bacteria; phylum Verrucomicrobiota; class Verrucomicrobiia; order Limisphaerales; family JAXMHQ01; genus JAXMHQ01. The sequence continues at coordinate 6,698 of JAXMHQ010000023.1, forward strand.
GCGTAGCTCGCCGGCAGCCGGTAGCCGTCGAAATACAGCGGCGCCGGCATCGGCAGCGGCACCACCTCCGGCCGCGACCCGTCCTCCAGCCGCAAATCCCGGATCCGATCCCAGTTCTCCGCCAGCGGACGGTAATTGATGTCCTTGCGGTTCGATTCGCGGATCAGCACCACCGTCTTGCGATTGACGAAACGGCAGATGTCGTCGATGTGCCCGTGCGTGTCGTCCCCCACCGGCCCGTTCAGCAGCCACAGGATGTTTTTCATCCCCAGGTAACGCTTGAGGGTCTCGTCGATCTCGCGCCGGCCAAGCCCCGGGTTGCGCACCTGGACTCGCGGGTGCAGGTAGCATTCCTCCGTGGTCAGCAATGTGCCGCGGCCGTTGACCTCGATGCCGCCGCCTTCGATCACGAAATCGCGCCCCTCATATTCCGCGTTGAAAAGCTTCTTCTTCAGCAGCCGAGCCGCCGTTTCCGGCACCTTCCGGTCCTTCTGCCAGTCGTCATACTTTGCCCACGCGTTGAAATGAAAATGCACAATGGCGGTTTCCGACTTCTGCCTTCCGCCTTCCACCTTCCGCCTTCTCACAAAAATCGGCCCGCTGTCGCGCGTCCAACCCCGGTTGGTGGGATGAATGATAAACTGGATGCGGGACAGGTTGCAGCCGGCGCGCTTCAGGTAACGGCTGGCAAGCGTCCGCTCGGCAGTGTGCCGGACCAGGATCCGGACTTGCTCGCCCTCGGAAATCTTCCGCACCATCTCCCCGTACACCCACCGGATCGTGTCGATCTTGTCCGGCCAGTCGGTTTCATTGTGCGGCCAGCCCAGCCAGGTGGCCTCGTGCGGTTCCCATTCGGCAGGCATGGAATAACCGAGGGCGGCCGGCGTGGTGTCGGATGGATTCATTCTTAAAAGTTAAAGGGTTAAAAGGTTGAACAGTTGAATCGTCGTCACGGCCGTTTCGCGGATTACTTGACGACGGCTTCGGCGAGTTCGGTCGAGGGAATTTCAGCGGCGCGCGAGGGTTCGGCCGCGGCGTCGGTTCCGTTCACGCACTTGCGGCGCAACCGGAGGCGCCAGTTCGTCAGCACATCGTAGGATACCGAGTTCTTCAACTTCGCCAGGTCGTGCACGGTGATTTCCTCCGCGCCCTGCCGGCCCATCAGCACCGCCTCGTCCCACATCTGCGCCTCCGGAATGTCCGTGATGTCCACCATCAACGCATCCATCGCGATGCCGCCGATCAACGGCGCCCGGCAGCCGCGAATGAGGGCGCCGCCAAGATTGCGCACGCGGGGGAAACCGTCGCCGTAACCGATCGGCAGGACCGCGATCCGCCGCGGGCCCGTCGCCGTGTAACGCATGCCGTATCCCACCGCGTCGCCCGGCTTCAAATGCTGGATCGCCGCGATGCGGGCCTTGACCGACATCACAGGCGCAATGCCCGGAATCCGGCGGCAGACGGTCGACGGGAACACGCCGTACATCAGAATGCCCGTGCGGACCATGTCGTAGTGGGCCTGGGGCAGATCGAGGAAACCGCCGCTGTTGCAGAGATGCCGGCAGCGGACCGAGATGCCCTTGGATTGCATCGCCGAGAGAACTTCCTCGAAGCGGGACCGCTGCAGATTGGCGAAAGTCTTGTCGGTTTCGTCCGACTGCGCGAAGTGGCTCATGACCCCGTCCAGGCGGAGCGAAACTTCGGACCGGATGCGCTCAACAAGCGGCAGCGCCTCTTCCCAGCGGACACCGTAACGGCTCATGCCGGTGTTGATTTTGAGGTGGACGGGGACGCGTTTGTTCGCGGCAGCGGCGGCGCGGGCGAGCCCCCGGACAGTGTTGAACTCGTTCACGCACACGGTGAGATCGTAACGGACGCACCAGGGAAGTTCGGCTTCCTGGCGTTCGCCCAACAACAGCAACGGCGCGGAGATGCCATGCTCGCGCAGCGACACCGCCTCCTCCAGAGTGCTCAGGCCAAAGCCCCACGCGCCTTCCTCGAGCGCGATGCGCGCCACATCGCGCGCGCCGTGCCCGTAAGCCTCGTCCTTCACCACGGCCAGCAATTGCACCCCCGCCGGCAGGTCCCGCCGGATCAATCGCAGGTTGCGCCGAAGCTGCGCCAGGTCGATTTCCACCCAGGCCGGCCGCAGCGGAAAAATGGTCGAATCAAAATCCATCGCGTCGGGTGAATGTTTAACCATGAAGCGCGGCGAATGACACGAAAAAAGATTTCGCTTGGGGCCGTAAGTAGCCGCGATCGTGAGATCGTGGTCCCCGCAGGCACCAAACCTCCGCGATTTGACAATCCCGGCTACGGGCAGCCGCGACCGGAGTTAGCCCTCCCAGCGGCTCACAAAACCTCCCCCGGTGTCACATCTAGACATTCAACATTTCAGCCCAAGAAACGTCCAAGAATCCGTCAAATGTTGAATGTCTAGATGTGACACCGGGGCCGGAACTGGATTCGGTATCCCTAATGTTCCAATTGGGCGGTGCGGAGTTCGGCGGGCTTGAGTCGGAAGACCAGGAGGCGGCGCTCGCGTTCGGAAGGATAGCAGGCCAGCGTGTCGGAAAGTTTCATGATCACCCACGGCTGCGAACGGTCGATGCCGTTCTTCGTGAACACAAAATCGTCCGCGAGGTAAACACACATGTGCAGGCTGCTGCCGGAGGCGTCCACCAGCGCCAGCACGTCCCCAAACGACGGTTTGCCGCGCACGGGTTGGTATTCCGTGGCGAGCGCGGACCGCGCATAGACGGGGTCCAGGAACCGGTTGTCCGGCGGATCGCGATAGAAATTCAACGAGGTCCACACGCAATCCTCCTCGCGCGATTGCGGGTCGGCTGTAGCCGCGGGAAAGGTGTCGAGCCTCAACTGCGGCATGGGCGGCAGGAGCCGTTCGACGCCGATCCAGCCTCCCTCGGGCAATGCTCTCATGGATTCCAGCAGGGGCCGGATCTGGTTCTCGCGGCCGCCTTTTCCCCAGTACGCGACAAGATTGTCGACATCGGATTCCGGGCCGACGCGGAGTCGCAGCCGGTAAGCGGGAACTTTGGACAATGTCTGGATGACGCGCTGCACCTCGATGGGCGACAGCCGCGCGGGCAGCACCTGGAGATCCGCCAGGCAGAGATAGCCGCTGTTCGTATAGGTCAATTGCCGGAGGCGGTCCAGGGCCCCGGGGGGAAGTTCGCTGGTGGCGAATCGTTCGTTGAAACCGCCAAGCAGAGGGAAGCGAAACGGATAACGCTGCGCGTAGTTGGTGGAACTGCGGGCCAGCACGGAATAAATCAGGCGGCGCGCCTCTGGGTTCAGGGACCACACCAGGTCATCCGTCGGCGAGATGGCAACAGCGTTCGATGTCATGGACCACGCGGCGGGCGGGGGGAGACTTAATCCCGCCGACTGAAACAGGCTGGCGACCTGGTTCGAGTTGAAGTGTTCGAAAATCCAGCAGGTTTTTCGCAAGCGTTCCGGCTGATCCGCCACAAAGCTGTCTTCGCCGCCGAGCGGAAATGGCGCGGCCTCCAGCCAGCCCCAGGCGGGAACGTCCCGGCCGGGCGCTGCATTTGTCGAAGCGCGAACCGTGTCATCCGTGGGCGCCAGGCGAGACAATCGTTGGGACCCGATGAGCAGGACCATCACGCCGCCCAGCACAAACGAAGCGCCGCAGAACAGCCGTGTTCGGATGTGATGGTACATAGCGCGATCGATAAAGAGCAGCCGCGATGCCGTATCGGGATTGAGGACTCTGTCGGAGAACGAAAACGATCATCCTCAAAGACCATCTGGTGTCGCCAGAGGAATCTATTTGCATCGAAGGAGATGCGGCGTTTTGAGCGGGATTTTAGGCCTTATGGAGCGATTTTTGGCCTCGTTTTTTGCTCCATAGCGTAAATCAGGCGCGTGCTCAATCTGGGGCATGGGCCATATGGGCGAAAAAACGACCCCAAAAACCGTTCCATAGGCCCAAATTCCGCCTCTTTTTCGGCGCATGTTTCTGCCTGACATAAAGATGCTCTGGCGACACCAGACCGGATGTTTCCGACACCCAAACTCTCTCCAGACACCTGTGAATTGTGGCAATCAGTGCTCCCCGACCGCCTTAACTGGACAACAGTGCGCCTATCGTCCCCTTGGGTGCGAGAAACGGCGACTCGCAAAGGAGGTCGCTCCACGACGGGAACTCAACTTTCGCCCGGGGGCCAGAGGCTCTTGCCGACGTCGGTGCGGTAATAGCTTCCCACGACGCGGATTTTTTGGATGTTGCGGTAGGCCTTTTCGAGGGCGGCGGGCAATGACGGCGCGAGCGCGATGACATCGGCGATGCGTTGCCCTGTGGCCACGAGCGCGCCGTTTTCATGTCGCGCGACCTCGTTCCACCACACGTCGCAATCGAAGGTTCCCTTCACCTCGAGCGGCAAGTGCGGTCCGCGCACCTGGGTGAACGGATAACCGTAGCCGGCGAGTGTGAGCGAGCAGCCGAATTCGAAATCGTCCCTGAACTGCGGACCAACTTTCCGGTTGCGAGCGGTGCCGAGCACGGTCTCCACCGGGTTGCGGAGCATGCGGAGGATCATGGGGCCGGAGGTGACGCCGATGCGGATGTTGTATTCGATGACATGCCAGCGGTGGTTGCGGCGGATGGCGGTGACCTGGAGCGGCCCGTTGAATTTCACTTTCTTCAACCACGGCCGGAGGGGGTGGATCAACTCGCGCGCGAGGCCGTAGCGGTCGCCGGGATCCTTCTGCACGAGCCCGCCGAGCGGGGCGCCGGCGATGATGCCCTGGTTGCCGTCGAAGGCGTATTTGTATTCCTGGTTGGTGACGAGCGAATGGATTTCGCCGCCGCTGACCAGCGCGATGTGGCCGGCTTCGGCGCGACCGAGGTATTCCTGGAGGAAAACGCCCTCGGCATAATTGACCTGCCGCAGCCAGGCGCGCGTGTCCTCGACCGTCTCGCACAAAATGGTGTGAACCGGGCTGGTCGGTGAACACAGCGGATTCTTGATGACAAACGGGCGCGGATGATCGGCCAGGACGCGCTCGGCTTCGAGCCGGTTTGAGGCGACGAACGCGCGGGGAAATGCTATGCCGAAGTCCGCGCAGAGTTTCCGTGCGAAATCGCGCTCGCGCTCGATGCGCATCGCCTCGCCCGTCGGGCTGAACAGCGGGATGCCGGAATCCAGCAGGGCCTTCGCCCACGGCGCCTGGGCCCAATCAATGGATTGCGGAATAACACAATCCAGTTCACGGGAAATTGGCAGCGAACACGGGCTCGGCCAGGCGTCGCGCGTGTAGACCGGTCCCGTCAGCGTCGGCGCGTAATGCCCGTAATTGCGGGTGAGGTACGTCGCGACGGATGCCCCGGCGTCCTTCAACGCCCGCCCGATGCTGTGCGCGAACGATCCCACGCCGAGCACGAGAATGTTCGGAGCAGGCCCGCTGGATTTGACGCTGCGTTTCGTCATGTCAATGCGCGCTATGGGATACACAAATTCTGTGGTTCAAGAAAGAGAACAAAATTTCAACCGCGAATGAACGCGAATGAACGCGAATCGGTTGGCGTCCATTCGCGTTCATTCGCGGTTAAATCGAACTGTTTTTGCGTGTGTTTTTGACGTCCGCGGTTTAAACAATCCGGATGCGAACATTGGTCATCGGCATCGACAGCGGCACGCAATCCACCAAGGCCCTGGTAGTGGACGCGAACACAGGCAAGGCGCTGGCCTCGGCTTCGGAAGCCTACGGGCTCATCGCCGACCTGCCGCCCGGGGCCAAGGAGCAACACCCCCACACGTGGCGGGACGCCACTGCGAGCGCGATCCGCCGCGCCTTGCGCCAGGCCAAGGCCAGCGCGGCCGAGGTCAAAGCCATCGGCGTCAGCGGACAGCAGCACGGATTCGTGCCGCTCGACAAGTCGGGCGAGGTGATCCGGCCAGCGAAGTTGTGGTGCGACACCGCCACGATCGCCGAGTGCGAGGAGATCACTGAGGCGCTGGGCGGTCCGAAGAAAACCATTCGCGCGCTGGGCAACGCGGTTTTGCCGGGATTCACGGCGTCCAAGATTCTCTGGTTGAAAAACCATGAACCGAAGAATTTCGCGAAGCTCGCCACGGTGCTGTTGCCGCATGACTACCTGAATTTCTGGCTCACAGGCGAGCGGGTGATGGAATACGGCGACGCGAGCGGCACGGCCCTGATGGATGTGCGGAAGCGCAAATGGTCCGCTGCGGCGCTGGCGGCGATCGATTCCGATCTGGCAGACAAGATGCCGCGCCTCATTCCGAGCGACGAACCGGCGGGCCGGTTGCAGGCGTCGACGGCGAAGGCTCTGGACCTGGCCCCGGGCGTCCTGGTCAGCGCCGGCGGCGGCGATAACATGATGGGCGCGATCGGCACCGGCAACACGCGCCCGGGCGTCATCACCGCCAGCTTCGGCACCAGCGGCACGATCTACGCCTGCGCGGAAAAACCGGTGATCGATCCCGAGGGCGAAATCGCCGCATTCTGCGATTCCACGAATCGCTGGCTGCCGTTGCTGTGCACGATGAATGTGACCGTGGCGACGGAGATGGTGCGGTCGGATTTCGGATGGTCGCACGAGAAATTCGCCGCGGAATCCGCGCGCATCCCGGCCGGGTCCAACGGCCTGATGTTGCTCCCGTATTTCGAAGGCGAACGCACCCCGAACGTGCCGGACGGCACCGGCGTGTGGTTCGGAGTGAATGCCAAAACGTTCGAAGCCGGCCATTTTGCCCGGGCCTCGATGGAAGGCGTGACGATGGGAATGAATTACGGCCTGCGCCGCCTGGCCGAACTCGGGGTGAAACCGACCCAGATCCGCGCCACCGGCGGCGGCGCCAAGTCCAAAGTCTGGCGCCAGATCATGGCCGACATTTTCAACGCCGAGGTCGTCACGCTGAAGGTCGGCGAAGGCGCCGCCTATGGCGCCGCCCTGCAGGCCCTCTGGTGCCTGCGCCGGCAACAGGGCGAAAAAATCGGCATCCAGGAACTCACCGATCAATTCGTCGAAATCAACCACGCCGAGACCTCCGACCCCGACCCGAAATCCGCGGCGATCTACAAGTGGTTGCAATCGCTCCAGGACAACACTTCGCGCGCGCTGCGGCCGGTGTTCCCGGAACACCGCAAGTTTGTTCTAGGAGGCCGGTAGCCCCATTTAAGCGCGGAATTCGGAATGCGGAATCCTGGCGGCCTGTTTTTTTGTCTATTTGTAGAAGCCGGCGTGAGGAGGCTCTAACGAATCGGGAAAGACGGCAAGCGTGAGCCTCCTTACGTCGGCTGCTACAAGAGAACCGGGCGGCCATCGAAGGCCCGCCAGGATTCCGCATTCCGCATTCCGCATTCCGCACTGGAACGATGCGTTCTGGATTTTGGCTGGCGCTCTGGTAGATTCTTTGGGTGAGTTTTGTATCTGAATTCAACCGGCTCCCGTTGAACGAACTGCTGGACCTGGCGCGGACGGCGGGGACCGATTCCGCGCGGATCGCGGCCGGCAAATCCGGCCTGGCCCTGGCCGACTTCGCTCGCCTGCTCTCCCCCGGCGCCGCGGAGTGCCTGGAGTCCATGGGACAGCGCGCGCAGGCGCTCACACAACGGCGCTTCGGCAAGGTCGTCCGGCTGTTCGCCCCGCTCTACCTTTCCAACGAGTGCATCAACAATTGCAAGTATTGCGGGTTCTCGCGCGACAACCCGATCCTCCGCGTCACCCTGTCGCTCGATGAAGTCCGGCAGGAGGCGCGCGCGCTGAAGGAACAGGGATTCCGCAATGTGCTCATCGTGGCGGGCGAGCACCCGAAATATGTGTCGACCTCCTACCTGCGCGATTGCGTGGCGGCGTTGCACGCGGACGTGCCCAGCGTGTCGCTCGAGGTCGGCCCCATGGAGACGGCCGATTACCAGCCGCTCGTGGCCGCCGGCGCGGATGGGCTGGTTGTTTACCAGGAAACCTACGACCGCGCGGTCTACGCCGACATGCACACGGCGGGGCCGAAGCGAAATTTCGATTGGCGACTGGAAACGCCCGAGCGTGCGTATGCCGCGGGTTTCCGCCGGCTCGGCATCAGCCCGCTTTATGGCCTGGCCGACTGGCGGCTCGAGGCCTTGAGCGTCGCCGCGCACGCCCAATACCTGCTCCGCCATTGCTGGAAAGCGGCCGTCACGATTTCGCTCACGCGCCTGCGCCCGGCCGCCGGCGAGTTCCAGCCGCTCACCCACATCACCGACCGCGAGCTCGTCCAGCTCGCGTGCGCCTTCCGCCTGATGTTCCCCGACGTCGGCCTGGTTTTGTCGACGCGCGAGACACCGAGACTGCGCGACGGCCTGGTGCCGCTCGGCATCACGATGATGAGCGCCGGCAGCCACACCGAGCCCGGCGGTTACACCGGCGCCGGACGCGATAACCTCCATCAGACCGTCCGCGGAAAACAGGTCGGGCTCGCCGCAGCCACGGGCGCCGAAGCGGCCGGATCCCGCAATGCCACCGAACAATTCCACATCGCCGACCAGCGCACGCCGCAGGAAGTGGCCGACCGGCTGCGCGGCCTGGGTTACGAACCGGTCTGGAAGGATTGGGACGCGGCGTTGAGCGCCTGACATGAAAGACGCTCAACAACAGCCCGGCGCCGTCACCGCCAACGGACGCAAGATCGAGGCCGCCCTGCCCTGCTCCATCGAACAGTTTCTCCTCGCCCAAAAGCTTCTGCCCCGCAGCGTCGTCGTGGAACACAACGGCGACGCCGTCGTCCCGTCGGAATTCCCCCGCCGCACTGTCCGCGATGGCGACCGGCTGGAAATCGTCCGGATCGTCGCGGGAGGATGAGCGGGTGGGCGAGAGGCGATTGACGCGCGGCCGCGCGGGACGGCTTTAACCATTCCACACCCGCTGTGAATAACCGGTGAAAGAAAGTGGATAACTTTTGCTTGCCGATTTGCGCCGTGGTGGAACGTTGATTATAGGAATCAGAATCAGGGCGGGTGAATGGTCAAGCGGGCGATGGACGTGGATGGGTTATGAGTGCTTCAGCCACATTTCCGGATATAAGGATGGATTCTCCAGGGCCGGCGAACGCCTGCCGTATTCTTGTGATTTATGACGATGGGGCCTCCCAGGAAAAGGCGATGGTGATGGCGCAGCGCCTGGCGGCGCAATTCGGGGAGGAACTGCCGATCGCGTGTGAATCGTGGAAATTATCGGAGTTGACCGATCCCGCGAGCGCGCGGGCGGTGTCGGAAGCGGTGTTGAAGGCGGACATTTTGCTTTTCGCGATGAGCCGGGCCGATCTCCCGCCCGAGGCCCGGCTCTGGCTCGAATCTCTCGCAGCCCCGAAGGGCAGCACCGATCGCGCACTGGCCGTCCTGTTCACCGGGCCGGTTGCGAGGCCGGAATCGAGCGACGTGCTGCTCTCAAGGCTGCGGGAGGCTGCAGGCCGGTTGCGAATGGATTTTCTGCCTCCGATGCCGGCGGTGGACTGGCCGGAACTGGATGCGCTCCAGGAGCGCGTCTGCACGGTCACGACGGTGCTCAAGGACATCCTGGACCGGCCGCGGTACGACCACTGGGGACTCAACGAGTAAGGCCGGCGGGGAATGCGGAATGCGGAGTGCGGAATCCTCGAACCCATGGATTAATGGATTGTTGGATTCTTGGATTATTGTAGGGACTCCGCGCGGAGGTCTTCGCATTGATCCAGCAATCCAGTAATCCAACAATCCAGATATCCCATCCTCGACCGATTCTCCTCAAAGACGCGTTGCGATTCGGACTCCGCCTCATGCATCAGGCTTGATCCCGGCTTGCCGCCCGGCGAATAATTCCGGCATGAAGCTGAAGTTCCGGTCTGTGTTCCGGCTCTGGATGGGGGCGATGCTGGTGTTGTTGTGCTGGTCGTTGTGGGCGTCGGCTCAAACCAATGACGTGTCCCACTCGAGCGTTTCCGATCTCGAGGCGCGCGCGCATTTCACCTGGTTGTCAGAATGGTTTTCGAAGCTGGAAACCGAGCCGGGCTGGCAGAATTACGCGTTCCTGAACCGGGTCCGCGTTTTCGGCGAGCCGCTGTGGAAATACCTCGCCTCGTTCCTGTTCGTGTTCCTGGCGTTCTACGTGTCCAAGCTCCTGGACTTCATCGTCAATGCCTGGCTCAAACGCTGGGCCGCTCGCACCGAGACCAAGCTGGACGACCTGCTGATCGAATTGCTCCACGGCCCGACCAAATTCATCGCATTTGTCATCCTGCTCAATCTGGGCCTGAACATTTTCCAATGGCCGCCCGCGGCCGAGATGTACATCAGCAAATGCTTCGTCCTGATCGTCGCGTTCTCGGTGACTTACACGACGCTGAAGGTGGTGGACCTGATGACGGGCCTGTGGCGGGACCGGACGGCGGCCGGCCGGGACAAGAGCTTCGACGAGCAACTGTTCCCGATCGTCCGGAAAAGCCTGAAAGTGTTCGTCGTGGCCGTCGCCTTCCTTGCCACCTGGCAATATCTGTCCGAGAAACCCATCACCGCCATCCTCGCCTCGCTGTCCATCGGCGGCCTCGCCGTCGGCCTCGCCGCCCAGGACACCCTCGGCAACCTCTTCGGTGCCATCGCCGTCTATGTCGACAAACCCTTCCGCATCGGCGACCGCATCCAGCTCGACGCCGTCGACGGCACGGTCGAGTCCATCGGCCTTCGCAGCACCCGGATTCGCAACCTGGACGGCCATCACGTGACCATTCCAAACAAGACGATGGGCAACGCGACGATCACCAACGTCACCAGCCGAACGAACATCAAAACGGAAATCAACCTGGGCCTGACATACGACACGTCCACCGAAAAGCTCAAGCGGGCGCTGGTGATCCTGGACGAGATTTTCCGGGCCAACAAGATGACCGGCGATCTGCTCATCACCTTCAACCGGTTTGCGGATTCCTCGCTGAACATCCAGGTGTTGCACTGGTGGAATTCCACGGATCACCGGCCCTACCTGGCCGGCATGCAGGAGTTCAATTTGAAGATCAAGGAACGCTTCGAAGCGGAAGGGATCGAGTTCGCGTTTCCCACGCGAACGGTTTACGTCAGGAACAATTGAGGCTGGCTTGGCTTCCAGGGGAAACCGCAATCTCACGATTGCGGCTACGACGCGCGCCTGTAGCCGCGATCGTCAGATCGCGGATCGGAGGGCTGGGAGTGAACCTTCGTGCCGCGACGGCTTACTTCTTGGCCGGTGCGGCGGCGGGCGTGGCGGCGGAGGCGGCGGCCGGGGGCCCGTTGGTGATGAGCTTGTATTTCGCGAGGATCGGCCCGAAATCCGGATGCGTCTTGCCAAACTCGATCAAGCGGCCCATGAACGCCTGGATGAAGGGGTCTTCCTTTTTCTTGGCGTCGGCGGCCAGGGCGGCATTCGCCTTCAGGACGGCGAACTGTTTGCCCACGCGGCGGGATTGCAATCCGAGGAAGGCGGTCAGCGTCATGCTCACGAGCACCAGTCCGACCAGGAGCAACTGGACCTGGCGCTGGAGCGCGGCGATCTGGTCAGCGGCGGCGGTTCCGGCGGTTTCCGGAGACTTGAATTCAGGCTCGTTCATGGCGCTATTTGGCTGAAGGTTTGGCGGCGGGAGCTGTCTTGCCCTGCTTGACGCCGGCTTCGATGAGAATCGGGTCGATGCTCGGATCCCGCTTGCTGTATTCCACCACGTCGCCCACCAGCACGTTCAGAAAGGCGTGATTGTTCTGGTAAGTCTGAATCTCCGCTTCGAGGGGGGGCATCTGCCGCGTTTTGGAGAAAAACTGGAATCCAAACCACGCGGAAAGCACGATGCTCGTGCCCAGCACCCACAGCAGGATGGTGGACTTCAAATCGTTCTTCATAGGGGGACGACTCTATCGAATCCCGGCAAATTGTCCATTGCGATTTTTCTGGCGCGGCCCGGGGCGCCTGGCCCATTCTGCCGAGACCGGCCAACTCCGGCCGGGATGTTGAATGATCGTCCCATGAAAATCCTGCCTATCCTCCTTGCGATCACCTTCGCCACAGTGTTCCCGTCCGGCGCGTCTCCATTGGCCGACAGTTTCCAATCGCCGCCGGACTCCGCCCGTCCGAAAACCTGGTGGCACTGGATGAGTGGCTGTGTGAGCCGCGAGGGCATCACGCAGGACCTGGAGGGAATGAAACGCGCCGGGCTGGGCGGAGCCTACCTGTTCCATGTGGGGCAATTGCCCATCGACAGCCCCGTAAAATTCGAAAGCCCCGAGTGGTGGGCGCTGATGCGGTTTGCCGCGGACGAAAGCAGCCGGGTCGGACTCGAACTCGGATTCCACAACTGCCCGGGCTGGTCGTCCAGCGGCGGCCCGTGGATTCCGGTCGATAAATCCATGCAAAAGGTCACCTGGAGCGAACAGGTGTTCCAGGGTCCCGGTCGATTCGACGCGGTGCTGCCGCAGCCGAAAACGGAGATGAATTTCTATCGCGAGATCGCCGTGGTGGCGATTCCCGACGGGACCAACGTCATTGAGCCGTCGCAGATCGTCGATATTTCGGAGAAACTGGATCCCTCGGGCCGGCTGACGTGGGACGCGCCCGAAGGTCGCTGGAAGATCCTGCGATTCGGCCGCACGACCACCCGCCAGGGATGCGCGCCCGCGGCGCCGGGAGGTTACGGGCTCGAATGCGACAAACTCGACCGCGAGGGGGTGGATGCACATTTCGACGGCTACGTGGCGAAGGTGCTGGCGAATGCGGGCCCCTCGGCGGGCAAGGCGTTCAACACGGTGTTCATCGACAGCTATGAAGTCGGGAACCAGGATTGGTCACCTAGTTTTCGTGAGGAATTCAAGAAGCGCCGCGGCTACGACCCGGTGCCGGGGCTGGTGACGAAGGCGGGTTGCTCGGTGGGCGGCGCGGCGATGACGGCGCGGTTCCAGCGCGACTGGCGGCAAACGATCGCGGATCTTTTCGCAGACAATTATTACGGCTACATGGCCGAGCGGGTGCATCGGTATCCGGGGATGAAGTTCGGCCTCGAACCTTACACCGGCCCGTTCGACACCGTCACCTGCGGCACGCGCGGGGACGAGGTGATGGCGGAATTCTGGCAGGCGCCGGCGCAATGGGGCTGGGAAACCCTCAAACCCGTCGCGTCCAGCGCCCACACCGCCGGCATCCGCATCATCGGCGCCGAAGCCTTCACGGGCCAGCCACAGAATGCCCAGTGGAAACAGGATCCCTACGCGCTTAAAGCCGTCGGCGACCGCGCGTTCTGCCTGGGCATCAACCAACTCATCCTCCACACCTCGGCTCATCAGCCATGGACCAATGCCTGGCCCGGAATGACCATGGGCTGGTGGGGAACACACTTCGGCCGGACCCAGACCTGGTGGGACGAAGCGACGGCCTGGACCGACTATCTCACCCGCTGCCAGAACCTCCTTCAGCAGGGAAAATTCGTCGGCGACATCCTGGTCCTCAGCGCCGGCGGCGAACCGTCCGGACCCGACCTGCCGCCCGGATACAATGGCGACCTCATCGGCGAGGAATTGTTCCTCAAATCGCTGGCATTCACCAACGGCGCGCTCTCCCTTCCGTCCGGCATGACCTATCGCCTGCTGGTGCTGCCGAACCGCGATACCATGACGCCGCAGGTGATCCGCAAAATCAAGGAACTCGCACTCAACGGCGCCCCGATCCTCGGACCCAAACCGTCCGCCTCTCCCAGCCTCGAAAAATACCCGGAGTGCGATGACGAAGTGAAACGAATCGCCGCAGAACTCTGGGACTCGGGCCGGGTCCAGTCGGGCAAACCCGCGCAAGCCGTCCTGGCCAACCTCGGCGTCACACCGGACTTCCAGGCCGGCGCCGACGGCGTCCTTTGGATCCATCGCCGGATCGGCGATGCCGACGTCTATTTCGTCTCCAACCAGAAGGACGACGCCCGCGAAGTCGACTGCACCTTCCGAGTCGACGGACGCCAGCCGGAATTGTGGGATCCGGCGTCGGGCGCGATGCGCGATGCCCGGCAGTTTTCGATCGGGAAAGGACAAACCCGGCTGCCGATCCGGTTCGATCCGCGCGGCTCGGTGTTTGTCGTGTTCCAGAAACCCGCAACGGCGGCGGCCGGCACCGGGCCGAACTGGGATGAATTCAAACCGCTCAGCCCGATCACCGGCGCCTGGACGGTGCGATTCGATCCGCGCTGGGGCGGACCGGGGCAGGTAACATTCGACACGCTTACGGACTGGACGAACCGGCCGGAGCCGGGGATCCGGTATTACTCGGGCACGGCGGTGTATGAAAAGGAATTTGAGATTTCAAAAACCAGCGAACGCCTGTTCCTGGATCTCGGCGACGTCAAAAACCTCGCCGACGTCCGCGTGAACGGAAAGTCCATCGGCATCGCATGGAAACCCCCGTTCCGGTTGGAAATCACCAAGGCGGTGAAACCCGGCAAAAACAAGCTGGAGATCCGCGTCACCAATCTCTGGCCGAACCGTCTCATCGGCGACGAACAACAGCCGCCGGATTGTGTCTGGGCCGACGAACAGTTCTGGGGCAACGAAAGCTGGAACAAGAATGGGAAAGCGGTCTCGGTCGGCCGCCCGTTGAAGGAAATCCCGGCCTGGCTGACGGAAGGCAAACCGCGTCCGTCCTCCGGCCGCTACACCTTTACGAGCTGGAATTTTTACACGAAAGATTCTCCGCTGCTGCCGTCCGGGTTGCTGGGGCCGGTCATGTTGGAAACTCTTGCGCCTTGAGCGAGGGCGGAAGGGGATTGCTGGATTAATGGATAATTGGATTGGTGGATGATTGGATGAGCGCCAATCCATTTATCCAGCCATCCATTCATCCATTAATCCGCCTGGTCTCCGCCCCTTCCACTTCCCCATTTCTCGTTCGGCTTGGGCCCGAGCCGGAGCACCAGCCGGCCCCCGCGCGCGATGTCGGCGTGCGACAGCCGCGGCGCATTCAGCGGCTTGCCGTTCAGGCTGGCCGATTGGATGTAAACATTCTCCGGCGAATTGTTCTCCGTCTCGATGGTGAAGGTTCCACCGGGGTAATATTTCGGATCGAGATGCAGAACGACGCGGTCGAACAGCGGGCTCGAAAGATCGTATCCGGGGTTCGCAGTACAGCCGCCGTCCATTTCGAACAAGCCCATCGACAGCAGCACGAACAAGGCGCCGAGCTGTCCTTCGTCCTCCTCGCCGACCCAGCCGGTGTAAGGCGACAACTCAAAGTAATCCCGGAGAACCATCCGCGTATATTTCTGGGTCAGCCACGGTTTGCCTGAGTAGTTGAACAGGAAAGGCGCCTGCAGATTCGGTTCGTTGCTCAGATCCACATACCCGCGCGCAAATCCCTCCTCCAGCCGCGCGTTGAACCGGTCCCGGCCCAGCAGCCCGATCAACCCCGGCAGGTCCTGCGGCACAAACCAAGTGTAAACCCACGCGTTGCCCTCCACAAACCCCGGCCCGTTCCAGCCCCCCTCGGTGCCGTAATGAAACGGATCGAACGGCTCCACCCAGGAGCCGTCGCGATGTTTCCGGCGCACATAGCCCGTGCCGGGGTCGAAGACATTGCGGTAATTCTGCGAGCGCCGGAGCAGTTGCGCCGCCTCGTTCGTCCGGCCCAGCGCGAGACCGAATTGCGCCGCCGCCCAGTCGTCATAGGCATATTCCATCGTGCTCGACACCGGCCCGGCTTCGTCAGGAACGTAACCTAACTTCATATACTCCTCCAAATGCCGGTCCCCGGCGAACCCGCCGCACGACGGCTCCGCCCCCGGCGTCGTGAGATCGTGCCAGATCGCCGTCCAGGCCAGGTTCGTGTCAAAATCCCGGATCCCCTTCTGGTAGCTGCTCACGATCAGGCTTTGCTGGTGCTGGGCGCACATGATCGGGGAATACCGGGCGTTGACCGGCGCCTGGGGCAGCCAGCCGCCGGACTTGAACGTCTCCAGGAAATCCTGGATCCAGGACGACGCCACCCACGGCGTCAGCAGCGTCCAGAGCGGGCTCAGCGTCCATTGCGTTCCCCAGAACGCGTCGCTGCTGTAAATGGCATCCGCCGGGGGCGCCAACTGCCGCACCTCGCCGCAGGCATCGCGGTAACGGCCGTCCACGTCGTTCAACAGGCTCTTGGCCGCATACGCGCGGTACAGGCAGGTGTAAAACATCCGCCGATCCTCCGGCCTCGCGCCCGCCACTTCCACCCGACCCAACAAATCGTTCCACGTCGCGCGCGCCCCGGCCACGACGGCGTCGAAATCCCAGCCCGACGCGCCAAGCTCAGATTGCAGGTTCGACCTGGCGTTTTCGATCGACACCAGCGAGATGCCGGTGCGGACCAGGATTTTCTCCCCGGCGCGGGTCTTGAAGTTCAGGACCAGTCCGCAATGGTTGCTGCCTGAAAACTGCCGGATGTTCCGCTCCCAATCCGTCGGACGCCGCCAGTCCGTGCCGTAATTCACGTCGGTTCCGTGGTAATCCCGCGCGCGCCAGGCGTCGAGGCTGTCCATCGGCCGGCTGAGTTGCAGCACAAAATGAACGGTGTAATCGAGCGCATAATTGTTGCGCTGCCGGATCGAGCCTTCCAGTTCCGTGGGGCTCACCTGCCGGGCGGTCGCTTCCAGGATTTGCGTGAGTTCCTCGGTGGGAAAATCGAAATCGAACACCAGCCCGGCCTGGTCGGTTTGCGGATAAGTCAGCCGCAGGAAACCGCAGCGCAGGGTGGCGGTCAATTCCGCCCGCACCTTGGCATCGAGCAGTTGAACGCTGTAATAGCCGGGGGACGCCTGCTCGTCCTCCTTTCGAAACCGCGACCGGTAACCCGCCGTCCACATGCCGCCGAACGAACCGTCGGCCGGGCCGGGAAACGACCGGGAATCGGCCGGGCCGGTCACCGGCATCAGGCTCACGCCGCTCAGGCCCATCGCGTGGAGGTGGCTGAATCCCGCGATGCTGCCGAGGGTGTATTCGTATCCGCCGTTCCAGACGTTGCCCTGGTTGTCCGGGCTGAGCTTCACCAGTCCGAACGGCAGTGTGGCGCCGGGAAAGAGCATCCAGCGCGAGTTCGAAGTTCCGACGAACACGTCGACGAGTCCGGCGGGATCCGCCGGGCCGGCGGCCGGGGCCGGAGGGACCGGGAGCGACAGGGCGAGCGCGGCGGCGAGGATCCGGGGATTGACAACCATTCTCATTCCTGCTGCTATAGCACAAACGATTGCGCACAGTCAATTGTGAGCTCGCGCCAGATCACCCTCCGCCAGATTGCCCGCCGGGCCGGCGTCTCCGCCAGCACGGTGTCGCGCGTGCTCAGCGGCCAGGCGCGCGCCCACCGCATCAGCGCGTCCGCCGAATCCCGCATCCGCGCCTGTGCGGCCCGGCTCAATTTCGTTCCCAACCAGCTCGCCCGAAGCCTGCGCCTGCGCCGGACCCAGACGCTCGGCCTGGTGATCCCCGACATCTCCAATCCTTTCTTCTCCGCCGTCGCCCGCCAGGTCGCCCTCGGCGCGCGCGCGCAGGGCTACTCCATCGTGCTCTGCGACAGCCAGGAAAACCCTGACCAGGAGCGTGAAGCCGTCGAACTGCTGTTCAGCCGGCATGTCGACGGCCTCATCCTGTGCCCCGTCGGACAGTCCGCCGCGCACCTCAAAATCCTGGCCTCCCGCGGCGTGCCCATGGTGCAGGTCGACCGCGTGTTCCCCGGCCTCGGCATTCCGTGCGTCGTGTCGGACAACGTGCAGGGCGCGCGCGATGCGACCCAATGCCTGGTCGACCACGGCCATCGCCGCATCGCCTGCATCCAGGGCCTGCGCGGCTCCTATCCGAATGAACTTCGCGTGCGCGGTTACCGTGAGGCGCTGCAAAAAAACGGCATCCGGTTCGACGCGAAACTCGTGGCGGGCGCCAACTTCAGCCGGGAGAACGGCTACGCGCAAACCCGGGAACTGCTGCGTCGAAACCCGGGGTTCACCGCGATTCTCGCCCTCAGCAACCCGATCGCGTTCGGCGTCCTCCAGGCTCTCGAAGAACACGGACTCGGCATCCCGGCGGACCTGTCCGTCATCGCGTTTGACGAACAACCTTACTCCGCCTATCTGGCGACGCCCATGACCACCGTGGCGCAGCCGTGCGGCGAACTCGGCCAGGCCGCACTCAAATTGCTCACCGGCCGGATCGAGGCGCCGGACCGCAAATCGCCCCCGCTGACCATGCTGTCCACCGAAATTCACCTGCGCAAATCCGTCCGCCGCGTCGCACCCATACCCGTCGCATGAACTCCACTCCCCGTCCCGGCCGGCCCATTGTGGTCATCGGCAGCTCCAACACCGACATGGTGCTTCGGCTCGACAAAATCCCGCGTCCGGGCGAGACGCGGATCGGCGGCGGATTCGCCACGGCGTCTGGCGGCAAGGGCGCCAACCAGGCGGTCGGGGCCGCGCGCGCCGGCGGGCGCGTGTCGCTCGTGGCCTGCCTCGGCCGCGACGTGTTCGGCGAAGAGGCCCTGGCCGGGTTCATCCGCGAAGGCATCGACGTCACTCACGTTCAGCGGTCCCCCGATCATCCGTCCGGCGTGGCGCTGATTTTCGTGGATGCGAGTGGCGAGAACAGCATCGGCGTGGCGAGCGGAGCGAACCTGCAACTCTCCCCGGAAGCCGTGCGCCGCGCGTCATCCGCCATCCGCAAAGCAGCGGTCGTGGTTGCGCAGCTTGAAATCCCGCTGCCCGCCGTGCAGGCCGCCCTGGAAATTGCGTCGCGCGAACGCGTCACCACCGTGTTGAACCCGGCCCCGGCGCGGCCGCTGGCCGACCGGCTGCTCCGAATGGTTTCCATCCTGACACCCAACGAAACCGAGGCGGAAGAACTCACCGGGATCCGGGTTGGTGACGAACCGGCCGCCCGCCGTGCCGCCCGCGCGCTGCGCGATCGCGGCGTTCCTTCGGTGGTCCTCACCCTCGGCAGCCGCGGCGCATTGGTGTCCTCCGGCGCCGGCGAATGGCTCGTGCCCGGGTTTCGCGTCAAGACGGTCGACACCACGGCCGCCGGCGACATTTTCAACGGCGCCCTCGCGGTGGCGCTCTCGGAGGACCGCCCTTTGCCCGAAGCCGTCCGGTTCGCCAACGCGGCCGCCGCCATCTCCGTCACCCGGGCCGGCGCCCAGCCCTCCGCCCCGGCCCGAAGCGAAATCGACCGCCTCCTGCTGGAAACCCCAACCTCCACCCCCGCCTGATCGCATGAAAACCCTAACACTTTGCCTGGCGTCCATCCTCGCCCTCGCCTCCGCCGCCCGCGCGGCCAGCCCCGTCCCCGACCGCGTCCCCTGCGCCGTTCCCGACCGGCAGGCTTTCCAGGATCCCGACGCCGTCCAATTGTCCGGCTGGCTCGGCACCCGCGTTCTCGCCAACGAATCCAACCGGCTCGCGCGCATCGATCCCGACCGCTGGCTGGAGGGTTACCGGCATCGGCCCGGCCGCCAGTCCTGGGACGGCGAGCACGTGGGCAAATGGCTGCATGCGGCGACGCTGGCCTGGGTGTACACCGGCGACCCGGCCCTGCGCAAAAAACTCGACCTCGTCGCGGCTGAACTTGTGAAATGCCAGCTGCCCGACGGCTACCTCGGCACCTACGTCGACAAGGATCGCTGGACCGACTGGGATGTCTGGGCGCACAAGTACAATTTGATCGGCCTGATCACCTACATGCGTTACACGGGCAACCTGGAGCCGCTCCCGGCCTGCCGCAAAATGGGCGACCTCCTGTGCGCCACGTTCGGCGACGAACCGGGCAAGCGCGATTTGATCCAGGCGGGGCATCACGTGGGGATGGCGCCGACGAGTGTGCTCGAGCCGATGGTCCTGCTTTACCGGTTCACCGGCGACACGAATTATCTCGCGTTCTGCAAATACATCCTGCGAGCGTGGGAACAGCCGAACGGGCCGAAGATCGTCTCCACGCTGCTCGGCGGCAAAGGCGTGGACAAGGTCGGCAACGGGAAGGCG
This sequence comes from Verrucomicrobiota bacterium, assembly GCA_046346665.1. Taxonomy (GTDB): domain Bacteria; phylum Verrucomicrobiota; class Verrucomicrobiia; order Limisphaerales; family JAXMHQ01; genus JAXMHQ01. Next base: position 26,707 of record JAXMHQ010000023.1, read on the forward strand.
TATGAAATGTTGTCCTGCCTGAACGGCGCGCTGGAGGTTTACCGCACGACGGGCGATCAACCGCTGTTCCAGGCGTGCCTGAATGCCTGGCAGGATATTGTGGATCACCGGCTTTACCCGACGGGCGGCGCGAGCTACGACGAGCGGTTTCATGGCGATTTTGATTTTCCGAACGTGCATGACGTCGGCGAGACCTGCGTGACGGTGACCTGGCTGCAGTTCAACGCGCAGTTGCTGCGGCTCACGGGCGAGGCGCGCTTCGCCGAACAACTGGAGCGCGTGATCCTCAACCAGCTTTTCGGCGCCCAGCGGCCCGACGGCTGTGCCTGGGGCTACTACGTCCAGATGGAAGGCACCAAGCCCTACAGCGACACGCTCGACGGCCATTGCTGCCTCTCCAGCGGCCCCCGCGGCGTGGCGCTCATTCCCACGTTCGCCTTCACCACCGACGCGGACGGCGCCGTGGTCAATCTCTACGACGCCGGCAGCGCCCGGTTGAAACTGAAGGACGGCCGCGAGGTCAAACTCACGATCAACACCCGGTTCCCCGCGGAGGACCAGGTGCGCATTCGCATCGACTCGGATTCGGGCCGCCCGTTTGAACTCAAGCTGCGCACCCCGGCCTGGTGCCGCCGGCCCGCGGCGGAATTGAATTCAAAATCCGTCCCCATGACACCCGGATACACAATCCTGCCCAAAGTCTCGGCGGGCGATGAACTGGTCCTGACGTTTCCGCGCGAGCCGCGGGTGATCCCCGGCGACCACATGAACGCGGGCAAAGCGCTGCTCCAGTTCGGCCCGCTGGTCCTCGCCGCGGATGAAACCCTGCTGAATGGAATCCGGCTCAATGCCATAACGCTCGCAGGCACGAACCTCGTCGAACTCGCATTCCAGCCCGAAACGGCGCCCGCCCCATTCCATAACTGGACCGGCGCCCAAAGTTTCCGCGTCAACGGCCTCCACTCGGGTTCCGAACCCGGCCCGAACCGCATCGGGCTGCTGCCCTTCGCCGACGCCGGCGCCACCGGTGGCAAATACGAAATCTGGATCCCCGTGCAACAGAATCCGTCCCCCGCAACTGCCAAGCCCTGAAACATGAATATCACCCGACGCCTCCTCGCCTCGCTCCTGCCCCTGGCTGTGTGCCTGCTTCTGCCCGCCCTTCCCGCCGCCGCCGAAACGGCGCGCGAACAATCCTTCGACACCCAATGGCGGTTCCTGCGCGGCGACGCGCCCGGCGCCGAGGCGCCGGATTTTTCGGATGCCGCGTGGCGGGTGTTGGAGGTCCCGCACGACTGGAGCATCGAAGATCTCCCGCCGGACGCCGGCACGAACGCGCCGGGATCGAGGGTCGGCCCGTTTGACCCGGCATCGAGCCCGGGCGGCGCCAGCACCGGACACGTGCTGGGCGGGACCGGCTGGTATCGGAAACATTTCGTGCTCGGCCCGGCCGCGGGCGAAAGGAAAATTTCCGTCCGCTTCGACGGCGTCTACATGAACGCCGATTTCTGGTTGAACGGTCATCACCTGGGAAATCATCCCTACGGCTACACGAGTTTCTCGTTCGACCTCACCCCGTGGCTGCGTCCGGCCGGGGAAACCAACGTCCTCGCAGTCCGCGTCCGGAACCTCGGCAAAAACAGCCGCTGGTATTCCGGCTCCGGCATTTACCGGCATGTCACCCTCGTCAACACCGACCCGCTGCACATCGCCGAATACGGCCTCACGGCAGGCCTGCTGCCCGGGGGACTCGAAAAGACCGGCGCGCACACGTCCGTTGCCGCCGAAATCTGGAACGAATCGGCCGATACCAACACGGTCACGGTCCGTTACCGCGTATTGAACCCGCGGGGCATCACCTCCGCGGAACGCGAAAGCCAGCACCGGCTCTCGCCCGGCGAACATCTCGCCGCCATCCAGGATCTGCTTGTGCCCAATCCCGAACCCTGGTCGCCGTCGTCGCCAGCACTCTACCGCGCGGAAGTCGATGTCGTGGCCAACGGCCGGATCGTGGACAGCGCGCGGGTGGCCTTTGGCCTGCGGCAGATCGAGGTGGATGCCACGAACGGTTTCCGGCTGAACGGCGAATCGCTCAAGCTCAAGGGCGGCTGCCTGCATCACGACAACGGCCCGCTCGGCTCCGCGGCCATCGATCGCGCCGAAGAACGCCGCGTCGAATTGATGAAGGCCTACGGATTCAATGCCATCCGAACCAGCCACAACCCGCCCTCGCCCGCCTTCCTCGACGCCTGCGACCGGCTGGGAATGCTCGTGATCGACGAAGCGTTCGATTGCTGGGAACAGGGCAAAAATCCCGAAGACTACCACGTCTACTTCAAGGAATGGTCCGATCGCGACATCGCGTCCATGGTGCGGCGCGACCGCAACCACCCGTCCGTCGTGTTCTGGTCCATCGGCAACGAAATCACGGAGCGGTTCGACCGCCCGGATATCGCGAAGCGCCTGCGCGAAGACGTGCTCCGGCAGGACACCACCCGCCCCATCACCGAGGCCGTAAACCCCACGTGGGAACCCCAGAATCAAAAGCGCGATTGGGACAAGGATTCCGATGTCGCCTTCCGCTACCTCGACGTCGGTGGATACAACTATCAACCGCAGAAATTCGAATCCGACCACGCCAGGAACCCGGCGCGGATCATGATGACCACGGAATCGTTCCCGAAAGACCTGTTCGATTACTGGACGCCCGTAGAAAACCATCCGTATGTCATCGGCGATTTCGTGTGGACCGGCATGGATTATTTCGGGGAATCCGGCATCGGCCACACGTCGCTGGACAACGAGAAGGATGATTTTCTGAAACCCTGGCCGTGGTATAACGCCTGGTGCGGCGACATCGATGTGTGCGGGTTCAAGAAGCCGCAGTCGTATTACCGTGACGTGGTGTGGCGCCGGACCCCGATCGCAATGGCGGTGCACGCGCCCATCCCGGAGGGGCGCAAGGAAGTGGTCAGCGCCTGGGGCTGGCCCGATGAACGGCAGTGCTGGACCTGGCCGGGGCAGGAAGGCAAACCGCTCACGGTCTCCGTCTACGCCCGCGGCGACACGGTCCGGCTCGAACTCAACGGCAAGTTGATCGGGGAACAGCCGGTCTCCGAAACCAACAAGCTCACGGCGAAGTTCGAAGTCCCTTACGCGCCCGGCGAACTCCGCGCGACGGTGCTCGTGGCCGGCAAACCGGCCGGGCGCGCCCTGTTCCACACCACCGGCGCTCCGGCCGGATTACGCCTGACGGCGGACCGGTCAGTAATCCGCGCGGACCGTAACGACCTGGCGTATGTGACAGTGGAAGTGGTGGACAAGGCGGGTAATGTAGTGCCGAATGCCGCCGTGCCGGTGCGCTTCACCGTGTCCGGCGCCGGCACGCTGGCCGCCACGGGCAGCAGCAATCCCAGCGACGCCTCCAGTTTCCACACGCCGCGCCGCACCACGTTCGACGGCCGCTGCCTGGCCATCCTGCGCCCGAACGGCCCGGAGGGAAAACTGACCCTGCGCGCCGAAGCCGACGGCCTCGCGTCCGCGAGCACCACGGTGCAAGTCCGCCCCGCCCCCGCGAGTCCGTAGCCGCAATCGTGAGGTTGCAGTCAATCGAACCGGTTGGTCGACCAGCCCTGCATGCGGTCGTAGCGAAACGTCATCGCGCCGGGATCGAATCCTGGATATCGCTGCGCATGACCGTCGTCGAACATGACGTTCTGGCCGCCGGAATGAATGCGCCATTCCTTGAACGGAATCCCATTGGTCGGTCCGCCCACGCAGTTTTGCACGTAATCATCCTTGTCCGCGTCGTTCCTGCTGCTGCCGTCCGGCCAAAGTGTGTCGGCGGACACCACGAATGCGGCCGGATACTTGATTCTCTTCACGCTCACGGCCGCCGGCGCGTTGGTGGCCAGGAGAAACGCGGCCCGCGCGCTGTTGAAATAACTCCAGCCCGAAAGTTTATCGTTCGGACAACGGTAGAGATTTGTGTTGCCGGCATAAGGCAGGATCTGCTGCAGCCACGAGTGCTTGTGAGTGGTGTTGTCGATCAAATCCCATGAAATTTCCCCGCCGCTGACCGGATAGAACCCGTCGTTTTCGTCTGCAAACATCCTCAATGCATAAAGAATCTGCTTTTCGTTGGAGAGACAGGCCGCCGTCCGCCCGCGTTCCTTGCCGGCGGACAACGCCGGCAGCAGAAGGGCGGCGAGGATGCCGAGGATGGAAATGACAACCAGCAGTTCAATCAGCGTGAATCCCGGGAGTTTTCTTTTCATGGAATGGTTGGGTTGAAGGCAGAACACCGAACAGGTCCATTGCGATGAGCGCACTGCCGCACAGGAGCACCGCGAGCAGAACGAATTGTACCAGGACGTAACCGGCCGCACCCGGAAGACCGAAGACATCGAAGACCGGCTCGAGGTAGCGCCAGTAAGCCGGGTAAGCGTGTTTTGCAAAAAGGCCGCTCTGGTGCACCTCGATGTTGAAGGCCAGCAGCGTGAGAAGCCAGACGGACAGCCAGCGCATCACGCAGGCGAAACTCAGAACGGCAACCAACAGGAACGCGGCGGACAAGATCATCAGCAGCGGGCGCAGCGGCCAGCCGGTGACGGGATCGTTCGGCAGATGGACGCTGCCCAGGCTGCCGATGCAAATGAGCAGCGCCGCGCCAAGGGCCACATAACCCAGGGCCGCGCTTTCGATGAAACGTTCCATCAATTTGGATCTCATGGCTGGTTCAAAAGAAATCGCCTGAATTGAACGGCGCGATCGGCGTCTGCCTGCTCGGATCGCGGGACATGCCCCACCCCGTGCTGAAGAATCAGCCGAACAAATGCGCCTTTTCGGTATCCCTCCTCCTGAAACGCCGAGAGGCGGTCCACTTCGGCTGGGTCGGAATCTCCGGCGACGACCAGGTAGCGGTGCCCACGCCCGGAGTGAATGGCAGGAAGACTGAGCGGATCGAACAAGATGAGCCCGGGCCACTGGGGATTGCGCTCGAACAAGTCTGCCGCAAAATTGCTCTCCCAACTGGATGCCATCAGGTAAACACGGTTGGTGTCCACGGCGGGGTTCAATGCCAGGATTCCCAGCAGCGCCGAAACGTCTTCCTTCCACTGGTTGATGGATTCATCGGACCAGTATTTCCGCGCGACCATGGCATACCAGTAGCCGTTTTGAGCGGCCACATTGGGTTGGAAATTCCAGCGATAAGGCTCCTGGCCGAGGATGATCGGGTACTTCCTGCCCGGCGCGAGAATCGGTTGCCATACATGGTACGGCCGCACTATTCCCGACCTGTTCGTCAACACCCCCGCGGCCGGCGGGATCAGGATGAAGTCAGAACCGCCATGCAGCGCGGATACAAGGCAGTGCGAGGTGCCCGAATCGAGGTCGATGCGCTGCAGGCCTTGAATGCCGCTCTTCGGGTTGCCCACGAAAAGAAGATTGTTGCCAAACAAATACCGGCCTTCGCCGATGTAATCGTGTATGGAGCCGATATGATCCTCGACGATTCCATCCCATTCGATTCGAACCGGGGATTTGCCGCCGGCGACCCTGGCGTAAAAGCAGTTCACTCCGTTTTCGTTCCGGAGAACGGCGTAGCGCGGGCGTTCATCGGTCGTTGTCCTGTAAATCTCCCTGCCTGCCGGAGTGACCGTGATGAACCAGCGATTGGAATCGGAATGGCCCATCACGACAAAGGCGTGGTTGCGCGAGTCATAGGAAAATCCGTCCAACGATTGGGTCTGCCACACCTTGACCGCGCTCGTGCGATCGAAGTCGAGATGCCACAGGCATTTTTCGTCGACCCACGCGACCCCGTTTGGCACGGCGGTAAACAGGCTGTCCACCAGCGGCGTCCGGCCCGGCGCAGCTTGATCGAACGAGCGCACCAGCGTTCCGCCGGTGGTGCAGACCTTCACCGACTGGTTGTAGGTGAACGTGGCAAAGCGCTCCTCGTCCAGCCAGGCCGCCTGGGTAATGTCCGGATCTCCCGCAATGACCCCGGTCACCCTGCCGCTGGTTCCGTCCGCGACACACAGTTCCTGGAAATGCTGCCCCTCGTTCAACCGGCGGGTGGTGGGATGCGTAAACACAAAATGCTGTCCGCCGGGCGACCAGCCCAGCATTCCGAATCGCTGCCAACTCCACCCCGCTTCCCGCTGGAAACAGAGCTGCACAGTCACGCGCCGCTGAATGTCGTAAAAGAACAGCCCCACCCCATCCTTCAACGCCCTCGAATAAACCACTCGCGCGCCGTCGGGGCTCGGACAACAGTCCTCCCGAAACGCGGCGATCCGGCCATACTCGCGGCCGCGCGCGCTCAACGATCGACCGACGGAAACGATCACAAACCACCCGAGCACCAGGAGGATTGCGCCGGCGGCGGACCAGCAAAATTTCTCAAGCCAGTCCCGTTTTGGTTTTAAGAGCCTCATGGTTGTCATCCAGGCAGGAGGCCACCAGAAACCAGAACAGCGTCGCCGTGGCCACATCGAACAGGACCGAATCAAACATCATGCCGCAGAGGAACAGGATCGCGCCGCCCCGGATCCCGGCATCCACACTTCCCCGGTGTCGGACTGCGGCGGCGCCCGCAAAGCAGAGAAAACACAGGAGGGCCGGCAAGCCGGCTTCGACGGCCAGCACCGCGTAATCGTTCGTGCTGAACGCAGCGCTGTCGCTCGCCTGTCCGGCCGGCGCAAGATAGTCGGACGTGTAGGCATCTTCGCCGCGATTCCAACCCAGGCCCAACGGATTCCGGAATGCCAGGTCTGCGGCGCATTTCCAGGCGTGGAGCCTGTGTTGGACAGAGCCGCGGCTCAGGTCGAGCCGGGCGAAATACCAACGATCCGAATCGGCGCGCCAGCAGAGAGCGAGCAGAATTGAAGCACCAACGACGCAAGAAATCACGACGGCCCGGCCCGGCATTCGGAATTGACCTCGCGGACCTGCAAACATCCATCCGACGGCCGTGGCCACCCAGGCGCCCCGGCTGAAACTGCACAGCAACCCGATGAGGAGACACACGCGAACGAGGATCCACGGCCCCCGGCACCGCGGCTGAAGTTCTCCCGAAACACCCGCCGCCAGCACGCAGCCGGCGCCCATCAGGAGCCCAAACCGGTTGGGATCGTTCCAAATGCCGGTCCAGCGCGGACCGTGATAAAAAAACCGGCTCTTGTCCAACTGCCAGAATACGCACGCCGCCAGCAGCAGGCAAAGGATCATCACCACCGTGGAACGCTGCCCCCGACTCAACAGCGCGACAGCCTTGCCGATCACAACGGCGCTCAAGAACGTCAGCGCATTGGGTGGCGACACGGAACTCTCATAGCGCAACAAGTAATGCATCGATGCAATGGCGACCAGGCCCGCAAGAAACCAGTCCCCGGGCGCGAACGACAGGACCGAAAGGCAAACGAAACCCGTGAGCAGAACGAGATAAATGCCCATCTGCCCCTCCGGCCCCACCACCTGCCCCGCGATGGCCGCCGCTTCGCGGAACAGCCGGTTGACCCCGACACTGAATCCGAGGCTGCCGATAAATAGAACTGTGGCTAGGCAGATTCTGAGGCAGGCAGCCATGAGCGAAGCGTGATCAACGTCAGACTGCCAATCAGCAGGAATCCAATAATCGAGCAGAGGATCCTGTCCGCCGCTTCCGGTGAGAGCCCGAGCGCCTCCGGAATCGTGCCGAAACACAAACAATGATGAATGCCCAGCCACCAACGGCCGAACCTGTAGATTGCGAAGTTGGCGGAAAGCCACGCGATCGTCCAAAGCTGAAGCCCAACGCGCCGCCCCCCTGCCAGGCAAAGAAATGCGATGATCAATTCCAACGTGCCGGCCGTGATTAGTTCGGCACGATAACTGATCTTCAGAATGGGATCGTGGAAACCAATCACCATGGCCGGTCCGCCCGCGGCAATCAGCTTGGCAATGCCGGTGACGAACAGGATGACTCCCGAAACGATGACGAAAAGGCGAATGCTTCTCTTCATTCGGACCGATTCCCTTTCGAACAGGGGCCGCCACCCGAAACCCTCGCGGGCAGCGGCCCCGCCTGTCATGAATCAGGGTTCCTTGCAGATGCAGTTCGCATCGCACTGACCCCGCGTTCCATCGCCGGCCGAGCATTGGTTGCCGACCGTCGTGCATTTATGATTCCCGTCCTCCTTGCAAGGCGGATAGCCCCAGACCACGTTTGCAAGCAGGCAAAAGGCCGCTACCAGCAGCCCGGTTTGGATGAGCTTCTTCATTTGTTTTTCTTTCTCCTTTTTCTGACCACCAGTGCCGTCACTACAGCGATCTGCAGGATGACAAATAGCGACAGCACCAAAATGTAACGATTGTTCTTCGCCGGATTGAAGAAGTTCGCCCACCAGCCGTACTCGCCAGCTTTCGGCCCGAATCGAATATACCGTTCCTGTTGCCGGACCAGGGACGGGTCGTCCGCCGGAAGCCACGATTTGCCGGTGTACTGGGCGTAGTTGAAGACCTTCCCGTTGGCCTGCTTCTGGAGCCGGAAATCCCGCACATACACACCCGCCGAGATATTCAACGGCCGCGGATCGTCGTCCTGGAGGGTGATGTCGGAGGCTTCCACTCGATACAAGTTGCCCAGGAGAACATTGGTGGTTTCGAAAGGATCTGTGCTGAAATACTGCCGCATCTCGGCCACCCGGGGCAGGACCAGTCCGTTGGTGGCATAGAACCGCTCTGTTCGAAACGTCGCCTCGAGCGTTCCATGCAACTGGCTCTTGCGCGAATGGAGCATGTCCCGCTCGTATTCCTTCGCCTCAACCGAAGCGGGATAGAAAAAGCCAGGCCGCAGCAATTCATCCTCGAATGTCGCCAGGTCGAAGTTGGTGTCCCGAATGCAGGTGAAATTCGTGATGAACAAACCGTTGGTGGAGGGCAACACCCATCGATATCCGTACGCCGACAGGTGCCGCCGCGCCACCCACCAGGGCACCGGCATATCCTCGCTCACTTCCGACGGGCGCAACGCATAAGCAAGCCACGGCAGCCAATGATACAGGATGCTGCCCGTGCGCATGTTGAAGTAGGGCGAAGAACTGACCGACCCGTACAACTCGGCCGTCTGCGGCGCGTCCTTGATGTGATCGCTGAACGGCACCACAAAGAACGTGTTGCTGCCGTCGTAGTGGAACTGGTGCCAGTCCGAAGGCTGATCCGCATTGGTGACTGACACCGTCCATTCCGGACCGGAAAGCGAACGTTCCACGGCAAAGTCGATATGATTGCTCGCCTCCCGGTCCAGTTTCCCCTGAATGTAATGCGTCACGTCCAGGCGTCCCTGGATATGAAGAGTCGCGCCTGCCGCCACCTGGTTCCAGGCTCCGGATACACCCATTATGATTAGCAAGATTCCTTTCACAAACCCTCTCCCGTTTGCCGGGCTAAAACTGGCAGACAAGCGCAGCCGCCCGGAAGATTCCTCAACACGCATGGAATAGTGGAACCGTTCAGCAAAGAACGCAAGAGTAAAACTCAGTTAAACCTATTTTATTCCTAACTGGTGTTGTCAGAACAATATCCTCTCGTCTGTTTGGGCAGGATCAGCCCCCTTGGAGCTGTTTAAGAAAACGTGTAGAGCGGCTCAAGAAATGTCGTAGCCGCAAAAGGTAGGGTCGGCGCGCTGCGCCGACCGCGGACGCCGCAGCGCGGCGTCCCTACCTGCGGCTACGGTTTATGTTCAACCGCTATAGCCGCAAAAAGGCACAAAAGACGCAAAATCAAATCGGTTTCTGCGCCTTTTGCGCCGTTTTGCGGCCATGACTGTTTTGAAAATGCTATAGGCCGAGAGTCCGGTAGCGCAGGCCGCCGGCCTGCCGTGTCGCAGGCTGCCAGCCTGCGCTTTCCTGAAAAAGCGCCGACCAGCGGGCGGCGCTACAGCAGGCCGGCGGCCTGCGCTACTTTGCTCCCGGGTTCTGCACACATTCGCTGTGCAGCCGCGCGTAGATTCCACCCTGCCGCAACAACTCGTCGTGCGTGCCCCGCTCCACGATCCGGCCCTGGTCCATCACCAGCACCAGGTCCGCCTTCCGAATCGTGCTCAGCCGGTGCGCCACCACAAACGCCGTCCGATCCCGCAACAACAATTCCAGCGCCCGCTGCAATCGCGCCTCGGTCAACGTGTCGATCGCGCTGGTCGCCTCGTCCAGCACCACGATCCTCGGATCCGCCAGCATCGCGCGCGCGAAGCACACCAACTGGCGCTGGCCAAACGACAACGACGCCCCGCGCTCGGCCACCTGCGTCTGCAATCCGTGCGGCAGCGCGTCCACAAGTTCAAGGCAATCCAGCCGCCGCAGCGTCTCCCGCACCGCGGCCTCGTCCGCCTCCGGCCGCGCGAACCGGATGTTGTCCAGCACGGTTCCCGAGAACAGAAAATTGTTCTGCTGCACGCTGCCCATCTGGTGGCGCAGGCTGTCGCCCTGCACCCGGTTCAAATCGGTCCCATCCACCAGGACGCGCCCGCGGGTCGGCAGATAAAATTTCTGCAGCAATCCGACGAGCGTGGTCTTCCCGCTGCCGGTGTGCCCCACCAGCGCCACCACCTGGCCCGGTTTGACCGCGAACGAAATATCCTTCAACACCGGGCGACCGGCGTTATAAGCAAATTCCACCCCGTCAAATTCCACCGCCCCTTGGATCGGCCCCAGCCGGGTCGCATCCGGCGGATCCTGCCATTCCGGCGCCTGGTCCAGCAGCCGGAACAGCCGCTCGGCGCCCGCCATGGCCATCATGGCCTGGTTCACCTGGTTGCCGATCACCTGGACCGGATCGAAGAACAAGTTCGCGAGGAAGAAGAACATGACGAGGTCGCCCACTTCCATGTGCAGCCAGCCGTGCCAGCGCAGCGCGCCGTAGCCGCCGAGAAGCGCCATGGTGCCCAGGAAAAGCTGGCTCTTGAGCTGCAGCAACGGGACGAACACCGCCGAGGCCTGGGCCACGCCGACATTGTTTTCGCCGTGCACATTGATCAACTGCCGGAAAAATCCCGAGTTGACCTCCTGCCGCACGAACGCCTGCGTCACGCGCACGCCGCCGACCGATTCGGCCAGGGTCGATGTCACCCGGCTCCAGGATTCCTGGACTTTTCGGAGGCGCCGGCTCATTTCGGTCCGGTATTTCTCGTTCAGGATCCAGATCAACGGCGCCAGGATGGCCATCAGCGAAAACAATTTCCAATCGTACCACGCCATCAACGCCGCCGCGCCCGCCATCTGCAATCCCTGCACAACCAGCACAAACGCCACGTCCTGCACCCCCGCCCGCACGCTGTCGATGTCGGATGTCATCCGGCTGATGATCCGGCCGAACTTGGTCTGGTTGTAGAATGACATCGGCAGGGTCATGAGTTTCCGGAACAGGTGGGACCGCATGTCGTGAACGACGGCCTCGCCCAGTTCGAGCGCGAATCGCTGCCGGAAATGGAACATGAACACCGTGACCGCCGCGAGCAGCAGGTAACCGCCCGCATAAAGCTGGATCCCCGCCCAGTTCCGGCCCGCGATGGGGCCGTTGATCGTGCAGCCGATCAGCCAGGCCAGCGCCGGCAACTGCAGGCCGCGCACAAAAGTCAGCACAAACAGCGCGTTCCGCTTCGCCGCGTAAGGCCGCGTGTAGAAAAAAATCCTCCGCACCAGCGACCATTGCAGCGGCGCGCGATCCGCCTCGCGCTCCTCCATCGGATTGAAATAGGTGATCGCCTCGCGTGGCGACAACCCGCGCTCGTCGCGGTTCCCCGGGAGGGACGAGCTATGCGAGTCCCCATTTGTTTTTTTGGAGTCGTCGCGTTTCATGACGCCCCCTTCCCGGCGAAAGCGCCGCCGTCGGCCAGGTCCATGATCTGCAACAACGCGGTTTCTCGGTACAATCCCGGCCAGCGACACAACTCGCGATGGTTGCCCGATTGAATCAATTCGCCGCCGTCCAGCACCAGCACCCGGTCCGCGCGCGATAACAAGCTCAGCCGGCTCGACACCACGAACGTCGTCCGCCCCGCCATCGCCTCGCGCAATGCCGTCACGATCTCGTTCTCCGTCCGCGCATCGACCGACGCGGTGGGATCGTCCAGGATCAGGATCGGCGGTTCGAGCAACAGGGCCCGAGCCAGGGCGAGCCGCTGGCGCTGGCCCCCGGACAAATCCACCCCCGACTCGCCCAGCACCGTGTCGTAGCCTTTCGGCAGCGCGGCGATGAAATCGTGGGCCGACGCAATCCGCGCCGCGCGCTCGATCTCGGCCGCGGTGGCGTGCGGATGGCCGAAGGCGATGTTGGCCGCCACGGTGTTCGAAAACAAAAAGCTCTCCTGGTAGACGATCCCGATCTGGCGCCGGTAGGCGTCCAGGTCGAGGTCCCGAAGATCGCGCCCGTCCGCCAGCACGCGGCCGCTGCGCGGATCGTAAAACCGCGGCAGCAACCCCAGCAGCGCGCTCTTGCCGGAACCGGTCATGCCGAAGATGCCAATAACTTCGCCCGGCCGGACTTCGAATGAAACCTCCTTGAGCACCGGCGCGTCGTCGCTGTAGCCGAACGAAACCTTTTCGAAAACGATGCCCCCCTGGAGCCGCGGCGGCACGATCGCGCCCGGCCGGGTTTGGACCTCCACCGGCGTGTCGAGCACCTCGAAGACGCGGCGCGCCGCGGCGAGGCTTTGTTCGATGGAATTGGCGATGGTCGACAGGTTCGCGACCTGCCCGGTGAACTGCTGCAGCAAGCCGGCGAACACCACCAGCCCGCCGCCCAGCGAGATTTGTCCGTGCACATACAGCCAGCCGCCGTATGCGAACAGGATCACCAGGCTGAGCTGCGACAGCAATTGCGTGCCGGGCGTGAAGATCGACAGGTCCCAAAAAATGCGCTGCTGCTGGGCGGACACACGGTCGTTGGCGGATTCGAACCGCGCGACCTGGTGTTGTTCGGCGGCAAATCCCTTGACTGTCTGCATCCCGCGCACGGATTCGCTGAACAACAGGACCATGTCGTCGGACAATTCCCGGTTCTTGAGATAGCCCGGTCGCAGCCGCCTCGAATAATAATGGGCCAGCAGCCAGAGCGGCACGGAGACCGACAGACACGCGACCGTCAGCGCAGGGTGAAGGCGCCACATGAATACGCCGTAGGCCACCAGCGTGAGCACCATGTTCAATCCCTGCAGCAGCACGCCGTCGACGAACAACCGGGTGTTTTGAACGTCGCCCGTGACCCGGTTGAAAATGGAATTGGACCCGTGCCGGTCGAAGAAGCTGAAGCTGAGCCGCTGCAGCTTCGCGTAAAGTTGCGCGCGCAATTCCGGGACGATCTCCCCCTGGGTCAGCCGCGCCGTCAGCATGTTGTAGGCGTACGTCAACCCCGCCCGCACCAGCGCCTGGAGCAGGATCGCCAGCGACAGCACCGCCACCACCCGCAGCGCCGTCCAGTCCGCCGGCGGCGACCAGCCGAAACCATAAACGGGCGCCGGCTGCGAAGGATCGAGCGCGTGCCGGATGACGTCGATCACCACGCCCAGCAACTGCAATCCCGCCAGCCCGAGCAACAGCAGCACGATGCTGAGCGCGAGGGACAGCAGGCAGTCGCGCCGGAACTGCCAGGCCAGCCCCAGCAGCCGCCGCACGAGTTCGCGCGTGGAATAGCGCGAATCGATCGGGAGGGTCGGATTGGGTTCGCCGGGTTTCAGACGAGATACCATGCCCCAACCGGGTTGCAGGTGGCAAGTGGCCGATTCGAGCAGGTAGCAGCCGACGTGAGGAGGCTCTGATCCATTCGTCTCTCGCACCACGGCTCATGCCGAGACAGAGATGGAGTCTCGTTACCTCGACTCCTACATCAGTTGTGGTAGGAGTCGACGTCAGGAGACTCACTCTGGTTTCTGAAACCAGGATTCCGCATTCCGCACTCCGCATTCCGCACTTCTAAAACCCCCGCAGCTCCGTGCTGCTCCGCGCGGGCAGACCGGCAGCGGGCTCGCGTTTCAACACCAGGTACTCAATCCCCTGCGCCGCGCAATATTCCCGCTTCCCACCCTTGTCGCCGTCCGCATTCACCGCGTAAATGTCCGGCTTCAATCGCTCGATCTCCGGCGCCGCATCGAGCCAGCCGTCCCCGGTGGAAACCAGCGCCTGAGTCACGTGCCGGACGGATGCCACGGCATATCGCCTCTCCTGGTCCGACTGAAGCGGGTGCCCCGGCCCTTTCAACAGCCGGATATTCGCGTCGTGCCCGAGGATCACATACAAATCCCCGTAACCCGCCACTTCCTCAAAAAACCGAACGTGCCCCGAATGCAGCCAGTCGTAACAACCGGTCACCACCACCTTCTTTCTCCCGGCGCCGGGAGACGCCGGCACTTCCGGAAAACCGGCCAGCGCCGATTCCGGCAGCACGCGCCAGTCGACGCCGCGAGCCGCGCACCAGTCGCGCCTGGCCGCCGTGTCCTGCCCCTGCTCCGCCACCCAGCACGCGCCTGCGCCCGGGACCGGACCGGGCAACGCGTCCGGATCCGCGACCTCAAACAATTCCACCCGGCCCACAAATCGAACCGAGTTCAGGAAATACAGCCGCTCCGCCTCAGGAAATTTCGGCGGCGCACCCTGCACGCGGCGGATGGCGGCATCGGACCACAACCGCACCGTGACCGGGCCGAGCCGGGACGCCTCGTGCAGGAACCGCAGGTGCCGCGGCCGGAGATTGTCGAACGCGCCGGAGACGATGATTTCGGAGTTCATCACGAAAGGCGGATTTTGATTTTGAAAGCGCCGGGAACGGGCGTTTCAGACACGACGAACAGGTAGCCGCCGCCGCAGCCGGAATACATCGCACCGGGATAATTCAACTGGTACGCCTTGAGCAGCGAGGCGAGATCCACCTTGAGCAGCGGGTGGCGGACCACGCGGGGCAGGATGGCTTCCCAGCAGCGCATGCATTCGTTCATGGACTCGCCAAGCGCCGACAGGTCGCGCGCGCGGATGGCGTCGAAGCACGCCCGCCCGCTGTTCCCGAGCCGCCCGATCCACCGGCTGCCCAGCCGTTTCACGCCGAGCGGACTGTAGCCCTCCGGGCGCGGTTCCACCGGCAGGATGTGCAACACGCGTTCCAGCCAGCGCGCGGAGGCCGCGGTGCGGAGCGATTCGATGTGCGCCGGAAAAACGCCGCCGTGCACCCGCGCATCGTAATCGAGCCGGCTGATGCCCGGGTAAATGATCCCGATCATGTCCTGGGACCCGCTCGGGTTGGCCTGCCCGGCGTTTTCGGCGGCGTACAATTCGCGCACGAGGGCGGCTGGATCGCGCCGCGGCAGGCGTCCGCCCCACAGTTTTTGCGCGACGGCGCGCGTCCCGCTGGCGCATCCCGCGCGGTTCATGAACCGGAACTCCGGCTCGAGCGACACCACGACCATGGATCCGGGCGGATCCGGGTTGTGTCGCGACACGAACGGCTGGTCGATCCAGCCGCCCGCCAGTGCGATGCGGTTGGGGATGGAGCCGAGGGCGCGGGCCAGCGAGGGCGGGTTCACGGCTGATCCGGGATGAGTTGAACCGAGCGCAGGTTGATGCCCTGCCAGCTCTCGGCGGATTTCGACCGGACTTTGAGTTCAAAAGGTCTCCCATCCGGGAGGGTGAGCTTGCCGGCACTGAACAGGTTGAACACGGTCCAATCGCCGGTTGACGGCGGCCGCACTTCAATCGTTTGACCGCCGAGTTCGATTACAAAATCGGGCCGGCCGTGAATGGTGCCGCTCTCGACGGTCACGCGGTAGACGCCCGGTTTGGCCTGGCCGGTCCAGGAAACCCAGTCTTCCGAGCGATCCCAGTAACCGATATTCGGGATGCCGCCCTTTTCCTCCAGTTGCACGTTGTCCCCGTGCAACACGGCCTTGTCGGCGCTGAACACCAGGCGGCCGAACGCGTCGGGCATAACCACCTTCGGCGCCTCGGACTCCGCGGCGACCGGGACCGGCGCGAGGCCGGAACCCGTGATGCGCAGCGAGCAGGCCAGGTCGCTGACCGGTTTGGCGGGCAGTTGCACCGTCAAGCCGTTCGTGGTCTGGGTGAACGCCAGCGGGCCCTCGTGCCCGAGCAGTTCCACTTCCTCAACCCGGTTCCGCGCCGGGTCGGCCGTGGAGGCGAGCGATTGGATCCGGAACCGGCCGCCCTCGGGCCAGCCGAGCGCGATGGCATACAGCGTTGCCCCGCGGGTGGTGAACCGGATGTCCTTCGCCGAATACTGGAAGTTCTCCTTGAACGCGCCGCCTTTCACGCGGACCGGCCCCTCGCCGTAAACCTGCCAGGGACGCGTGCCGTAAATCGCCTCGCCGTTCACCTCCGTCCACTGCGCGAGATCGCCTAACATGGTCTCAACTTCTGGATCCAGCGACCCGTCGGGCCGCAGCACGACGTTTAACAGCAGGTTGCCGTTCTTGCTGACGATGTCGGCCAGCATGTGCACCGTCCAGCGCACGGGCTGGTATTTCCAGTGGCGATTGTAAAACCAGTCGCCGATGGAGGTGTCGGTCTGCCACGGATACGGGTTGATGCCGCCGTTGACACCGCGTTCGTAATCCTGCACCCAGCGGCCGCCGGAAGGCTCCTTGCAGTTGTAAACCGCCGTCGCCCGGCCGTCGTGGCCCTGCGCGCTCAGGTTGTAGAGATTGGCGATCTGGCTCAGGCCGACTTCGTTTTCGAAAGCAACGCCGCCGTCGCTGTAAAGCAGGTCGGGGCGGTAATTGTCGACCAGCTCCTGGATTTCATTGTACCACTGCTGCTGCCAGCGGGGATCCTTGCTGTACCACTGGTTGTCGCCGGGTTGAGCCGGGAAATGGTAGAGGTCCCAGTAATTCGAATTGGCGCCGTCATAAGGGACGCCGGCGAACGGGCCGTTGGTGTCGGCGCGGTGGGCCGACTGGAACCAGGTGAAGCTGGCGCCGAGATGCTCCGACACCCCGAACGGCAGGCCCTGCTTGCGCGCCGCGGCCTGCCACTCGCCCACCACGTCGCGCTTCGGCCCCATGTTCACGGAGTTCCAGCGGTGAAGCTTCGAGTTCCACAGGAAGAAATCGTCATGATGCACCCCCATGCTCACGAAATACCGCGCGCCGGCCTTTTTGTAGAGCCCCATCAGCCGCTCCGGGTCCCACTTCTCCGCTTTCCACAGCGGGATGATGTCCTTCCAGCCGTTCGTCGACGGATGCCCGAACCGTTTCAGGTGATCCTGGTAATCCGGATCGCCCTGCTCGTACATCTTGCGCGCATACCAGTCGCCTTCCATGGGCACCGCCTGCGGCCCCCAGTGCGCCCAGATGCCGAACTTGGCGTCGCGGAACCAGTCCGGGCAGGTGTAATTCGTCAGCGAATCGCGCGTGCCCTGGAACGGGCCGGGGGCGATGGGAAGCGACAGCTCGGCGGCGGCGAGGGTGGACGCGCCGAGAACCAGGGCCCAGGCCGCGCCGGCCGCGCGCCGCAGGGTCCCGCCAATGGGATAATGTTGGGCATTCATGATGAATTCTCCTGAAACGGTTTGGACTTGAGATTCGGTTTAAGGCAATAGGGTTCCTGCGCCGGGCGTGGGCCCGGCGGAACAAACACTGGAAAAACGGGACGACCGGGGCGGCTCAGCCGATGCCGACGCGCTTGCCGGCTTTGCGGGCGTGATACTGTTCCTTGATCCACTTGTAAGTGGCGGCCAGGCCCTTGTCCAACGTCGTGTTGGGCTCCCAGCCGAGCACCTGCTGGATGAAGGTATTGTCCGAGTTCCGGCCTGCCACACCCTTCGGCGCGCCCAGGTCATACTTCCGGTTCATCTTCACCCCGGCGATCTTCTCAATCTTGGACAACAGCTCGTTGATCGACACCAGTTCGCTCGAACCCAGGTTGATCGGGGTCGCGATCAGGTCGTCGCAATGCGTGATCATGTCGATGCCCTTCACGCAATCGTCGATATACATGAAGCTGCGGGTCTGGTGGCCGTCGCCCCAGATCGTGATCTCCTTCTTGCCCGTG
The DNA here is from genome assembly GCA_046346665.1 of Verrucomicrobiota bacterium. Taxonomy (GTDB): domain Bacteria; phylum Verrucomicrobiota; class Verrucomicrobiia; order Limisphaerales; family JAXMHQ01; genus JAXMHQ01. The sequence continues at coordinate 44,742 of JAXMHQ010000023.1, forward strand.
TCGATGGCCTGGATCACCTTCCGGCACAGCGCGGCCGGCGCCTTTTCGCGTCCGCCATCCCACGTGCCGTGCGGCCCGTAAACGTTGTGGAAGCGGGCGATGGCGGTTTTCATGCCGCGCTCGGCCCAGTATTCCTCGCAGAACATTTCCGAAATCAGCTTTTCCCAGCCGTAACCGCGCTCGGCCATCGCCGGGTAGGCGTCGGATTCCTTCAATGCGCGCACCTTCGGGTCCTTTTGCAGGAGCGTGTTGTAGGCGCAGGCGGAGCTGGAATAAAAGTAACGGCGCACCCCGGCCCGGTAGGCGGCCTCGATCATGTGGGTGTTGATCAGGATGGAGCGGAGGCATTCGACGCGGAAACGCTCGATGAATCCCATGCCGCCCATGTCGGCGGCGAGCTGGTAAACCTCCACCGCCCCTTCGCACACCCGGCGGCAGTTCAACTCGTCGCTCACATCCAGGCAGAGCGATTCCACGCCGGGAACGCGCAGGTACCATTCGTAAAGCGGTTTCTTGTCCACCGCGCGGATCCGGGTGAAGCCTTTCTTCGTGAAATACCGCGCCAGGTTGCCGCCAATGAAGCCGCCCGCACCCGTGATGACAATCAAATCGTCCTTCCGCAGAACCGGATCCTTCTCAACCAATCGTTTCGTCGTTTCCATATTTTAGAGTTTCGCGGCGCGGCCTGCACGGCCCCGGCCTATCGTAAATTGACTTTTCAAGTTTACGAGGGTGGAGAATAATGGCGGAGAACCGTGAGTGGCAATGACTATCCTTTGCCATCGCATGACGATTTTTTGCCTTCATCCATGAAACCGCAGCCGGAGGCAGCGGCGACCGGCACCGGGTTGCCGGAGTTTTTCTCGCTCCAGGTGTCCGAGGAACGCCGGTTTTACCTCGATCTCAACCCGCCGCGCGGCCGGCCGCTGTCGGTGGTTTGCGGCGGCCTGGAGCACACCACGCCGGATTATTCCATCCGCCGCCAGGGGTTCCCGTTTTACTGCATCGAATACGTCGGGCGCGGCCAGGGGCGGCTGAAGCTCGGGCGCCGCTCCTATTCGCTGCAACCCGGCCGGGTGTTCGGCTACGGGCCGACGGTGCCGCACGAGATCACCAGCGATCCCGGGGCGCCGCTCGTGAAATATTTCGTGAACTTCACCGGCCGGCGCGGGCCGGAACTGCTCCGCTCCTGCGGCCTCGGCCCGCACGGAGTTCTCCAGTGTTTCCCCCCGAACGAACTCCAGCCGATCTTCGACGAACTCATCCATTGCGGCCAGCGCCGCGGCGCCCGGCACCGGGAACTCTGCGCCGGGCTGCTCGATTGCCTGGCCCTGAAAATCGCCGGCTGCCGCGTCCCGCCCAACGAACTCGAGACGCTCGCCTTCCGCACCTACCAGCGCTGCCGGCTGCATATCCAGGAACATTTCCGACGGCTCCGCTCCCTCGACCAGATCAGCCGCGAATGCCGGGTGAACAACGCCTACCTGTGCCGCCTGTTCCGGCGTTACGAACATCAAAGCCCCTACCAATATTTGCTCCGGCTCAAAATGAACCTCGCCGCGGACCTCATCCAGAATCCCTCCGCGCTCGTCAAACAGGTCACCGAGGAAGTCGGATTCACCGACCCGTTCCACTTCTCCCGCGCCTTCAAAAGCGTCTTCGGCATGTCCCCCGACCGGTTCCGGAAATGGAGATAAACGGATTGCTGGGTGGCGGGTGGGGCGAGCGGGTGGGGCGAGACTCCGTCGAGCCCTGACAATCCATTGGATTGATGGATTATTGGATAGCTGGATTTATGGATAAGGCACGGCAGACCTCGCATCCAACAATCCAACAATCCATGTATCCATTTATCCAAAAATCCAGGAATCCCCTAATCCCGGGCCGCTTGGTTTTCCCGCCTGGGGATGCACCGGGCGGGGTTGCCCACGGCGATGGCACCCGCGGGGACGTCGCCCGTGACCACGGCGCCGGCTCCCACCACGGCCCGGTCGCCGATGGTCGCTCCCTTGAGAATAATGGCCCTTGTGCCGACAAACACGCCGCGCCCGATGCGGATTGGACGGGCCTTGGCCACGCAGTCGTTGTTCCAGCCCCAGTCGCCTTCCGGGCTGTGAAAATCGTTGTCGATGACCATGGCCCCGGACCCGAAGATGGTTCCCTCGCCCACTTCGATCCGGCGGGCCGCGCAGAAGACGGTGGCGCTCATGCCGACGTTGGGGCCGAGGATCAATTCGGCGCCGTCGGCCATGGCGCGGAGAACGGAAGGCTGGGGACAGGCGAGCGGGTTTGCGCGAAGCGCGCTGTGCACCCGGACCCCGTCGCCGAGCCGGATGCGGCCGCCGCGGGCGATGCTGACGATCGGGCGGCCGAGGAACACGGCGCGACCGTCAAATTCGATCCCTTTTAAACGGCACTCGAAACGCCAGAACACGGACGGCCACTGGCGCAGCGCGCCCAGACAGGCGCCGATCCAGGTCGCCGGTGTGTGTTTGCTCACGGCCGCAAAGTATGGGGATTCCCCCGGGCGGGGCGAGTTTCTTTTTTGATTTCGGCCGGTGAACCGGATAGGCTCCGGGAATTGCCGCCCGGCTCAAACGACATGTTGAAGAAACCGCTCACCGTCGCCTGGATTTCCGACTTCCCGGTCGAATGGCTCCCGGACCTGCCCGAACCTCTGCGGCATCTGCCGCGCCATCACCCGGCCACGTGGCAACTGGTGCTGCTCTCGGAATTCGAGAAGAATCCCGACATCAAGCTTCACGTCGTTCAATTGCGGCGGCGCGTTCAATCCAGCTTCTCCTTCGAGCGCAACGGCGTCAGCTTCCACGTGCTCAAGGCCCCGGCGAGCCTCCGCCTCGTTTCCCTGTTCTGGTGGGACACGCTGCTGATCCGGTCCCTGTTCCGGGGCATCCGCCCCGACCTGGTCCATGCCTGGGGCAGCGAGAAAGGAGCGGTCCTGATCGCCAACCGCCTGGGCGGCGCCCGGCTGGCCACCGTGCAGGGATTGCTGAGCTGGTACAAGGAAATCGGTCCGCTCTCCCGCTTCGAACGATTCGCCGCCATCCTCGAAAAACGCAGCTTCCCCAAAATCCCCGTTATCACCACCGAATCCACCTTCTCGGTGCGTTATCTCCAGGAACATTACCATCATCAGCGGGTGTTCCAGGCCGAACACGCCCCGAACCGCGCCTTCCGGGAAGTCACGCGGCGCCCGGTCACCGACCCGGTCCACTTCATCTGCGTCAGCTCGCTCGGCCATCGCAAAGGCATCGACCTGCTGTTCGCCGCGCTTGACCGGATCGCGCCGGAACGCGCGTTCAAATTAACCCTCATTTGCGGACCCAACCCCGCCTATCTCGAATTGCTCCGCAACTCCGTCTCCGCGGAACTCTGGCGCCGCGTGGAATTCAAACACCACCTGCTGCCGAATGAAATTGCGCGCGAACTGGAAACGCCGACCCTCATGCTCATGCCCACGCGGGCGGATGTGAGCCCGAACGCCGTCAAGGAAGCGCTCGTCGCCGGCATGCCCGTCGTCGCCAGCCGCGTGGGAGGCATCCCGGATTACCTGGTCCATGGAAAAAACGGGCTGATGTTTCCCGTGAACGACCTGGAGGCTTTCGTCGATGCCATCCGCCAGGCCTGCGCCCATCCCCTGTTCGGCAAAGGAATGGTCGACGCCGAAACGCTTTCGAAAACGCGCGAGTATCTTTCGCCGGAAAGAATGGCCTCCAATTTCCTGACGGCCTACGCCGCCGCCGTCGAAGATCCCGTCCGCCGCTCCCGGTAAATCGATAGCAGCCGGTCCGCGTAGTGTCCCCAGCTTCCGCCTGCCGCGATCCGCGCAGCCGCCGCGCGGCCCCGGACGGCGCAGCATTCCCGGTCCCGCACCATCTCCCGCATCGCCTCCAGCACCGCATCGGGTGATCGCTCCCGAATAATCCGCCCTTCCCTGCCATCCTCCACCACGGTGCTGGCGCCGCTCTGGTGCGTCGCAATCACCGGCAAACCGGACGCCATCGCCTCCGCAATCACCCGCGCGAATCCTTCCTCGATCGACGGGAACACGAATGCCGTACAGGTCCGCATCAACGCGGCCAATTCCCGGTGGGGCAGCCCGGGCACGTGCTGGAACCGCGCGCTCCAGCGCCGGAAGAGCGGGCGAAAATCCGCATGCACCGGGCCGCATAACAACAGTTCCGCCTCCGGCACCTCCCGCTGCAACCGTTCAAACGCGGGCACGAGATACTGAACCCCTTTCCGCAACGTCAGCATTCCCACAAACAAAAATCGCGGCCGTTCCGGCACCGCCGGCCGCGGCGTAAACACCCCCAGGTCGGCTCCATACGGATTCACCGCGAGCCGCGATTCCGGGATCGCGTTGTAAAGCATGGAATCGCGGACATAGGTCGACGGGCATAGCACCAGGTCGGCGCGCTCAATCTCCCGGTTTGCCCGGGCAAACACGCGGCGCGGCACCGCCACGCGCGCGCCCGGATTCCAGATGTCCAGTTCCCGCTGCCAGAATCCGTAAAAGCTGGTGGGATGACTGTTGGAGGCATCCAGCACCTTCAACGCGCCCACCCGGTCCGCGTGATCGAACGCCTCCTCGGCGGACGCCATCACGGCATGAACGACGTCGCATTCCGGCAGTCGTTGGCTCGACATCCAGCGCTGCCACAAAGGAAACAACGCGTGGTAGGCCGGTTCGCCATAACGCCCGTGGAAGAGGTGGTAAAAGGGCTTGCACGCCGCGTGAAAGGGCCAGCACCGGTGATATTGCTCCGGCGAAAGCGCCGTTGAATTCCGGGAAGCCGTGTAGAGCCACACCGTCTCCCCGCGCCGCGCCAGTTCCGCAGCGGAACGATGCAGCCACGCGCCGGCACAGGATGCGTAGAGAATCCTCATGTCTGGCCGGGAGCAGCGGACGGCCGGTGCAAGCCCGCCGCGCGCGTCAGGGATTTTCGAACGGACCGCGGCAGCAGCAGGCGCCCGATTTTAAAAATCATGCCCGGAATCATCGCGCGCAACCTCAGGAACAAAGCCGCAATCGCGGGAACACCGCCTTTCGCGGCCTGCTCGCGCGCGAACCGCCATTCCTCGCCGAAACTCCCGCGCAACCCTTTCCACGAGGTGCTCAGGCGCGCAATGCTCCGATCCTGGCACGCCAGGCGCGCCGTCGTCCGCACCCCCGGCGCCTTCTCCAAACACCGGCCATAAAAGCCCCAGTCCGCCGTCCACGGAAACTTCGGATCAAACGGCAGGGCCGATTTCAAAACGTCCTGCCGGACCAGGATCTGCGACAACGCGCCGACCCGGTTCAGGACACGCGCTGCGTCGCGCTGGAAGGCGGCATGATCGTAAAAGGAAACCATCGCCGGGCCGCCGGCCGCACGCCCCGCGTCCTCCGGATGCGCACGCGCCGGATCGATATAATACGCTTCGCAAAAAAACAGCCCCGCCCCGGGTTGCCGGACGATCTCCCCCGAAACCCATTCCCAGAACTCCGCCTCCACCCGGTCGCCCGCCATCAGCGGCTTAATCCAACGCGATTGCCCCTGCGCAAATGCCCAACTCCAATGCTCCACCCGCCCCAGCGCCGAGGGCGGCGATATCACCCGCCACCGCGACGCCGGATGCTTCTTCAAATCCTCGCGCCAGGGAGAGCCGTCGGTGGAAAAATTATCGCTGACCGTGAGCAGGACATCCGCGCTGGAGGAACCGGAAAGAATGCTGTCGATCGAGGATCCCAGGATGCGTCCGCCGTTGCGCACTGGAATGATGACTTCGAACTCGCTCATGAACTTTCAAAATCCACCCGGCACGCGCGACGCGCGACGATCAAGGGTCTCAATCGCGGCAAGGTTAGTAATCCCGCCACCGGCTGTCGAGCGCGGACTGCCCCGCGGGGCTGACGGAGCACCGCAATCTCACGATTGCGGCTACGGGGGAGGCGTCGAATCAGGTCGCGGCCGAAATGCGGCGCAGTTTGCCCGCGACCAGGGCCGTGACTTCACGTTTCAAGTGGGGACTCAACCCGAGCAACCAGAACAGGAGCAACCCCGGCAGGAGCATCGTGGCGATATCGATGACGAGGCGCATGGCAGGATTCCAACTGAGACCGGCACGCCACATTACAAAGCACAGGACGCCGAGTGCCGCGAGGTATTGGACGGGCCAGCGGAACCAGGTGAGGACCGTTGCCATCCGCTCGATTCCCAGGAAACGGGCCGCGCGCCAGAAACTGTAAAACCCGCTGCAGCACAGGTCCGTCACAATCGCGCTCAGAATGATGCCGTTCATGCCCAGGAACGGCGCAAGGGCGAAACTCAGCCCCACGAACGCCAGGCCTTCGAACAGGTAGACATACTTCATGCCCCCGATCTTTTTCGTGACGCAAACGAATGCAACGCCGCATCGCGCGGTCGCGTAAACCACCAGCCAAAGCCCCATCAATGCGTTGTTTGAATTGTGCCACTCCGACGGCACCTTGTTCTTCAGCCAGAACAACATGAAGTCCTGATTGCACAGAGCCACCGACAACGCCGCCCACACCGTCACCGAAGCGGAGACGGTGACCAGGTCGCGAAATCGGGCCAGCAACCGCTCCCGCTCGTTCCGAACGATCATTTCCGCCAGGGCCGAGGATGAAAAATCGAAAATGCGCGCGACGAACTGCTGCCCGGTCATGAAGGTTTTCGTGGCGACACTCCAGACCCAGATAAGGTCAAACCCAAGCGTGCGCGCGATGACCACCCCCTGGCTCGCGTTGATCAACTGAAGCCCGACAGACATCAGGAACATTTCTTTTCCGAACGAGAACATTTCCCGGAACGTGGCGCGGTTGGCCTTCCCCCAGGCGCCGGCGGGCGGATAGAGTTTCAGGCCCAGGGCGAGCAGCCAGGAGGCGACATTTCCGAAGACCTGGCTGGCAATGTAACCCCAGAGCATGCTGAAAATACCCCATCCCTGATGGAACCCCATCCACATGACACCCAGGTTGATCACCAGCATGGCAACCGCGACGTAGCAGTTCGCGTCGTAACGCTGGTGCGCCTCGAGAATGAACCGCGGCATCCGGCCGATGAACAACAGTCCCATCGCAATGCATTGCCCGGCCACCAGCCACTGGCAATCGTGACGGAGCGAGGGCTGCACTTTGTACAAATCGGGCACCCAGATGCTGAGGACGCCGCCCACCACCAGGATGATCAAACCCTGCACCGCCAGCACCAGCCCCCCGGTCTTGATCACCGCCCCATACTGCCCGTCCCCCGGCCGGTCCTTGTGATCCACCAGGATCCGCGAGATGGATCCCGACATGCCCAGGTCGAACAACTGCAGGTAAAGCGAGATCTGCATCGCCACGTTCCACAGACCGAGGATCGCCTGGTCCGACAAGTAATGCAGCGCCAGGGGCACCGAAGCAAATTGGTAAAGCACCGTGGCGCCTAACAGCAGATAGCCGGATACCAGGGATCGCGTGAATCGCTTGCGCCGGCTCATCGGGGGCTCAGTCCGGCCCTGGCCAGAAGTTTGCGGATGGAATCCAAATCCACCGTCGCCATCATCGCCGCGTCCGCCGGGAAGAGTTGCCACAGGTAATCCAGCCTGTTCACCTGGCAAATCCAGTCCACCCAGCCGTCCACCCAGTTGTCGGCCACGAAGGTGATCGCCTTGCAGCCGGGCGAACTCCACACCGCGTTCGTAAACCCGCTCCCCAGCACGCCCGCATACGCCTCCGCCTCCGCGAACAACTGGATCTCCTGCGCGAACGTCAGCTTCTCCGTGTCGATGATGTCCCAGCCGATCGACCGGAAATAGTCGTAAACCTCGGTTTCATTGACGATGCCCCGCGTCTTGCCGCGGCGGGCGATGACGAAACGCTTCGGGCCGTGATAGGACGTGTCGGCTTTCGGCATGAAGGCCGACCTGAGCGCGCCCACGCCGTAGGGGTTGTGGCAGGAAATCATCGCGGTCGGCGAACTGAAATAATAATTCTCCACCAGCAGATGCGTCTCGGGCGTGCACCGGCAGCGATCCAGCAGCCCCAGCAGCCGGAGCGATTCCTTCTGGTAGCCCGCCAGCCGGCCCGGCACCAGGATGCCTGTGTCGGGCGGAAAATCCGAAAGCAGCGCGAGACGCGGCAGGGCGTCCAGGATCCAGTGGCTGTAAGGCGCCACCATGGTGCTCGGGCACCAGCGCGAGACGACGCTCGTCCAGTTGCCCGCCAGCTTCGTGGGCTGCGGCAGCCGCACATAGCTCCACGCAGGATCGCCGGTCAAACCGTGATCGCCATAAACCGATTCCCAGCAGATGCGCTTTTGGGCGTCCATCAGGGCCAGCGACGACGACACGAGCCGCGCCTGGGAATGGCGGCTCCAGAACACCGGCCAGGGTTGAACGCTGTGCTGATTGAGGCCGCACTTCACCAGGATCGAATCGTCCCCCGCCTTCGGCGCCCCCTGGTCCGTCAGCACCACGCGTCCCGGCCTTATTCCGTCCATGGCCCAGGAACCGAAAATCGTGAAGGTCCGAACCGGCGGGCCCAGCCTGAAGTTTTTTGAAGGCGCCAGCGCGCGCAGCACCCCGTACCACTTGGCCGGCAGTTCCACCCAGAACAGCTTGCGCAGCCACTTCAGCGGGCGATGCAGCGCGGGAATCTCCCGCAACTTGAACGCCAGCCGGTAGTAAGTCGATACATCAGGCATAAAATTCAACCGGGCAACCGGCTCAATGGTTCATCCGCCCCGTGTTGCGCGCATTCCCGCGGAATCGCGGCCACGGTGATTTCGCCAGCGGCGCCGTTCGGTCGAGCGCATACAGGTGGCTGTAGGCTCCCAGGGCGTAAACCGTGCCGTCCGCCCCCACGGCAACGGACGATTTGCCATAATTATTGTGCAGCCGCGCATCGAGCTGCTCCGCACCCTGAAAGTTCACCGCCCTCAAATCACCCTCCCACGACACGACATAAACCGCGTTGGTCGTCACCACGGGGCTGTCCTGGATGTTATACATCAGGGCGAATTCCCATTTCTTCAGACCCTCCGGCGTCACCGCCCACAGCCAGTTTTTCACCCCGAGGTAAATCGTTCCGTCCTCCCCGATCACCGGCGAGCTTTCCGTCGTCCCCCCGGTAAACAGCTTCCAGCGGAGACTCCCGTCCGGGCTCAATGAATACAGGAATCCGTCCACTGATGTGAAAAGAACTCCGCCCTGGCCGTCGAGTGCGGGGGATGAAAGAACCGGGGCGCCCGTCAGGAATTCCCAGCGCTTGCTCCCGTCCGGATTCAAAGCGTAAAGCCTGTTATCGTGCGAGCCGAAATAAATGACGCCGTCGTCGCCGATCGCCGGCGAGGAATCCACCACGCCGCCCGTCGCAAACGACCAGAGCAGGGTTCCCGAAGGCGTAACCGCGTAAAAATGCCTGTCCCAGGATCCGAAATACACCGTGCCATCGCGCCCGACGGCAGGCGAGGAATCCACCCAGCCCTGGGTTTGAAATTCCCATTTCTTCCGGCCTTCGGAGGTCAGCGCGTAGAGCTTTCGATCGCGGCATCCGAAATAGAGGGTTCCGTCGTCGGCCAGCGCGGGTGATGAAACAACCTCGCTGCCGGTTCGAAAGCTCCAAAGCCGGCGGCCTTCGGGGCTGACCGCGGAAAACCGCTGCAGGAAAGTTCCGAGATAAAGGGTCCCGTCCGGCCCGATGGCGGGAGAGGAATCGAAGTAGGCCAGGGGCAGATCCCAGCGCGGCTCCACATATTCCCACGCAAAAGCAGAAGCCGCATGGCCCAAGACCGCCACGACACAAATCGCGCCGCAGCGCGCGGCCAGACGCGGGAACATCCGATGGAACAACAGGTTCATTAAATCATGACCACCAGCAGGCCGGGATTATGGAGGCTTTCCCACCTGGGCACAAGATCACAACCGGCGCCTGCCAGGGCCCGACGCATCTGAATCGCGGGTAGGGACGGCGCGCTGCGCCGTCCGCGCCGCGTCCAGCGGCGCAACGCGGCAGAGAGCATGCCAGGCGCCGTTCCGCTTTCCGCCCGCTGATACGCGGGCGGGGACGCCGCAGCAGCGCGGCGTCCCTACCGTCAGAATTCCACGAACCAGCGCTCACAAACGTGTTAAAACTTTTTATTTTCTTTATTAAATAAAGCAATCCGACTACATTCCCCCCTGACCCAGTCGTTTTTATGAATCATTCTGCCGCCGTCCCTGTCACAGGCCCTGCTCTGGAGCCCTCCGGCAAGCGGGGGTGGCCCAAGTTCCTGCGGCAACTCAGATACCAGATCTTTTACGGGCTGCTGTTGTCCCGACGCTATTCGCTCGTGACCCTTGGCGACACCTCGCTCGGGTTGCAATGGACCCTCCATCCTGACGGGCTGGATTCCCGCAGTATCGTCTATGCAGGCGGCGTCGGCGGCGACATCACTTTCGAACACGCCCTGGTCAACCGTTGCGGCTGCCGGATCGAATTGTTCGACCCCTCGCCGAGCGGTCTCAAAACAATGGAGCTTCCTGAGAACCGCATTCCTCAGTTCCGGTTTCACCCCGTCGCCTTGACCTCGAAAGTGGGCACGATCTCCATGGCGCCCCCGCCTCCCGGGGAGGTCTCCTGGTATGCACAGGGAAATGATTCGGCCACCATCCAGGTCCCGAGCACCGACCTCGCGTCGCTCATGAGGAAAAACGGGCACGAGCACATCGACCTTATCAAAATCGACATCGAGGGAAGCGAATACGAGGTCATCGAGGACATTCTTAAAAAGCGCATTCCCATTCGCCAGATCTGCGTCGAATATCACCACGGAATCGTGCCCGGCATCCGGCGCAGCCAGACAATCCGCTCCATGCTCAAACTGGTTCGCGCAGGCTACAAGCTGCTTTACCAGGAAGGCGCGAATCACACATTCCTGAAACCCTGACCGGCGCACTCCGCATTCCGCATTCCGCGCTCAACGGAGTTCTTCCAACTTCACCCCCTCGCGCCGCAAAATCGTCGCCTCGACTTTCGGCACATACATCTGGGTTTCCGCGGGCAAATACGGCGAGATTTCGTCGAAGGTTTTTGCGTTGCGGCGTTTCAACTGGTTTTGAACCGTGCCTTCCCCCGCATTGTAGGCCGCCACCGCCAGGCGCCAGTCCTGGAATTTCCGATGCAACGCCGCCAGGCACCGCGCCGCCGCCCGGCCGCTGTCCTCCGCGTTATACCGCTGGTCAAACGGCCACGTCCTCAACCCATACCGCTTCGCCGTGTCCGGCATCAACTGAAACAACCCCGCCGCCCCCGCCGGGCTCTTCGCACCCGCGTCGAACGACGACTCCACCTCCGCAATCCACACCAACTCCGGCGGCACCTTCTCCTCCACAAACACCGGCTTCAACTTCGCCACCACCGGCTTCGCCGCCTCCGGCCACGGCCGGTCCGCCATCTTCTTCGTCCACACTTCCCGCTCCTTCTCCGCCGGCGGATTCGGCGCCGGCACCGGAGCCACTCCCGGAATCGGCTTCGGCAACGGAATGATCAATCGCAGCTCATCCGCCGCATCCAGGTAGTCCAGCCGCGTGCGGATCCACACCACGTACGGCTTCGTCTCCGGATGCGCTTCCAGGAGCGGGATCACCTGGTTCGCCGTCTCCCTCAACTGCCCCAGGTCCAGCACGTATTCCCCGTGAAATCGCCGTTCAATCTCGTCCAGCAACTGCCGCGTCCGCGCCTGCCCTTCCCCCTCCAACATCCGCAACGCCCCGTCATCAAGATTGTTCGTCGCCCACTCCTGCGCCGAATCCACCACGTCGTCCAGCGTCCAGGTGTCGTCCGCCGCCACCACCCGCCCGACCAGGGCGCCCGCCAGCCCAAGCCCAATCAGCACGAGAATTGCAAATGACTTGTTCACAATTTGTTACAGTTCAAACAGGCCCTGCAATTCCCGTTGCTGCCGGCTGCCGGTGGATAGGAAAGTCCATGCATCGCCGGAGCTCTCGTCCGGCCCGGTCTTGCCAAAGCAGGGGGTTTCAGGTCTTCTGTGGATTAAACATGAATCGATTGGCTTGTCTGATCGTGGCGCTGGTGGTTCTGGCGCCCGTCCGGGGGAGGGCGTGGATGGAATCCGCCGACGTGACGCTGGATTACATCGCGAAGAAGGCGGAGCAGCGGGCGCGCAAACCATTTCATTCGCCGCGGGCGGACCTGCCGGCGATTCTGCGGGCGGACAAGCTGGACTACGACAAGTACCGGGAAATTGAGTTCCGGCACGAGAAAGCGTTGTGGGCTGCGGACGATCTTCCATTTCGCGTCGAATTTTTTCATCCCGGCTACCTTTACGAGGAACCGGTTCACATTTATGAATTCACGGTCAGCGCCGTCCAGCCGATCCGGTTCGTCCAGGATTTCTTCAATTATCGCAGCCTGAAATTTCAAAAGCAAATCCCGCAGGACACGGGCTACGCGGGATTCCGGCTGTTGAACCAGTTGAACGAGCAGGACAAGTGGGATGAACTGGGGGCGTTCCTCGGCGCGAGCTATTTCCGGCTCCTGGGCAAGGGTCAGCGTTACGGCCAGTCCGCCCGCGGCCTGTCCATCGACTGCGGCGAACCGGATCGGCCGGAGGAATTCCCCATCTTCACCGACTGGTGGCTCGGCAAACCGTCGCGCGACGAGGATCGACTGAAACTTTTCGCCATCCTGGACAGCCCGAGCTGCACGGGTGCCTACAAGTTCACGATCAAACCCGGCGAAACCACGGTGGCCAGCATCGAGGCCATCGTTTACTTCCGCGAACCCGAAAAAGTCCCGGCCGGCGCGACGGAACGCAAGCCCATCGCCACCATCGGTCGCGCGCCGCTCACCAGCATGTTCTGGTTCGGCAAAAGCTGCGAACGCAAGTTCGACGATTACCGCCCCGAGGTGCATGACAGCGACGGGTTGCTGATGCAAATGGAGAACGGCGAAATCGTCTGGCGCCCGCTGAACAACACCACGCGCATGCGCCACCAGCGCTACCAGGCCAAGGATATCCGCGGATTCGGACTGCTGCAGCGCGACCGCAGTTTCGCGACCTACCAGGACCTGTTCAACCTCTACCAGACCGTCCCCAGCGTCTGGGTCGAGCCCCACGGCCAATGGGGCGAAGGCGAGGTCAACCTCGTCGAACTCAGCACGCATTACGAGGGCCTCGACAACATCGTCGCGTTCTGGGACGCGAAGGTGAAACCCAAGCCGATGGAACCCTACCAGTTCGGTTACACGCTCTATTTCACGAGCCGCGAATCCGACATCCCGCTCTCGCAGGTGAAGGACAAGGCGATTGCCACGCGCCTGGGGGCCGACCCGAGGGATTCGCAGCAGCGGCAGTTCGTGATCGATTTCGCGGGCCCGAAGTCGGGCGCGTTGACGCCGGCCACCCCGCCCCAAGCCATCGCGAGCTGCAGCACCAACGCCAGCATCGTCAATCCCCAGGTGTTCCACAATCCGTTCGACAACAGTTGGCGCGTCATCTTCGGCCTGCAGCCCGCCCCCGGCAACACCTCCGATGTCGACATCCGCTGCACGCTGCAAAAAGGAGAGGAGGTTCTCACCGAAACATGGACCTATCTTTGGAGTCCGCCCTGAGCGGTGCCGAGGCGGGCCTCGAACAACCGGGACGCATCGTCGGCCGGCCCCTGGAGGAATGGAACGCCGCCTACGCCAAGGTGGAAAGTTACTTCCACGCCCTGCGCATTCGCAACAAGGTGCTGCTCGGACGCCTGGTCATCCATGTGCTCAAACGCGCCATGCGCCGCGCCCCCCAGGAACCCAAACGCTCCGTCACCGAACTCGCCGCCGAGGAAATGGACCAGGTCGTCACCGAATGGTTCGCCCAGGTGCTCCAGGAATCCCCCGCCGGCACCGATCACATGCTCTCCACCCGCGGCCGCCTCGCCCTGCTCATCGCCGACATGCCCGGCAAATGGCAGGACCAGTTCCTCCGCCCCGGCCCGTGGCCCGAGGAATTCGTCAAGGCCATGCGCGACGCCTACCTGCGCGCCGGCCCCGATTTTCAGCTCGCGAAAATGGCGCCGCGCCCGCTCGACCTCGGCCCCATCACCACGCTCACCAATTTCAGCCGGCTGCCTTACACTAAAATGGTGTTCGCCTGGATCCTGTTCGCCCTGCTCCTGGTCGCCATCTTCGTCGTGACGCACTACACCTTTGGACGCTGAAATGGCCCCCGCACCCGCTCCATCCCCCACGGGCGCACCCCCGGCCCCCGCACCCGCCGTGGCCGTCTACCCGGCGCCCCCCGCCCGGCGCGGCGTCGTCCTGTTCGTCTTTTTCACCACCGCCGTCCTCTTCACCGGGCTCGTCTCCCTCCTCTTCGCCGACCTGCTCTGGCGCAGCGGATGGACCAACCACAGCACCGTCCTCCTCGTCCTGTTCATCACCCTCTTCCTCCTCATCGCCATCGGCTGCATGCACGGCGTGTGCGGATTCGTCGTGCGCGCCTTCGGCGACCCCGGCCAGATCACCCGCCTCGGCGATTACCGCACCCGGTCCATCGACGGCGTCAGCACCGCCATCGTCTTCCCCATCTACAACGAGGACGTCGCCCGCGTCTTCGAAGGTCTCCGCGCCACCTACCTGTCCCTCGAACGCACCGGCCAGCTCGAACGGTTCGACCTGTTCATCCTCAGCGATTCCCGCGACCCGGACAAATGGATCGAGGAGGAACGCCGCTGGTGCGAACTGGTCCGCGAACTGGACGCCCTCGGCCGCATCTATTACCGCCGCCGCATCTCGAACGAAGGCAAGAAAAGCGGCAACGTCCGCGATTTCCTCAGCACCTGGGGCCGCCGCTACCGCTACTTCATGGTGTGCGACGCCGACAGCATCATGCGCGGCGAAACCGTCGTCGACCTGGTCAAGCTCATGGAGCTGCATTCCCACGTCGGCCTCATCCAAACGGTCCCCGCCCTCGTGAACGCCGAATCCCTGTTCGGCCGGATCCAGCAGTTCGCCAACCGACTCTACGCCCCGATCTTCATCGCCGGACTCAATTACTGGGCCCAGGGCTTCGGCAATTACTGGGGACACAACGCCCTCATCCGCACGGACGCTTTCATGCAGTATTGCGACCTGCCCAGCCTCCCCGGACGCAAACCGTTCGGCGGCCAGATCCTCAGCCACGACTTCGTCGAGGCCGCCCTCCTGCTCAAGGAAAACTGGCAGGTCTGGTTCGCCTACGACCTCGAGGGCAGCTACGAGGAAACCCCGCAGGGCATCATCGAGAACGCGCGGCGCGACCGCCGCTGGTGCCAGGGCAACCTGCAGCACGGCATGGTGCTCTTCGCCCGCGGCTTCCGCGGCATCAGCCGCATCCACCTCCTCCTCGGCATCTTCGGCTACCTCGCCAGCCCGCTCTGGCTCCTGTTCCTCGTCGAATTCAACATCGCCCTCTGGGATTTCAAACGCAGCGGTTTGTCCGTGCTCCCACCCGTCCGCCAGTTCACCCCGTTCCTCAATCTCAGCGGCACCCAGCACGCCTTCCTCATTTTCTGCATCTGCATGGCCGCCCTTTTCCTGCCCAAAGTACTCGCCATCATCGACCTCGCCCTCGACCCCGTCCGCTGCCGCGCGTTCGGCGGATTTCGCCGCGCCACGCTCAGCGCTCTGGCCGAGACGGTTTTCTCAAGCCTGCACGCGCCGCTCCAGATGCTCTGGCATTCCCAGTGCGTCGCTTCCATCCTCCTCGGCAGAGGCGTCAATTGGGGTCCGCAAAAACGCACCGCCGACGGCATCGCCTGGTCCGAAGCCATCCGCCATCACTGGGCCAATACCCTCATCGGCCTGCTCTGGGGCGCCGCCATCTGGCAAATCGATCACCAGGCGTTCTGGTGGTTCGTCCCCGTCCTCGCCGGCATGGTCCTGTCCGTCCCCCTCAGCGTCTTCACCAGCCGCAGCCGCCTCGGCGCGCGCGCCCGCGCCCACGGATTTTTCCTTACACCCGAGGAAACCTCGCCGCCCTCCGAACTCGACACGCTCCGCGTCCGCATGGCCCTGCTCGAAAGATCCAGCGGCGGTGCTCCCACCCCGAACGACCACAGCATCGCCGAGGTCATCCTCGACCCCTACGTCAATGCCATCCACGTCTCTCTCCTCCGCGAAAAACGACTCAACCCCGAATACAGCGAAGCCCTCGCCCAGCTCGGCGTCGGCCAACCCGCCGTGCGCGACCTGGGCGAAACTCTCCTCGCCAAGGGACCCGAAGGATTGAACGATTCCGACAAAATCCTCCTGCTCTCCGACGCCGAAGTCATGTCCTGGCTCCATCGCCAGGCCTGGATCCGCCCCGCCGAAGGAATGGCCTCCTGGTGGCAATCCGCCATCCGGCAGTATGCCCGGTAAACCCGCGACCAATCCTGCTCGTCCTCGTCCTCGTCCTCGAAAATCCGAGTTAAAAAGTTAAAACGTCAAAAGGTTAAAAGGTGAAGCGACCACAATGTCCGCAACGCCTTAACTGTTTTAACTTTTTAACGCTTTAACTTCCGTCCATCGTGTCCCCGTGACGGTTCTTGATGGCATTCAGAAAAGTGCGGATTTCCTGGGATCGAAGGGCGTGGATTCCCCGCGGCTGCAGGCGGAGCTGCTGCTGGCGCATGTGCTCCAACTGCCCCGGATGCAGTTGTACCTGAAGTTCGACCGCCCGCTGAGCGAAGACGAAACCAACCGCCTCCGCGAACTGGTCCGGCGCCGCGGCCGGCGCGAGCCGCTCCAACACCTCGTCGGCTCCGCCTGCTTCTGCGGCTGGAACCTCGAGGTCAATCCCCACGTCCTCATCCCCCGCCCCGAAACCGAGTTGCTCGCCGAATCCGCATGGACGTTCCTCGAGTCCCGCGGCGATCAGCCTGTCGCCGTCCTCGACTTCGGCACCGGGAGCGGCTGCCTCGCCATCGCCATCGCCGCCCGCCTCCCCGCCGCCCGCGTCACCGCGCTCGACATTTCAACCGAAGCAATCGAAGTCGCCCGCCGCAACGCGCGCGCCCACCAGCTCGAGACGCGCATCGAATTTTTCCACGGCGACGGATGGGCCGCCCTGACCGACGGCGCACAATTCGATCTGATCGTGTCGAACCCGCCCTACATTCCATCCGAGGAAATCCCCTCGCTCCAGCCCGAGGTCCGCGATTTCGACCCGCGGCTGGCGCTGGACGGCGGGACGGACGGATTGGATTTCTATCGATTGCTCGCGACGGGCGCAGGGGCGCGCCTGAAATCCGGCGGCAAAATCATGCTCGAGTTCGGCGACGGCCAGTCGGCTTCCATCCGCTCCCTGTTCGAAAACCAGAAGTGGATTGTGGAGGCCGTCCGGGACGACTACACTCAGCGCCCAAGAATCCTGATCGCGCATCCCGGCGCCTGACGCCCAATCCGCGACGGTTAAACACATGGACAGTTTGTTGATCAAAGGCGGCGTGCCGCTCAGCGGCGAAGTGCAGATCAGCGGCGCCAAAAACGCCGTGCTGCCCATCCTCGCCGCCACCCTTCTCACCTCCGAACCCTGCGTCATCCGCCGCGTCCCCGACCTCAGCGACGTCCGGTTCATGGGTCAAATCCTCCAATCGCTCGGCGCCGAGGTGAAATTCGACGGCGACACCATCCGCGTCCGGGCGAAATCGATCAAGGGCACCGGCGATTACGAACTCGTCCGGAAAATGCGCGGGTCCATCTGCATTCTCGGCCCGCTGCTCGCCCGGCTCCGCAAGGCCGCCGTCTCCCTCCCGGGCGGCTGCGTCATCGGGGCCCGCCCGATCAATCTCCATCTGAAAGGCCTGCAGGCGCTCGGCGCGAAGGTGAAAATCGAGAACGGCTACGTCCATGCCTCCGCCCGACGGCTGGTCGGATCCGACATGTTCCTCGGCGGCCGCGCGGGATCGACCGTGCTCGGCACGGCCAACGTTCTCATGGCCGCCGTCCTCGCCGAAGGCGTCACCATCATCGAAAGCGCGGCGTGCGAACCGGAACTGATCGACCTCGCCGCCTTCCTGAATTCCATGGGCGCCCGCATCAGCGGCGCCGGCAGCCCCACCCTCACCGTCACCGGCGTGCCGTCACTCCACGGCGCCGAACATGAAGTCATCCCGGACCGCATCGAAGCCGCCACCTACGCCATCGCCGCCGCCGCGACCAACGGCGAGGTCACGTTGAAAGGCGCCCGCGCCGATCACCTCCACGCCGTTCTCGACAAACTCGCCGACAGCGGCGTCCGCATCGAACGCAACGGACAACTGCTGACGGTCCGGCGCGCACGGCGGCTGAAGCCGGTCGACATCACCACGCTGCCGTATTCCGGGTTTCCAACGGATGTCCAGGCGCAGATGATGGCCTTGATGGCGCTGACGCCGGGGATCAGCATCATCACCGAGCGGATTTTTGAATCGCGGTTCATGCACGTGAGCGAGCTGGCGCGGCTGGGGGCGGACATTGAAATCGAGGGCCCGAGTGCGATAGTAAAAGGCGGACGTCCACTCAGCGGGGCGCCGGTCATGGCGAGCGATCTCCGGGCTTCGGCCGCACTGGTCATCGCCGGCCTGGCCGCCCGCGGGACCACCCAGGTGAACCGCGTGTACCACCTGGACCGCGGTTACGAAAACATGGACGCCAAGCTCCGCCGGCTCGGCGCCCGCATCGAGCGCATCGAGGAATCATGATCAACAAGCTCATTGGCGTGCTGGCGGTCGCCCTGCTGGTCTGGGGCGGCGTGGAATTATCGAGGTATTACCAGCGAATTGAATACGAGCGGGTGAACGGCCCCCGCGAAAAAGCCTCCCAGGAATTCCGGCCGGACCGACTCCCGGGCATGTCCTACCTACTCGAAGACTCCCTCGCCGCCGCCCAGGCCCAGGGCGCCAACGCCCTCCACAACTGGCTCCGAAACTTCGGACCCCAGCTCGAAGATCCCCGCAAAGCCTGGATCGAACTGGACTACTGCGTGATGCTGGCCAAGGACAACCCCGCCGAAGCCCGCCGCCTCTTCGCCGAAATCCGCGACCGCACCCCGCCGTCCTCCCCCGTCTATCCGCGCATCCAGCAGCTCGCAAAAACGTACCAATAAGCCGCCGAACCTGAGTTTTGACCGCGGATGACACGGATGACACGGATCAAAAAATCCCCTCGTCCAAACCCACAACTGCACACCAGTGGCAAAGCCGCGTGACTTAATTCGCTTTTGGATGCTTCGAAAACTTGAGCGGATGCTTTCAGTCGACGCCTTATATCGCGCGTTGCTGCCCCTGGAATCCATCCGGGCAGCCGCAAACACCCCGTTCAGAAAAGGCCCGCCTCCGCTGCGGCTCCCAGACTGTGTCGGCCGGGACCGGTTTCTGTCCATGGGCAAGATGCGCCGCCGAAACCATTATTTGAATCAGACGATCGAGCTGTTTTCCGACCGGCTAGCGTCTCCGGAATGGAGCCGCCGCTGCCGGATCAACGGCGAGGAACATCTGCAGCGGGCGCGACAGCAGGGAAAACCGGTGGTGCTGGCCTTCTGCCATTTTGAGGCGTTTGCCCTGCTGAGATTCTGGCTTCGCGCGGCGGGCTTTCCCGTCACCAACCTGATCCGGGACGAGGCCATTCGACCCTCCATGAGACAGCTCACGGATCGTCTGACCCCGTTTCCCGAGGTGCCGACCGTGATCTGTCGGGACGAACTCTCCCGGGCGATCGGGTTGTTGAAAACGGGAATCCCCTTGCTGGTCGCGGTGGATTCTCCCAACGGAAAACAATTGCAGGTGCCGATTCAGGAGGGATGGTCGTTTCAAATGGCGACTGGCGCCATTCGCATGGCCATCAGCCAGGAAGCAGAACTGATTTCCTGCGCGATCATCGACGAAGGCCGCTGGCATTACCGGATCGAATTAGGCCGCCCTGTGCCGCGCGAACTCCTGACTGCGGGAAATGACTGGCTGCCTGCCGGAATATTTTTGCTGGAACAACTGCTGCCCCATGTTCGGAATCATCCGGAACAGAGCCTGGCCGTCATCAAACGCATTCAGCCGACGGCTTCCAATGCCGCCCTGACGATTCAGCACCAATGAGCTTGCCTCCTCTCATTCGTTTGTTGCAGGAAAATCCAATTGCCGTAACCGGCCTCGGCTGTTACTCGGCGGCGGGAGATTCGGTCCCGGATCTTTGGGAAAATGCGGCAGCGGGGCGATCAGCCGCGGCGTGGCGGAACTTTGACGGTCTTGACGGGAACGCACGATTCGCGGTTGCCAGCGCGCCCGATATCGCCTTGTCCCGCGCGAAATTGCGCCCGGTGCAAAGGGCGGATCGCGCGGTTCAAATGGCCTGGATGGCCGCCGGCCAGGCATGGCAACAAGCAGGGCTCTCCAATGCCTACCCACCCGAACGCGTCGGCGTTGCCATCGGTTCGTCACGCGGGCCGATTGGCAAGGTCTGTGATTCGCTCGGCTTTCTCGCCGGCAAAAAATACCCGCCCTCGTTCGGGCCCGACAGCACCTTTGCATGCCTGAGCGGTGCCCTGGCGCAATCCTTGAACCTGAAGGGACCCGGCGCAACTTTCTCGGCCACCTGTGCCTCGGCCGCTTTCGCCATCGGTTACGCCGCCGAACAAATTCTTCTCGGCAAAGCGGACGCCATGCTGGTGGGCGGCTCCGAAGCGCCCCTGCATCCCGTGGTGCTGGCCCAGCTTCAGGCGGCGGGCGTGCTCGGGTTTCACGAAGACGCCACTCTGGCCTGCCGGCCTTTTGATCAAGCCCGCAACGGGATCGTCCTGGGCGAAGGCAGCGGTTTTTTGGTCCTGGAATCCATGGCAGGCATTTCAAAACGAGGCGTGGAACCGCTCGCGCGGCTGGCGGGCTGGGCCACCGGCCTGGACAAATGCGGCCGAACCGGAGTGGATGAAACCGGGAGCGGCCTCCTCCGGTTAATGCGCGAGGCGTTGCAGGTGGCGGAAATGTCGGCCGGACAGGTGGACTACATCAATGCACACGGCACAGGCACCCTGCTGAATGACCAGGCCGAGGCGCGAGCAGTCCATGAACTGCTCGGGGAAAGAGCGGCCGAGGTTCCTTGCAGTTCAACCAAGCCCGTCACGGGACATTGCCTGGGAGCGACTCCCGCGTTGGAGGCGATTCTTTGCGTGGAAGCTCTCCGCCATCAAATCATTCCCCCAACAGCCACCTGCCGCGAACAGGATCCGCTGTGCCCGATCCACGTGCAGCCCCTGGTTTCCCGCCCGGCAAACATTTCAACGATCCTTTCGAACTCGCTGGGCTTCTGGGGCTATCACGCGGTGCTGGTGTTTTCCAAGGATTATAGCGGTTTAACATAAACCGCAGCCGCAGGTAGGGACGCCGCGCTGCGGCGTCCGCGGTCGGCGCAGCGCGCCGACCCTACCTTTTGCGGCTACGATCTTTCTTAAGCCGCTCTAGCCAGCCGGAGGGTTCACCACGGTTTGCGCGCGTTGAGCTCCTTCTGGATCGCGCGCTTCAGGGCCAGCGGATCAATGCTGCCCACTTCGCTGTAAACCACCTTTCCCTCCGGGCTGATCAGCAGCGTGTAAGGCACCGCGCCGATCCAGGCGGAATCGAAGGCGTTGATCAATGCGTCGCGGTCGGTGGAGCCAAAGATCAGGTTCCGGTTGCTCGCCTGCTGCTTTTTCAGGAACGACAACACTGCCGGCTGTTCGTCGGGGCGGTTCAACGACACCGTCACGACTTCCAGATCCCGGTGGCGATACATGCGGTTGATCGTGACAAACTCGTTAAACTCCGCCAGGCACGGCGCACACCAGGTCGCCCAGAAATTAATCAATAGAAACTTGCCGGTCCCGTTCCTCCGGAGCGCCTCCAATCCCTCCGCATCCACCGGGGTCACACTCACCGGTTCCGCCGCCAGCTTGTCCATGTAGGCCTGGACCGAGTCCGCCTTGCCCGCCCATTTGACCGAGCATCCCACCGCCTTGGTCTGCGCCACCGGCGGCTCCTTCCCCGCCAGTAGCGCGTCCAGCGCGTCGCGCAGGTAATTCTTCGTCACCTTCTCCACCCGCTCCGAATCGTCAATCGCCCCCGCATACCTCAGCTTCCGCGACGCGTCGAACACAAACACATGCGGCGTCGACGAGGGGCCGTAACGCTTCGACACCGACTCCGTGTCGCCATCGTAAAGGTAGGGATAATTGTACTGCCGGTCGCGCGCCCGGATTTTCATCTCGGCAAACGAATCGCCCAGATCGGTCCAGCCCAGCTCGTCCAATCGCACCGACCGCGGATCGTTCGGCATGATGGCCACCACCGCCACACCCCGGTTCGTGTAATCGGAAACCAGTTGCTGGATCCGCGCCTCGTAATACTGCGCGGTCGGACAATGATTGCAGGTAAACACCACCACGAGGAATTTGGATGCCGAAAAATCCTTCAACGACCAGTCCCGGCCGTCGACGCCCGGCAGGGTGAAATCCGGCGCACTGGATCCAATGGCCAGCGGCTGGATCATATCCGCCGCGGGCGAATGGATCGACAACAGGAGAGCGGCGAGAAGTCCGGGAAGTGAATACTTCATGGACGCCCATGCTAATGAGTGGACGGACGGCGCGCAAGACGGCCGGGCACCCGGAAAAACTCCAAAAAGGCGATATCGTTCAATCATTGGCCACCATGAAACCGCCTGAAATCCCACGGCGCCAACCGTCATTTCGATCCTCGCTGGCCCGCCATTTGCTGAAATCGCGGCATGGCCCGGCGATTGCCGGTGGACCGCTTGAGGTTTCGATCCCGCCCGGGACGAGAAGCGGTCCGGGCGAAACCGCCGGGCCGGCGATGACGTGCGTGATGTGATGTTCTGTTCCGGATTCTCCCGGATTTTTCCCTGATATGTTTGGTCTTGGTGTGTATAGCTGGATTGCAGGCGGGCTGCAATTGATCGTTCCTTCCTATGCCCTGCGTCTGGTCCGCCGCTATGGCACACAGCGCACCGGCTGGTTCCTCGTCACCGCCTTCCTCTCCCTCGCCCTGCTCCACCTCCTCGGCCCTCAGAAACCTGCACGGTCGATCCTGGGATCGGCCGCAAGCCTCGAACTGATCTACGCCGTCGGCTCCGTCCTGCTCCTCATCGGCATGGGCCACATGGAAACCGTCTGCTCGGAACGCGACCGCGCCCGCACCCGCCAGGCCTCCCTCCAGCGCGAATTGGAAACCAAAATGCAGGAGGAAACCTCGTTCCTCACAAAAACCAACCACGAACTCACCCGCGAAATCGCGCGACGCAAGGAAGCCCAGGCCGAACTCGAAAACGCCCAGGCCCAGTACCGCTACTTGTTCGCCGAAAATCCTCAGCCCATGTGGATTCTCGACCTGCGATCCGCCCGATTTCTCACCGTCAACCGCGCCGCCCTGCGCCTCTACGGCTTCACCGAGGAGGAATTCCTCCAGATGACCGGGCGCGACCTGCTCCTGCCCGCCGCGCTCGCGGGGTTCGTCCAGGATCTCGCCAAACCTTGCGCCGGCGCTGAAGCCCGCGGCATCTGGCGCCATTGCCGCAAGGACGGCACCCTGATCGACGTCGAAATCGTCGCGTCCGACCTCATGCACGAGGGCGTCCCCGCGCGGCTGGTCGTCGCATCCGATGTCACCCGGCGCCGGCGCCGCGAACTGCAACTCCGCAAATTGCACAAGATGGAAGTCATCGGCCAGGTCGCCGGCGGCATCGCTCCGCACCTCAACCGCGTTTTCGCCCGCATCGAATCCCACACCGCAACCCTGCGCGATCTGCCCCTGAATTTAAAATCCGCCGAGGAGGTGGAACATATCACGGCCGCCATCCACCAGGCGGCCGCCCTGTCGCATCAACTGCTCGTCGCCGGCGGAAAACAACTCGCGGCTTGCGAACCTATGGACCTCAACGCCTTCACGCGCGGACTGGGACCGGTCTTCCAGAACTCCCTCGGCAGCCAGGTCCGCCTCGAAAGCGCCTTCGCCTCCGGACTGCCCCCCGTCCACGCAGACCCGCGCCTCCTCGAACAGGTGCTCGTCCAGCTCGTCCGAAACGCCGGACAATCCATCGACGGCGCCGGCACCATCACCATCGGGACCGCCCGCGTTCAACTCGATCCGGAGGCGGCCGATCTCGATGCCGAAGCGCGGCCGGGCGAATTTGTCCGGTTGGAAATCCGCGACACCGGTTGCGGCATGACACCGCAGCTTCAATCCCACCTGTTTGAGCCCTTCTTCACCACGCGCGAACCCGGCCAGGGAATCGGCCTCGGCCTCGCCGGCGTTTACGGCGCCATCAAACAAATGTCCGGCTGGATCGCAATCGAATCTCACCCGGGCACCGGGACAGAATGCCGGGTTTACCTGCCCTGTGCCCGGGTGGCTGCAGCCGCCTCCGCAGCCGCCACCACCGGCCACGACGGCCCGCCAAAAGCCGTCGTCCTGCTCGTCGAACCCGACGACCGCGCCCGCGCCATGGCCCGGTTCGTCCTGAACCGGCACGGTTACCGCGTCATTGAAGCCGATTCCGCCGAAACCGCCCAGGTCCTCTGGAACGGACAAGCCGGTTATATCGACTTGCTCGTCGTCAACAACAGCCTGCCCGGTGAGTTGTCCGGGACCGACCTGGCCGCGATGCTGGTGTCCTCAAAACCCGCACTGCGAACCCTGTTCACCTGCGAATCCGATGCCGCCACCCCGGAGGATGCCGGGCTCCTGCCGAAACCGTTCGTCCCCGACACCCTCGTCAGCGCCGTTCAAAGAGCCCTGGCCTGATCCTCCGCTGGTAGGGCCGGCGTCCCGCCGGCCGGTGCCGCCCGTTCGCACTACCCAGTCAGGGACGCCGAGGACGGCGTCCTTCCTGGAGAAAACTTTTTCATTTTTTCGGGAACAATTCTCCGCCTCCCGCCTCCTAGTCTACGAACGAACCCGTAAATCGCAGCGCATCGTTGTTATGTCGTATCTCAGAAACCTGATCCTTTGGGCCGTTGCAGCGGCGCCCCTCGCCAGCCGCGCGGAAATCACCGGCGTCCAATGCACCAGCGACAGCTACTTGCAGTCGCATTATTACTGGAACTACGCCGACGCCATATCCATGACCGCCGATCAATACAGCGCGGCGACCATGCAAGGCACCATCTGGACGGATTCGCCCGAGGATCCCACGCTGACGATCGGGCTCACGATCAACAACGACACCGGGTTTCCCTGGACCGCGTACCATATCAACGTCTCCATGAGCCAGGTGTTCACGATTTCATCGCCCACCGTCGCCAATCCCGGCTGGACGGCCGTGATTCAGCAGCAACCCGTCTGGAACGGCAGCACCTACCTCGGCCAATTGGAATTCACCGGCGGTTCACCGGTCGGCCTCGACCAACTGCTTTCCCTGAGCTACCAGATCACATTCACTGGAGCCACCCAGTACGCCTTTGGCCAGGAACTCATCCCGGTGCCCGAACCCAGCCCCGCCAGCCTGCTGGCGCTCGCCGGCTTGCTCCTGTTCGCCCACCCAATCCGGGCACGCCTGTTCGCAGCGCCGGAAACGGCGGCCGCCGGGAAGCTTTGATCTCGTTGCTGCAAGAAGCGAACGCAGCAGCCCCCCCGTAGCCGCAATCGTGAGATTGCGGTCCCCGCCGTCCTGCATCGCGGCTGAGCCGTCCTTCACGGCTCAAGGCTTGCGCCTTCCAACTCGGCGGCTTCCAGAAATTGCCGCAAAACTTCCAGGCGCGGCGCGGCCATCTTTTTCGCCGAATCCAGCGTCAGTTTCCCTGGCAATTCCTCCAGGTTCCGACGCAACGCCTGCACCACCTCCCGGAATCCCGGGAACCGCGTGTCGCGCCCCGCCTTGCTCGACATCCTCAAAATCCCCACCGCACCCAGTTGCTCCAGGATATCCGCCTCGCGCAACAGCTTTCCCTCGAAGGTCCCGGGTTTTCCCGACGGCATGTGGGTGCGAATGACCTCCAGCACCGCGGAGATTTTCCCGTCCGGAAAACCCCACTGCTGCAACAACAGCGGCACGCGCTTGAACGCATACGCCACATGATCCCAATTCGCCAGCCGGACCGGGTCCTCCGGCCGATGCCCCACAAACACTCCCAGATCATGCAGCCACGCCGCGGCAAAGAGGACGTCGTCATCGAACGCCGCGCCCTCCGCCAACCGCACCGCAAGCGCATACAACCTCGGCTGATGACTGAACTTGTCCGAAGGCTTCGCGTTGGCCCGAATGTAATCCCGTATCGCCCGGCGAAAATCAAAGGCTTTCACCCCGCCAGTATGCCTCCCCTGGATTTAACCACGAAGCTTAATTCGGCATTTCACCACGAAGACACGAAGTGCACGAAATTCTCTGTGGGAAGTGGTTCTGGCGGGGCGTTCTCGCCGGGCCGTCCCGCGATGCCTGCATCCGTCAGGCCCCAGCCATCTCCCCTTCGTGCTCTTCGTCTCTTCGTGGTAAAAATCCCTGAATCCTTTCTTCGTTGTAAAAAAGCCAAAATCCGGTGAGTCCACTCCTGCGCCCCGGCGCACCTTGTAGGAAACCGGAGCGCGTCCATGCCGAAGCCGTCAGCCTCCAACGCGTCGCTCGCCGACAGCATCAAGAAATACGCCCTGCCCCCGGGCACACCCCTGTCGCTGCTCGGCGTCGATTATTACCATCTCAAAACGCCGGACGGCGGCGAAATCTACCTCACCCGGTTCGGCCTGCCGTTCTGGCGGAATCTCCTCCCCGAAAACTGGTATGCGCCCGATTGGTTCGAGGCCAAACGCGAACGCCTCGAGGGCACCAGCATGGTCTACAAACTGCCCACCCGGAGCATCGACGGCGTCTCCCTTAACCTCGTCGTCAAATGGTCCCGCGTCGGCGAAGTCGTCCCCCTCGACACCCTCACCGTCAACAAATTCATCCACGCCGAGTTCAACAGCCCGTTCGAGGAATTCTCGCTCCTCATGGAACTCCGCAAGGGCGAAGCCGGACCCCAGGCCATCCGCATCCGCACCCAGCGCCCCATGGCCATCTACGTCCCCAGCGAACGACTCCACCTCTGGCAAACCGGCCGGTCCGAAGATAAAATCCGCGCCAAAGTCGCCCGCCACCCCGGCGTCGAACTCGACATCCTCCGCCAATACGTCGTCCTCTTCGGCTGGATCAAGGGCCTCGACGCCGTCGAAACCGCCGAACATTTCGGCCTCGAAGACCCCGCCCGCGCCGAGTTCCTCGCCCGCACCACCAGCCTCGTCACTCACGAACTCTGGCAAAAAGGCTACCGCGTCGTGGACATGAAACCCGCCCACGTCATCCTCCGCCCGCGCACCGGCCGGAAACTCCTGCGCGATCGCAACGGCCAGTTCGCCTACGCACTGGTCGATTACGAATTGCTCGAACGCACCCGCGAACACGAAATGGCCGTGCGCAGCGCCAACCGCCAGATCTACCTCAAACACATGGCGCGCCGGTTCGAAGCCGATTCCAACAAGCCCATGCCCGCCCACCTCCAGGCGGTCAATATCCTCGGCGTCGATTACATCTTCGGCCGAGCCGAAAGCACGGGCGGATTGCTCTGGGTCGCCGGCAAGGACCCCGACCTCTTCAATTTCTTCCTGCCCGAACGCTGGCGGCGCACGCCCAAACGAAAACTCTCCTCGCGCAACCAGGTCTTCTACACGCGCACCAAGGACAACATCAACCTCGTCTGGAAAGTCTCGCGCATGGGCGAACTCCCCTGGCCCACCAACCCCGAAGCCAATAAAACCGCCGCGCGCGAACACGGATTCAACAGCCCCTTCGAGGAATTCGCCTTCGCCTTCGAACTCACCCGCAATGGCGTCAAAACCGTCTACCCCCGCGCCATCTACATGACCGGCCACAAACGCGAAGCGGAAAAAACCGCCGCCGACAGCCGCCGCTACGAGGCCCTCAGCCACCTCCGCACCCCCGACGGCGAACCGGTCGTCCGGCCGGAATACGATTACATCACCGTCTGGGGTTTCTGGAACGGGCCCGATGAACTGCTCGCCGCCACCGACGGCCACTTCTACCACGCCGTCAACGCCCGGCGCGCCTACGCCAACGAACTCATCTCCGCAGAAACCCTCCGGGAACTCATGACCCTCAAAGCCCAGCGGCTCGCCGCGTGCGGATTCGAGGATCTCAACCCCAAACCCGACCACCTCCTCATCTCCTTCGACGCCGAGGAAAAAATGGTCATCGGCTCCCTCGGCAAACCGGAGCTGCGACTCGGAAATTTCGAACTGATCCGAAGAGCGAACACAGTTTGAGAGTTTGGGAGTTTAGGAGTTTAAGAATAAAAGCACCCCGCAGCGTGCATCGATTTGCGCGCGTATGCCGCAACTCTCAAACTCCAAAATCCTCAAACTCTCAAACTCTCAAACTAACTGGACGTTCCCGCAAAAGTGCACCTCGATGCCCAGTTCGGCCAGCATCGCCGCCTTGATCCGGCAAGCCCGGTGCGCCTGCCGCTCGTTCGGCGCGTAAACCACCTGGATGTGATTCGACTTGTGCCGCGCCATCATCTGGTCCCGCGTCACCCCTTCCAGCACCGCGTGCATGATCGGCCACTGCGGCGTCGTGTCCCGCCAACGTCGCTCCGTCTCTTTCCGCGGCAACGCAATCGATTTCGCCACGCCCAGGTCGCAATGCAGCTTGCCGTCCATCACGAAGATCCGGCTCCATACCACCGCGCCCGGCTTGCTCACACCTTTGATCGTCCCGCCGCCCAGCCGGAAATACATCGGCGGCTGCCGCTCGCTGGTCACTCCCTTCCAGCCCCCCGTCAAATGCGCCGGCGGCACCGCACCCGAAATCTCAAACACCCACACGTACTCCTTCGTCGTCCCCGACTTGTCCCAGTCCGCCCACCGCAAATCGTGCAGCGTGTTCTCGGGATCAAATCCCAACTCGCGCCACAACCGGTAAGTCACCAGCCCGTCCAGCCCGGCGCACTCGTCCACTTCGTTGAAATGCGGCAGCGCCTCCCCACGGTATAGCTCCCGCCCCGTGACCGGATCCTTCACCGGCGGCCGGTCCACGTTGTTCAACGTGCCCTCCACCAAATCGCTCGCCGGCGCCATGTCCTTCAACCCCTGCTGATACTGGATCCCGATCGCGTCGCACCCGAAGTCCGCCGCGATCCGCACCGCCGCAACATACATCCTGCATTGATCCAGCGTCTGCTCCCGCGTCAGCTCGGTCGCCTCGTCCCGGCCCCAATCGAACTTCACACCCTTCTTCAAATACCAGTCCAGCACCGCGCGCGCCTCCGCGTCGCTCACCTGCCGCATCGCCGCCACCAAAGAACTCTGGCTCAACCGCTCCTTGAACACCCCCGTCGGATGCAGCAACTCGTCCGGAATGATCGCGTTGAACATCCCCATGCAACCCTCGTCGAATACCCCGAGAATCGCCTTGCGCGACCGGAACCGGCGCCCCGCGTCCCGGCCCAGCGCCTCGTCCTCGGCAGGCACACGCACCAGGTTGAAATCCCGCACCTGGCTCTGGTCGTGCGACACCGCGCCCGTCCGCAACCATTGCCGCAATCCATCCTTGAACTTCGCGTCCGTGAATTTCTCGCTCCACAACGTGCTGTAACGAATCCCCGCCTTCGTCATCGACCCGTTCAAATTCAACATCCCCACCAGCCCCGGCCACGTCCCACTCCAGTTCGCCACGGTCAAAATCGGCCCGCGATGCGTGCTCAGCCCCGCCAGCACGTGATGGCTGTACTGCCACACGCTCTCCGCCACGATCAACGGCGCCTCCGGATCCATCGACCGGAACACTTCCATGCCCATTCTTTGCGAGTCGATGAACCCGTGCTTCTTCACCTTGTCCACCGCGTGCGCACGCACCGCCGTCCAGCCCTCCGCCTTCAGGGCTTTCACCAGGATGGATTCCATCTGCGCCTGCGCCGGCCAGCATTTCTGGTTCGCGCTCAGCCGCAAATCGCCGCTGGCCATCAAATACACCTGCCGTGATTTCAAAGGAGTCGAAGTTTTCATAAGGAATGGATCCGGCGCTTAATGCCCAACCGCCGCCTTCGCCGCGCCCAGCGAATCGGCCTTGCTGAATCGGGACCAACTGAAACCGTAAAACGACACGAACAGAAAACACGCCAGCGGCACAATGAACGCCCGCGCCATCCCGTAGTGATCCCCCACCGCCCCCATCAGCTTCGGAACAATCGCCCCGCCCATGATCGCCATCACGATGAATGCAGACGCCTTCTTCGCACGCGCACCCAGCCCAAAAATCCCAAGCGCGAAAATAGTCGGGAACATGATCGACATAAAGAAATAACTCAGGAACACGCAGAGCACCGAGATCCAGCCCAGCTTCATAAACACCAGCCCGCACACCACCACGTTCAACAACCCGTAAAGCCCCAGCACCCGGTGCGGCGAAAACTTCCGCAGGATCGCCGCCCCGCTGAACCGGCCCGCCAGGAAAAATACAAAACCCACCGACGCCAGCGTCGCCGCCCCCGCGTCCGTCACGTGAAACGTCCCGTCCGGTCCCGCCGCCGCCAGCGACCGCACCAGCCACGAATCCCAGCCGGCCGGAATCGGCGGCACCTGCGACGTCATGTAGTTGATGAAGAAACTGAAAATCCCCGATTGCGCCGCCACGTAAAGAAACTGCGCCGCCACCGCCAGCACAAAATGCGGATGCGTCCAGATCGAATGCGACACCCCCGGCGCCCGGTCGTCCAGGTGATATTCATCCCGCGTCGGAATATCCGGGATCCGAACCATCAGAAAAATCACCGCCAGCACTACCACCACCACGCCCACCGCCGCATACGGAATCCATAGCGTCTCCGCCCCCGTCCGCTGGCCCAGCGCATTCGTGGAATAAAAAAACTGGCGCCCCGCAATCGGCCCGAAAATCCAGCCAATCCCGTTGCACGACTGCGCCAGGTTGATGCGCGTCGCGGCAAATTCCCGCGGGCCCAGCACCGTCGTGTAGGGATTCGCTATCGTTTCCAGGAAAGTCAGACCCGACGCGATCACGCACACGCCGAGCAGGAACGCCCAGAACTGCGCGATGTGCGTCGCGGGCACGAACCAGAACCCGCCCACCGCCACCATCAGCAGCCCCGCAATAATGCCGCCCTTGTACCCCAGCTTCGTCGCCAGCCAGCCCGCCGGCAGCGCCATCAGGAAATAACCCAGGTAATGCGCGAATTGCACCCAGGCCGACTGCGACAAACTCAGGTGCAGCTCCTCCTGGAAATGCTTGTCCATCACGTCAATCATCCCGTTGCAAAATCCCCACAGCAAAAACAGCGAACTCACCAGCGCAAAAGTCACCACCAGGTTCTTGCCGTCGTCCATGACGAACAGCCCTTTTCGTGTCGGTTGCATAGATTGAAAACAGGCTCGAGCCAACCCCAAGCCTAGGCCCGATGCACACCGCGAGGAATGTCGATCCTTGGCCGCTCCATGGATATTTTTGACATTTCAATCCCACCGCACTTTTCCCTTTTAACTTCCCCTGGATCGTTGTATGCCCGTTCCCGACACCGCGATTCCCGGCCCTCCGGGCGCGGCCGAATTGAAGCGTTCTATGTTGAAAACCGGCATCCTCAACCCGCACGTGAATCACCTGCTCAGCCGGGTGCGCCACACCAACACCCTCGTCATCGCCGACCGCGGTTTCCCGTTCTGGCCGCAAATCGAAACGGTCGACCTCTCGCTCGTCGACGATATCCCCACCGTCCTCCAGGTGCTCCAGGCCGTCCGCGCCAATTTCAGCGCCGGCCACGCCTGGATGGCCCGCGAGTTCGCCGATCACAACCCGCCCGCTGTCCGCAACCGGTTCCGCCAGGCCCTCGCCGGAATCCCCCTCACCACCGAACCCCACGTCGATTTCAAAAAACGCATCCCGGCCGCCATCGGACTCATCCGCACCGCCGACACCATCCCCTACGCCAACCTCATCCTCGAATCGGCTTGAACCCCGACCCCGCATCCATTACCCGGCGCCTCGACAGCTTTGATCCTGCCGAACGCCGCGCCGCACTCCTCTCCCTGCTCCACGGGCCGCCCGGCCGCGATCTGCCCGCCCCCGGCTCCGCCGTCAATCTCCACGCCCATACCTTTTTCTCCTACAACGCCCACGGCTGGTCCCCATCCCACTTCGCCTGGCGCGCCCGCACCGCCGGACTCGCCGCCGCCGGCATCGTCGATTTCGACGTCCTCGACGGCGTCGACGAATTCCTCGACGCCGGACGCCTGATCGGACTCAAAACCTGCGCCAGCCTCGAATCCCGCGTCTTCGTCCCCGAATTCGCCTCCCTCGTCCTCAATTCCCCCGGCGAACCCGGCATCGCCTACCACATGGGCGCCGGTTTCCCCCGCGCCGTCCAACACCCCTTCCTCTCCGCCATGCGCGACGCCGCCACTCGCCGCACCCGCGATCTCCTGTCCCGCGTCAACCGGTTCCTATCACCCGTCGAAGTCGATTTCGACCGCGACGTCGCCCCGCTCACGCCCGCCGGCAACGTGACCGAACGCCACGTCTGCGCCGCCCTGGAACGCAAGGCGGAACAGGTCTTCCCCGACCCCCAGCGCCGCGCCGAATTCTGGCGCGACAAAATCGGCGACGCACCCGCCGCCGGCCCCGAACTCCAAAACCGCATCCGCGCCCGCACCATGAAATCCGGCGGCGCCGGTTATGTGAAGCCGGACCAGGGATCCTTTCCTCGCCTGGCCGATATGAACCGCTTCGTCCTCGAAGCGGGCGCCATCCCCACCCTCACCTGGCTCGACGGCACCAGCGAAGGCGAACAACAAATCGAGGAATGGTTCGACGTCTCCATCGCCGCCGGCGCCGCCGCCCTCAATATCATCCCCGACCGCAATTACACCCCCGGCGTGCGCGACCGGAAACTCGCCAATCTCCAGGCCGTGATTCAACTGGCCGAACAACGCGATTTCCCGGTGATCGTCGGCACCGAAATGAACGCGCCGGGAAACAAGTTCGTGGACTCCTTCGAGACCGCCGAACTGGCGCCGCTGCTGCCCGTCTTCCTCAAGGGCGCCCAAATCCTCCACGCCCACACCCTGCTGCAATCCGCCGCCGGCCTCGGCCTCCTCAGTCCGTGGGCCAAACGCCACTTCCCGGCCGCGCGCGACCGAAACCGGTTTTTCGAACAAGTCGGACACCACTGCGCCCCCGGCAACGAGGCCCTGTCCCGCTTGACGCCCGACAGCACCCCGGACCACATTCTCACTGCAACCCAATAGCCTTATGCCGCCGCAATCCATTCCCGCCCGACAACGCGCCGTCCAGCTCGTCGGACCCGACCAGCTCCGGCTCAACGATGCCAAACCCGTCCCCCGCCCCGGCCCCCACCAGGTCCTCGGCCGCGTCGAAGTCGTCGGACTCTGCTTCTCCGATCTCAAGTTGCTCAAACAATTCTCCGGCCACGCCCGGAAATCCGGCGTCACCGCCGGCATCGATTCCTCCGCCCTCGCGGAAATGCCTAACTACGTCCCCGGCGACAAACCCACCGTGCCCGGCCACGAAACCGTCCTCCGCATCGAACAGGTCGGCGACCAGGTCCGGCGCCACAAAGCCGGCGAACGTTATCTCGTCCAGACCGATTACCGCTGGCTGCCCACGCCGAGCTCGAACTCCGCCTTCGGCTACAACTTCGAAGGCGCCCTCCAGGAATATGTGCTGCTCGACGAACGCGTCATCACCTCGCCCGACGGCGAATCGATGCTCATCCCCGTCCCCGAAGACCTCTCCTCCTCCGCCATCGCCCTCGTCGAACCCTGGGCTTGTGTGGAGGATTCCTACGTCGAAAAACAACGCCGCCAACTCAAGGACGGCGGCCGGCTGCTGCTGGTTGGAGAAACTCCGCTGGATCCCAGCATGATCGCCCGCCTCCCCGGCAAACCCGCCCACACGGCCACCGCCACCGCGGCCGAACTCCCCGGGCTCAAAGACGCCTCCTTCGACGACGTAATCTACGTCGGAGCCAACCCCGCCACGGTCGAAGCCGTGTTCCCCAAAATCGCCCCCTCCGGACTGCTCCTGCTCGTCCAGTGCGGCGGCAGCTTCGGTCGACCCGTCATTTCCCAGGTCGGCCGCGTCCACTACGGCGGGATCCGCATCGCCGGCACCACCGGATCCGATCCACTCGACGCCCTCAATTCCATCCCCGCCACGGCCGAGATCCGGCCCAACGACCGCATCAACATCATCGGCGCCGCGGGCCCCATGGGCACCATGCATGTGATCCGCGATCTCTGCCAGGGCGTCGCCGGAATCACCGTGTTCGCCGGCGATCTCAACGACGAACGCCTCGCCGCCCTCGCCAAACTCTGCGAACCCCTCACGAAAAAACATTCCTCCCAGTTGCGCGTCTACAACCCCAAACGCGACAAGCCGGGGGACTCGTTCAGTTACTTCGTGCTCATGGCCCCCGTTCCCGCCCTGGTCACGGATTCCATCCCCGCCGCCGCCCCGGGCGCCATCATCAATATTTTCGCCGGCATCCCCGCCAACGTGACCGCACCCCTCGACCTCGACGCCTATTGCCGCAAACAACTCTACTTCATCGGCACCAGCGGCTCCGTGCTCGACGACATGAAAACTGTCCTCGCCAAAGTCGTCTCGCGCCAACTCGACACCAACCTCTCCGTGGCCGCCGTCGCCGGGTTGGACGGAGCCGTGGACGGTATCCGCGCCGTGGAGAAAAACCTGATGCCCGGCAAAATCCTGGTTTATCCCTCCTGCCGCGGCCTGCCGCTCACACCGCTGACTGAACTCGCCGGCAAACTGCCGCTCGACGACGGCCGCTGGACCCGGAAATCCGAGGAAGCACTGCTGAAACTATTCCCGAACGCATGAACCGGAATATCTCCGACAAAACCGCGCTGGTCACCGGCGGCGCCCAGGGCCTCGGCGAAGCCATCTCCCGCCGGCTTGCCGCCGAAGGCTGCAACGTCCTGCTCACCGACGTGAACGAGTCCGGCGCCGCCAGCGCCGCCGCCGCCATCGCCCGCGACACCGGCCGGCGCGTCATCGGCCTCCGCACCGACGTCACCCGCGAGGACGAAGTCGCCGCCGCTTTCGACCGCGCCGTCGCCGAATTCGGCACCGTCAACATCGTCGTCGCCAACGCCGGCATCCTCATCGCCGAACCCATCGTCGAAGCCGACGCCGAGAAGTGGCGCTCGGTGATGACCGTCAATTTGTTCGGCTATTTCCTCGTCACCAAGCACGCCTGCCGCATCATGAAACCGCGCCGCAGCGGCTCGATCATCGCCATCAATTCCAAGTCCGGCAAAAAAGGCAGCGCCGCCAATTCCGCCTACGCCGCCAGCAAATTCGGCGGCATCGGCCACACCCAAAGCGTCGCGCTCGAAATGGCGCCCTTCAATATCCGCTGCAATTCCATCTGCCCCGGCAACCTTCTCGAC
Source organism: Verrucomicrobiota bacterium (assembly GCA_046346665.1). Lineage (GTDB taxonomy): Bacteria > Verrucomicrobiota > Verrucomicrobiia > Limisphaerales > JAXMHQ01 > JAXMHQ01. The sequence goes on from JAXMHQ010000023.1 coordinate 80,202, forward strand.
TCGCCGCTCTGGACCCACCCCGACCGCGGTTTGTTCGTCCAATACCTCCGCGCCGGCAAAGTCCCCGGCGCAAAATCCATCGACGACGTCCGCCAGGCGTACGTCAACCAGGTCCCCATGAAACGCGGCTGCACCTACGACGATATCTGCAACGCCGTCGTCTTCCTCGCCTCCGACCAGTCCGCCTACATCACCGGCATCGGCCTCAGCGTCACCGGCGGCCAGGAAATGGATTAACGCTGCCGTATCGCAGGCTGCCCAGCCTGCGTCGTTTTGAATCAAACGCGCCGACCGGCGGTCGGCGACACGGCAGGCCGGCGGCCTGCGCTACGCTTCCTCACCGCGTCCGGTCATAAAACTTCCCCGCCAACCAACCGGACCGCAACAACACCGCCCCAATCGTTCCCTGAACCACGGGCGACAACACCATCCCCTGCAACCACCGCGCCCAGCCCAGCCGCGACGCAAACGCCGAATCACAATCCCGCGCCACCCGGCCGCGCGCCGTTACCCAATCCATCCCTCCCCCGCTCCAGCCCGCCAGCGGGTCCACCGCGAATTCGGCCGATTCCAACGCCATCGACATTCCATTTCCAGTGATCGGCGGGATCATTGTCAGGGAATCGCCGATGCAGCACTCCGTCCGATCAGCGCCCCGGCCCGGCCGCAGCGCAATCCCTGCCACACCGCAAAAGGAGTCTTCAATCCATTCGGCACCTTCCAGCCTGTCCCGGAGCGCGGTGCCCGGTTCGCCTCTCAACCATTCCAGCCGCGAGGCAGGAGTCGCCGCTCCCGGCTGCTGACGGAATAATCCACACACGTTGAACTCGCCGCGCGGCAGACGGGAAATCCCCACATAGCCGCGCCCTGAAAAATGCATCTCAAGATCGGCTTCCATCACCAGCCCGCGCGCGTGGCATTTCACCCCGAACCAGCGATCCGCACCCGCTTCCGGTTGAAGCCGCCGGCCCGACGCCAGCACGATTCCCTCCTGCGACGCGTCGCCCGCCCATCGTTCACGCTCGCGCAACTCGCCGCCAAGCCGCTGAAATTCCCGCGCCAGCGCGCGATCCAGTTCGTACCGCGAAATGTTCCAGGCCGGCCTCGGCAACACGCGAACCGGCGAAGCCCGCGATCCGAGGAACATCTGCAGCAGGCCGGCTTCCACAATTTCAGGCTGGGTCTCCACCAATCTCCCGAGGATCTCGCCGCCGCGACCGCTGATGAATTCGCCGCAGACACGGTGCCGCGGATAATGCCCCGTCTCGAAAATCGTCACCGGCACGCCGCGCCGCCTCAGCCCGATGCCCAGCGCCAGCCCGGCCAAACCGCCGCCCGCGATGCGCACCCGCCGGTTCACAAATCCTCCCTCCGCCGCGCCAGGAATTCATGACTGAAAATCCCCGCCGGCCTCTCGATCGCCTCCCACCGGCCCATCTCGGGCCATAGCCGCGTCAGTTCCCGGCCGCGAAATCCCGCGCGCACACTCACCACCGCATCGTGCCGCGTCACGTCATTGCACCCGATCGCCCATAACATCCGGCTGCCCAGCAGGCCAACCGCGCTCCGACGCGGCTCCAGCGCCGCGAACAACCGGGCCGACCCCGCCGCCGCGCGCAGCAACTCCTCCAGCCGCACCGAATCAAAATGATGCAGAAACAAATTGGCGATCACCCAATCCACAACCGGCGCTGATTTGAGATAATCAAACACATCCGACCGGATCACCTCCACCCGCCAGCCGAGCTGCCGATAGGCCCGCAGCGTGCCGGGATCGACAAGGTCCTGCCGGTCCACAAGCCGCACCACCGGCCCCGGCGCACCCGGCGGCCAGGCCGCGGCGAGCTGTTGCGCCACGGTTAACAATAAGGTTCCATCCCCGGCGCCCAGTTCCAGGATGGAGGACGGCGTTTGCCGCTGCAGGCGGAGCGCGAGCATCCGCACCAAACGCCCGGTGTGGCCCATCCATCGATTCACCCGCCGGAGATCCCGCCGCGACCGCACCGCGCGTGGATCCTCAGGAGGCAATTCATCCAGCCATTCCGCTTCCAGGATTCGGTCCATGATGCGTCAGTCCACTTCCAGCAAGGCACCGTGACAACTGAACCCGGCGCCGAACGAGGACATCCACCACCACCCGCCCGGCACGCCGTCGGAGAGGGCGTCTTTGAGGATGAACAATACCGACGGACTGCTCATGTTGCCGTACTCGCGAAGCACTGATTCGCTCCAGCGCACGTCGTGCGCCGACAACTTCAACTGGCGCCGCAAAGCCGCCAGCACCTCGCGGCCGCCCGGATGCAAAATCCAGCCCGCCACCTGTTCCGGCGCCAGCCCCTGCGCCTGCAGTGTTTGCCGGAGAACCGATTCGACGTGCTTCGCCGCAAGCCCCGGCACTTCCGGCGCCAGGATGTTGCGCAGCATGCCGCCCCGGTGTTCGAACCTCAAAAAATCACGGTGCTCCGGCCGCAACAACGACCGTCCGCCATGCCAGCGAATGCGCCGCCCGGAACCGGGTCCGGCCGACGCGATCACCGCGCCCGCTCCGTCCCCGAACAAACACGCGCTGATCAACACGCCGACATTGTCGTCGAGATAGAACGCCGCGCTGCACACCTCGACGCAAATGCACAGCGCGTGGCGGCAGCGCCCGGACGCGATGAGCGCCTCGGCGGCGCGCAAATTCGGCAGCGCCGCACCGCAACCCTGCCCCACCAGGTCCAGCCCGAACACCTCCGGCCGCAGTCCCAGCCGCTCGCCCACATAACTCGTCAGGCCCGGACACAAATAACCCGTGCAGGTACTGATGAGAATGGCGTCGATGTCGGAAGGATCCAGTTTGGCGTGAGCCAGTGCGCGCAGGGCCGCAGCCTCCGCAAGCGCAGGCGCATGCTGCGCAAACCGAGCCTGCAACGCATCCGGCGTCAGGTCGAACGCCTGGTCCAGCCGCTCCAGCGCCAGGTGCCGGGTTTCAATCCCGCTGTTGCCGGTGAGAACTTTGCTGAGAACGGCGTGGGAACGCGGCGACAGTTCGCGGAACCGCGTCGAAGCCTGCAGCGCCTCCCAACATTCCGACTGCCTGTAACGCCACGCCGGATTCGCCGTTCCAAATCCTGTCAGAAACATGGTTCACAATACCGGAAATCCCCACAACCGCCACCCGGTTTCCAAACAGAACTCAGCACCATGCCTGAAAGGGATGCGTGAAAAGGATTATTGGATTATTGGATTATTGGATTGGCGGATTGTGGTCCTTGCAGCCATTTATCCACCAATCCCCACCCGTGTCAGCGTCCCAGCAGTTCGCCCACCATCGACTTCTCTTCCTTCAATTCCTTCTCGGTGGCGGCGATTTTTTCCTTGCTGAACTCGTTCAGCGCCACGCCCTGCACAATCTCCCATTTCTTGCCGTCGCTCCGAACCGGGTAGCTGAAGATCAATCCCTTCTCGATCCCGTAATCGCCCGGCGAACACACCGCGACACTGAACCAGTCGCCGGGACGCGTCGGGGTCGTGAGATTGCGGACGGTGTCCACGACGGCGTTCGCGGCGCTCGCGGCGCTGCTCAGGCCGCGCGCCTTGATGATCGCCGCGCCGCGCTGCTGGATCGTCGCGATGAATTCGCCCTTCAGCCACGCCTCGTCCCGGACCACGTCCGTCGCCGGGCGCCCGGAAATCTTCGCATTGAAAAAATCCGGGTACATCGTCGCGCTGTGATTGCCCCAGATCGCCAGGTTCGACACCGCGGTCACGTCGGCGCCCGCCTTTTTCGCAAGCTGCGTCTTCGCACGATTTTCGTCGAGCATGGTCATGGCGAAAAACCGGTCGCCGGGCACGCCGGCGGCGTTGTTCATCGCGATCAGGGAATTCGTGTTGCAGGGATTTCCCACCACGAGCACACGCACGTCCGGGGCGGCGTTCGACGCGATGGCTTTGCCCTGGCTGGTGAAAATTTTGCCGTTGATGCCCAGGAGATCCTTCCGCTCCATGCCCTGCTTGCGCGGCACCGCGCCGACCAGCAACGACCAGTTCACCCCGCGGAATCCTTCCTCAAGGCTCGATGTCGGCACAATTCCCTTCAGCAGCGGGAACGCGCAGTCGTCGAGCTCCATGCAAACGCCCTGCAACGCCGCCATCGCCTTCTCGTCCGGTATCTCGATCAGGTGCAGAATCACCGGCTGCTGCGGTCCAAACATGGCGCCGGAAGCGATCCGGAACAACAGGGCATAACCGATCTGGCCGGCCGCGCCGGTCACCGCCACACGAATGGGAGCTGTGCTCATAATAAATTCGAGCCGGGAGTATGAGCAGCGGCACTTGACCGCGCAAGCGCGATTCAGCCCGCTTCAGTTTACGAGTTTAAGAGTTTAGGAGTTTGGGAGTTCAGGAGTGCCTGGGACCCCACGACGGTCTTCTTGAATTCTTAAACTCCCAAACTCCCAAACTCTTAAACTCAATCGTTCCCTTTCTTGCCGAACTCACCCTCTCGTCCTACACTGGGGACGTCTCGAGGAGCCTTCA
>JAXMHQ010000024.1:0-84583 GCA_046346665.1 Verrucomicrobiota bacterium
ATTCGGATACGCCTTCACCGCCCGCGCGATCATGGCCTGAAATGCCGAGACGTCGATCCGGCTCAGGTGCTCGTCCGCCCCCTCCACCTCGAAGCCGAGGCAAGCCGTGAAATCCTCCTCGTTGCCGATCATCACGTCCACGTGCCGCGCAATCTCACGGTTCACTTCCTGCGCGCGCTTGTGTCCGCCGATGCTTTTCCAAAGGGACGGACGGTAATTGAGGTCGTAGGAGACGATGGTGCCGTGCCGATGCGCAGCCTGCACGGCTTCGATGACCAGTTTCGGCGTGCTGTCGCTGAGAGCGGCGAAAATGCCGCCGGTGTGGAACCACCGCACGCCGAGCGATCCAAACAGGTGATCCCAGTCGAAATCGCCGGGCTTGAGCTGGCTGGCCGCGGTGTGGCCGCGATCCGGAATGCCGACCGCGCCGCGCACGCCGAATCCGCGTTCGGTGAAATTCAGTCCGTTCCGCACCGTCCGGCCCACGCCGTCGTAGGGCGTCCAGCGGATGAAATCCGTCGCCACCCCGCCCTGCAGGATGAAATCCTCCAGCAGGCGGCCGACGTCGTTGTCGGCAAACGCGGTGCAGACTGCAGTGCGCAGGCCGAAGCAGCGGCGCAGCCCGCGGGCGACGTTGTATTCGCCACCGCCTTCCCAGGCCTTGAATTCGCGGGCCGTGCGGATGCGGCCTTCGCCGGGATCGAGCCGGAGCATGACTTCACCGAGGGCGACGAGATCGAATCGGCAATCGGCCGCGGGTTTGATCGGGAGGGCGCTCATGGCATTTATTTGGAATGGATGATGGTGCCGACGTTGCGGAAATCGTGGACGCTGGCGGACCATTTCGGACCGGAACGTTCGGCGGCGATCGAATAAACGTGGCCCGCCTGGGCTGCGAATTTAAGTTTCAACGTACCCATGCCCTGGATGGGCTGCACCGGGGGCGGTTGAAGTCCGCTGAACGGGTCCTGTCCCGTGCGGCGCGGTTCGAGCCCGGTGTAGGTAACCTCGAGCACATGGGGGCCGGGCGGCACCTTGATGGAGCACCGGTCACCGGCTGCGCAATTCACCCGGGCGCCGTCGACGGCCACGATCCAGACGGGGACCGACGCTTCGACCGTGGCGGTTTGGTCGGCGGGCAATTGGGGTTCGACGTAGGCGCGCTGATGGGCGCAGGAAGCGAGCAGCGAGCACACCAGGACCGGCAAGGCGGCCAGGGAGAGGGCGCGCGGCAATGTGAGGGCGCTCGTGTTCAATGCGCGTCGCATGTTGAATGGTCGAGGACCGAAAGTCGAGCATCGGCGATCGTGGAATTCAGACGGTAGGGACGCCGCGCTGCGGCGTCCCCGCCCGCGTAGCAGCGGGCGGAAAGCGGAACGGCGCCTGGCATGCCTTCTGCAACACTGCGCCGCTGGACGCGGCACGGACGGCGCAGCGCGCCGTCCCTACCCGCAATTCCGATGCGTCGGCCCCGGCCTTTCCAGGCTCCGCGGTTGCTTTCCGTCCCTGGTTATGCTGTATTATGCCGACTGACCCGAGAACTGGCAGAGGCTGCCCGTGTCAGTTGGACTGATTATTATGCAAACGACCGATATTGAATCCGGGATACTTGAGAAGACGCGCGAACTCTGCCAGGCAATTTTGGACCAGCCGGGGTTTCGTTCCGCGCGGAAGCGCATCGAAACCTTCATGGCCGACGACAAGGCGAAGGCGCAGTATGAGAGCGTGATGTCGAAGGGCCAGGCGCTGCAGCAGAAGCAGCAGCAATCGATCAACCTGACCGGCGGCGAGATCGCGGAGTTCGAGAAGGAGCGCGATGCGCTGCTGAAGAACCCGGTGGCGCGCGGTTTCCTGGATGCGCAGGACGAATTTCATTCGATCCATCATTCCGTGAACAAGCTGGTCAGCCGCACCCTGGAACTGGGCCGCGTGCCGACGGCGGAAGACATGGACGAAGGCGGCGGCGAATGCGGCCACGGCTGCAATTGCGGTCACTGAAAAACTGTCGAGGGACCAGGGTCGAGGGTCGAGAGCCTGACTTCTCAGGCGGAGTTGAAGCCTCGTTACCTCGACTCCTGCGAGGAACCAGGTAGGAGTCGACGTCAGGAGACTCTGACTGATCCGATTTTCCAACCGCGACCTCCGTTCGCATCCCAACCCGGGATGGAGTCTCGTTACCTCGACTCCTACGGAGTGTACGACATAACCCGAAAGAACCATTCCGGGCCGTTCGTCATGGGTATCGAGATCTGAATCGGACCGTTCGTGCCATAGAATCCCGCGTAGTAGGCCCAATTCAACAGGTTGGTTGAAGATTGCAGGCTGTAGCTGATCCCAGGCAATCCGCGCCAGCCCATGACAAGGTTGGTGGACTGCACCGTGGCGACGGGGGAGGCGGCGATGCTGGTGATCGCCATGAAGTCGACATTCGATACTGAGGCAGACTGGTTATCGAATTGCGCCAGGTTCGGATAAAAGATGAGAGTGCCGTTCGTGGGGACCAGTCGAAAATAACTGCCCGGAACAAAACTCATTGCGTAGCGGCCGGCAGCATCAGTGAATACGGGAGAAGCCACGGCGCCGGGGAAACCCGTATACAGTACTCCCTGCAAGGCAACTCCCGCTACCGGCGCGCCGAATTCATTCGTGATCGTCCCGGCAACCACCGGCAAAGCGATGGAGAAGGAGCCCGTATACACCTGCGACATCGGCTGGCCGAAAAGGTCTGAAACCTGCGGACCCGCGACAATTGTGTAGAGGCCCGAATTAACCTGCGTCGCAAAACTCACTCGGCAAGCGCAAGGCCCAACCCCGTAGACGCCGGTCACGGCAATGGGACCACCGGGCCCTGACACTTGAATGTCGGAGGCTGTGAATGTGGCGGGATCGATCGCGACATTGAAGCCGAGGTCGACGGAACTGACGAAATTGCTGACAACGCCTGCGGGAGTTTGGGAGACGATTCGTGGCGGGACGGAACCGGCGGTGGTAAGAACCGAGCCGTCATCGCCCCACGAGAATCCGTCGCCGCCGTAGGCGGTCATCCAGCCGGTGAACGCGTTCGTGTGCTGACCGGTGGTCTGGCGATAGACGGCAATTCTTCCGCCGGCACCGCCGCCGCCGCCGGAAAGTTCACCTGCGCCCCCGTCGGCGCTGATGGATCCATTTCCCGTCAGGGAGCCTGTGGTGAGCCAGATACTGCCGCCCGAACCACCGCCCGAAGCCATAAGACTCCCCTGGTGCCCGTTTGCGCTCATAGCGCCATCCAGCGCCAGCGTGCCGATCACGGTCATGCGGATGGCGCCGCCGCCGGCGGAGGATGCGCGGTCATCGGCAGAGTTCACGAATCGGACTCCGCCCAGGCTGCCCTGGTCGACAGGCTCCGTCGCCGATCCGTAATCTGAACCTCCCGGAGCATTGGCCGATGCGCCGCCCATCCCGCCGTAACCGGCGCCGCTGCCGGTCCCGCCGGAGTAGATGCCATTCCCGGGAGGAGCAAATTTCAAGGCTGCATACTGGTTCGTGGTCGCTATTCCATCGACTTCAATTTGGCCTCCCCGCTGGACCGAGGCGTCGCCCAGCACGGCAACATCCAGGTTTGAGGAACCGAAAGTGCCGGTAAGGCTGCCGTTGGTTTCCACGAGCAGGCTGTTCAGGAGAAGCCCCGGACCGGACGGTTGCGCCGTGCCGCCGTTGCGAACGACGAGGTCCAGCAAGGGTGAATAGTCGATGGGTGTGCCAAGCCCGGAGTTGCCTCCATTGTCCACCAGGAGCCGGCCAATAGGCTGGTTGTTTGCCTTGGTGTAAAGCGAGCCCGCGCCGCCTGTGGCATAGCCGGTGCCACCCAGCGCCGAAAGAATCCCGGCAAAGAGGTTCGTTTCATATTGGAGCGAGATCCTGCCGCCGCCGCCGCCGCCGGCGTAAGTGGCGGTGCCGTTGCCGCCATTGGCGGTGATCGACCCTGAGCCGCTTAGCGTGCTTGCCTCGATCCAGATGCTGCCTCCCGAGCCGCCACCGCCCCCGTTCAGAGGGCCGTCTCCGCCGTTTTCAGAAATCCGTCCGTCGACGCGCAACGTTCCTCCGACGGTGACATGGACGACACTCGCGCCGCAGCCGGCGTTGGCGTAATATTGCGTTTGGCCACCCGGCACATTCGTGGAGTAGGCAGGCCCTCCCCCGCCGCTGCCGGGAAGAATCGGTTGTGCCGCCGAATCGTAAGCAAGTCCGGCGCTCAGCCGATCGGATGTGGAATTTGCCGCTCCCAAGCCGCCATGGCCACCGCCTCCATACAAATAATGAGTGGACGGGACGAACCCCAAAACGGAAGTCCCGGCGCCTTGCCCTCTGCCGCCGAGATTTCCAAGGGAATCCCCGATCATCCCGCCTCCGGCGAGAATCGTCAGGTCGCCGGAAACGATCAAATGCCCGTAAGTTAAGTAGGTCGAATTGCTGCCGATGCTGAGGCTCGCCAGGTTAATGGGGTCGACCCCGGCTGAGACGATCGCGCCGCCCGACAGCACCACCTCCATATTTGGGTCGTTGGTCAAAACCGTGCCGGCGCCCGTCTGCCCGGCATTGTCGATCACCAACAATCCGTTTTGGCCCGCGCTCTTGAAGTAAACCGTTCCGGCGCCGCCGGCCATGCTGCCGGAGCCTCCGGGTGCGGTGGCAGTGCCTGTGAAGAGATTGGTGCCCGAATAGACGGCAATGCGTCCACCACCGCCGCCGCCAGGAGTTCCTGCCGAGCCGCCGTTGCCACCGGCGGCAGTGAGGGACCCCGAACCGGACAGTGTGCCTGCATCGAGCCAAAGGCTCCCGCCGGAACCCCCGCCTCCCTGCGCAGACCCGCCGGATCCGTTTGCGGAGATGATCCCGTCGAGTCGCAATTCACCGCCGACCGTTAATCTCAGGGCGCCGCCTCCCGCGCCTGCCGTGCTCGGGCCAGGGGCAAGATTGCCGCCGCTTCCGAAATCCGCGGGCGACGTCGCCGAACCATAAGTTCTCCCGCCCCCGGATCCGCCGATGCCTCCATAACCCGCTCCACCAAGGCTGCTGCTGGGCTGTCCCAAGCCGTGTTGCATCCCGTAACCCGCGCCATCCAGTGCGAGGCGGCCACCCGGTCGGACGATGGCGTTGCCCGAAACAGCCAAGGTCAGTACGGTGGGTGTAAGCGCGTAATTGAACGGAGGCTGCTGGTAGATGCAGGAATTGGATCCAATCAACAAATCGCGGACAGCGAGCGGGCTGGATGCCTGCGAAGAATATCCCACGGCGTTGCCCTGAATCACAAGATCGGTCGGAACATTCCCGATCTGAATGGGCGTATTCGTCCCGGAATGGTTGGCGTTGTCGAGGATCAGTTGCCCGGAAATTCCCTGAGGCGAGGAATTCTCCAGGTAAATCGTGCCCGCCCCGCCCCAGTTGGTGCCGCCGCCGCCTGAGGCGGAGAGCGATCCTCCGAAATCGTTCGTTGCGGATTGAATGCCGATCATGCCGCCGCCGCCGCCGCCGCCGTTTCGACCCGGCAGGGTGCCGCCGTTGCCGCCGATCGCGGCGAATTGCCCTGTGCCATGAACGATTCCGGCCTGGATCCAGAGGCTGCCGCCGGAACCGCCGCCGCTTTGAGCTGTGCCGTTAGCTCCGTTGGCGGTGATGGAGCCGTCCACGAGCAGCGTACCGGCGACGGTCAGTTTCAGCGCGCCTCCACCGGCACCGCCAGGCGAAAAACTGGAGTAACTGCCTCCACCGCTGCCCGGCAATGCGGGCGCGGTGGACTGATCATAGGCAATCCCGCCGCCATAATTTGTCTGCAGACCGCTGCCCCCAAAACCACCATGGCCGGCTCCCCCGTAGTAACTGAAACCGCGGACGGCATAGCTCCCGGCGCCATTCCCGGTGCCCGCGGCAAACCCGGTTCCATCCAGGCGGATGCTCCCGCCGGTGGCGACGGTGACGTCGCCGGATGACAAGATTGGGAATGCCGCGGTGTTGGTTTGTGCGGTGGTTAGCACGGCGTTTGAACCGATGAACAAACCGGACAGAGCCAGGCTGCTCTGGGGAAGAGCTCTCAAAGTTCCGCCTGCAACAACCGAAACACTCCCGAACGAATGGCTGCCGTCGAGAGTAACGGTGCAGTTTGTGATCAGGACATCGGCCCCTTCATAATTGGTATCGGTCGAAGCAATCAGGGCGTTGTTTGTAAAAGTGACCGCGCTGGATGACGCGGCGATGAGGCTGGCCGCCAGTGCACAAACCATCCTCCCGGCACGAATCGTTGAGTTCATGAGGTCCTGATTGGATTTAGAAGCGTCCCGCAGCCTCTGGCCCTGCCGGAGACGCCCCCTTGCGCGTGAGAATTTAACTTTACCACAAAACCGCGTGTCAACCCGAAATACCACGGAGACGGCGTTGTGGTGGCGTAAGAGTTCTTGTGTAAAAGCTGTGGAGGGGGTGTATCTGGGTTTCATGCAAATGAACAACCCTAAACCTGGAAAGGAAGATACACCCATGAGAGCAAGCGAAGCCCTCACCTTTGAGCCTGCCGCCTGTTGGGAGCGGCTGCAAGCAGCAAAAAGTGAGTTTTTCTTTGAGGATCTGGATGGATTGATGAAAGAGCGGCACCAGCAGTTTCTGGAAGAACTGATGAGCTACGAGCGTCAGTGTTTTCTCAATGCACACCCCTACGAACGGACTGAGCAGCGAGTGGACCAGGCCAACGGCTTCTACCGTCGAGGCCTGACTACTCGGCTGGGGGCCTTGGAACTGCAAGTGCCCCGAACTCGGTCTGGGCAGTTTCAGACACAGGTCTTGAAACGTTACCAGCGCCGGGAGCCGGTGATCAACGAGGCGTTGAAACAGGTGTTTCTGTTGGGCGTCTCGACCCGTCAGGCCGGCCGTGCGCTGGCCACGCTGGTGGAGGACGCAGTGAGCGCCTCGACGGTCAGCGCGGTTGCCAAAGCCCTGGATCAATCGGTGCATGCGTTTCATCGGCGCCGCTTGCCTGATCACTACCGCTATTTGCTTTTAGATGGGGTGAGCGTGCGGATCCGGCTGGTGGGCAAGGTCCAGCGCCGCATGGTGCTCTGCGCTTATGGCGTGACCACCGAGGGCAAACGCGAGCTCATCGACTTTCACATCGTCAATGCCGAGGGCCAGGAAAGCTGGTTTGATTTCCTGTGGGGTCTGTTCAATCGAGGACTGCATGGAGAGTTTCTGGAGCTGATCGGCACCGACGGACAAGCTGGGTTGGCCAAGGCCATTGATCGGCTTTGGCCGGCAGTGCCGCATCAGCGCTGTTGGGCCCACAAGCTGCGCAACCTGGAGAACAAACTCAAAGCCTCTCAAGCGCCCTGCCTGGAGGAGGCCAAGCTCATTTACCAAGCCCAGACCCGCACGGAGGCCATCCAACGGTTTCGTCAGTGGCGCCGTCGCTGGCAAGCACGGGCTCCCAAGGCCGTGGCCTGCCTCGAAGCCGATCTGGAGGAACTGCTGGCTTTCTTTAGTTGCCCAAAGACCCAATGGAAACGCCTACGCACCACCAATGTCATCGAGCGCCTCTTTGTAGAGGTTCGACGCCGAATCCGAACCATGTGCGCCTTTACAACCCGCGACAGCTGTGAACGAATCCTATTTGCCGTCTTTGACCGCATGAACCAGCACTGGACCCGTCACCCCCTCCCAGCTTTTACACAGAACTCTTGACGCCACCGGCGTTGTTGCAGCCACGATCGTGAGATCGCGATTTACTCACCTCGGCGATTTTACAATCGCGGCTACCGCTCCTACTTGCTTAATAGTCCGACGTCACCCGATAGAACCAGGCCGGACCGTTGGTGGCGGGGATCGGGATTTCGATCACACCGTTGCTCCCGATGAAGCTTGAGCCGTAAAATGCCCAGTCCACCAGGTTGCTCGAGTTATAGACCTGGTAAGTCACCCCGGGCAATCCCTGCCAATCGAGCACCACCAGGTTCGATTGCGCCTGGCTCGTCATTCCCAGCGTGGACGCAATGCTGGTGACGCCGATGTAATCCTGGTTGGAGATCGACGTGCTGACCCCCGAGTAACTCATCGAGCGCGGCAGATAAATTCGATTCGTGTCGACCGGGAACACACTGAAGCCGCCAGGCGGGAAAAACGGCACCGCGTAGTTTCCCTGGTTATCGGTCGTGGACTCGCCCAGGAGACGACCGTCGCTCAACACGATGCCTGGGAGGGGAACGCCGTGTTCGTCCGTGACACGTCCGGCGATGTAGAGAGGCACGACGCTGAAGGTGTTAGTGTAACTGCGTCCCAGGGTCTGACCGTAAAGATCGACGACTCCCGGCAGGACCACCAGGCTGTATGTTCCTGGGGTGCTTTGCTGCGCGAAGGTGATTTGGTAATTGCAGGTTCCCAACAGGACCGTCCCGGACGGAGTCACCATCCCCGCAGGAGTGTATAGCACGACATTGGAAGCCATGCTCGCGGGCAACGGCGGCGTGTTAAACGCAACGGTAATGGTGTCTGCATTCACGACAGGCACCGTCCCGACGGGCAATATGGAGGTGACGCGCAGCGTTGTCGAATCCGAGGCAAACAGGACAGACCCGTCATCACCCCATTCGGCGCCGCTGCCGCCGTAAGCGGTGGTAAAGCCGGTGAAATTGTTGGTGCGATGCGCGGCGGTGTGCCGGTAAAGGGCGACGCGTCCGCCGCCGCCGCCCCCGCCGCCGAAGGATTCGCCAAAACCGCCGGCGGCGCTGAGAAGGCCGTTTCCGGAGATGGCCGCGGCGGTCACCCAGAGGCTCCCGCCCGAACCGCCACCCGCGCCGTCCTGCTGCCCGTCATTGCCGTTGGCGGACAGCCGGCCATTCACGGTCAACGTGCCGCCAAGAGTCAATCGAATGGCGCCCCCTCCGACGGAAGAGCCGGATGAAACCGGTCCCAGTCCAAGTCCACCGCCGCTGCCGATGTCCGCCGGCTGCAATGCGGAGCCATAGATCGGCCCGCCATTGGTGGAAAACGAGGAACCACCCACGCCGCCGTAGCCGGCGCCGCTTCCGTAGCCGCCGGCAGACAGACCGGCGCCGGGCCCCGCGCCGGGACCGAACCCGATGCCGTCGGAGTTCAGTTCTCCGTTCGCGGAAATCAGGACGTTACTCAAGACCGCAAGATCCAGGTTGGTGTAGCTGGCGTTGCCGACAAAGCCGCCTCCGTCGTCAATCGCGAGGCTATTCAAGACCAGGTATCCCGCGGCCGGCTGTGCGACGCCTGCGTTCCGCACCAGCAGGTCCAACGTGTCTTCCTGGCCCACGGGTGTCATTGCTCCGGCGAAACCGGAATTATCGATGATCGCCTGCCCGACCGGTTGAGCGGTGTTCTTCCAATAAACGGTGCCTGCCCCGCCCCGACCGATGCCGTTGCCGCCGATGGCTTGCGCCGTACCATTGAACTGATTTGTGGAATACTCGATGGCAATGCGTCCGCCCCCGCCGCCGCCGCCGGTGTAGCTGAATCCATTGCCGCCATTCGCGGCCAGCAGGCCGGATCCCGCCAGCGTGCCCGCGAGGATATGCAAACTTCCGCCAGCACCGCCGCTCGCACCCAGTCCGGTGCCGCCCGTGCCGTTGACGCTCATAACGCCGTCGACCTGGAGTTTGCCTTGAACGTTCACTCGACATACCCCGCCGCCGCGGCCGCCAAAAGTGACGCTGGCGCCAGAGGGCGCCCCACCGCTCCCGGCAGGAGCGAATGGATTCGTGATGGAACCATAGAAGGTCCCGGGGTCTTCCGATGGAAGATAACCGCCGCCGAATCCACCGTGACCGCCCCCGCCATAAACGGTGTAGACGCCGTTGAAATAGGCAAACCGGCCCGGACTGCTCCCGCTCCCGGGCGCGTAGCCCTGGGCATCGAAAGACACGCTGGCGCCGGAGGCCACGGTCATGTCGCCCGTGATCTTCAACCACGCATAAAGATAGGGAACGGCCAGTCCCAGGCTGGAACCCGGCCCGAGGTCCAGACTCCCGATCGTCTGATATCCGTAGCCGATTCCCACGCTGGCGTTGCGAACGACGACCGACAGATTTGGCTGATTCAGCGAGCTGCTGGAGAGCGGGGTGTTCGTGCCGGATCGTCCCTGGTTGTCGATGACGAGCATGCTTTGAGAATTGCCGATTCTGCTCTGCGAAAAAACGGTCCCCGCGCCGCCGCCCACAAACCCGCTGCCACCAGGAGCGGCCATCGTTCCCGTGAATTGGTTGGTGGTGTAGTAAAAGGCGATCCGGCCGCCGCCGCCGCCACCACCGAAGTTGTTTGCACCGGACCCGCCGCTGGCCGTGACGGAGCCGTTTCCCGCCACGGTTCCCACGTTCAGCCAGATGGCGCCGCCCGATCCGCCGCCGCCGCCAATGCCCGTGCCATTGCCGCCATTCGCGGAAATACTTCCGTCCAACTGCAATGGCCCGTTCACGATGAAATGGAGGACGCCGCCCCCTGAACCGCCAAAGGAATAAATACTGTAGAAACCGCCTCCACTGCCGGAAGCGACCGGAACGTCGTAGACATCGTAGACGTTTCCACCACGGGCCGTGGTGCCGCTACTGCTGGGAGCGCTGTTGCCGCCGTAAGCTCCGTGCCCGGCTCCGCTGCACGGATACGCTGGAGCGATTCCCAGAAAGGATCCTGCCCCGGATCCCTGCCCCTGGAGGTATCCGCCCTGGTCGAAATTGATTCCGCCGCCTGCCTGGAGCGTGGCGTTGCCCTGGACGGTGAGCGTCAGGCTGCCGGGCGGTCCCTGCAGAGTTGGCGTGGGCAGAATCCAGCTGTTGGATCCCACGAACAAGGAAGCCACCGTGACGGACTGAAGCTGGCTGCCGGTACAGGCTTTGGCACCGTTTCGAATGGTGACATCGGTGTTTTGGACCACGTTCAACATGCTGTTCGTGCCGGAGTGGCCGCCGTTGTCGAGGATCAATTGCGGGTTCTGCCCCGAGGCTTGGACAAACACGGTTCCCGCGCCACCCCAACCCGAGCCGCTTCCTCCGTAGGCGGTCATGTTGCCCACGAATTGATTGGTCGTGCACAGGACGGACACCATGCCGCCGCCGCCGCCGCCGCTCACGGAATCAAATCCGTTTCCTCCGTTTGCCGACAACATCCCCGTTCCCGCCACCGTTTGAGCGCTCAGCCACACGGATCCGCCGGAACCGCCGCCGCCGCCGATGGCGCTTCCAACAGCGGACCCCGCCAGCCCGTTCGCCGAAATCCGCCCATCGATTTGAGCCAGGCGGGAAACGTTCAGTCGGATCGCCCCGCCGCCGTATCCTCCGATGACGGTGGAACTGTATGTGCCGCCGCCGCTCCCGGCATAGAGCGGGGCCGAGGGAGTGTCATAGACCATTCCACCCAATGCGGAGTTGGTGATGCTCGCGGCGCCGTAACCGCCATGACCGGCCCCGCTGCACGGAAACCAGGAAGGGGCGTAGTAATACTTCCGCCCCGCGCCCTGCCCCTGGCCGGGCCCGTATCCTTTGCCGTCAAAAACGATGGCGCCCCCGGATTGCACCACGAGATTGCTGCGGACAGATAAATTGAAGCTCGCGGCGACTGGCTCGGCCAGTGTCAGGACACCATTGCTCCCGATAACCAGGTTGCTCACCGTGTAACTCGATCCCGAACAAACTCCGATTCCTGCGTTCCGGATCGTGAGTGTCGAAATCGCGGGGGATGAAGGGACGGAACTGATGCTCCCGGAACGGCCGTTGTTGTCGATCCAGGCGTCGCCTCCACTGGTTCCCGACTGGATGTAAACGACCCCCGCGCCGCCGGCGTTGGTTCCCGCGCCGCCAAAGGCGGACCAGGAGCCGGCAAACAAATTGTCGGTTGCCTGGATGGAAATGTATCCGCCGCCACCGCCGCCGCCGACCGTTCCGACACCATTTCCGCCAGAGCAACTGAATCGGCCCCCGCCCAGCAGGGTGGACGCCTGGATGCTGATGCTGCCGCCGGAACCGCCGCCGCCGCCGGTGCCGGATCCGTCGCCGCCGTCGGCGGAAATGAGGCCATCCTGATGAAGAGTTCCCAAAACGTTCAAAGTGATTGACCCGCCACCGGAGCCGCCCAGGGAAAACGGTTTGAACGTTCCACCGCCGCTGCCGAGGGGGTGTCCAATGACGCCGCCGAGAACACCGCCCCCGGCAGCGTTGGTGGAAGAGCCTGCGCCACCCGCGCCCGCGCAGCCTCCGCCGCCGCAGGGTCGCAGGAGCGCATCGTTGTAGGGGCGCCCGGGTGACTGACCGGTCCCGCCGAGAAACCCGAGGGTGTCCGCGGAAATCGCTCCACCGGGTTCGATCACCACGTCTCCTGAAGCGGTGATGGTCAACGAGGCCTGTTGCCGGGCGAACACGGCTGAATTGGAGGAAACGGTCAGCTGCCCGACGGTCCACGCGCTGGAAGTCAGCGCCGGCATGGCACGCGCCTGGCCGCGCACGGTCACGTCGGCGCCGTTGGTCACCGACACCGGGGTGTTCGTTCCGGGGAGGTTTCCATTGTCGAGCAACAACCACGGATTCTGGCCGGCTGCGGAGAGATAAATCGTGCCCGCACCGCCGCGGCGCCCCGCGCTGCCGGCGCCGCAAGCCGCCAAAGTTCCCGTGAACGCGTTCGTGGCGCACTGGACAGCAATGCGGCCGCCGCCACCGCCGCCGCCGTGGGGTTCATCGCCGGAACCGCCATTGGCAGTGATCATCCCATTTCCTGTCAGGATTCCAGCCTCAATGCAAACGCCGCCGCCGGAACCGCCGCCGGAACGATTGTTCGTCGCTTCGGCGCCGTTTGCCGAAATAATCCCCTGCACCGCCAGGGTGCCGCCGACGGTCAATCCCACAAACCCGCCGCCCGCGCCGCCCGCGCCATTGTAACCGGGCCCGCCGCCGCTGCCGATGTCCGACGGTTGGTCGAAACTTCCATAGGCGTCGCCGCCCAATACATTGCTGGAACTCATCCCGCCGCAGCCGCCGTATCCACCGCCACTGCCTTCAATCGTGCCCACGCTCCTCCTGCCGCTCCCCGGCCCGGCTCCCGGGGCGTAGCCGATCGCATTCGCATCCACCCGCCCGCCCGCAGCCACAGTCGCCGAACCCGTAATCACCAGGTGCAGCCCGGCGTTTGCTAAAATATTGTAGGCAGTGTAACTCGCCAGCGCCGGCGCACCGTCGGCCAGCGAGCTTCCTTCGATCCGGGCCACCTGCGCCAGCCCGTCCGGCCCCGTCGTGAGCTGATAATCCAACCCTTGCTGATACACCACGGCTGCATTGGTATCCGTTAGCGTAAAGCCGGTGACATTCGAATACAGGAGCGACACGGGATTGGTTCCCGTGAGGACCAGGAGCTGATTGGTGACGGACGACGAAAGAACGACGATTCCATTCGACCAGTACGAATGCGTGAGGCGCGCGCCGGAGAGGACCTGCAGGGAGGCAAAGGTGTGCGCGCCGTCGATCGTCAGTGTGCCCCCCGAAACGACGAGCGCCTGGCCGTCGTAAGCCGGATCATCCCAGGCAATGGCGGCATTCGTGGTGAAGGTCACGGCGCTGGACGCCTGCGATCCCGAAAGCAGTATTCCAGTGACAAGAACGCAACCAGCCAAGAGACGGAGAGAGTTCATGGTTGAAGTGGATTTTGAACGCCAATTTGAACAAAGGCCCTCACAGATGATGATCAGACTTCCAGAAAAGTGAAAAGTCAATGTATGAATCATCCTCATCCCGGGCGAACCGAAGCACAGGGCGTGCCCGAAGAATTTCCCAACATTTAATGCATCGGTCGCGCTGAGCCGGAGTGAAGCGCACGCGAAGGCCACCATTTTCACGCGGCGCGGAACCACCAAAGCCTTCCCGCCGTCCCCCGCCAAATCATCCCGCGCCCCCTCAAATGTTGAATGTCTAGATGTGACACCGGGACCCGGTGTCACATCTAGACATTCAACATTTGAGGGTGAAATAGTCGGTTTGACTCGGTAGAGACGGGGGTATCCGCGATCTCACGATCGCGGCTACAGGGATCGGCGGAGCCCATCGCTCCACCACTCCACCACTCCGGTTCCCCATGCCTTACTTCACCACCGTGTAGACGGCGTAGGTGATTCCGGGGACTTCGATCTCGAACTTCGATCCGTCCCGGCGCAGGATGATTTCGCTGCCGGCGATGAGGCGCAATTCCGACGTGCCGACGGGGAATTCGAACCCGGCTTTGGCGGGTTTGGCGGAGGGATTGAACACGGCGAGGATGAGCTGTCCGCCGCCGGACCGCGCATAGACGAGCGGGTAGGTATTTTCGCGGGCGACGAGCGGGATGAAATCGGCCCAGGCGGCCAGGGCGGGTTCGGTGTGTTTGAGTTTGATCAGCTCACGCACCCGGTTCAGCAGGGAGTCGGGGTCCTTTTCCTGCGCCGCGACGTTCGGGGCGTCGGGGGCGGAGTCGACGGGCAGGTAGAGCTTGTTTTTCGGCGCGGCGGAAAAGCCGAGATTGCGGCCGGTGTTCCATTGCATCGGGCTGCGGGCGCCCGCGCGCGGCGCGTAGCAGCCTTCGATCTGGGGCAGGCCCTCGAGCTGGCGCATGCCGATTTCGTTTCCATAATAAAGGAAAGGCACGCCGGGCATGGTCATGCCGAACGCCGTGATCATTTCCAGCTCGGCCGGCGTCCGGCGGTTGTTGATGCGGGCGATGTCATGGTTGCCCAGCGGCAGGCAGATGTAGCCGTTGGACCGCGTCGCCTGGTAGTCCGACAGGTATTTGGTCATGAACGCGGCGATGTTGCCCTGGCCGTCCTTGTCGAAAAAGCTGTGCCCATCCGTCATGCCGTTCCCGATGCGCCAGCTTTCCTTCTGGTAGAGATCATTGAATCCCTCGACCCAGTGGTAGAAGTCCGCCTGGAACGCGCCGTCGAGGGCGTCCTTCGGGTAGGACCACTCGGACACATTGAACGCCTGCGGATAATTCGCGTCGAGGATCTGCCGCACTTCGCGCCAGTAGCCGAGCGTCTCGCGTTTCGGGTCCTCGCCCTTCACGAGCGCGCCCGCCATGTCCGCGCGGAACCCGTCCGCGCCCATGTCCATCCAGAATCGCAGCACCTTCTTCATCTCCTCGCGCATGGCGAGAACGTCGGGGTGCGTGGTGGGCAGCTGCCATTTGCTGGCGGGGTCGGGTTTGCCGTAGCCCCAGTTCACCGCGGGTTCGTTCCAGAAAAAGTTGCTGAGGAAATTTCCGTTTCGATGTCCATACCCGTGCACCCAGGCGCTGCCCGGCTCGGTTTTCCAGACGTTGTCGGTCCAGATATACCAGTTCGATGTCGGGCACGGCGCCTGTTCGCACGACGCGACGAACCAGGGATTGTCGATGGACGTGTAGGTGACGACGTAATCGAACAGCACCTTCAGCCCGCGCTTGTGCGCCTCTTCGAAGAGCCGTTTCGCGTCGGCGTTGCTGCCGTAACGCGGGGCGATCTTGTAATAATCCCGGATGTCGTAGCCGGCGTCGTTGAAGGGCGAATCAAAAAAAGGGTTGAGCCAGATCGCGTCCACGCCGAGGCTTTTGATGTAATCGAGCTTCTGGATGATGCCCGGCAAATCGCCGACGCCGTCGCCGTTCGAATCGTAAAACGTCTGCGGGTAAACCTGGTAAACGACGGCATGCCGGACCCATTCGGGGCCCGGCGGGATGATTTCGGGTCCGCCGACGCCGAAGGGATCGCCGGAGGCGGCGTGCAGGCTGCAGGCGGCTGCGAGGAGTCCGGAGCAGGCGGCGAACCGCAGGCAAGAGGAGAGATTCATATTTGACTGAGGCGAGTTTACGCCCGGGGTGCCGTCGCGCCAATCGCAAATTCCATCGCAAATTCGGAGGATACGCCGGGCGGGGTGCCTGACCGCGGGCTCCTGGTTGGTCGGCGATTACTTGAAAGATAGCAGCGGCTCAACGGAGGTTGCTCAACCGGATAGGACTCACAGCCGCCCGCCCCTCCCGAGAAGGGGTCGCTTCTCGGTATTGTAGTATTACTGCAAAGGGGCCCCGGGATTACGCGTCCGTCAACCCTCGGACCGGCCGGTTTCAAGATATCGATACTACGAAACCAGGAACTGATATGCGCTAATGGGTGACCCCCTGTTCTTTTCGAATCGACACCAGCGCAGCCGCCGAGAAAGCGCCATTCAAAATTTGAAAAGACGGGATGTTGGAATCGTGGAGTTCTGGAGTGTCGGCATGAACCCCGGCTTGACCGCGGGAGGGAAATCCAGTTGCTTGTTCGGGCACCGGTATGAGTGATCCAAAAACCCCGCTCGAAGCCCTGCGCATCGAGCGCCGGCCCGAACAAGCGTCCCGATCCAACCGCCCGCTGGCTTATGTGCTGGCGGTGGTGGTGATCGTGATTCTGCTGGCCGGCTGGTTCTGGCTTCGACAGTCCGCCGTTCCCGGCGTTCGCAGCGCGGAGGTCCGGTCGGCCGCAACCCAGGGCGCCGATCGCACGGTTCTCAACGCGTCCGGCTACGTCACAGCCCGCCGCGCCGCCACCGTCTCATCGAAAGTCACCGGCAAAGTCACCGAGGTGCTGATCGAAGAAGGCATGAAGGTGAAGGAAGGACAGGTCGTCGCCCGTCTCGATGACACGAATGTCAAAGCCAACCTGGAAGTCGCCCGTGCGCAACTCGAGTCGGCCCGCACCGCCCTCGACGAAACCCGCGCCCAGCTCAAGCAGGCCAACCTCGAATTCAAACGCGTCACGGAACTCGCGCGACAGAATATTTCATCGCAGGGCGACCTCGACCGCGCGGAAGCCAACGCCAAATCGCTCGAGGCGCGGCTCGCCCGGCAGGAGCGCGAGGTCGTTGTCGCGGACCGCCAGGTGGCGATGTGGCAGCAACAGGTCGATGACACGATCATCCGCGCGCCATTCGGCGGCATTGTCACGACCAAGGATGCGCAACCCGGCGAAATGATCTCGCCCGTCTCGGCCGGCGGCGGCTTCACGCGCACCGGCATCGGCACCATTGTCGACATGGATTCGCTGGAAATTGAAATCGATGTGAACGAGAGCTACATCAACCGAGTGGAGCCCGGCCAGCCCGTGGTGGCCACGCTCGACGCCTATCCCGACTGGCACATTCCCTGCAAAGTCATCGCCATCATTCCCACGGCCGACCGCCAGAAATCCACCGTGAAGGTCCGGGTCGGATTCGACAAGCTCGACCCGCGGATTCTGCCGGAGATGGGGGTGAAGGTGGCGTTTCGCGAGGCGGGCGGATCGGCGCCGAGCCGGCAGTTTTTGATTCCCAAGTCCGCGCTGCGCAACCGCGACGGGCAGGACATCGTGTTCGTGCTTGAAAACGGCCGCGCCGAACGCCGCGCGGTGGCGGTCATCCTCGCGGTCGGTGACGAAATCACCCTCAGCTCCGGCGTCAGCGCGGGCGAACGCGTGGTGACCGAAGGACCGCTCAATCTGCAGGATGGCGAGCGCGTGAAGGAATTGCCGTGAGCGGGCCGGGATCGAAGCCGCTGCTCGATTGGGTGCTGCTCCGCCATCCCGAGACGCCGCGCGGGCGCGCGAAACAATGGATCGTGTCCGGCCGCGTCAGCATTCGAGGACAAATCATCCGGCGTCCCCAGGAACTCATTCCCGATCCCGGGCCCGGCCTGGAACTGGGCGGACGCCGGGCCACGACACTGGATTGCGGGTCGGGCTGGAAGATACACCCGCGTCTCTCGGTGCTCTACCTGGATCATGCGCTGGCGGTGGTGGACAAGGGGCCCGGTTTGCTGTCGGTGCCCGGCCCGAGGGACGAACCTTCGGCGCTGGGGGTGCTGGCGGACGTCTTGAGCGGGCGGCTGGCGCCGCGGGATCGGGCGGCGGCGCGGCGTTCCGTGCCCGCGGCCTACCGGGCGCTGCAGCCGCTGCCGGTGCACCGGCTGGATCAATACACCAGCGGCGCCTTGTGCATCGCGATGAACCCGGCGGCGCGCGAATCGCTCATCGACCAGGTTCGATCCCATCGCATGAACCGGGTTTACATCGCGTATGTCGAAGGCCGTCCAAAATCGCCGCGCGGCACCTGGCGCGACTGGGTGCAGCTCAGCGAGGACGAGTTGCGGCAGGAGATTGTTCCCCGGACATCGCGGGGATCCGGCCCGCCGCCGACGGAAGCCGTAACGCATTATGAGGTGCTCGCCGAATACCCGCTCGGCCGGGGAGGTCTGTTCGCGGCCAAACTCCGGATCCGGCTCGAGACCGGACTCAAACACCAGATCCGCGCCCAGGCCGCCCACGCCGGGCTGCCGCTCATCGGCGATCGCGCCTACAATCCCGGCGCCCGCCGCTCCGCGCCTGCCCTGCCCTGCCTCGCGTTCGAAAGGCAGGCCCTGCATGCCGAAAGCCTGGCGCTTGAACATCCCGATCGGCCGGGCGCGACGGTTTCGTGGTCCGTTGAATTGCCCCGGGATCTTCGACGGTTGGAGGCGGGGCTGGTGGGGTGGAAGGGGGGACGGTGATCAGTGATCAGTTGTCAGTTATCAGTTATCGGTGGTCAGGGGTCAGTGATTAGTCCTGGGTGTTTGCGGGCTTCGTTTTCTGCTGTCGTATTTTGGCTGTCATGAACAAATCGCCTCACGAGGTGGCGTCGGGAGGCTGCACATTTCGGTGAAATCAGCGGATTTTCGGGCTGGCACCGGCGATGCTTGGGGAGGGTCGATCACATGAAAAAGATCGAAGCACTCATCAAACCGGCCCGTTTCGAAAGCATCAAACGCGAGTTGCTTGAAATCGGCGTGCGCCGGCTCACGGCCTCGGAAGTGAAGGATTTCAGCGTGAACGAATCGCACGTGGAGATTTATCGAAGCCGGGAATTCACGGTGGATTTTGTGCCGCTCATCAAGCTGGAGGTGGTGGTGCGGGACGAGCATCTGGACCTGGCGCTGGGCGCCATCAGTGGAAAGGAGGTTCGCGACGACATCCTGATTTCAAATATCGAGCACGCTTCCTGGTACCGTCCGCTCGCCACCCTGGCGGCTTAGCGCGGCCTGGAACTGCAGCCGCAATAGTGAGATTGCGGATCCTTGTGTGGGCCAAACATCCGCGATCTGACGATCGCGGCTACGGGCTGTCCTCAAAACTGGTGACAAGCGCAGGCTTGTGGTTGGGAGCCGTCCGCGGCATGATAAAGATGCGATGCAACGTGCCTTTTGTTCCCGGGCTGTCAAGCGCATCTCGCTTCTCAGCGTTTCCTTGTCTTTTCTCGCAGGCTCCGCCCTCCGGCTTTCCGCGCAAAACATGGCGGTTTACACCGACTCGCTTCAGAACGGCTGGTCGGACTGGGGCTGGGCGACGCACAATTACGCCAACACCACACCGGTGCATTCGGGCGCAAACTCCGTCTCCGTCACGGCCGGCGGTTACGAGGCGCTTTACATCGCGCGCGCCGCTTTTAATTCCGGCAATTATTCCAACCTGGATTTCTGGATCAACGGCGGGACCGGCGGCGGGCAGCAACTCCAGGTGACCGGCCATGCCGGCGGCGCCTCGCAATCGACCGCCAGCATCCCCGCCCTCGCCGCCAACACCTGGCAGCACATCTCCATTCCGCTCGCCTCCCTCGGCGTGGCCAGTCGCAGCGATTTCGACGGCTTTTGGATTCAGAACAGCACGGGCTCGGCGATTGCCACGTTTTATGTGGATGACATTGTGCTGACGACGAATTCGGGCGCGCCGTCCGGGGCGCCGGTCATTGCCCTGACCACGCCCGCCAACGGCGCTTCATTCGCCGCGCCGGCATCGATCACTCTTGCCGCCACGGTGACGACGAACGGGCACACGATCAACAAAGTCCAGTTTTACGGGGGCTCGGTGTTGCTGGCGGAAGATGCCGCGCCGCCGTACACCTACGCCTGGACCAACGTGGCGATAGGCGGCTACGGCGTGCAGGCGCGCCTCGTGTATGACGGCGCGAGCACGCTCGATTCAACCATTGCCAACATCACCGTGACCGGCACACCCGCGGCCGCGCCGGGCGCCTACACGCTGCGCATCGCCGTGGATCAGTTCGGTTATTTGCCCGAGCTGACGAAGGTTGCCGTCATTTCGGATCCCCAAACCGGCTACAATGCCGGCGTCAATTACACGCCCGGCGCCACGCTGCAGGTCCGAACCTGGGACAGCAATACGGTCGTGTATTCGGGCTCGCCCACCGCCTGGAACGGCGGCGCCACCCACACCCAGTCCGGCGACCGCGCCTGGTGGTTTGACTTCACCAGCGTCACCAACTGGGGGGATTATTACATCTTCGACCCCGCCAACGGCACGCGGTCGGCGCGATTCCGCATCGCCCAGAACGTTTACGAGACGGTGGCGAAACAGGCGGGCCGCATGTTTTATTACCAGCGGCGCGGCGCGGCGAAGACGGTTCCCTACACCGACGCGCGCTGGGCCGACGGCACGAACTTCATGGGGCCACTGCAGGACAGCCATTGCCGGCTGGTCAGCAACCCGGTGGCCGGCACGGAGAAGGATTTGCGCGGCGGCTGGTTCGACGCGGGCGATTACAACAAGTATGTCACCTGGACCGACAGTTTGTTCTCGGACCTGTTTTTTGCCTATCAACAAAACCCGCTGATCTGGCCCGACGACTGGAACATCCCGGAATCCGGCAACGGCATCCCGGATTTGCTGGACGAGATCAAGTGGGAGCTGGACTGGGTGTTGCGGATGCAGAATGCGAACGGCTCGGTGCTGTCGAAGATGGGGGCCAACGGCGGGTCGTCGCCCCCGAGCGCCACGGCCGACCAGGTGTTTTACGGGGCGGAAAGCACCTCCGCCACGCTGAGCGCGGCCGGCAGCTTTGCGCACGCCGTGCGCGTTTATCGGTCGGTCGGCATGACCAATTACGCCAACACGCTCAGCAACGCCGCCGTCACGGCCTACAACTGGGCCGTGGCGAATCCGGCGGTGCTGTTCAACAACGCCGGGTTCTCCAGCGCCGATCCCGAGGTCAACGACGCCGGCCGGCTGAACTTGCGCATCCGCGCGGCGATTTTCCTCTACGACATCACCGGCCAGGCGGCCTACAAGACGTTCGTGGAATCCAATTACGGTTCCGTCCAGGCCATCTCCTCGGGTTGGTGGGGCCCCTATCAGAGTTCCATCCAGGACGCCCTGCTCTATTACACCACGTTGCCGGGTGTTTCGACATCGGTCGCCAATGGCATCCGGAATTCCAAGCAGAACTCGATCAATGGCGGCGATTTCTACGGCGCATGGACCGCCCAGACCGACGCCTACCGGGCTTACGAGCCCGATGCGCAATACGATTGGGGCAACAATTCCATCAAGAGCCACGCGGGAATTCTCCTGGCCGACCAGCTCACTTACGGGTTGAATCCCGCCGCCGCCGCCGGTTACAAGGCCGCCTCGGCCGGCTACATTCACTACATTCACGGCGTGAACCCGTTCACGATGGTTTACCTGTCGAACATGTATGATTACGGCGCGGAGAACTGCGTGAACGAGTTTTATCACACCTGGTTCGGCAACGGCACGATCTGGGACAACGCGCTCACCTCGCCGAACGGTCCGCCGCCCGGTTATCTCCCCGGCGGCGCGAACAAGAACTTCGCGCCCGACGCGTCCTACAGCGGCCCGCGGCTCGCGCCGCCCATGGACCAGCCGCCGCAGAAATCCTACAAGGATTGGAACACGTCGTGGCCGGAAGATTCGTGGGAAGTGACCGAGCCGGACATTCTGTACCAGGCGGCCTACCTGTTCCTGCTTTCGAAACTGGTGCATCCGCTGAGTTACTCCGATTGGACCACGGGTTACGGGCTGACCGGGGCGGCGGCGAATCCGACGGCCGATCCGGACGGCGATGGGGTTCAGAATCTGATGGAATACGCGTTCAACCTGTCGCCGCAGACGAATGATGCGCCGGCGCTGCCGCAATTCAGTTTGCAGCCGTGGGCGTCGGGTCCTCAGACGAATACGTTCCTGACGGTGCAATTCCCGCGTCAACTGGGCCAGAGCAACCTGACCTACGTGGTGGAGGCGTCGGAAGACCTCGTGACCTGGAGTTCGCTGTTCAGCGCGACCGGGACGAACACGCCCGCCGGACCGGGGTTTGTTTCCGAAAGCGGCACTGCCTACCTGCGGCAGGAAACCGTGCACGACACCGCGGCGGTGGAAACGTCCATCGCCCCGCGCTTCGTCCGGTTCCGGCTGGTGTTGAATTAAGACCGCCGCGGATCAGTTCGCGCAGGCGTGCTGGGAATACCAGATCCAATCCGGATTGTTCTTGCCGTCGTTGAAGATCGGGCTGTAACCGGACGCCTTGAGCAGGACATCCGTCTTCCACTTGTGCGCCTCGCCGTGGCCGTCGCAAAATGAAAATCCGCAGCAGCCGCCGAGGTAGGCCGCGGGCGGGTCCGGGAACGTGGTGTGAGTCGGCTGTGTGGCGACCTGGAGGTAGCCGTCGTTGATTGTGGCGGGGTTTTCCTCGCAAAAGACGAACAGATCCGAAGGCGACGGCCGGGTGATGCTGGATTGTTTCACGTATTGTTTCCCGGGGGCGTTGAAATTGATTTTGCCGATGAGATATTTGCAGCCTACCTGGCCGTTCATGCTGTAGCTGCGAATCCGCTGGCCGTTCTTGGAGAGCGTCACGTCCGCGGGCGACCGGTAGACGGCGAGCTGGTTGGCCAGGTAAGGCGCCAGGAGGCCTTTCGTGTAGAGATCCCGGTTCGTGTTGCCGCCTTCGTAGTTCAATCCCTCGATGTAAGTCGCCGTGCTGACATCGATCCACGCCTTGCTGCCGGGGGACGGCGGATTGTACGGCGCATTGGGCAGCAGGACATCGTCGTTGTCCTCGGCGTACATCCGCGCGCCGAGCTGGAGCTGTTTGAGATTGTTGATCGATTGGGTTTTCCAGGCCTGCATCTTGGATTTCGCCAGGGCCGGCAGCAGCATGGCGGCTAGAATCCCGATGATGGCGATGACGACAAGCAGCTCAATCAATGTGAAACCGCGCCGCGCGCAATGGATTGACGGCCTCATGCTTTGCCCAGGGCTGACTGCAGGTCCATCCCGGCGTAATCCTGCGCGCGGAAAAACCGGCCGCTGATGCCGTCGTTCAGCAGCGCGGGCACGAGCGCGCCGGGGAGAACGGAGGCGGGATCGTTGGGGGCCTTCGGCCCGCCCAGGTCCGTCCGCAGCCAGCCGGGATCGAGCAGGTTCATCTGCACGCCCGTGCCGGCGAGGCGCGGGACGAAATCGCGAACGAACTTGTCGACCGCCGCCTTCGAGACCGCGTACGGCGTGAGGTTCGGCTCGTTCATGATCCCGGACGTCACGTTAATCACCCGGCCCCATTTGCGCTCCAGCATGGGCGGGACCAGCCGGTAGCAAATCCGGGCCAGGCTGATGACGTTCACCTCGAAACTCTTCCGGAAATCCTGCGCGGGAATGTCCCACGGATTTTCCCGCCACGGCGTCATGATGGCGGCGTTGTTGTAGACGATGTCGATGTGCCCGGCCTTTTTCAGCGCGGCGTCGAGCATGGCGTCCACTTGCGCCTGGTCGGACAATTCGCCGGCGACGGCGGCGACTTGCACGCCGAGTTTCTCCAGATTGGCGGCCAGGTCGCGCGTGTGGGCGAGGTCGCGGCTGTGCAGGATGACGTTGGATCCGAGCCCGGCGAGGCCTTCGCTGACGTGCCGGCCAACGCCGCGACTGGCGCCGGTGACGAGGGACCATTTGTTTTGAAGCGGTTTTGCCATGAGAGGATGTGGTCTATTGCCCAACGGGGAGTGTCAGCAGCGGGGATTTCCCGGAGCCTGTGCTGGCCTGGAGCTGGAACAGGATGTTCAACAGGTTGAAGGTGACTTTGGAATTCTGGTCGTCATCGGCGATGTAAAACCACCAGTCCCGGTAGCGCACGGCCACGGCGGCCCGCGGGGGTTTGTCCCGCCGGGAATGGATGGTCATCACCTCCCCGCTCAAGGTGTGCCAGTCGAAGGCGGTCCCGTCCGAGTTGCGCGTGACGGTCAGAAGCCCCTCCTGCACGTGGGGCGGCGGGGGTTCGACGGAGGTGGACAGGAAGAAAAGGATGCCCATGAGCGAACGGCAGCGGATCCCAAGTTCATCCGGCTGCCGATGGAAAGGGAACGCGGTGATGAGAAAATCGCTCCGGCCGGATTCGAGTTCCAGGTCGCGGCGGACGGACAGTGCATCCGCGGCGAGGGGTGAATTGGGGTCGGCGGGCAGGCGAATCCAGAAATGCGGTTCGCGGCCCGGGACGTTGGTTTCATGCATCTGGCGTTCCCAGTTGAGCCCGACGAGGCCTGCGTCCTGCAGCGCCTGGAAGCGCCGGGTGAAGTCGAGAAACCGCTCGTAATCCGGCGCGCGGGCCGGCGTCGGCCCGCTCGCGGTGGGAACATTGAACAGGTCGTTCATGCGCAGCACGGTCACCAGCATGAGTCGCTTGGTGCTCCAACCGCTCTGGGAAAAGAGCATGACCGAATCGAGCGGCACGGGCGAAAGAAGCCGCTCGGCAAACTGGTCGCCGGTCAGCGGCGTGTAGGTGATGGTGGGATGCTCCGAATAACTGAGCGCCGCGCCCAGGTTGCCCTGGCCGGTCGTGGGGCCGGTGTTCAACTGCCCGCCCGCATTTACCGCAGCATCGTAGCCGTAGGACGTCACGACGGAACCCAACTCAAGAAAAAGCGGTGTGTCGTTGTAGCGAATGCGCACCAGGTTCAGCAACATCTGTTCGTCGCCCGACCGGACGATCTGCTGGTTGTAATCCGGGCGGTCCTCGCGAATTGCCTTCGGCCCAAGCCCCGTCACGCAACCGGTTGCCAACAGGGCCGCCATCAACACCGGCAAAACCGGCCGCCACAATCGAAATGAAAATTTCATCTGCCCGACTTCTGGATTGCGAGACTCAAAGTGTCCGGTTCCGCCTGCGAAATCAAGCTCTCCGGCACTGCGCGGGAGGGACGAGCTACGGCGAGTCCCCAACTCAAGCAACAAAGATCAGGATGGGGACTCGCATAGCTCGTCCCTCCCGGTTGTTGGACCCTCAGTTCAAATCGCACCCGAAGCGCTTCCGCGAGTTGACCTGGAACGGCAGGCGGCACAGACTGTCGTGCCGGACGCGCCCGTCCTGATGAAGTCAACTGAACTGCTTTGCCCCATGAAAACATTCATTTCCAACCTGCGAACGGTTTTGCTGGCCGGATTGCTCTGCGGGTCCGCATCGCCCCCCGCCACTGCCGGTCCTATAGACAACCTGCCTCCGCTGACCACGGTCTCGGGCAGCCCGCGCTTGCCCGGAAAGTTCGTCTGGGCCGACCTCGTTACGGACGACCTGGCGGGCGCGCAAAAATTCTACAGCGGCCTGTTCGGATGGACCTTTCGCGATTACGACGGGTATCTCGTGGCGGCGAACGACGAGCGGCCGCTGTGCGGGATGTTCCAGCGCCCGAAGCCGTCGGATCCCGCCAAAAAGCCGCGATGGATCGGATACATCTCGGTCCCCAGCGTCGGCCGCGTGGCGCAGACTGTCACCAATGCCGGCGGCAGAATCCTGGCCTCCGCCCAAAAACTGCCGAATCGGGGCGAACAAGCCACGTTCGCCGATCCGGAGGGCGCGCTGTTCGGGGTCGTCCGGTCGAGCGCCGGGGATCCGCAGGATTTTCTGGCCGACCCGGGCGATTGGATCTGGATTCAATTGATGAGCCGCGATGCGCGCAAGGCGGCGGAATTTTATCGTTCCGTCGCGGGATACGACATCCTGGAGAACACGAACAGTGCGCGGGCGAGCGATTATATCCTGGCCGCGGAGGGTTACGCACGGGCGACGGTGCGCGGGTTACCGGCGGATGCGGCCGACATTCGGCCGACATGGCTGCTGTTTGTGCGCGTGAAAAGCGTGCCGGATTCGATCGCCCGGGCGAAGGAGCTTGGGGGCAAGACGCTGCTGGAACCCAGGCCGGAGCTTTTCGGCGGGAAACTCGCCGTCGTCGGGGATCCTTCGGGCGCGGCCGTGGGCATCATGGAATGGTCGGGACAACCTTCGAAGGGAGCGCCGTGATATGAAACGATGCCTGACAATTACAACGCTTATGGCCGGATTGTTGTTGCCGGCGGGGTTTTATTGCGGTTGCGAGAGCACGGGCGGCGGGGCCCAGGTCGGCGTCGGTGTCTACTACGGCACGGGCTGGTATGATCCGTGGTACAACGGATCGGATTATTATCCGCCCGATGTGATCGTCACTCCGCCGGAGCCGGGGCGCCCGGATTTGAAGCCGGAGCATCCCATCGTCAAACCGACCCCGCCTCCCCGGCCGGCGCCGGGCCCCATGCCGTCCATCCCCTCGTCGCCGCGACCGTCGGGTCGAGCCGGCAGACGCTGACTTTTTTCGAATGACGGGCAATGCATTCCGGATCGGCCGGCTCCCGGGCGCCGGGCCGGTGGTTTCCGGCCATTTCCTCTCGAACCGGTATGAAATCATGCGCTTCTGGATTTTGCTGATCTGCCTGGCCTCCGTGGGGACCGGGTTCGGCCAGACCAACCTTGTCGACGCGCCCGCGGCGACGAATGCCCCGTCCAAATTCAGGTCGGCGGAAGACGGCTGGTTCGATATCAGCGGTTTCCTGGACGAGAAATACGGGTTCCTGCCGATTGTGATCCCCATCACGGAACCGGCGGTGGGCTACGGCGCACTCGGCGGAATCGCGTTCATCAGCCAGCCTCTTGGAAAATCCGTCGGCAGCCTCGAACGTCCCGACATCACCGCGGTGGGCGGCCTGGGAACGGGGAACGGCTCGTGGGGCGCAGGCGCGGTTGACATCCGCCACTGGTTTCAAAACCGCCTTCAGACGCAGGTTGCGGCGGTCTACGCGTCGATCAACCTGGATTATTACGGGCTTGGCAATGATTCGATTCTCAACGGCCATCCGCTGCGCTACACGCTTGAGCCGCGCGGAGTGATGCTGACACCGCGGTACCAGTTTGGCGGATCTCATTTCTGGGCGGGATTGGGATACACCTTCTCGGCGACCGAGGTGAGTTTCCAGGCGCCGGCCGGCACGCCCGGGCTGCCGTCGTTCAGCCACGAGATAAATGTGGGCGGGCTGCTGCCGTCGGCCACTTACGACACGCGCGACAATGTATTCACGCCAAATCGCGGCATGTACCTGGAGGCCGCAGGCGGGCTTTACAGCCCGTCGTTAGGGGGCGACACGGACTTCCAGAAAGCGAACCTGTTGTACATTCAGTACGTGCCGTTGGGGGACCGGTGGTTTCTGGGTGTGCGCAGCGAGGTGGCGGCGAGTTTCGGGAACTGCCCGTTTTACATGCGGCCCTACCTCACGCTGCGCGGCGCTCCGGCGATGCGTTACCAGGGACAGGAGATCGCCCAGATCGAGCCGGAATTGCGCTGGCAATTCTGGAAGCGTTACAGTGCCATCGTGTTCGTCGGCGGCGGCGGCGCGTGGAACAGTTTCCAGCAATTCAAGAATTCCGAGGGCATTGTGACCGGCGGCCTCGGATTTCGCTACGAACTGGCGCGCAAGTATGGAATTCACGCCGGGTTCGACGTCGCGTTCAGCGCCGACACCGTCGCGCTTTACATCCAGGTGGGCAGCGCCTGGGCAAGGCCTTAGCCGGAGCGCTTCAGTTGAAAAGGCTTTTAACCACGGATGAGCACGGATGAACACGGATCGAAATAACTGCCTGGAATTATGAGCGAGTCCACCACTGCCGCACGCGGGATCCTGGTTTCGGATTTCGACGGGACCATGACGGCGTTTGATTTTTACGACCTGGTCAGCCGGGAATTTCCGGAGATTGCCGGGGATTATTGGGTGCGCTACGAGGCGGGGGAATTGACGCATTTCGAAGCGTTGCGGCGGATCTTCGCCGGCATCCGCGCGCCGGAGGCAAAGATCCTGGAAATCGTGAACGCGATGGGGCTCGATCCGCGCATGAAGGAAGCGGTGGCGCTGCTGGAGAAGAACGGCTGGAGCGTGACCGTGGCCTCGGCGGGCTGCGCCTGGTACATCGAACGACTGCTGTCCGGCGCCGCGGTGGCCCTGGATGTCCAGGCGAACCCGGGAAGTTACTCCGCCGCGCGCGGGCTGGAAATGCGGCTGCCGGAAAAGTCGCCGTTTTTTTCGGATCAACTCGGTGTCAACAAGGTGGCCGTGGTGCGGGAAGCCCTGCGCCGCTCTTCCACCGTGGCTTTTGCAGGCGACGGCCGGCCCGACCTCGCCCCGGCGCTGCTCGTGCCGCCGGAAATGCGGTTCGCCAGGAAATGGCTCGCCAAAAAACTGTCGGAAATCGGCGAGGACTTCCGGCCGTTCGAATCCTGGTTTGAAATCGCCCAATCCTTGACGGACACTGAACCGCAGCGGCCATGAAAAACACGCCTGTTGAAATCCCCACGCTGGTGCGCATGAAGGAAGGCGCGCTGGACCGGCTCGGTCTTTACGCCCGGCGCGCCGCGTTTCACAAGGTCGTGCTGCTGACCAGCACCGGGCTGCCCGACTCCATCCTCGCCCGCGCCCGCGCGGCGCTGAGATCGGAATCGATTGAAGTGCTGCAGGAACAGGAGGTCCTTTCTTCCAGCTACGAACACGCGCAAAAGGTTTTTGAGGCGCTGCCGGTCGACACGCGCGCCGTCCTCGGACTGGGCGGCGGCAAAGCGCTCGATGTGGCCAAGTACGTTTCCTTCCTTCTCCGGCTGCCGTACGTCGCGGTGCCGACGTCGCTGTCGAACGACGGATTTTGCAGTCCGCAATCCAGCCTTGAAATCCGGGGCAAACGGCGGTCGCTCCCGTCCGCGATGCCCTACGGCGTTGTGATCGACACCGAAATCTGCCTGAACGCGCCGGTGGTTCTCTGGTGCGCCGGCATCGGCGATTCCGTCGCGAAGATAACGGCCGTGCGCGATTGGAAGCTGGCGTTCGCCGCGAACGGGACGCCGGTCAACGATTTCGCCGCACTGCTGTCGGACGCGACGGTGTTTCAACTGATGGCAAACCCGAAGCGAGACCTGGACGGCATCCGGCTGCTGGCGACGGCGCTGATGTTGAACGGCGTCGCGATGGAGATCTGCGGCTCCTCCCGCCCGGCCAGCGGCAGCGAGCACCTGGTCTCGCACGCGCTCGATGCCATCAACCCGAAACCCCGGCTGCACGGATTGCAGGTCGGAGTGGCGACCTACCTCGTCAGCCAGCTTCAGCAACACGGCACCCAGCGCATTGCCGATCT
Organism: Verrucomicrobiota bacterium; assembly: GCA_046346665.1. GTDB lineage: Bacteria > Verrucomicrobiota > Verrucomicrobiia > Limisphaerales > JAXMHQ01 > JAXMHQ01. Next base: position 29,289 of record JAXMHQ010000024.1, read on the forward strand.
CTTCGACGCGACCGGGTTCTGGGATGAAATTCGGCGGGATCCGTTCGTGAAAAAGGACTGGCTCGCCGCGTTCCGATCCGCGCCTTCCATCAAGCCGGGCTATTACACGATCCTTTCCGAGCCCGGCTCCGCCGAAAAACTCGGGCACTTCCTGGAAACAGATCCCCGGCTGAAGGGATTGTTCGTCTGATCCAGTAAAAGCGCTCCGCAGATTGCGCAGATTGCGCAGAGGGGATTTGGGCATGGCGCCTTTGGCGGTGGCATCATTTCCCTGGCCAATCCGCGAAATCTGCGAAATCTGCGGATTGCCTTTTCCGCATTTGCTCCTGCGGAGTCGTCATTTTTTCCAATTTAGCCGGCGCGGTTTTGGCCGATATCAACAAGGATAGTTGCCGGGTTTCTCAGGGTGAAAAGGTCAGCCAGATTCTTTCAATTTACCCCGGGCCATGTTGTGTCGGCCGGGGATTTCGGCATGCGCTGGATCCTGGTCTTGCTGCTGGCGGCCGCTGGGGCCGCCCCGGCGCTCGCGGAGGACAGCGTCGAATCCCTCGCCAAGGCCGCCCAGAATCCGCTGTCGCCCGTCCTGACCGCGCCGCTGCAGAACAACTTCAACCTCGGCATGGGGCCTGACAATGAAATGGGCTACCAACTGAACATCCAGCCCATTATTCCGATCGCGCTCAGTTCGAACTGGAACTGCGTCGTCCGCCCTATCCTGCCGATCCTCGACATCCCGCTGGGCGGCGGACAACGCCAGGCCGGGCTCGGCGATTTGAAGGTGGAGACATTCCTGTCGCCAAACACCCGGAGCGACGTGCTGTGGGGCGTGGGCCCGATGGCGATGTTTCCGACGGCCACGGCGGATTCGCTGGGCGCCGGCCAGTGGAATTTCGGTCCGTCGCTGGTCGCGGTTGTATCGCGCGGACCGTGGGTGATTGGAGCGCTGATCACTCAGACCTGGTCCGTGGCCGGCGAGAGCGGGCGCCCTCCCACCTCCCCGTTCAACATTGAACCTTTCGTCAACTATAACCTCCCGCACGGTTGGGCGATCGGCACCAGTCCGACTTTCACCGCGGACTGGAAGGCGCCCGACGATGCGTGGACCGTCCCGCTGGGGGGCGGCATCTCGCGCACTTTCAAAATCGCCCGGCAATCCCTCTCGCTCAGCGGCTCCGTTTATTACAATGTCGTCCGCCCGCAATTCCAGGAGCACTGGCAGCTCGAACTCACCCTTTCGTTCCTGTTTCCGCCCACATAAACCTCAACATCCAAAACGAACTAATATGAACTCCACCCTGCCTCCAGCTCCCCGGCAAATGAACGCCGGTCTGAAAACGATCCTCTGCGCCGCCCTGGCGCCCTGGCTTCTGACCGGCCCCGCCGGCGCCTGTTCCTTCGTCGATGTCCAGGCGACGGACGGCACGGTCGCGATCGGCCGGTCCATCGAATGGAGTTTCCCGATGGGTTACACCTTCATGATCATTCCGCGCGGCCGCGCGTTCACGGGCAGTTACCCCGCGGACAAGGTGGCACCCGGTTTCAAGGGAACGACCTGGACCAGCAAGTATGCCTATGCGGGAGTCGGTGTGGCGGTGCAGGCCGGGCTGGATTCCGGGCAGAACGAAGCGGGGTTGAACATGGAAGGATTGAACCTGCCCGGGTTCACCGAGTTTCAAACCGTCACACCCGAAAGCAAGGCCGTGATCGCGCTTTCGGACCTGGGCGACTGGCTGCTGGGCAACTTCGCGACGGTGTCGGAGGTGCGCGACGCATTGCCGAAATGCACCGTCTGGACGCCGGCCGTCTCCAGCGAAGGCAGCGCCAGCATCCATATCGTGGTCACCGACCGCACCGGCGCCGGACTGGTGATCGAATACGTGAAAGGCAAATTGAACCTGCACGACAACGTCACGCATTCGTTCGCCAACAGCCCGCCGTACGACTGGCACCTGGCGAACCTCCGGAATTACATGACGCTCACCAGCAAGGACACCGCGCACGTCTCCATGAACGGCTACACGCTGGACCAGCTCAGCACGGGCGACGGATTGACCGGGCTGCCGGGCGATTTCAAATCGGCTTCGCGTTTCGTGAAGCTGAGCCTGCTGCGGTCGTTTGCGGCGCCGGTCGCCAACTCCGCCGAGGCGTGTTCCCTCGCCGGCCACATCATCAACACGGTCGACATCCCCATGGGCGCGGTGAACTCGGGCGATTACCAGGGCAAACCCCTGCTCGAAACAGCGCAGATCGTGTTCGTGAAGGATCTCACCCACAACAAATTGTTCGTCGCGGATTACGCGCACCGGTTGAATTACGTGTTCATCGACCTGAACGCGCTGTTCGCGCTGAACAAACCGGTCGGCCCGGTCCTGTTCTCCAAGGTGCTCGACCAGCCGCCGATCAATGTGACCGAACAGATTCTGCAGGCGAAATGATCATGAACAGGTTCAAGCGGATTTGGATCCCACTGCTGGCCGGGGCGCTGTCGGTCGCGCCAGCCTTCGCCGACGGCAGCGTCAACGAGGCGATCGGAAACGGTCTGAAAGCGGCGGCGGCAGCGCCGGTGACGATCTACACCGCCGGCAAAATCGTCACCATGGAACCCGCCAACCCGGTGGCAACCGCCGTCGCAGTCCGGGGCGATCGCATCGTTGCGGCCGGTTCGCTGGATGAAGTCAAAGCCGCGCTGGGCGGGACGAATTATGTCGTCGACAGCACTTTCGCGGCGCGTGTGCTGCTGCCCGGATTCATCGACCAGCATTTGCATCCGATCCTCGGCGCGCTCACGTTGTCGACCGAGGTGATCGCGCCCGAGGCCTGGGTGCTGCCCGAGCGCACCTTTCCCGCGGCCGGCACGCCGGCCGAATACTTCGCCCGGCTCAGGGCCGCGGAGGCGTCGATGACCAATCGGACCGACTGGCTTTTCAGTTGGGGTTATCACGAGCTCTGGCATGGCAAGCTCGACCGGGCGACGCTCGACGGCATCAGCGCGACGCGCCCCATCATGGTGTGGCAGCGGTCGTGCCATGAATTCTATCTGAACTCCGCCGCGATCCGGGCGCTGGGCCTCACCGAGCAGTCCATGCAGGGACACGGCGACGCCAGCCGGATGTTCAACTGGGCGGAAGGCCACTGGTGGGAGACGGGCATGAACCTCATCATCACGCCGCTGCTGGGCGTTTTCGCGACACCGCAGCGATTCGAATTTGGGCTCAAGCAGATGATCGCCTACGAACATTCCAAGGGCGTCACCGCCTACTGCGAACCCGGGGCGCTGGTCACGCCGGACCTGCTCAAGCTTTACCACCAGATCCTCGGCGCCGATGACACGCCGTTCTACAGCTTCTTCATCGTGGACGGCCGGGGCTACATCGACCGCGGCGTGCCCGCCGCCGCAGCGCTCGCCGACGGCGAACAGATCATCCGCGACAACGCCGCCGGCAAAGTCGCGTTCTTACCAAGGCAGATCAAACTCTTCGCCGACGGCGCGATCATCTCGCAGCTCATGCAGATGAAAACACCCTACCTCGGCGCCGACGGCAAACCGGATCCCTCGCATCACGGTGAATGGATGACCACGCCAACAAACCTCGAAGAACGCAGCAGGGTTTACTGGGACGCGGGCTACCAGATTCATGTGCATGTCAACGGCGACGAGGGGCTTGAAGTGCTGCTGGACATCCTGGAATGCCGGATGCGCGAGAACCCGCGCCCGAACCATCGAACGGTGATCGTTCACTTTGCCAATTCGAGCGAGGAACAGGTCGCCCGCATTGCGCGCTTGGGCGCGATCGTCAGCGCGAACCCGTATTACCCGGTGGGGTTTGCCGACAAATACAGCGTCGTGGGCCTCGGGCCGGAGCGGGCCGACAGCATGGTGCGGTCGGCATCTGTCGTGAAGCGGCATATCCCGCTCTCGTTCCACTCGGACCTTCCGATGGCTCCGAGCGACCCGTTGTTTCTCGCGTGGTGCGCCGTCAATCGCGTGACCCCGTCCGGCCGCGTGGCTGCACCCGAACAGCGCATCAGCATCGAGGACGCCCTCCGCGGCATCACCATCGAAGCCGCCTGGTCGTGGCAGAAGGAAAACGAACTGGGCAGCATCGCGCCGGGAAAGATCGCGAATTTCACCGTGCTGGAGCAGGACCCGATGACGGTGGACCCGATGAAGCTGAAGGATATTCCGATCTGGGGAACGGTTTTCGAGGGCCGGCTTTTCCCAATCGCGAAGAACACGGCCGGTTCCGCCGGCGCGCCGTCCTCCTGGAACGCGACCGCAACGCCTGCCGGGCTGCCGCTGCCGCCCTGTTTCGCCCCCGGCGCCGCCAATGCGGGCGGCGAGGATCATTGCGGCGCGTGCAGCTTCAACCGGCTGCTCGCCCGGAACGGCCTGCCCCACCTGGGCCCGGCCCGACATTGAAGGGGCCGAGCCTGCGCTACAAACCATCACGGCGACATCAGTCGGTAGAAGACAGAGCCGACGGATGGATCGATGGGTACGCTCATCTGGTTGGTGCCGTCAGAATCCGGCACCGTGACCCAATTCGTGCCGAGACCTTCGCCCGGCGCGTTGGTTTGCACCTGGAGAATCCAGCCGGCGTAAAGCTCGGGCCACGATAGAGTGAGCGTGGAGAGATCGCCGGAAATTGAGACGCCGAGCGGCGGGGGAATCTGAACCGGGTTCGACACCGTGACCACGCAACCCGAGACGAGGCCGCCGTCGAGGGTCGTCGCGGAAACCGTCGCGCTGCCGGCAGCGACGGCGGTGACCAGGCCGGAGGAATCTACCGTGGCGACGTTCGGATCGGCGGTGGACCAGGTGACGGACGGATACGTGGCATTCGCGGGAGCGACGGTCGCGGTGAGTTGGAAGACGGCGCCCGGGTTGGTGGAAACCGAGTCCGGAGCCACACCGATGTTGGTCACCGCGACGGAGGAACTCATCCAGATGACGCCGCGACCGGCACTGCTCATGTAGACGCGTCCGTGGACGTTTTTGTCGCCCTCGATCAGCCCGGCGTTGCCGCGTCCGCCGTATTGATGCTGGTCGTCGTTGACGCGGACCCAGGTGGCGCCGCGGTCGTTCGAGCGATACATGCCGGTGGCGCTGCCGCTGGTGGGTCTGCCCCAGATGAAGAGGGTGGGATAGGAAGCGCCCGGGGCGGCTTTGCCGAACGCGAGCGCGTCGCAGACATTGAGGTTCCCGCTGTAAAATGTAGCGCCGGAATTGGTGGAGTATTTCACGCCCCCGGTGCCGAGCGAAACCCAGACGTGCCCTTCGAACCCGGGCGCGACGCGCAGGGATCCGCCGGTGCCGGCAGAGCCGGAACGATAGAAGTTAAACCCGCCATTGGTGCTCACGTAGACGTAGCCGTCGCTGCTGTTGTAGGCGTAGAATTTCGAGGAATTCTCGGAATCTCCCTTCGGGCTGGCGGCGAAGGTCACGCCCGCACACGGGATCCACGCCGTGGCCGGGTTGGTGTTGACGTAACACGCGTTGGTGCTGCTCATCGTCGAACGCCACACCACGGTGGAACCATCCGCCGACATTCCCACGTAACCGTCGGTCATGCCGTTCGGCGCGGAGGGATATTTCGTCCACCCGCTGTAAGGTCCCGTCGAGTAATAACATTCCCCGCTGGCGTAGACCGCCGCGTAGACATTCGTGCGCTTCGAGGCGTACGCGAAATCGCGCACCTGGCTCATGGTGAGCGACGGCGAAACGTTGATGTCGGTATGGACAAAGCCGTTCTGGTCGCCGACCGAATTGAGGAACGGGCCGCCATTGGGCACGCTGCAGAAGGTGATCGGCACGGTTTCCTCCAGGCCGCGACACATGAATTTCCAGGTGGACGTCGTCAGCCCTGCGTTCAGGTTCGTGGTGGAAAAAATGCCGTTGCCGGAGCCGATGAAGACGCGGTTGGTGTTGAAAGGATCGAGCGCCAGGGCGCCGGCCCAGTGGACGGCATGGTTGACGATGTACGGAAATCCGTTGGGATTCATCGTCACGCGGCCGCTGGCGATGATGTCCGTCCAGTTCGTCCCGCCATTCGAGCTCACGTAGATCCGGTCGCCCCAGCCCCAGGGCTGCTGCAGCCATTCCGAGTAGGTGCTCGCCACGACGAAATCGGGATTCTGAGGCGAAACGCTGATGCCGCAGTAAGTCAACGTGCCGCTCGGCGAACAGTTCCGCCAGGTCGAATTGGTCAGATTGTATTTCCACAGGGAGCCGTTCGGATCGACGCCGTAAGTGAGATACAGATTGTTGTTGGAAGACAAGGCGGCCTTTTCCGGGTAGCCGTTGGTCGGCTGGTTGGAAACCGGCGCCCAACTGACGCCGCCGTTGTTGCTCACGTAGAGATTCGTTCCGGTTCGGAATACGCCGACGAAAATGCGCGGGGTCGCGGTGCCGGAGCTGCCGCTTTGGGGATCGAACAGCACGAAGCTGATGCTTGTGCCGCCGACGCTGAGGCTGCTCACCGCGTTCCACGTGGCGCCGGAGTCGGTGCTCTTGAAAAGCCCGTTCGCGCGGCTGCCGCAAAACAGAACGTTGCCCAGGTTCGGGTCCACCGCCAGCGTCTCGCCCTTCTGCCGGTCCGGCCCGTTCCCGTTCGCCTTGAATTTCGAAGTCACATCCGTGATCGCGAAGGTCGCCCCGTAATCGCTCGACCGCAGCACCGCGCTGGCGCCGCCGTTCCAGTAGGACGTCCCGGCAAGGATGTAAACCTTGTTCGGCGATTGCGGGTCGACGGCAATGCTCTCGACGCCCTGGTAGGTGGTCTGGTTTTGCGAATTCCAATCCAGCAATGGAATCCAGGATTGATTCAGTTCATCCCAGCGGTAGGCGCCGCCAACGTCGGTCTTGGCGTAAAACAAATTCTGCTGGCCGGGAACGCCGAGCACGCCGGTGACATAACCGCCGCCGCCCAGGATGACGTTGCCGAACGTGTTTTGCGCCTGCGCCGAATGCGAATTCAGCAGCAGGAGGGAAAGGAGACCCACACCGGTGGCGTGGCCGCGCGAGAAACGACGAGGATGAAACATGAATACTTGCCCCCTGTGTTGAAGGGGACGCCGTAAAAATGACACAATTCCGGCAATCTGTCTTGTCGGCAAAATTGCTGACACCAGCCCGGGAGGGCCGGCGTCCCCGCCGGCCCAAATCAACGCCTCTGATCAGTTGGGGACGGCGAGGACGCCGTCCCTCCCGGGGTTATTCCGCAATACCTAAAATGGTGTCGAGATCCTCCTGCGCCGTTTGGATTGGCATCAGGTTGAATTTGTCGACCAGCACGTTCAGAACAGCGGGCGTGACGAACGCCGGCAGCGTGGGTCCGAGCCGGATGTTGCGGATGCCGAGGTGCAGCAGAGTCAGCAAAATGGCGACGGCCTTCTGTTCGTACCAGGACAGGACCAGCGAGAGCGGCAGGTCGTTGACGCCGCAGCCGAACGCGTTCGACAGGGCGACCGCGATCTTGATGGCCGAATAGGCGTCGTTGCATTGGCCAAGATCGAGCAGGCGCGGGATCCCGCCGATGTCACCGAAATCCATCTTGTTGAACCGGTACTTCCCGCACGCCAGCGTCAGGATCACGCAATCAGCCGGGATGCGCTCCGCCAATTCGGTGTAGTAATCGCGTCCGCTCCGCGCGCCATCGCAGCCGCCCACCAGGAAAAACCGCTTGATCGCGCCGGACTTCACCGCGTCGATCACCTTGTCCGCCACACCGAGAACCGCGTTGTGGCCGAACCCGACCAGAATGGTCTTGTCCGGTCCGTCGGCGGCAAATCCCGGCGCGTCGAGCGCCGCCTGGATGACCTGTGAGAAATCATGCCCGCTAACATGGACCACGCCAGGCCACCCGACATGGCCGGTGGTGAAAATGCGCTGTGCGTAGCTGCCTTGCGGTTCCTGGATGCAATTCGTTGTCATCAGAATGGCGCCGGGGAAGGAAGCGAACTCGACTTTTTGATCCTGCCACGCGCCGCCGTAGTTGCCCGCTAGATGCTTGTATTTCTTCAGGCCCGGATAACCATGCGCTGGAAGCATTTCGCCGTGGGTATAGATATTGATCCCCTTCCCTTCCGTCTGGCGCAGCAACTCTTCGAGGTCGACCAGGTCGTGGCCGGAAACGAGGATGGCTTTGCCCTTGAGCGGTTCGACGCGGACGGGCGTGGGCACCGGGTGGCCGAAGCGGCCGGTGTGCGCGGCGTCGAGGAGCTCCATCACCTTGAGATTCATCTCGCCGCATTTCATGCAGAGCGTGAACAGGCTTTCCACGGTGGATTTCTCCTGCGCGAGCACCGCCAGCGCTTCGGCGAGGAACGCGTAAACTTCGGGCGATTCCGATCCCAGGATCCGCGCATGATCCAGGTAGGCCGCCATGCCCTTCAAACCGTAGGCGAGCAACTCCTCGAGCCCGGCGATGTCCAATCCCAGCGCGTCCCGTTTCGCGGCGATGGATACCAGGCGGCCGGCGCCGACCAGGCCGGCGCGATCGGGCGCAGCGACCCACGTGGCCGGTCCGCGCAGGTTGTTCAACTCCCCACCGCACAGGCGTTTTGCCCGATCCCGAAACTCCGCGGCGTCGCGAATGGCTTTTTCGATCGCAGCCGCGTCGAAGTTGACATTGGTCACCGTGAGGAAAAGCCCGCGGAGGAGAAATCGATCCAGCTCAGGCTCCGACATGCCCAACAATCGCGCCTGGTGGACGTATTGCGCGACGCCCTTGGTGGCATGAAACAGCACGTCCTGGAGAACGGCCGTTTCCTCGTCCTTGCCGCACACTCCAAAATCGATGCACCCGGTTCCCTTCGACGTTTGCTCGCACTGGTAACAAAACATGATGTGGTTTCTTTCTAATCGTTTCGCCGGAGCCGCGTGATTGCGGCATCCCTGGCGCCAGCAACTTTGCAGAAACCGGCCGGGACGGCCTTGACGTGGGTCAAATGAAAAGCGGGCGCAGAACAATATCTGATTCCTTCGCATGCCGGCGCAAAGCAGATCTTATTTTAAATCCACACAGAAGCCCGGGCAGCAGTTCCGTACCAAGCTATTCCATGGCCGCCAGGACTTCATCCAACGGCACCGTGGCGAAGGTTGTGGCGGAGTCGCTCATCGCGTAGGGGATGACGAGCTCGCGCCCGTGCAACAGGGCGCCACAGGTGTACACGACGTTAGGAACATAACCTTCGCGCTCGGATTCGTTCGGTGACAGCAGCGGTTCGCGCAGGCGGCCCAGCACGCGCGTGGGATCCTCCAGGTCAAGCAGGAAGGCGCCGAGGCAATATTTTCGCATCGCACCCACTCCGTGGCTCAACACCAGCCAGCCCGCTTCCGTTTCGATGGGCGAACCGCAATTGCCGATCTTGATGAATTCCCACGGCTGCGCGGGCTGCAGCAGGACCCGGGGCGTCTGCCAGAAATGAATGTTCTCCGAGAACATCAGCAGGATGTTTTCGTCGTCCTGGCGGGACAACATGGCGTATTGCCCGTTGATCTTGCGCGGGAACAGCGCCATGCCCTTGTTTTGCACCGCGGGCCCGTTGAGGGTGTTGAACCGGAAATGGGTGAAGTCCGCCGTCTCCAGCAGCTGCGGCAGGGTGATCTTCCCGTCGTAAGCGGTATAGGTCGCGTAATAGGTGAATCCGCCGCCGTCGTTCTGGAACCGAACGAAGCGGGCATCCTCGATCCCGTTGCTCTGGCTGGGTGCCGATGGAAAGAGCACGCGCTGCGAAACGCGCGTTTCCGCCGGAAAATTCACTTCATAATTCGATTCCGCCAGCAGCAGGATGCCCCGCGCGGCGCGCGCGGCCGTGGCATCCGTGGCATCCGGCGTGAGCCCCGAGGCGACGAGGGCCTGCCGCAATTCCTTCAGCGTGAACTCCTCCCCGAGCCGATCCAGCACGCGCGCGCAAAAATCGTTCTGCACGCCCGCCTCCTCGAGCTTGCGCTGGAACAATCCCTTTTCATAAGCGGCATTGGGCACCCGTTCGGGTTCCGTCACGAACGGCACCGGGGGCGTGAGGGTGATGCGATGCTGCGCGCTGATCACGCCCGTGCGGAAGGTGATCGAGGAGATATGCCCCTCGCCCGTCGCCCGCAGGCTCAGGATGAATCGCAGAGCCCCGCGGGGCACGTCGGACTGGTCCGGGTGCGGCACGATGGACGGATTGAACAAGGCCGCGGATTCCGGCGAATATTCGTGCGTGAAGTAGGCGCCGATCAGTTTCTGCCGCTCCGTTGACGGCTGCGCGCCGGGTTCGAGACAGGCCCGCACTTCTTCGAATCGGGTTTGAAGGATCCGTTCCACCTGTTCGTGGCGGTCGGCGAATTCGCCAAGCACCAGCCCCAGCAGCCGGGAGACTTCGTCCTCCGGCAGCGCCATCAGTCTCCCGACCATGCGCCGGGCGATCTCGTCGGTGGTGGGACGGAACGGCCGCATGAGCACGCGTGCCCGGTCCGGCACCAGGGTCGGCCCGATGCGTTTGGCATGGACGCCAGGTTGGGTGTTCTCGGTCATGGGCGGGCGTCAATCAGAGAGGGGCTCCTTGAACGTGACGAGGGTGTTCTGCAACGCCCGCTCTTCCGCCAGTGCGAGCAAAAAGGCCAGGGTGGATTCCGCGCCCTGGTTCTGGCTCAGTCGATCGACGTGCAAGCCGTCGCGGCAGCCGCCGGTCTCCGCGTTGTACAGCGCGATGCCCAGGTCGTTCCGTCCGAGAAACCATTCAAACGCGCGGCGCGCCTCGGCAACCCAGAATACATCGCCCGTGGAATGCCAGGCCTCGATGCACGCGGACACCGTCGCCTGGGCCTCGATGGGCTGCTGGTCAAACTGCGCGCGCTCCTTGCCGCGCGGGTAAAATCCATTCGATCCCACAGGCCGGAAGGCGCCGGTTTCGGACGTCTGAAGCCTGACGAGCCAGCGGAGCGTCCCGAGGCCGACCTCGAGCATGGGGGCGTTGCTGAGGCGGCGTCCGCTGAGAATCAGGGCGTGCGGCAGCTTGGCGTTTGTGTAGGAGACGGTGTCTTCGAACCACTGCCAATCGTCCGCCGCGGCGTCGGCGTGGCGTTGCATCAGTTTTGCCGTGAGCGAATCGCGAATCTGGTTCGTGCGGCGGTCCCCGCCGAACCGCTGGAGGTATTCGTCGATCCCGATGAGCGTGCAGGCCCAGGCGCGCGGCGACGTGAATTCGGCCGCCACGGGAAGCGCCTGCTCGAACAATTGCGCGGCCAGCATCTGAAAGCTGTCCTGTCCCGCCTGCGACACGCACAGCCCCAGGGCCCAGAGCGCGTGCCCCTGGCAATCCTCGGATCCGACTTCCTCCAGCCAATGCCGCTCGAAGCTCATGAAATTGCGGAAGCGGCCCCGCTTGCGATCGAACGCGTGGTTGAGAAACGCGATGCAGGCCGCCGCCAGAGCGCCGAGCCGCGGGGTACCCTGCCCCAGCTTTTGCAGCATCAGCGCCAGCACCAGCGCCCTCGCATTGTCGTCCGTGCAATATCCCTCGGAAAAATTCGGCACCGCAAAACTCGCGTGCTGGAAAATTCCGGTCGAATCGCTCATTCGATACAGGTGATCCAGCTTCAGCTCCGGGAGGTGGCCGGGCTGTTCGTCAAGCGTCCGGATGGGGGACCTTTTGCGCCCCACGAAACTGTGGTCGTGGCGGGCTTGTTCGAACGATTTGGAATACAATTGCGCCACGCGGCTCCAGACCATTTCACGGCCGAGCTTGTAGGCGTTTTTGCGCATGGAATGCCGCAGGGTTTCGTCACGCAACAAGTCCACCACCGCCCCGGCGATCGCCGGCGCGTCCCGGAACGGAACCAGCTTCCCGCGCTCCGCCGTCAGCAGCTCCGCCGCGTGCCAGTAAGGCGTCGACACCACGGCGTTGCCCGCGCCAAAGGCATAGGCCAGCGTCCCGGAGGTGATTTGCGCCTCGGTCAGGTAGGGCGTCAGGTAGATGTCCGCCGCCCCGATGAACCGCATCAACTCCTCGAGCTCGACAAAGCGGTTGAAAAAAACCACGTGCTTCTCCACGCCCAGGTCCTTGGCCAGCCGCTCGAGGCTCAAGCGGTAGGCCTCGCCCTCGTGCCGGAGCAGGTTCGGATGCGTCTGGCCGAGGACGATGTAAACGATGTTCGGAAATTCACAAAGAATCCCCGGAAGCGCCCGCAGCGCGTATTCGATGCCCTTGTTCGGCGACAACAAACCGAACGTCAGCAGCACCTGCCTGCCCGCGACACCGAATTCGTCCTTGAAATAATTCGGATCGGCGAACGGCATGTCGGGAATGCCGTGCGGGATGAGATCCACCTTCGACATCGGGGCCCCGTACACGTCGCGCAGGAATTCCATGCCCCGTTCGCTCATCACCACCAGCCGGGTGGAGAGCCGGACCAGGTCGCGCATCACGCGCCGCTGCTCGGCATTCGGCTCGCGCAGGACGGTGTGCAGCGTGGTGACGATGGGCATTTGCAACTCCCGCAGCAAGGCCAGCACATGGCTGCCGGCCGGGCCGCCAAAAATCCCGAACTCATGCTCCACGCAAACCACGTCCACGTCCGTGATGTTCAGGAAATCCGCAGCGCGCAGATAAGACGGGAGATCCTGCTCCGCGATCTCAAACCGCACCTCCGCGGGATAATCGTATCCCTCGGCGACGTCATTGACCGGCACCACGAGGCATTGGGTCGCCGGAAACTCCGTGGCGATCGCGCAGCGCAGATCGGTTGTGAATGTGGCGATGCCGCACTTGCGCGGCAGGTAGTCCCCCAGGAAGGCAATTTTTCTTATCTCGGCAATCATTCCTTAATAGGGGGCGGTCTCGGGGCGCCTAGCCAGGGCGGTCCACACCGCACCGGGGTGCCTCGGAAGACGCAGTTCCATCCTCCCACGGTAGCTTATCCCCCCTGCCCGCGATAGTAATGAAATCGGCCGGGCCGAGGCTACGGTTTCACCAGGCGGAAGAAGACGGCGGCATTGGACGAGTTGAACGGCACCGAAACCTGGTTTGTGGAGATCGTTCCGGAGACGTTCACCCAGTTGTTGCTGAGGCCGACTTCGAGGCTGTTGGTCTGCGATTGCAGTTGCCAGCCGGTGTGATCGGACGGCCAGCTGATTTGCACCCGGGTTGAGTCGGAGGTGAAACCGATCTGGGCCGGGATGGAGGAAGTCGGGCGGGCGCTGACCTCGCTTGAATCGGCGCTTTCTCCCGAGCCGTTCACGGCGCGCAGGACGTAGAAATAGATCGTGCCGTTGGCCACGCCATTGTCGGTGAACGCCAGTCCGGTGTTGGTGGCGATGGTGGAATAACCCGAACCGCTGGTGCCGGAACGTTTGACGTAATAATTGGTCGCGGTGGGCGCGGCAGACCAGGTCAGGGCAACGCTCCCGTCGCCGGCAGTTGCGGCGAGGCCCGCAGGAGCGGACGGAGGCGATGGCGGCCAGCCGGGCGCGGTCACATTGTCGAATGTCGCGGTGCAGAGATTCGCGGCGTCATGGCTGGTCAGGGCCAGGCCGATGTAAACCGTGGATCCCATCGTGATATTCGTCGTGCCCTGCTGGGCCCAGGTGGTGCCGTTCGAGGAGCGGTAGCCGGTAAAGGTGTTGCCGCTGCGGACGAGCCGGAGCCAGTATGGCGCGCTCAGACCGGTAGTGCTGTTCCAGCTCGTGCCACCGCCGGTGCTGGAACGGAATTGCCAGGTGGCGCCGTTGCCCGGGGTGATTGCAATGAAGGCATTCGCGGCGCCGGAATCCAGCCCCGCGCGAATCATCACGCCCGCTTTCGACCACCCATTGACGTTCTGCACCGAAGCCACCCGGGCCGTGATCGTGCAGTCCCCGGAGACGGCCAGGTAAACAAAGCGGAGCGCGTCTGCCGTTCCCTGGATGTCTCCCCCCGCGCCCACCAGCGTGAACAGGTTGTTTGTATAGCCAGCGGTTCCGGCCACACCGACCGTCCCGATGTCCTGCGTCAGCCACGGCGACGGCACCGGCGGCAGCACGGCCGGCGGCGGCAGGGCCGCCCCACCCGTCAATGCCGTGACATTGTCCTGGTCATAAACGGCGCCGCTGGTCCAGTTGAAGGCCTGTCCGGTCCCCGGTGTATCCCAGTAAAACGGACTCAGCCCGTGGCTGCGCGCCGAATCGGCAATGTATTTGTGGTAATACGTCCGCGACGCGAGATGCAGGCTCAGGTCGGGTTCCGGCAGAGTCGTGCGCTTCATCGCGCCGAACATCCCCGATCATCACCGGGATTCCGTGGCTGACGAACTTGTCCGTCATTTTCTGGAATTGCGCATCGAGGTAAGCCTCCTCGCCGTAAGTGGCATTGCGCGTCGGATTGGAAGTCGAATGATACGCCGCGCCCCAGAAATAAAACATGTTGCCCCAGCTCTGGTCGCTGGACAGCCCGCAGAGATTCCAGGGCGTGTAATAATGCACCTCCACCATCAAACGTCCGGGCGTCGAATCCGAAGGCAACGAGTTCATCAGATTGTACGTGGTGTCGATGTCGGTGTTCGGCCCCTGGACGACGAGCCAGCGGTTGGTGTTGTAACCGCCGGCGCCGCGCACGGCGACGACGAAGGTGTTGTAGTACGTCATCAGCTCGGCCATTTTAGCAGCGTTATCACAGTTAGGTTCGTTGGCAGCGGCGAACAGGACGTTGTTGCTGTAGCCGGCGAACGCCGAGGCGATCTGCGACCAGTAGGAATTCATTTTGGCGTTGATGGTCGAATTCACGGTCCCGGTGAGATTCGTTTCCAGCCAGCCGCCGTCCCAATGATCGTTGATGACCACGGTGAGATTCGTGGCCAGGCACCAGTTCACGACCTGCTGCACGCGCGCCATGAAAACGGGATCGATGACATACGTCGTCTGGTTCGCATGGCTGTTCCAGGCGCAGGGAATGCGGATGGTGTTGAAACCGGCGTGCGCGACCGTGTTGATGAGCGCCTGGGTGGCGGCGGGCCCCCAGCAGCCTTCGCCGCACGGCGGTTCCAGCGTGTTGCCCAGGTTCCAGCCGTAGGTGGGCATGGGAAGCTGCGCAAACGCGCCGAACGGCAGATTCAACAGGCACAAAATGGAAAGAATCGCGGATCGGATCAGGGGAGTCATTGTGTGTCCTTGAAAAGGGTTACATCTCGGGAGCCGGAGCATTTGCAGAGTATTGTGGCCCTTTTCGCGACGCCGTAAAGTCGTCTATTCTTACGATGCCACCAACGAAATTACAATCCGATCCCGTATCACCTGCGGACAGCCTCGGCACAGGCGGCGCGGTCCGATCACTTCATTTCAATCCAGCATTCGTGGATGTTGTTCGAACCGCGTCCACACGACGTCAGCGGGGTCATCCAGACCGTGCCGGACAAATGTTGGCCTTCACTTTGCAGTTTTGAAGAGACATTGGCGGCGTGTGCCAGGGCCTGCGCGGCGTCGCCGCGGCAGTAAAACCGCGCGGCTTGCCGTGCAGGCAACTTCTGGACGGAACCGTCATTTTCCACCAAAGAGTGAATCGAGTCCGGGATCATCAACCACAGCGTTCGAGTCTGCTTCTCCGGATCGATTTCCTGTCGAACGGGACTGTCGACGAGCGCGCCATGATCTTCCACCTTGCTGAAGAGCGCTTTCTCGAGGGCCGCCGAGCCCTGGCGCCGATCCTGCCGGGGCTGCCACGGAACCGTGTCGGATTTCCAGTACCAGGCGCCGGGCAACTTGATCACGGCTGTCTCCGAAACCCCCGAGGCACCCAACCCGAGAGCGTCCAGCGGATCGGCCGGGGGCGGCAAATGGCTGCGGGTCTGCTGCAAATACCAGCTCACCACGGCCTCCTGGTCGAAATCAGGCGGCAGGTTGTGCGGCGCGCCTTTCAACAGCGAGTACTTCACCGTGCCGCCCGCTTTTTGCAACGCGCTCACCATCTGGTCGGCATACCCCGGCGGGATCACATCGTCGGCCGAACCGTGAATCACCCAGACCGGGATATTTTTCAGGCGCGCGGCGCGGAATGGGCTTCCCGCACCGTCGCGCGGCGAAATTGCGGCAAAACGTTCCGGATTGTTCATCGCCCAATCCCATGTCCCCATGGCCCCGAGGCTGTGTCCCTCCACGTAAACCTTGTCCGGATCCACAGGCAAAATCCGGAGCAATTCATCAAGGTAAGCATTCAGGAAATCCAATCTCCATGGCCCGCGCTCGTTGATGGGCGTAACCTGGAAGGCTCGCCCGCCCGTTTTGCCGCCCGGCGCGTAGGAAATCTTGTGGCCCAGCCAGCCGGACCCGTGCAGCCCGATGATCAAAGGAAACTTGCGCCCTTTTTCCGGGAACCCCTCCGGAAGACTCAACTGATAATTCGCGCGGGCCAGTGTGCCGTCGGGAAGCTTCTTTTCAAATGCCAGCGGAAAGGCGCTGCCGGGATGCTCGGCAATGAAATTGTGCCCCTGCTCCAAAGCATCCGCCAACTCGGCGGCATACACATCGGGTGCGATAAACCACTTGTCGGCCGGGTCGTTGGTGTGGTTTCCCCAGGCGGGATACCAGGCCAGTGCGGCGCGATAAATCGGTTCATAATCGGATCCGAAGTTTCCCGCCTTGGCCTCCAGTGCTCGAAGCCGCTGCCCTAACGGATTGTCATTATCCGGCACAGCACGTGCCGTCGCGCCAACGAGGCCGAGGCAGGCTAACGTGAAGAGAACCACTCGGCCGACTCGTCGGGGTTTATGTTGGCGTGGCATTTTCATGGGAATTTTGAATACGATCGGCGCCGCCCTCGCGGCCCGGACTTCCTGCGAGGCAGGTTAGCCGCTTCAGACCGCGCCGGCGACTGTTAAAGGAGCGCGATTGGGCCGCGATCAGGGAATGTTCTTCTTCTCCACCTTCCACCCATTCAACCTGGCCAATCCGCACGGATCTCCGGTGAACAGCGTGCCCGCTTCTTTGTCGCCCTTGAGCTGCCACTGCAGCCAGGCGGTGGCCACCTTCGCGAACTCGCCACCGTGCGGCTTGCCATAGGTCCCGCCGTGACCCACATCGAGGTTCGCCGCGAAGATCGGCAGATGGTTCACGCGCCGGAAATCGTCCATGCCGTTGTTGTAGGCAATATCCTTTTCGCCGCCCAGAATATAGAGGATCGGCGTGTGCAACTTCGCCAATTGATCCTTGCCGACCTGGGGCATCGCGAACCGGACATTCGGCGGGTCAATGAAAAGGCCGCTGTTGCAAATCATCACCGTCGAAACCCGTGCATCGGTCGCCACCTCCAGCGCCTGCAACCCGCCACAGGACATTCCAGCCGCCGCGATCCGGTTGGTATCGAGCTTCTCATAATACGGACTCGACGGGTCGCCATTCTGTGCGATCGCCCAGTGGATCGCGTCGGTCAACATCGACGATTTCGTTGGTCCGCCCGGGGCGCCGCGCTGACCTTCGGAGGGCATGGCGCCGATCGCGATCACCAGGAATCCGTGCGAGGCGATTTCTGACAGGAAGTTCACGTGCTCCCAGGGGGAATTGGCGCAGGCGCCGTTGCCCCAGGCGATGATCGGGAGTTTTAGCTTCGCGCCAAACGGACCGAGGTCCTGCGGACGGAAAACCGTGTGGGTCGGCAGGGTTTTCTCCGAAACCATCAGCGCCTTGTACGGCCCGGTGCCGCCGTCTTCCACAGTGCGCTCCGCAGTCGCCGCAGCCGCACTTGAATCCTGGCCCAGGCCAGCGAGCGGAAATAGAACCGCCACGCTCAAAAGAAAGCCACACCCGGTGATCTTCATGTGCGGATTCTGCCCCGGACAACAACTTCGGGCAAGCAAGCTTGCCCCGGTGTCACATCTAGACATTCAACATTTGAGCAATTCTTGACCATATCTTGATCACATTTCGGTCAAATGTTGAATGTCTAGATGTGACACCGGGCCGGGACAAAAGGGGGAAAAGTGCCGGAAAAATGGATCGATTTTGTGCTTCTCAAGGCGCGGGCGGGAAAACGACATACCAGACGGAACGAGGCGCAGCCCTGTTATGGACTGCGCCTCTGAACAGACCGGCGGCGCCCGGCCAGTTTGGAAACCGGCGGCGCGCTTGAAACTCTTCAGGCCTTCCGGCTGCGACGAGCCAGGAAGAGCAAACCCATTGACACCAGCGACAGGGTCGCCGGTTCGGGGACCTGGCTCAGCACGACATTGTCGACGTAGAAGGCTTCCGCACTGCCGGCGGCGGCACCCGTGGTGCAATCGAACTCGATGGTGAACCGGTTCACATTCGCCGGCGCCGTGAAGGAGCCGCTGTAGGTCGTCCAGGCGGAGGTCGAAGGGAAATACGGCCCAAGCAGCCCCGGTCCCTGGTCGATGACACCGCCGCTCGAGTTGATGTCAAAGATGTGCACAAAGGCCACGCCGCCGTTCAGGGAGGTGTTCCCCTTCAGATCGAATGAAAAATTAACCAGCCCGGGACTCGCACTGCCGACCGGCGTGCTCTGCTGCAAGGCCAGGTTGTTGGCCGGAATCGTGTCGGTCATGAAAGCGCTAAACGATCCGGGCGCGGACGGACCATTGCCCGCCCCCACTGTCACCGAAGCCCCTGTCCCCACGCCGAATGTCAGCCAGCTCGTCAAATCACCGGTCTCAAATCCCGGGTTTTGAATTAAATTCGCCGCCGTCGCAGGGCTCGCAACCAGCAATCCGGTGAGCATCGTCATGCCGACCAGAGTTTTTGTGGATTTCTTCATGATTAAACCTTTCTCTTCCAATAGGTTCTGCAACAATTTCGGGTTTCGGCCGCTTGTAGTAGATTCCACCACAATCAGTATTGTGTGTCAATCTTTTTGTTATTCATAGTGTATAATGGAATAGGGGGCGACGGATGCATAACGGGTAGCCCTCCGCTCGGTCAGGTATTCGAACCGGCATCGATAGAATTAGCGACTGGTTAATCTACCGACCGTGACTAGACTGTAAGATCAGTACAACGCACGTTTTGCGGACAGGCAGGAGTCTGATGCACGAATTATGACTTACAAGAACCACGGTTTGTTCAGGCGGGTTGCCTCTGAATCCCACCTTGCAGTTTCCACAAAAAATCCAAATTCCGGGAATGCAAATGGCCTCGCGCTTCCTGCCCCGCGATCCTGGCGGCTCCTCTGGTGCTTGGTTCTTGCGACATGCGGTTTCGCATTCACGTCGACGCTTCACGCCGCGACTTCGGACGACATGCTGATCTTTTCCGATCGCTTCAACAACGGCTGGGGCGACAGCTGGTCCTGGATGCCGCGTTACACGACGAACAATCCCGTCTACCTGGGCGGCACCAGCATGGCTTGCGCACCGAGTGGTTCCTGGCAGGCCTGGTGGCTGAAAGCGGGCACTGAAATTGATACCCGGGTCTACTCCAGCATCACCTTCTGGCTCTATGGCTCCACCAGCGGCCAGACTGTTGGGGTGACCGGCGAATTGGACGGGTCCACCTCGGGACAACCCACCGTCTGGGTGACCGCTCCTAACAAATCGTGGCAGAAGTTCACCATTTCACTCAGCTCGCTCGGCGTTGACAACAAGCTCAACCTGACTGGATTTCAGTTTGCGAACGGCACCACCACTTCGGCGCGCTACCTCGACGATGTGCGGCTGGTGGCCTCCCCCACTCCCGCCCTCGTCCAGGTGAATGTCAACGCGTCCCAAACCGTCCGCACGGTCAGCGGCAGGGTTTTCGCCATCAACCAGGTCGCCTGGGACGGCAACGTCAACACCCCCGCCACGTCCACCAACATGACCGCCATCGGGGCCACCTGCATGCGCTGGCCCGGCGGCAGCTGGGGCGACGGGTATCATTGGACCAACGAGCCCTGGATGGCCGGGGCGACCAGCGCGCGGAATTGGGGATCTTTCTCGAAGGATTTTATACCCCTAGCCACCAACCTGCATTCGGACGCATTCATCATTGTGAATTATGGCAGCAGCAGCCCCGAGGAAGCTGCCTACGGCGTGCGCATGTTCAACTTGACCAACCATTGCAATTTCAGGTACTGGGAAATCGGCAACGAAGTCGGCGGTTCATGGGAACTGGATTATAACACCAACGCGCCGTGGAAACCCCACGATCCCTGGACCTATGCCATGCGCTTCACGAATTACTACGCGAAAATGAAGGCCGCCGATCCCACCATCAAAATCGGCGCCGTGGTCGACATCACCGAGGACGGCACCAGCAATTACAGCGATCACCCGGTCGTCAATCCTCGAACCGGCCAGACGCACAATGGTTGGACGCCCGTCATGCTGACCTACATGCGCTCCAACAATGTCCTGCCGGACTTCGTCATCATCCACAACTACGGACCGGCGGCCGGCGACACCCAGGATCTGCTCTGGTCCAGGCGCTGGAGCTCCGATGCCGCCGTCGTGCGCCAGATGCTCACGGATTACCTCGGCGCCGCGGGCAACAACATCACAATGGAAATCACCGAGAACGGCACCGGCGGCGAACGGCAGTCCGTAAGCCTTCCCGGCGGACTCTTCTACGCCGACAGCATCGGCCAGGTGTTGCAGACTGAATTCAATTCGCGCATCTGGTGGGATTTCCGCAACGGGGGCGGGCCCCTGACCAATCCCGACCCCGAATTCTACGGCTGGCGCAACAACAGCGACGGCGGGATCTGTTACGGCATCGGCGGTGTGGGCAGCGCCTACCCTGCGTATTATGTGGCCCGGTTGATGCCCTATTTCGGCGCTGACGGCGACACGGTTGTTCCCGCTTCGACCGATTACCCGCTGCTGGCCACGTATGCCATCAGGCGCACCAACGGCGCTTTGAGCCTGCTGGTGATCAACAAGAGCTGTTCCTCCAACATCACGGCCAGCTTCAATCTCTCGGGCTATTCTCCCACGGCCACGGCCGCCGTTCACAGCTACGGCATCCCGCAGGACGAAGCCGCGCGGACGGGAATCGGTTCCCCCGACATCGTGCACTCCTCGATTTCAGGCGTGAACAGTGTGTTTACCAACACCTTTGCGCCGTTCTCCGTCTCGGTCCTCGTCCTAAGCCCGGGCCAACCACCTCTCCCACCGGCCAATCTCGCCGCAACCGCCTCCAACGCCGCCGTGGCCCTCACATGGGCTGCTTCCAGCGGCGCGAGCACTTACACCGTCAAACGCAGCCTCAACAGCGGCGGCGGATATTCGAGCATCGCCACCAACGCGACCCTTTCCTTCACGGACACCGGCCTGAACAACGGCACGCGCTACTACTACGTCGTCCGCGCCGTGAACGCCTCCGGCGAGAGTTCCGACTCCACCGAAGCGAGCGCGAGGCCGACATCACCCGCCCCGGTGCAATTCACTTTCGTGAGTTCGCCCGGACAGCTTCAGTTGAACTGGCCGGTGGATCATACGGGCTGGAGGCTGCAATCGCAGACCAACAGCCTGGAGGTCGGCTTGAGCACCAACTGGGTGGACGTTGCAGGCTCGACGGAAACGAACCAGGTGTTCCAGCCGGCGTCCGCCGCCGCCGCCGTGTTCTTCAGGCTCGTCTGGCCCTGATCCAACGCCGGCGCAAGTCACGGCACCGTCCTATTCCTCCTGTCAATGGTGAGAACTGACACCTTCGCGTAACGAGCCCTGAATTCAGGCGCGGCTTCCCGTGAATCCGGCCTCGTGTCGGAAGGGGGACCCTCATTCTGCATGCCCTTTGCGCTTCCCTTTCCCGCATTGGGTGGTAGAGAAAAGACGACCCATGGATCCCGAAGTCGCCATTTTGAACGCGGCGCTGGAACTGATTGGCGGCGAGAGGGCCGCCTATTTGGAGACAACATGCGCAGGGGACGACCGGCTGCGCCATCGAGTCGAGGAGTTGCTCCAGGCCCACGAACAAGCGGAGGACTTTCTCCAGACATCGCCCGCGGCGCAACTCCGGCGACGGGCGTCGATCGATATACCCGTGACGGAAAAACCGGGGGATCATATCGGGCGCTACAAATTGCTGCAGCAAATCGGCGAAGGCGGATGCGGCGTGGTCTACATGGCCGAACAGGAGCACCCCGTGCGCCGCCGTGTCGCGCTCAAAGTCATCAAGCTGGGGATGGATACCAAACAGGTGGTCGCCAGGTTTGAAGCCGAGCGCCAGGCGCTGGCATTGATGGACCACCCGAATATCGCCCGGGTGCTCGACGCCGGCGCCACAGCAGCGGGGCGGCCGTTCTTCGTCATGGAACTGGTGCGCGGAATCCGGATCACGCAGTTCTGCGACGAAAACCAGGTTCGCACCGAGGAGCGGCTCAGGATGTTCATCCAGGTTTGCCAGGCCATCCAGCACGCGCACCAAAAGGGCATCATTCACCGCGATATCAAACCCTCCAACATTCTCGTTACCGTCAACGACGGCGTGCCGGTGCCCAAGGTGATCGACTTCGGCATCGCCAAGGCGACGGCGGGGCGCTTGACGAACCGGACGCTGTTCACCGCATTCGAACAGTTCATCGGGACCCCGGCCTACATGAGCCCCGAACAGGCGGTGATGACGAGCCTCGACATCGACACGCGCAGCGACATTTACAGCCTGGGCGTGCTGCTGTACGAACTGCTCACGGGAACAACACCGTTCGATTCCCGGGAGTTGCTCGAGGCCGGGCTCGACGAAATGCGCCGCATCATCCGCGAGCAGGAACCTCTCAAACCGTCGACGCGATTGAGCACCATGCTGGACGCGGAGCGTCGCACGGCGGCCGGCCGGCGCCAAACGGAACACCCGAAACTGATCCACCGGGTGCGCGGCGACCTGGATTGGATTGTGATGAAGGCGCTGGAGAAGGACCGCGCGCGCCGGTACGAAACTGCCAACGGTCTGGCGGCGGACATTCAGCGGCATTTGAATTGTGAGCCGGTGGTCGCGCGCCCGCCCAGCCGGTGGTATGAATTCCAAAAAACCCTGCTCCGTCACAAGTTCGGCTTCGCAGCCGCCGCGACGCTGATCCTGGTCCTGACCCTGGGCATTATCACCAGCACCTGGCAGGCGATTCGCGCCACTCGCGCCGAGCGGGAACAGGTTCGACTCCGCCTGGAGGCCGAGACGGCCCGAGCCAACGAAGCCGCACTTCGCAAAGAGAGGGAAGCCCGGCTCGAGATCGCCCGGGCCAGGGAATTCGCCCGCAGAAAGGACTACGCCCACGCCGAGGAGATCCTGAACGCCATCGACCCGGCCTACTTGACCGGGAACGCCGACGCTGCCGAATGCCGTCGGGCGATCGCCTGGGACTGGACCAGCAGATTGAAATGGAAGGAGGCCTCAGACCGCCTCGCCATCCTCGTTCGCGAGGATGCTTCCGCCTGGAACGGCACTGTGGCCGAGGACTACGCCGCGTATGCCGGCGCCCTGCTCCAGACCGGCAACGCGCCCGAATACGAGAGTTTCCGACGATCCATCCTCACCCGTTTCGCCACACGGGACGACCCGCGCCTGTCCGAATTTCTCTGCGCCATCGCCATGTTCACCCCCGCAAACCCGGAAGTTGCGGATGCGATGTCCAGGCATTATGCCGTTGCCAAAACACTCGGGGGATATTCCGAGGAAGGCAGTCAATGGCAGGATGCCTCACACCGGTATGCGCTGGCTCTGACGGATTATCACCGGGGCAATTTCCGCAAGGCGGCGCCGCTCTGTGCGAGCGCGCTGACGCTTCCGGGTGTGTCCGATAATTTCATCGCCACCGGCCTTGCGTTAAACGCCCTCGTGCAACATCAACTCGGCAACGAAACCGACGCTCGAATGGCCCTGACCCTCTGCCATCAGCGGATCGATCCGTTGATGAAAAACGGCCCCGAATCCGCAGGCGTCAAGAGCTTCGACCGGTGGTGGGTCTGGCTCATGGCCGCCAACCTTCAAAGCGAAGCCGATGCCATGATGGGTGCGCCGGACGCCGGCGACTATGCCCGCCTGAACGAAACCAGGGCAACGCTCGCCCAGGTCGAATCGTTTGCCGCAAACCCGCGCTTTTACGACGCGACCCGGGCGGAATATGACCGCGCCCGGGAATCAGCCGCTTCAATGCCCGCCGTGATCCAGCGCATGGAGGGGAAAAAATTCGCGGACCTGCTCGTGGCCCTGGGCCTCTGGGGCCTGCAACATCGCGACTGGCCTCAAGCCACGACGAACTGGGACCTGGTCGCCTGCGGGCCGTCACAGAACGGAAGCCTCCTCTACGGGCGGGATCTCAGCGATTTCTACCTCTCCTACGCGCTCTTGCTCGCGGAACAGGATGATCCCGCGGCATACGACCGATTCCGAACCACCGCCCTCGCAACCTTCGGCAAAACACTCATCCCCATCAACGCCGCCCGCACACTCGACGCCTGCCTGCTCCGACCGGCGGACACGACGTCCCTCGCCACGCTCCTGACCCTTGCGGACAGACTCGCGACCGCGCCAACCGCCACCAACGCTTCTTCCCCGGGCAATCTCACTCTCGCCTTGCTCAAATACCGCAACCACGATCCCGCCGGCGCCCTCCGCCTGATCGGCTCAGACCTCAACCTCTCGACCCTCGCCCCGGACATTGCCGCACGAGCCCATGTCCTCAAGGCCCTGTGCCTCGCCCAAACCGGCAACCGAAACGCATCCCGATCCGAGCTGGACCTCGTCCGCGACTCAATCCAGTCAAAATTCAACTCGCCCCCTGTTTCAGACCCGGCGAACCTCGCGAGCTGGCGCGGGTGGTGGACCGATCACGTCCTGCTTCGCGAGGCGGAATCCGCCGATGCTAATCCATCCGCGGCTTCAGAGTGAATTGATTCGCGATTCTTTGCCCTTTTCCCGCCGGAACTTCGCATTGTCCGATGAACACCCATGCTTAAGCAGCCGCACATCAGACCATGAACGATCCAAAAACCCCATGAAAACTACTTGCTCCGCATCCTCATCTCGCTGGACCGTGTTCGTCACGCCAGCCATGCTTGTCTGCCTGGCCTCCGCCAACGCCGAACCACTCATCTCGAACTCCGACCAGCCCATCGGCGGCATCCCCACAGTCTACTCCGGACAGTGGGTTGCCGCTCCGTTCCAGACCGGAGCCGACCCATCCCGCTTGGACTCCATTGCGCTTTACGAAATGACCGGGCTCGGAACCCCGGCGGGCTCCTTCTCGGTTTCCATCTGGGGCGGTCTCGCCGGCCACCCGGGCGCCCTGCTGGCCGGTGGGACGCTGAGCGGACCGTCTGCACCGCTGGGACAGGGCCTGCAGACCTACAGTTCGGCAACGGGGATTCCGCTCTTACCCAACACGGAATACTGGGTCGTGGCCTCTTCTGACGTGGCCGATTGGTCCGATGCTTACAACTGGGCCGCGGCTGACACCGCAGGCTTTGACACTGCGTACGGTTGGCAATTCTTCGATCACTACGACTTGACCTCCGACCAGGGGGCCACCTGGATGCAGGCGGGAGGAATCGACTTTGGATTCGGCCCCCAGTTGCTGGAGATCGACGGCACCATCGTCCCGGAACCATCGGTGTGCGCATTGCTGGCCGCGGGCACCGCGCAACTGCTGGTTCTAAAGGCACGACGGCGCGAACCGCACCGCGCGGCCGATAATCAATGCTGAGAATGTCCCCGTCGCCCCGTGTGCCGCTTCCGGACGGCCAAGGAGATCCCGTTGCTCCATCCAGACTCTTTCGCGTTGCCGCCTGCGGCTTCGTCGCTACTCTGGCCTCGTGAACGATTTCACCCTGATGTTGCAGCGGGCGCAGGAGGGCGATTCCAGGGCGGCGGAGGATTTGCTGCCGCTGGTCTACGAGGAACTGCGCAAGCTGGCGGCGGCCCGAATGGCGAAAGAATCCGCCGGCCACACCCTGCAAGCCACCGCACTCGTTCACGAAGCCTGGCTCCGCCTCGTCGGGCCCGACGGCGAAGCGCGCTTTCAAAACCGCGCCCACTTCTTTGCCGCCGCCGCCGAAGCCATGCGCCGCATCCTCATCGACCGCGCCCGCCGCAAACGCGCCCTGCGCCACGGCGGAGACCAACAACGGGTGGAGATCCTCGAAGCCGACCTGGTTCTCCCGGCCCACGACGAACAACTGCTGGCCTTGGACGACGCCCTGGACCTGCTTGCACTCGCGTTCAAGGACGAAGCCGAACTCGTGAAACTTCGGTATTTCGTGGGCATGACCATCGAAGAAGCCGCGGCAGCCCTGGGCATCTCCCCTCGAACCGCCAAATACCATTGGACCCACGCCCGCGCCTGGCTGTTCCGCGAAATCAAAAGGAAAGCCGCCTAGCCCAGGCCCGGGCACGCTTACTGCACCGTCACGCTCTTGGCCAGGTTGCGGGGCTTGTCCACGTCGCAGCCGCGCGCGACCGCGATGTGATACGCGAACAGTTGCAGCGGGATGCTCGCCAGGATCGGGTAGACCGGCTCCGCAGTTTCGGGCAGGTAGATCACGTCGTCCGCCACGGATTTCACCTGCTCGTCCCCTTCGGTCGCCAGCGCGATGATCGGGCCTTTGCGCGCGCGAATCATCGCCAGGTTCGCCATGGTCTTGTCGTACATCGAATCCTTCGGCACCACGAACACCGTCGGCGTGCTGGCGTCGATCAGCGCAATCGGCCCGTGCTTCATCTCCGCCGCGGAATAGCCCTCGGCGTGGATGTAGGAAATCTCCTTGAGCTTGAGCGCGCCTTCCAGCGCGATCGGGAAGGTGTAGCCGCGGCTCAGGAAGAAAAAGTCCTCCGCCTTCGCATACTTCAGCGCGATGCGCTTCAATTCTTCATTCTGCGCCAGCAATTTCTCCATCTGCTTCGGCGCCGCTTCCAGCGCCTTCAGAATTTCCACCGCCCGGTTCGCCGAGAGCATGCGCATCCGGCCGAGATGAACGGCCAGCAGCGACAGCACCACGAGCGTGGACGTGAACGCTTTGGTAGACGCGACGCCGATCTCCGGACCGGCGTGCATGTAAATGCCGCCGTCGGATTCGCGGGCGATGGTGCTGCCGACCACGTTGACGATGGCCAGCGCCCGGTGGCCGCGCCGCTTCGCCTCGCGCAGCGCCGCCAGCGTGTCCGCCGTCTCGCCCGATTGCGAAATCACCACCAGCACCGTGTCGCGGTCGAGCGGCGCGTTGCGATAACAAAACTCATGCGCGAACTCGACCTCGACGGGCAGGTGCGCGAGTTCCTCGACCAGGTATTCGCCCACCAGCGCCGCGTGCCAGCTCGTGCCGCTGGCCGCGATGACCAGGCGATCGATCGACCGCAACTCCGCGGCCGTCATGTTCAATCCGCCGAACTTCGCCGTGGCGGCTTCGAAATCGATGCGTCCGCGCAGTGCGTTTTCGACCGTGCGCGGCTGCTCGTAGATTTCCTTGAGCATGAAATGGGCGTGCTCGCCACGTTCGGCGTCTTCCTGGCTGAATTCCAGCTTCTGCACCTGAACGTTCGCCGTGTTCGTCCCGAGGTTTTGAACATCGAACCGCTCCGCCGTGATCGTCGCCACGTCGTAATCATTCAGGAACACCACCTGCCGCGTGTGCGCGACCAGGGCGTTGGAATCGCTCGCGAGAAAATGGTCGCCGTTGCCGATCCCGATGATGAGGGGCGAACCGCGCCGGGCGCCGACGATGCATCCCGGCACATCGGCGCAGACGGCAGCCAGGCCGTAGGTGCCGATGACTTCGCGCAACGCGTCGCAGACGGCGTTCGTGAACGCCTCCGCGCCTTTCTGAGTCGCCTTGCGCTTTTCGTAATGCTCGCCGATCAGGTGCGCCAGGACCTCGGTGTCCGTGCCCGATTGAAACGTGTGCCCGCTCTTAAGCAGGCGCTGCCGCAGCCGGTCGTAATTTTCAATCACCCCGTTGTGCACCACGGCGATTCGGCCCGTGCGATCGAGGTGCGGATGGGAGTTTTCGTCGGACGGCGGCCCGTGCGTGGCCCAGCGGGTGTGCCCGATTCCGAGTGTGCCGGCGCAGGCGCCGTTGCTGAGCAGCGGGGCGAGGCCTTCGTCGATCTTGCCCTTCTTCTTGCGGACCGCGATCTGCGCCTCGTGCATCACCGCCACACCGGCGCTGTCGTAACCGCGGTATTCCAGCCGTCGCAATCCTTCCAGCAGGATCGGCGCGGCGGCGTTCTTGCCCACATATCCAATAATGCCACACATAATTTCGGGGACCTCCGTAGCCGCAATCGTGAGATCGCGGATTCCCGCAGCTCGGCGCTTTCCGTGATTTCACAATCGCGGCTAAGGCGGCTACGAGGCTTGTCCCGCCATATATATACGGCAGGCGCTCAAAACGCAAAGCAGAACAGATGCCGCGGTAGTCTTCCTGCGGGGACCGCGATCTCACGATCGCGGCTGCAGGATCGGTCGCCGGGACTGCATTTGAAACAATTGGCTTTACTTCTGCCGCCCCCGTGAAAACATCGGTGCCGGGCATGAGCTTGAGAATAGCTTTGGTGGATGATCATCGGATGTTTCGGGACGGGATGCGCCTGGTCCTGCAACGCGAAAATGACTGCACAATTGTGGGCGAGGCGAGCGACGCCCGCGGTGCCCGGGAACTGCTGGCCCAAACGGTCCCCGACGTCCTCATACTCGACCTCCAACTCCCCGACGGCAACGGCATCGAAATTTCCCGCAGCGTCCTCGCCGACCATCCCGAGGTCCGCATCCTGATGGTGTCCGGCAACCCCGACCTCTCGCATGTCGGCGACGCGCTCAAGGCCGGCATTCTGGGTTACCTGCTGAAGGACGAACCGTCGGAGGAACTGCTCCGCGCGGTGCGCACCGTGGCGGGCAACCGCGTTTACCTCTGCCCCGCCGCCGCGACCGCGCTGGCTGAAGATCTGAAAGCGCCGGCGCCGGCTCCCGGAGGCAACGGCTCCAAGCGAAAACTTTCCCCCCAGGAATTGCAGGTGTTAAAACTCGTCGCCGAAGGCAAGCGCAACAAGGAAATCGCCGACCATCTGCAGGTCAGTCCGAAATCCGTCGAGACCTACCGCTACCGCCTCATGGCCAAACTCGAGTGTTCCAGCACCGCTGAACTCGTCCGCTACGCCGTCCGCGAAGGCATCCTCGCCGCCTGAGCGGGGCTGAACCGACTTTGACGCGAATTCACGCGCATTTTCGCTAATCTGGTGGGGCGAGACTCCGTCGAGCCCTGACAATTCACGGGTCGGCAATCTCACGATTGCGGCTACAGGACCAGGGCTCGACAGAGTCTCGCCCCACCTTTAGCGGTTTTCATCCGTGTTTGAAATCAATGGGTTCGGCCCAAAACCGGGTTTTGTTCAGTTTCCCTGACAAATCCTGTCAGGTTTTCCCCAGCCGGCTCCCCGGGGCGTTGTAAGTGAAACTGCTACAAACACCCTGCAGGTTTTTCCCGTTTAATGATTTGCAACAGGCTCCGATCTCCATGGCGTGTGAGTCGCCGGGTATAGCCTGGGGAACTAATGGAACCAAAGGGAACAGGGATGGGTTCAGGGAAAGGGTAAAAAGGGAATCAGGGTCTAAGGGACGGGTTCAGGGTCAAGGGTCAGGGAAAAGATTGGTTCCGGGATCTAGGGTTAAAGGGTTCGGGTCAGGCTTCGGGGTGAGCGGCGGACAATGCGGGACAGCGGGCCATTTCAGAGATGGCACTTTCCTTCTCAGTTGTCCCCATCCGCCGCTTCGCGACTCACACTTTTCTTTTTTCAGCGCAATCCCGTAGCCGCAACCGTCAGATTGCGGTCTTTTTCCTGGCTGAAACCGCGATCAGACGATCGCGCCTGCGCTCAAAATCGCTTCGTCACCGTCAACACCACCGCCTGGCCTTGCGAGGTGTTTTGAGCGGTAAATTCATACAGGTAACGCACGGAGACAAACGTCATGATGTCCGGAAAAGCCATGCTGACCTCCGGACCGACAGACGCGGCCATGCCTTTGCCCGGGGACGCCCCCGGCCCCGAGTCCGCTTTCGTCTGCAACTGATAATATCCCACAGCGCCCACATCAAACACCTTCGCCAGCGTCTTGCTCACACCCCATTCGAGCGTGTAGGTCTGGCCCGGGGTCACACCCGAATCATCTTCGGTGTTGAATTCATACCGGTTCAGCGCCGAAACCGCCCACGTCCGGTTCGTGTCAAAATACACCGTCGCACCCGCCGTCAGCATCGGACTCCAGCAGTTCAATCCCGGGTCCGGGTTGGACGAGGAAAATGCCGTGCCGCTCGGCGCCCAGAAACCGGCCCCGACGGAAAAATCGAACATCTTCGGATGCCACGACAGCGTGCCTTCCATGAACATGTCCCCGATCCCGGAGGTTTCCGTTTTTCCTCCGCCGGCGGTGATGTTCTGATAGAGGATCGGCAACAGCGCATCCACGCCGAGATAACCTCCAAGGACCGTGGTGTCCGTGATCCACACCAGGCGCGGCACGTTTGCGTAGACAAATGCATTGAAGTCCGGCGGGCCCGCCTCGTGGCCGGTCGGGCCGTTGACCTGGCCGGACCAATACATGACGTTGTAATCGCGCAGGTAGACGCCGGGCGGCGGCAGGGTGGCGGCCTTGATCCCTTCCACGCCGGGAGTGTAATGCTGTGCCTGAACAAAAAGGGGCGTCGCCAGAATCACGCCCCCCGCGAGTGCCCGCAGGAGTGATTTCATGTATTCGTTTTTGAGTTAGGGTTAAACGTCCTGAAGTTTGCCGTGCAAATAACTCTCGTAGGCGCTCAGGTCGAGCAGGCCGTGGCCGGAAAGATTGAACAACAACACGCGCTTCTGCCCCGCCTCGCGCGCGCGGACAGCTTCGTCGACAATCGCCGCGATGGCATGGGCGGACTCCGGCGCCGGCACCAGTCCCTCGGTGCGCGCAAACAACGTCGCCGCCTCGAACACCTTCGTCTGGTGAACCGCCTCCGCCTCGATCAATCCCAGCTTCAACGCGTGGCTCACCATCGGCGACATGCCGTGATACCGCAGCCCGCCCGCGTGAATCGACGGCGGCATGAAATCGTGCCCCAGCGTGTACATCATCATCAGCGGCGTCGTCTGCGCCGTGTCCCCGAAATCGTAACGCAATTCGCCCTTTGTCAGCGACGGGCAGGCCGACGGCTCCACACCGACGATGCGGTATTTCTTCTTCTCCTTGATTTTCTTCTGGATGAACGGGAACACCAGCCCCGCGAAATTGCTCCCGCCCCCGCAGCAGCCCGCGATGAAATCCGGCTCCTCGCCCGCCAGTTCCATCTGCCGCAGGCTCTCCTGCCCGATGACCGTCTGGTGCAGGCACACGTGGTTCAGCACGCTGCCAAGTGAGTATTTCGTGTTGGGCGTCTTGACCGTGTCCTCGATCGCCTCGCTGATCGCGATGCCCAGGCTGCCCGGACAATGCGGATCCTGCGCCAGCAGCTTGCGCCCGTACTCCGTCAGGTTGCTCGGACTCGCATGCACCGTCGCGCCCCAGGTGTGCATCAGCATCCGCCGATACGGCTTCTGCTCGTAGCTCACCTTCACCATGTAAACATTGCACTCCAGGCCGAACAGCTTGCAGGCCATCGCGAGCGAAGAACCCCACTGGCCAGCCCCCGTCTCCGTCGCCAGCCGCTTCGTGCCCGCTTCCTTGTTGAAAAACGCCTGCGGCACCGACGTGTTCACCTTGTGGCTGCCCGCCGGGCTCACCCCCTCATACTTGTAGTAAATGTGCGCCGGCGTGTTCAACGCCCGCTCCAGCCGCACCGCCCGCATCAGCGGCGTCGGCCGCCATAACGCGTAAATCTCCCGCACCGGGTCCGGCACCTCGATCCACCGCTCCCCGCTGATCTCCTGCTGAATCAGGTTCCGCGGAAAAATCGCCTCCAAAGCCTCCGGCGGCATCGGCTGCTTCGTCCCCGGATGCAGCGGCGGCGGCAGCGGCTCCGGAAAATCCGCCAGCAAATTATACCAACTCTTGGGAATGTCGGCCTGGGTGAGGTCAAATCGTGTTTGCATGATCTTGAACGTCTGTTGTCGATCCACCGAGCCCCGCCAGCGTGTCCGAAATTCCGCCCGGAGTCACGACCGTGTTTTGGCGAAAAAACAACTTTTCTTGCCATTTCGCGGGCATTCCCCGGCTATTCCACCGGAGTTCCCGACGCCGCTTCTGCCCAGATTTGGTGAGGGACAACGCCCCGATTGCCTCATCCTGGTTCAGATTTTCCCGGCGCCCGGCGGTTGCCGCGGGGTTTCGATGCAACCCGCTCTCCCGGCATATCTTCTGCTCTGTCACGGCCACAGATGCCGGAAAATCAGACGTGTATGACTGCAGCCCTGCTCTCCATGAAAACTGGAGTCCATGAGTTCGGTTCCCGGAAAATCTTGTTTTGTGATTTTCCAGTCCAGGGATCTGCGCGGGGCGTTGCGGCGGCCGGCCAGGCGGTATTCACGGAACCGAGCCCCAGCGGCTCCCCTGCACCTGCATGAACCCGAGCGCGACGCCTTTCAGCACCGAGAAGAATCTCCGCATTCTCGTCATCGACGACAACAAGGCGATCCACGACGATTTCCGGAAGATTCTCAGCGGCTCGAAGGATCGCTCGTCCAATCTCGGTGAAATGGAAGCCGCCCTGTTCGGCGAAACCGTCGCCCAGCCCGATCTCCCCGTTTTCGAAATCGACTCCGCCTACCAGGGCCAGGAAGGCCTCGCGCTCATCGAGAAAAGCCTCGTCGAAAACCGCCCCTACACCATGGCCTTTGTCGACGTCCGCATGCCGCCCGGCTGGGACGGGGTCGAAACCACCGCCAAAATCTGGCAGAAATATTCCGATCTCCAGGTCGTCATCTGCACCGCCTACTCCGATTATTCCTGGGAGGAAATTCTCAAGAAACTCGGCTACTCCGACCG
Organism: Verrucomicrobiota bacterium; assembly: GCA_046346665.1. Lineage (GTDB taxonomy): Bacteria > Verrucomicrobiota > Verrucomicrobiia > Limisphaerales > JAXMHQ01 > JAXMHQ01. The sequence continues at coordinate 62,118 of JAXMHQ010000024.1, forward strand.
GCTCGTCATTCTCAAAAAACCTTTCGACAACATCGAGGCGCTTCAGCTCGCCATCTCCATGAGCGAGAAATGGCGCCTTTACCAGCAGGCCAAACTCCGCCTCGAAGACCTCGAACGCCTCGTCCAGGAACGCACCGTCGTGCTCGAGCAAACCAACAACAAGCTTGCCGAGGCCAACCAGCAACTGCTGCTCGCCACCGAAAAAACCCAGAAGATGGCCGAAGCCGCCCTCGTCGCCAGCAAGGCCAAAAGCGAATTCCTCGCCAACATGAGCCATGAAATCCGAACGCCCATGAACGGCGTCATCGGCATGGTCCACCTGCTGCTCGAAACCTCCCTCAACTCCGAGCAGCACGAGTTCGCCTCCACCATCAAACTCTCCGCCGAATCGCTCCTCTGCATCATCAACGACATCCTCGATTTTTCCAAGATCGAGGCCGGCAAGATGACGATGGAAAAGGTCCCGTTCGACCTTTCGGAAAATATCAAGGGCGCCCTCGACCTGCTCACGCCGCGCGCACGCGAAAAAGGCCTCGAACTCGCCTGCAACATCCGCCCCGGCGTCCAGACCCAGGTGATCGGCGACCCGACCCGCATCCGCCAGATCGTTCTCAACCTGCTCAGCAACGCCGTCAAATTCACCGACAAAGGCCGCGTCGCCGTCGACATCGAGCCCCTCTCCCAGTCCGCCGATGAGGTCGAATTGAAATTCTCCGTCACCGACACCGGCATCGGCATGAGCCCCGAAGCCCAGGCCAAACTGTTCCAGTCCTTCAGCCAGGCCGATTCCTCCACCACCCGACGCTTCGGCGGCACCGGGCTCGGACTGGCCATCAGCCGCAAACTCGTCGAACTCATGCACGGCGAAATCCGGGTCTCGAGCGAACCCGGCAAAGGCTCCACCTTCAGCTTCAACGTCCGGCTCGGGCTTCAGTCCGCGGCGGTGCCGTCCACGACGGAAACCGCGACCACCCCCGCCCCGGCCGCCCCGGCCCACGCCGCCGCGCCCGCGCCCGCCCCCGAAGGCCAGCGCAGCCGCGTCCTCCTCGCCGAGGACAACCAGGTCAACCAGCTCGTCGCCGTCCGCCAACTCAAGAAACTCGGCTACACGGCCGACGTCGCCGCCAACGGCATCGAAGCCGTCGAAGCCTGGCGCCAGCATCATTACCCGATCATCCTCATGGATTGCCAGATGCCGCAAATGGACGGCTACGAGGCCACGCGAAAAATCCGGGAGATGGAAGCCGAGCTCAACCTGCCGCCCACGCGCATCATCGCCATGACGGCCCACGCCATGACCGGCGACCGCGAATTGTGCCTGGCGACCGGCATGAACGATTACCTCTCCAAACCGGTGCACGGAAAACAGCTCGAGCAGACGCTCAAAGCCGCCGAGGAAGAACTCGCCTCCCGCACCGGCTCCTCCAGCCCCACCCAGGCAGTCAGCCAGTAAGCTTCGCCCGTCACGGTGGGGTGAGACTCCGTCGAGCCCTGACTTGGGCCGCGAGGATTATTGGATAAATGGATTTATGGATTGTTGGATGACTCCGCGCGATCGTCTTCCCATTTATCCAGGAATCCATTGATCCACCCATCCGTTCTTCGAGGGCTCGACAGAGTCTCGCCCCACCGTGTGGGCCTCACGCCCTCGCCGCAATCATCGCGTCCGCTTTCCGCAATTTATTCGACACCTCCACCGCCATGTTGCGCATGATCACCATGCCCAGGTGCGGCTCGGTTTGAATCAGGGTGTTGAACGACGCCCGCTGGACCACCAGCAGGATGCTCGGCTGCGCCGCCACCGCGCGGGCCGACCGCGGCGTGCCTTCCAGAAACGCCTGCTCGCCGAAAATCGCGCCGTTGCCCACGCTGCCCACCGGCCGCACCGCGTCCTCCAGAAAAATATCAATCTGCCCCCGCATCACCACGTACGCCTCGTTGCTGTAATCTCCCTTCTCGAAAACCCGTTCGCCCGGACGGTAAAGCTTTTGCGAAAAGAGCCGCGCGATCTTTCCCAGCTCGCCGTCGCCCAGCCCGGCAAACGCCGGCAACTGCCGCAGCAGCCCGATCACCGCCACGCCCACTTTCTGGTCCTGGAAATTCCGGTCCACCAGATCCACCATCGCCCGCGCCTGCGGCGTCAGGTTCACATGGTCCAGCGTGTAGGACGCGTTCAGCTTCACCATCTTCACCAGGTCCACCCCCACGCCGTCCCGGTTCCAAAACCCCGGCAGGTACGCCACCGGCACAAAACCCAGCTGCTCCGCGCTCTTCAATATCCGCGGCGCCGTCATCAGGAAATCCACCTCCAGGTAAACCGCGTTCAGCGCCTCCTGCGTCAGCCGCACCACGTGCTGCAGCATCGCCCCGCTCGACAGCTCGTCGAACGCAAACGATTCCACCACCCGCACGCACTTGTCCCGGTCATCCACAAAAAAACTCATCCCCGCCGCAATCCTCAGAAATCGCTGCCCCAACAGCATCCGGAGCTGCGCGTCCCCGCTCACCCGCAGCAGTCCCAGGCCCCGGTTGAAATATCCCGAGACCTCCGGCGGCAAGGCCTCGGACGCGCCCTGGATTTTCGCCGCGTCGAACGAATCCACGCCGCATTCCTGGATGCTTAGTTCCGTCTGCAGCGGGTAACCCGTCAAGCCGTCGCGCACGATGGGCGGATTAGGAACCTGCAAATCCCGCAAGACCGCCCCCGCCAGCTCGCCAATCTGGGGGAGCGATTGCGACATCGGCAGCCGGACCGCGGGCTCGGGCTGGCCCATGCGCAAATAAAACAACACGCCTTCACGCACCATTCCCAGGTGTTTCAAAGGCTGAAATCCCACGCACACATAACCCAGTTGCTCCAGCAGAACCTGCTGGTTGATGTCCGATGCCGCCACCCGCGTGATCGCCATCTGCCGGCGTTCCAGACACACCGAGTTGATTCCGCGAACCAGGGCCTCGGCGCTCCCGTCGGAATAACTCTCCGGCAATGCCACGTACCGGCCCAGGTTGGCCACCGGGTTGGCATTGGGCAGTCCTGATCCCAGAATGGAAATGCTGGCGCGAAGCTGACCCTCCGCCTCCGCCACCCAGGTTTCCTCGACGTTCGGCCCCGTCAATTGCGCAGCCACCCGGCCCAGGTCGTAAACCTGTTCCGCCACACCGTCCGACCCGTAGGTGCGACGGAGCAGGTCGATCCAACCCTCCGCATCCCGGGCGGTCGCTTTGCGAACAATCACAGACATAGCCGGCCCCGGGGCAGACAAGCGCAGGGGGCCGCCCCATTTACAGCAACTCCAATACCCGGGCCCGGCCTTCCCCCGCATGCTTTTCCATTCAAGCCGGCCCCCCAAAAAGCCGATACACCCGAAGATATCATGGACAATTCGACGTCCGTCGCACAGTCGTCCGGCCTCGGGGGGCAAGCGCAGTTGGACCGGTTCCTCACGGTCTCCAAAGACCTTTTCTGCGTGTTTGACCCCCAGGGCCGATTTCAATACGCCAACCCCGCGTTCGAAAAACTGCTTGGGTTCGGTCAAACCGAGCTGGCCGGGAAATCCCTCCTCTCCCTCGTCCCGCCTGCCGAGGCACCCGCCGCCTCCGCCGAATTCCGCCGCCTCGCCGAAGGCGCCCAGCATGCCCAAATCGAATGCCAGTGCCGCGGCAAAAACGGCGCCTTTCACTGGATCGACTGGAGCTTCAGCCTCGACCCGGACCTTCCCGACCGCATCTACGCCACCGGCCGCGACAGCACCGGCCGCGTCGAATCCGCCACCGAATTGACCAAGGACCGGGAGCTCCTGCGCGTCCTGCTCAGCGAATTGCCCGAGACCTTCTATTTCAAGGACCTCAAGTCCCGGTTCATCCGCGTCAGCCGTTCCAAAGCCGAACAGGCCCTCAAAATCCTCCGCGCCCGGTTCGCCCAGGAAAATCCCGGCGTTGCCGAATCGGCCTTCCCGGCCCACCTCGCCAGCATTGATTCCATCACCACCTGGCTGCTGGGCAAGACGGATTTCGACGTCTACACGGAGGAACGCGCCCGGCGGAGTTTCGACGAGGAACAATCCATCGTTGAAACCGGCCAGCCCGTCATCGGCCGCGTCGAACGCGCCCAGTCACCCGACGGCAAAAGCCGCTGGAGCATCGTCACCAAGATGCGCTGGCGCGACCCCGCCGGCCATATCATCGGCACCTACGGCATGTCGCAGGACATCAGCGCCATCAAGAACGCGGAGTCGGAACTGGAAAAAACCCACCGCGAACTCGCCGAATCCTCGCGCCTCGCGGGCATGGCCGAAATGGCCACCGGCGTCCTCCACAACGTCGGCAATGTCCTCAACAGCGTCAACGTCGCCTCCACCTGCCTCGCCGAAAGCCTGAAAAAATCCCGCGCCAGCATGCTGGCCAAGGTCGTGGAGCTGTTCCGCGAAAACCAGGCCAACCTCGCCGAGTTCCTCACCAGCGACGCCAAGGGCAAACAAATCCCCACCTACCTGGCCAAGCTCTCCGAACAGCTCATCAACGAACACCAGTCCGCCCTGTCGGAACTCGCGTCGCTCCAGAAAAACATCGAGCACATCCGCGACATCGTCACCATGCAGCAAAACTGCGCCAAGATGTCCGGCATCACCGAAACCCTCAAGGTCGCCGACCTCGTCGACGACGTGCTCCGCGTCAACGAACACGCCCTCTCCCGCCACCAGATCGAAGTCATCCGACAGATCGAAGGCGATCCCGTCGTCACCGTCGACCGCCATAAAACCCTGCAGATCCTCGTCAACCTCGTCCGCAACGCCAAACAGGCGTGCGAGGCCGCCGAGAATCCCAACAAACGACTCACCATCCGCGCCAATAACGGCGGCGACGAAGTCCGCATCACCGTCTCCGACACCGGCGTCGGCATCGCCCCCGAAAACCTCGCCCGCGTCTTCACCCACGGCTTCACCACCAAGAAAGACGGACACGGGTTCGGCCTCCACAGCGGCGTGCTCGCCGCCAAAGACATGGGCGGCACCCTCACCGTCCACAGCGACGGCCCCGGCACCGGCGCCACCTTCACCCTGACCCTGCCCGTCAAACCGCGCGAAACAAAACCCCGCCCATGAAAAGTCCGCAACAACACATCCTCGTCATCGACGACAACAAGTCGATCCACGACGATTTCCAGAAAATTTTCGACACCGCCAGCGCCACGTCGCCCGACCTCGACCACTTCGAGGCCGCCGTCTTCGGCAGCAGCACGCCGGACGAGGCCCAGCCCGGATTCGAAGTCGACTCGGCGTTCCAGGGCAAGGAAGGACTCGACAAGGTCCGCGAAGCCCTCCAGAAAAACCGCCCCTACCCGCTCGCGTTCGTCGACGTCCGCATGCCGCCCGGCTGGGACGGAATCGAAACCGTCTCCCGCATCTGGCAGGAATACCCCGAACTGCAGGTCGTCATCTGCACCGCCTACTCCGATTACACCTGGGACGAAGTCGTCAACAAACTCGGCCACCCGGACAAACTGGTCCTGCTGAAAAAACCCTTCGCCTGCAACGAAGTCCTCCAGCTCGCCCAGAAACTCACCGAGAAATGGCTGCACACACACCACGATCCCGACCCGGATTCCCCCGGCGAACCCCAGATTTGATCCACGCCTGATTTTTCACCGCGCGGCCCTCCCGGCCGCGCTTTCTATTTGCCCGCCTCGCAACCTGCAAGAGGCCTCCGGCATTTTGCCGCCCCGTGACTCAGGTCCGGACACTCCGGCTCGCCATTGTCCCCGGCCCGACAGCCCATTCTCGCGCGACGATTACGATTGCGCCGAAAGCCCCAGTTCAACCGTTCAACAGTTTAACGATTCAACAGTCCCACGGCTCCCGGTTTAACGATTCAACCGCCGGCCACCGGAATTGGCAGGGAAATTGCCTTATGCCCCAAATAAGTATCTATGACGATCACGTGGACAGCCTGCCGCCGATGACTTTGCCGCCGCGCGACGCGTCATGATCCTTTTCCGCATGAATCTCTCCCCGCTTTTCCGGTCCCTGGTCCTGCTGCAATTGCCCCTCCTGCTCGCCGCCCTGGCTCCCGTCGCGCGCGCCCAATGCGTCGATGTAAACAGCAATGGGATCAGCGACGTCTGGGAGGCGTTGTACAGCGCGCAAGGCTGCGATCCCGATGCGGACCCGGACGGGGACGGCGTTCCGAACCGCCTGGAAGCCGTGGCCGGCACGAATCCGTTCGACTCGAAATCGCTGCCGCTCATCGATTCCATCGAGGTCGGATCCAACGGCGTTCACGTCCTGGTTTCCGGCGCCGTCGGCAAACGTTACGAACTGCAGTCGTCCGAGTCGCTGGAGACCCCGGATTCCTGGCAGGCGGAAACGGCGCTGGTCGCGCGCACGAATCCGCTCGTGGTGCTGGACGGCCCCGCCACGCTGCGCAACCGATTCTTTCGCGTGGTGATTTCCGACGTCGACACGGCGGGCAGCGGGATGAACGACTGGGAGAAATACCGGCTCGGGCTGGACCCGATGAATCCCTACAGCAACGGTCGCGTGGACGCGGGCGGCAAGCGGCTCAGCGATTATCAGTATGCCAAACAACTGCTGGGCGGATTGACCGAGTCCGCGGCGCCCCGGAAGCTGTCGCTGCCGGCCGCCAGCGTCGCGGTCTATCCTTCGGCGTCGGCCACCGGCACCGGCCTGACCGGCCAGTATTACACCAACGCCTCGAGTGTCTACACCAACAGCGCGAATTTCAGACCGTCCTCGCTGTTCCTGACCACCAACGACGCCGTGATCGATTTCGTCTGGGGCCCGTTGACCTCGCCCAATTTGAGCAACGTGGTGAGTTGCGTGCGTTGGACCGGCCAGGTGGAACCCCAGTATTCCGAGGTTTACACGTTCCAGACGCGTTCGGATGACGGACTGAAACTGTGGGTGAACGACCAGTTGCTGATCGACAAATGGCAGCCGCAGGGCACGGCCACCTGGGCCAACTCCATCCAGCTCCAGGCCGGCGTTCGCTACAATATCCGGCTGGAATATTTCAATGCCGGCGGATCCGCCAACGCGAGGCTTCAATGGTACAGCCCCAGCCAGCCGCGCCAGGACATTCCCTCCGAGCGGCTCTATCCGAGCTCCGGCGGCCTCGCACCCGGAGGCGTCACCAGCCCCCTCAACGCGCTGGGCTTCGTCGGACAGCCCTTCAGTTACACCATCACCGGCGCCAACAGCCCGACCGGTTACGACGCCGCCAACCTCCCGGCGGGCCTGGGCGTGAATCCAACCAACGGCCTCGTCAGCGGCGTGCCGCTGTCGGGCGGCGTGTTCCCCGTGGACTTGAGCGTGACGAACTCCATCGGCGTGGCCACGGCCCAACTGCAGCTCCAGATCATCGACACCGGCAGTGCTGTGACTCGCGAGGTCTGGCTGAATGTGCCCGGAACCTCGGTCACCAACATCCCCCTCTACGCCCCCGCCACGCTCACCAACACACTGAGTGTGCTCGAGGGAACCACGAATTTCGGCCGCAACTACGGCGAGCGCGTCCGCGGCTATCTCACCGCGCCCGCGACCGGCAATTACTACTTCTGGATCGCGGCCAGCAGCAGCGCCGAACTCTGGATTTCAAATGACAGCGAGCCGGCAAACTCGGTGCGCCGCGCCGTTGTCACCGCCCCCACGGCCTATCACCAGTGGAACCTCCAGCCGTCCCAGCGATCCCCCTGGCTCGCCCTGCAGGCCGGCCAGCGCTATTACATCGAAATTCTCCACAAGGCCGGCTCCGCCGCCGGCGATCATTGGTCCGTCGGCTGGCTGCTCGATTCCACCGGAACCAACAGGCAGCCCGCCTCGGTGGTGCCCGGCTATGTCTTGTGGCCGTTCACGAACACCCCGCCCGCGCAGGTTCCCGGAACCCTGTTCTCCGCCAACCTCGCCGCGGAATCCGGCGTCCCCACCACCGGCTCCGGCTCCGCCACCCTGCGCCTCAGCGCAGACGGCACCCAGGCCATCCTGCGCTTCAGCTACAGCAGCCTCTCGTCACCCATCACCAGCCAGCTCATTCTCAACGATCCCTATAAATCGCACCCGAGCGAGATCATTTACGACATCGACGAATTTTCGCCCCAGGACGACGGCAGTTACGTCTGGAACATCGTTCCCGTCGGAACCCTCTCGGCGGCCGACATCGTGGAAATCATCCGGGAAGGAAAAGCGCACATCGACCTCCACACCGTGAACGCGCCCGCCGGCGAAATCAGCGGGCACTTCGCCCTCGCCGAAGGCACCGCCCAGTTCGTTCCGCCGCCGCCCCCGCCGGCCTGGCTGGACGACCACTCCAGCTCCAATGCCGCCGCGCGGTTCCTGTCGCAGGCCACTTTCGGCCCCAGCGCCGCTGAAATCAAAAACGTGCGGTCGCAGGGCTACGCCGGGTGGATCGCGAAACAATTCAAACTGCCGGTCTCCGGCCATCTCACCAATGTGATCGCCTTGGCCGGCGGCGACCTCGGCTCCGCCTACAACAGCAGCTACACCTTCAACACCTGGTGGCAGCAATCCGTCTCCGCCCCCGACCAGCTCCGGCAGCGCGTCGCCTTTGCCCTCAGCGAAATCCTTGTCGTGTCGGAAAACGGCGTGCTCGGCCAGAACGCGCCCGCCCTGTCGGCCTACTACGACATCCTGCTGAACGATGCCTTTGGCAATTTCCGCACCCTCCTCCGCGACGTCACGCTGTCGCCCGCCATGGGCCTTTACCTCGACATGCGCGGCAACGACAAGGGCAACCCCGCTTCGGGCACGCATCCGAACGAGAATTACGCCCGGGAAATCCAGCAACTGTTCTCCATCGGCCTCAACCGCCTGTGGCCGGACGGCAGCCTGGTCCTGAATTCGCAGGGCGACCTGGTGCCGACTTACGATCAAAACGTCGTGAGTGGCTTCGCGCGCGTGTTCACCGGCTGGAATTATCACCAGACCAACCAGGCCAACAAACGCCTGCCCACGAACTGGTATCCGCCGTCCGATTACATCCATCCCATGGTCCTCGTCCCGACGCACCACGAACTCGGAACGAAGCTGCTGCTGGACAATATCGTTCTGCCCGCCGCCCAGGGTGCGCAGGCGAATTCGACCACGACGAATTTCGACCAGTATTGTTCCGCCGACTTCGAGGCGGCGCTCGACACGATCATCAACAATCAGAACGTGGGGCCGTTCATCTGCCGCCAGCTCATTCAACGGCTGGTGACCAGCCATCCCAGCCGCGATTACGTCTACCGCGTGACGCAGGCTTTCAACAACAACGGCAAGGGCGTTCGCGGCGACCTGCAGGCCGTGATCAAGGCCATCCTGCTGGATTACGAGGCGCGAAGCTCCACGGCGGCGGTCCAGACGTTGTTTGGCAAACAACGCGAACCCCTGCTGCGGGCGACGGCTCTCGCCCGCGCGTTCCCCGCGCCCGCACCGCTCAAGGCGTCCTACAAGCAAAGCGGCAGCCCATGGATCTTCGTGACCACCTCGAAGCCGCACCGCCTCAGTGCGTCGGATGATGTCCTGCTGAACTTCACCGGCAAGAACACGCCGACCTCCCAGATCTATTACAACGTGAATGTCAGCAACGCCAACACCTTCACCGTGCTCGCCCCCGGCATCGCCTCCGGCACCTACAACCAGTCCGGCAACACCATCACCGTCACCAACAGCGGACACGGACTGACCGCGGGCTGCCAGCTCTACCTCACGTTCACATCGGGCGGCGCCCCCGCCGGCGCCTTCACCGTCGCCTCCGTCGTCTCCAGCAGCGTGTTTACCGTCACCGCGGCCACCTCCGCCACGCGGTCCGGCACCTGCGCATTCGCGAAATGGGCCAACGGCTCCTATGTCCAGTCCACCAACATCATCCGCATCGAGACCCCCGGAAATCATGCCCTGTCGGTCGGGCAAAAAGTCTACGTCAACCTCGAACCGGGCAGCGCGTCGTCCAACGGCGTCTATACCGTGGCCTCGGTCCCGGGTCCGGACCGCTTCACCGTGATCAGCCCGGTCGCGGCCAGTTGGAACGGCAGCGTCCCGCTCGTGCTCCCGCTTGCCCCAGCCCCGATCAACCGCTCCGGCACACTCACCGTCCGCTATAACACCTGGAACATGGGCTACACCGACGGCGGCTCGTCCTCGAGCCTGAACCAGACGCCCCTGAATTCACCCACCGTGTTCAACTACTTTTATCCGGATTTCAAATTCCCCGGCATCCTCACCGCCGCGGGATTGACCACGCCGGAATTCCAGCTCACGTCGGACACCACCGCCGTCCTGCAGATGAACTTCATCACGCAAGCCATACTCAACACCAGCGGCAACACCAACGGCCTTGTGAGCTTCGCCAACGGCAGCGGCGCCATCCGCCTGGATTTCAGCCCCTGGATGACGCCCGCCTGGACGTCCGACGCCGGCATCCCCGGGCTCGTCGAAGCCCTGAATACGCTCCTGTGCGCCGGGCAACTGTCGCCGGCCGCCAAGACCATCATCGTCAGCACCCTCTCCAACCACGCCGCGTTCCCTTACACCACCGGGACCGCGACCGAAATGCGCGACCGCGTGCGCGGCGCCGTTCATTTCATCGTCAGCTCGCCCGATTTCATCATCCAACGCTAATCGCCCATGAAAGATAAAACCGTCTCCGTCCTCAGCCGGCGCAACTTCATCCGCCAGGCCGCCTGTGCGGCGCTCGGCACCGGCGCCCTGACCTCGGTGATCCGCGACCTGCGCTTCGTCAACGCCGCCATGGCCCAAAGCGCCGTCAGCGATTACAAGGCGCTCGTCTGCATCTTCCTGTCCGGCGGCAACGATTCCAACAACCTGATCATCCCGACCATCCAGTCCGAGTACGACGGCTACGCCACCATCCGCTCGGACGTGCTGGCCATTCCGATCTCGGGCGCGCCGAATGTGGCGCTGCCGTTGTCGCCCCTGAACAGCGACGGTCACAGCTACGGCTTGCACCCCGCCTGCCCGGAGCTCGCCACGCTGTTCCAGGAAAGCAAACTCGCGGTCCTGTTCAACACCGGCACCCTGGTCTATCCCATGACCCGCGCGCAATACCAGTCGGGCATGCTCCAGAAACCGCCCCAGTTGTTCTCGCATTCCGACCAGGTGACGCAGTGGGAAACCTCGATTCCGGATCGCCCGCCGCTGACCGGCTGGGGCGGGCGCTGCGCCGACCTGCTCGCCGCCGCGCAGCCCACCGCCCCGATCTCGCTCTGCGTCACGATGAGCGGCGCCAACACCTTCGAAGTCGGGAACATTGTTTCCCAGTATTCCGTGTCCACCTCCGGCGCCATCAACCTGTCCGGCCTCAGCGGCGCGCGCCTGCAGTCGCTCACCAACATCCTTGCCCTGCCCTATCCCAATCTCCAGGCCCAGGCCTACGCCGACGTCGGTGAACACGCCATCCAGACCGGCGGCCTCCTCAACGCCGCCATCACGCCCACCGCGTCCGCCGCCTACTGGACCACCCCGTTCCCCACCACCGTCACCTCCCCAACCGGCGGCACCCCGTTCAACTCCTACCTTGCTTCCCAACTCCGCATGGTCGCCCGGCTCATCGAAGCCGGCAGCCGCAGCGCGCTCAGCGGCGGGTTCGGCATGAAACGCCAGATCTTCTTCTGCCAGGTGGGCGGATACGACCTGCACTCCGGCCAGACGCCCGGCCCCGGCCAGACCACCGTCGGTTCCCACGCCAATCTCCTGGCCGAACTCAGCCAGTGCCTGTACGCCTTCCAGCGCGGGATGGAACAACTCGGGCTTTCCAACAACGTCACCGCATTCACGTCCAGCGATTTCGGCCGCACCTTCCCCTGCAACGGCGAAGGCAGCGACCACGGCTGGGGCAGCCATCACCTCATCCTCGGCGGCGCCGTCAACGGCCGCCGCACCTACGGCAAATTCCCCACGCTCGCCATCAACGGCCCCGACGACACCAGCACCGGCCGCTGGATCCCCACCACCGCCATCGACCAGTATTTCGCCACGCTCGCCTCCTGGTTCGGCGTCGATTCCGGCAACCTCGCCACCGTGTTTCCAAACCTCGGCCGCTTTTCCACGCCCAACCTGGGTTTCGTATGAAATCGCCCTGGCTCATTCCAGGCCTCGCCGCCCTCGCCGTCGCGCTTTCGTGCTGGCTGCTGCATCCCCCCGCGCCCGCGCCCCTGCCCGCCCGTGCCCGCCAGCCCCAGGCCGGAATCACCCCCGCTCTCTCGTCCCAGCCCGCACAGGCACCCATCGACGCAACCGCGTCCGGCCCGCACACACCGGACGCGGTTCGCGTCGACAACCCCGATCCCGCGCCCGTCGCACGCACCGCCGCCTCACCTGTATTGGACACCTCGTTGCCCGTGCCGGTGGTCATGGAAAATGTCCGGACGGTCTTTCACAGCTACAGCTCCCGCTTCGGCGGCAATCCCGTCGGCACAAACCCCGAAATCACCGCCGCCCTCAATGGCCAGAACCCGGGCCGCACCGTGTTCCTGGACCCCGCGGCCGGCCTGCGCATCAACGCCAGCGGAGAACTCGTCGATCCCTGGGGCACCCCGTTCTTCTTCCACCAACTCTCCCGCAACGTCATGGAAATCCGCTCCGCCGGCCCCGACGGCAAAATGTGGACCGCGGATGACGTGGTCCTGAAGTAACCCGCGGGAACCTGACTCGGTGGGGCGAGACTCCGTCGAGCCCTGGAAAGGGCTGGAGTGATGGAGTAATGGAGTTCTGGAGTATTGAAAGGGTCGCCGCGGGCGCTCCGCGGTCTTTTCCAACACTCCAAAACTCCGGGACTCCACCACCCCGTTTCCTGGCCTGGCCTGGCCTCGCCACTGTCTCTATGAAACCTTTTGACGCTTGGAGCGTCTTATGGATAATGCAGCTCATCCAATTTATGAACAAACGTGTTGTCTCCCTTGTGACGGTTTTGGCGGCGCTGCCGGTTGCCGCATTGGCGAAGGATGTGGATGCCTCCAAGCTTCCCCCGGCTTCGACGAAATCGAACGTCACCTATGCCGCCGACATCAAGCCGATCCTGGACGTTTCCTGCGTGAAATGTCACAGCGGTGAAAAACCCAAGGGCCGCCTTTCGCTCACCTCGCTGGAAGGCATCCTCAAGGGCGGGCACGACGGCAAAGTGGTCGAACCCGGCAACAGCGCCTCCAGCATGATGGTTCAAAGCATTGCGCACCTGGGCGACCAGGACGACTGGATGCCGCCGCTGCACAACAAGGCCGGCATCGGACCGCTCACCAAAGACCAGATCGGCCTGATCCGCGCCTGGATCGACCAGGGAGCCAAGTAAGGATTTGAGTCAGGGCCGGCGCGGACGTCGGCCCTCCCGAATCTACGGGAGGGACGCCGTCCCCGGCGTCCCACTCTTCACATAGCCGGAGAAATCGGCGTCGACTTCATCTGCCGCAATTCCTGCTGGCGCCGCAAAAATCCGATCCTGGCCTCGTCGTCCACTTCCGGCTGCTGCATCTGCCGCAACACGTCCTGCATCTCGCGGTCGATGTGCTGGTTCCTCAGGCGCAGCGCAATGTCCGCCGCCTGCTGCGACGGATTCGGTATCGGACGCTGTTCGGCCACCGCCTCGGTCAACAGGCTCTGCATCCCGAGATCGGATATCTCATCCAGGAACGGCGCCAGTCCGCGCCAGGACTGGTCCCTGTGCGCCTGCAGCCTCAACCGCACCATCTCCCGCACTTGAACATGACGGATCCAGTCCGCCGAAAGATTCCCGGCGAACCATTCCGCAAGGTCCTCGTGCAGGAACATCAGTTTCAACAGCCAATATTCCTGGGCACCGGGTTTCTCGACCGGCGGTACGTCTTCTTCTTCCGGCTCCCCCGATTCCGGCCCGGCCGGCGCACCCCGGCCACGGCCGATCTTGCCGAATTCGATCCGGACCGACTCCGGGTTCACGCCGAGCCGGAGCGCGGTTTTCTGCGCATATTTGTCGATCAGCACCGCGTTGCCCGTTTTCAACACGGCCTCGCCCATCGCCCGGAGCACCGCCTGTCGGCCCTTGTCGCCGGACGTGTTCTCGCTCGCACACAGCCGGTCCAGGTAATAATCGAAAAATCCCGCGGCGCCATCGATCAGTTTCCGGAACGCATCCGCCCCGTTGGCCTTGATGAAGCTGTCGGGATCATGCGGGCGCGGCACGACGGCGACACGCACGGCCAGGCCGGAGGCCAGCAGGTGGTCGAGCGATCGGACGGCGGCGTTTTGTCCGGCTTCATCGCTATCAAAGCACAACACGACCTCTTCGGCGTAACGTTTGAGAATGCGGGCGTGGTCGGCGGTGAAGGCGGTGCCCTGCGGGGCGACGATGTTCTGCACGCCGCCCATGAAGCAGGCGATGAGATCGAGCTGGCCTTCGCACACGATGGCGACGCCCGCGTCCAGCAGCGCGCGCTTGGATTTGTCGAGCCCGAAGAACACCTTGCTCTTGGTAAAGATGGGCGTTTCCGGCGAATTGACATACTTCGCCGTTTTCTCGTCGCCCGACAGAATCCGCCCGCTGAACCCGATCACGCGGCCCTGCTCGTCGCAGATGGGGAACATGAGCCGCCCGCGGAATCGATCGTAGAAATGGTCGGCGCCTTCCTTGCGGAGAATGAGCCCGGCGCGTTCGACGAGGGCGAGATCGTGCTGCTTGCTGCGGGCCCAGTTGACGGTGTCATCCCAAAGATCGGGCGCGTAACCGAGCCGGAACAGCCGGACGGCTTCGTCGGACACGCCGCGTTTGGCGAGGTAATCGCGGGCCACCTGGCCGGAGGCCTCGGACTGGAGCGCGGACTGCCAGCGTTGCGTGATCTGTTCGTGGATCTGGAGCAGCGAGTCCTTGAGGTGGCGCGACTGGGCTTCGCCGGGGGCCTGGTCGAATTCGAGGGTGATGTGGGCGCGGTCGGCGAGCCGCTTGACGGCTTCGACGAAATCGACGCTTTCGTATTCGCGGATGAACGTGAACACGTCGCCGCCCTTGTGGCAGCCAAAGCAATGAAAGATCTGGCGCTGCGGATTGACGTTGAAGCTGGGGGACTTCTCCTTGTGAAACGGGCACAGCGCGACGAAGTTGGCGCCGGCGCGCTTGAGGGGAATGGCAGCCCCGATCACGTCGACGATGTCGCTTGCGGCGCGAATCTGTTCGAGCGTTGAGGGAGAAAAGAAGCCGGCCATGCAATTATCAACGGGCGCCATCGGGCGCGCCGTGATAATTACAGTTCAACTTCTTTGCGTTTCAATTCTTTTTTCTCCGGCGTGGTGGATTTGATCAGGAGAAATCCGAGATTCTGCTTGATCCAGGAGCCGGAGAGGGAACTGATGAAGACCTGCGATTGGACCGTGTAGAGTTTCGGGAAGAAATTGCTGCCGTACATGTCGTTCTGATACTTGATGTCCTTCTGGATCTCGGACTGGTTGTAATTCCGGGCGTTGAGCAGCGCGAGAGCGGCAACCAGCATGCAGGCGAACCGAACCATTCCCGCCATCATGCCGAGATAAAATTCCGTGCGGCCGAACGCGTCGGCGCTGACCACCTTCTCGCCCGTCACCTTCTTCAACAACGCAAACACCGCCGTGATCGCCAGGGCGACACCCAGATAAGCCATGATGTAACCGGAAAGCGTGTTGAACACCGACGTCGGAGACGCAATCGCCGTCCCAATGGGCTGGTAAAGAAACGCGCAACCGAAGGCGATCGCGAGCCATTTCAGGACGCTCATGAGTTCCTCGGACATTCCATGCTTGCGCCCGCGGCTGAGTCCCACCAGCAGGACCACCACCACCAACAAATCGAACCAATTGCAGGGGAGCTTGTTAAGGTTGTTCATGTCGCTGTCCTGATGATTGTTCAGAATGGCTTTCCGCCATTATTTAAACCCTTCAGGCAGCGAAATGTGTGCCAGATCAACCCGGGTGGGCCACCAGCCAGTCCCGGATGGCCGGGGCCTGGGGATTTCGCGGAGCGATTTCGATAACCCTGGCGTAATGCACCCGGGCGCGCTTCGGCAGGTTCAATTGCTGGACACAAATGTTGCCCAATGCCAGGTGACCCCGCACATCGGACGGAAACTGGCCGGTCATCCAGGTCAGTTGTTCCACCGCGTCGGCAAGGTAATTCGCCTGCTTCAACGTGAGCGCAAAATTATAGCGCGCGTCGGCCGAATCCGGCCGCAACGCCAGCGCGTTCTCATACGCCAACAGCGCCTGCGGCAAATCGCCCGCCGCCGTCGCAACAATTCCCTGGTTGTAAAACGCGTCGAAATTCGACGGATCGAGCTTCGCCGCCTTGCTGTAATCGGCCGCCGCCTCCGAAAATTTCCCTGCCTGTTGCGCCTGCAACCCGCTTGCAAACAACCGCGCCGCACCCGCCGCGTCCCCCGGCGCATGCGATCCCAATTCATTGAACCGGTATCGCGGATACGGCTTGAGCTGCGCCGCCACGTCGGAATCCAGATTCACCCGCACCACCGCGCCTCCCGCCGCCGCCGGCTTCGATCCGCCCCCGAACCAGCGCGTTGGATTGAGCCGCGAGAAAAATCCGGGTTTCTCCGCAGCCGCCGGCTCCGCAGTTGCCGCAGGCTTCGATGCCGCGGTGTCGGTTGGCGCAGCGACAGGAACGCTGGACGGCCCCGCCGGCGGCGCGGGACGTTCGGGCTCCGGCTTCGCCGGGGCGCCCGCGGTTTTCTGAACCGCGGTTTCGGAATGGCGTGGCGCGGCGGGTTTGGCCGGAGTCGATCCGGCGGGTGCCGGGCTTTCCTGTTCGAGCGAACGAACGAGCGCGGCGACCGGGGCGGCTTCGGCGGCGGAAATGGGTTGCGCGAGGTATTCCTTGTATTTCTGCAAAGCGAGCCGGCGATCATCAAGATATTCCTGGGCAACGATGGCAAGATTGAGAAGCGCCGGGGCGTAATTCGGCTGCCGCTTCAACGCGGCGGAAAAACAAAGGGCGGCTTCGTGCGGACGATTGCGCTGGAGCTGGATCAGGCCGAGCCCGTTGAGCGCCTCCGGGTTTTGCGGGCTGAGGCGAAGGGCCTCGTCGAAGCTCGCCTGGGCGGCCGCGAGCTCCGCCGCGCGGGCGCTCAGCGCCGCGGGCTTGTTCGAACGCGGCTCGGCGTCAGCCATCCGGAGTTGCGCAGTCCCCAGCTTGAGCCAGCCATCGGGCGAATTCTTGCGAAGCGCGGTGAACGTGATGAGCTCGGCGCGCGCGGCGTCCGGCTTGTTCTGGTCCAGCCAAAGACAGCCGAGATTGTAATGCGCCTCTGCAAGATCATGGTTCAACGTCAAGGCGTATTGATAAGCGCGGACGGCGTTGGTCGCCTCCCCTGAAAGCTGGTACGCCAGGCCGAGATACTGCCACGCCAGCGCGTTCGTGCCGAGCGACGCCGTCGACAACCGGAGCTGCTCGACCGCTTCGGAATACTTCCCCTGCTCGATCAGCCGAATCCCGCGCTTGAGCATGCCGGGACCCGACGGCGAACAGCCCGCCACCAGCAGCGCCAGCGCGGCGAGCACGCAGATCCATCCGCGGAAAACGGCGCCGGCCGGGCCCTGCGGCAGCGCGGTCCGCCCGGCTCGATTTTTCATGGTCAACATCGGCGTTCGTGGTACCATCCGCGCCCTGACGTGTCAAGAAACGCACCGATAAGAAGCGAAGGCAGAATGCAGAATGCAGAATGCAGAAAACTGCGGAACGACGAGCCCGCCCCGCAGCCACCCTTTTTTCTGCATTCTGCATTCTGCCTTCTGCCTTGGCGGCGGCTCTTGCAATCCCTCGTTGCAGCCCTCTGCCTGCCCACCGCCGCCACAGTCGCCGCCGCCTCGAGCCCCTTCTCGCCCCCCGGCTCCATCGTCGTCATCGCCTCCGATCCCAGGGCAACCGACGCCTTCCAACCGCAGCCGGCCGTGGTCCAGTCGATGCTCGACCGCGCGCTGACAAACCTGACGGGCTGCGCCACCGTGAAAGCCGCATGGCTCAGCCTCGTCTCCACCCAGGACGTCGTCGGCATCAAGGTGTTTTCCGAACCCGGCCCGAACAGCGGGACTCGCCCCGCCGTCGTCGCCGCCGTCGTCCACGGGCTGCTCGCAGCCGGCATTCCCACGAACCACATTATTCTCTGGGACAAGAGGCAAATCGATCTCCGCCTCGGCGGCTACACTGATCTCGCCCGGCAGCTCGGCGTGCGCGCCGCCGGCAGCATGGAATCCGGCTACGACGACACCAACTTCTACGCGACACCCTTCCTGGGTAACCTGGTCTGGGGCGACCACGAATTCGGCCACAAAGGCGAAAACCTCGGGCGCAAATCCTTCGTCTCCATGCTCGTCAGCCGGCAGATGACGAAAATCATCAACATCACCCCGCTGATGAACCATAACGAGGCCGGCGTCTGCGGCAACCTGTTCAGCCTCGCCATGGGCAGCGTGGACAACACCACCCGGTTCGAAGGCGATCCCGGCCGCCTGGCGACCGCCGTGCCGGAGATCTACGCCCTGCCCTCCTTGAGCGACCGTGTCGCCTTAAGCATTGTCGACGCGCTGATCTGCCAGTACGAAGGCGAAGAGCGAAGCCTGCTCCATTATTCCGCCATGCTGAATGAACTGCGACTCAGCCGGGACCCGGTCGCCCTGGATTTCCTCTCGCTCCAGGAACTCGCCCACCAGCGCCTGATCAATGCCGCCCCCGCCAGCCGCACCAACATGGACCTCATCCAGAACGCCGCCCTCCTCGAACTCGGCACCGCCGACCCTAACCGTATCAGCATCCACCGGCTGCCCGCCCAAGCCCCGTAGCCGCACTCAGGACGCCCCATCCTGCCGCACAGCCGGGACAGGGCTCGACAGAGTCTCGCCCCGCCTGAACACGGTTACTTCGCCGCCGCCGCCTTCTCTTCCAACACTTCCTTCACATACGCCCCGAACGTCGTCGGTTCGTATTGCCAGTTCTGAATCAATGTCGGCCCCGCCGAGGTGTGCAAATCCCACGCGGTCCAGATCCGGATGCCGTGCCGGTCGGCGTACTCCATCAGCTTCGAGCCATACGCGATGCCGTTGCTCCCGCTCGATCCCCACTCCCCGATGAACACCGGGTAGCGCGCCGCGGCGGCGCCGAAATTCCTGTCCCAATTCTTCTTGAACGGGTACGGATGCGTCTCGTAAACAATATTGCTCCCCTTCAGCTCGTGCCCCTCCAGGATCCCGCTCAAATCATAGCCCCAGTCCGTCCCGCTCGCCGTCACCACGTTGCCTGCGCCCGCCGCCCGCACCGCGTCGTAGAGCTTCTGCATCCCGGCGGATTCAAACGTCACCACGTTCGTGTCCGCCGAGCGCCGCGGCGGCTTCTCGTGCACCGTGCCCCCGTCGCGCCAGACTTCAAACGAAATGTCATAGGGCTCGTTGTACAATCCAAAAATCACGTTCGGAAAATCCCGGTATCGCGTCGCCACGTCCTTCCAAAACTCCACCGAATAAACATCCGGCATGACGTGCTGCCCGAGATGCCCGCCGTCCTTCGACCAGCGGCCGCGGTTGGACCAGTGAAGATCGAGATCGATATACACGCGCCGCGCCGCGCACAGGTCCACGAGTTTGTCCACTAATTCACGATAGGCAGCTCCGCCGTCGGACTGGTTGGTGGTTTGCCCGAACCACCGGTCCTGGGCCAATGGCAGCCGGATGAAATTGACTTTCCAATCCTGGATGGCGCGTCGAAAGGATTCTTCGATGTGATCGCCGTCGTTCCGCCATTCGAGCGATGCGATATTGACGCCGTAAAGACCGACCGGGTTGCCCTGCGGGTTCAGGAGATTCGTCCCGGACACCTGCAACCGCATGGCGGCCAGGGCCGGGTCGAAGGGCCGCGGCGAACTGGAAAACAGGCCGTTGGTGTCTGCGGCCGTGGCCGCGAATGAAAGGATGACTCCCGCGAACGCGGGAAGAAGAGTGCGCACTTGCATTCGGGAATCCTAGGGAACCGAAGCCGCAATGTCCATCGCCAGAGATCTGCGATCCAGGGCCGACGCATCTGAATTGCGGGTAGGGACGGCGCGCTGCGCCGTCCGCGCCGCCTCCAGCGGCGCAACGTTGCAGAGGACATGCCAGGCGCCGTTCCGCTTTCCGCCCGCTGATCCGCGGGCGGGGACGCCGCAGCGCGGCGTCCCTACCGTCTGAATTCCACGATCTCAAGATCGCGGCACACCCCGTAGCCGCAATCGTCAGATTGCGGTCCCCGGCGTTATTTATTTCAAGCTAAACACCCCGGCGCGGGCGTCGACGAGGAGGCCGGGCATCGTGAATGTGCCGGAGAAATAAGTGCCGCCGGTCGCCGTGACGAAATGAAGCTGCACATAGGACCATTCCCCGACCGGGCCCGTCGAGTAGCCCAACATGATCACACCGTCGACGGGGCTGTAGCGGCGGAACGAATAGCCGCCCATGAGCGGCACATTCGCGGAACCCACCTGCGTCGATCCGCCGAACAGCACGGAACTGAACTTCAGGCTGACCCGATTCGTGCCGCTCGTGTCGTTTCCTGCAAAGGTCTTCCCCGAGATCGACGCGGGCGCGCGATTGGTTTCCATATAGAACCGGATCCGCCCGGGTCCGTCGTCGTTCGTGAACACGCCGCTGTAGGCGTTCGTGAATTGAATCGTTCCAGTGGCGACCGGCGAGCGGTTGGTCTGGCTCGGCGGACCAATCACGGTCAGGGTGAGCGTCGCGAGGTTGGTGTCCAGCTTCGTGTAAGCATAGGCACCGATGGTGTAAACCTCGTTCGTGGGATCGGCTCCCTGCGCACAGGTGTAGGCATCGAAACTCAGGCCGGGCTGATCTTCGCCGTCCGCAAACCAGGCCGCGCCCAGTCCGGAAAGGGTGTCCGGGGCCCAGTCGGCCGACAGAACGGGCTGGTAGTTGAATTTGACGGTGTTGGTCCTGGAGACGTTGCCGGCCGCATCCACGGCCCATCCCTGCAGAACGTTGGCCCCGGAGTTGGGCAGGAAATCCGCCGTCCAATTCGTTCCGTCAAGGCTTGACCCGGGAAAATACGAAAGCCCGTTCAAAGCGAGCCACGTGGAATCGACCGCCGTGTTGTCCGATGCCCGGGCCACGCCGGTGAAGGGCGCGGTGCTGACCGACTGGTTCACGCGCGGGCTGAGGATAACCAGCGAGGGAGCCTGCACGTCACGGAAATGGGCCGTGAAGACGAGGTTGGAGGCCATGACAAATTTCAGCCCGGGCCGGCTGGAATTCGTGGCGCCCGACCAATGGTCGAACGCGTAACCTTTGCCCGGCTTGGCGGTGACGGAATACGATTTTCCAATCTCCAGCAGCGCGCCGTCGTGAACAGGGGTCACGCTTCCCGAACCGACGAAATCGATCTCCACCGGTGCCAGCACCACCCGGGTGAACTGGAGCTTGTTCGTGGCCGACCGGTTGCCATGCGTGTCCTCGGCATACAACAAAACCGTGTTCAACCCCGCGGGCGGGGTCAAATCGATCGACCAGTTGCTGCCGCCGGCCGGAAGCCACGGACCGTTGTTGAGGCGGCACCACACCTGGTCCAGCGCCAGGTTGTCGGACGCCGTTCCGAACACTGTCACCACGTCGTTCGTGATCCGCGCGCCTCTCTTCGGAGCCAGCACCTTGAGCGTCGGCCGGGTGAAATCCAGCGGCCCCAGGACCAGGCGCTTGATCTGGGAATTGTTGCCGTTCTCCAGATTCGCATACAACACATCGCCGTTCGACGGATCTACCCCGAACGCGGCGACGCCCGGGTCGCTGAACAGCCATTCCGGCGTGGTCGCGTTCGTGCCATCGTAGGTCGTCCGCCAGAAATTCCCGACCACGTAATCCGCGAACAGATAGCTGCCCTGCAGCGCCGGGATGCGGCCGCCGCGGTAAACCAGGCCGCCGATGACGCATTCGCCCTGGTTCGCGCCGGAACCGTGCGGATAGGTCACGATCCCGAAGATCGGATTTTGCGGCACCGGCCAGGACGGGTTCACGCCGGCCGGCAGCGTATTCGTTCCTTCGTAAGTCGCCCAGCCGTAGTTGCCGCCCTTCGTGATGATGTCGATTTCCTCATAGGCATCCTGGCCGACATCGCCGCAATAGAGGTACTGCGTGACGGGATCGAAGCTGAACCGCCACGGGTTCCGGAGCCCGACGGCCCAGAATTCCGTTCGCAACTGCGCCGTGTTGACGGCCACCTGGTCGAAGGTCGTCGCCCCAACAAACGGGTTGTCGGCCGGCACCGCGTAGTTGGTCGTCGACGCGGCGTCGGGACTGGGATTGGGAACGAGGTTGCCAGGGCGCTTGTCCACGTCGATGCGCAGGATGCCGGAGAAAAAGCCCCGGTCGATGTGCTGCGCATTGCCCAGGCTGTTGTTGCCCGTTCCGCCGTCGCCCAGGCCCACATACAGATAGCCGTCCGGACCGAACTGC
>JAXMHQ010000025.1:0-82808 GCA_046346665.1 Verrucomicrobiota bacterium
CCGTGGACCCGGCCACGGGAACGCTCACCCGCCTGCAGCATCAACCGGTCGGCACCACCCCGCGCCAGTTCGCCATCGATCCGACCGGGCAATGGTGCCTCGTTGCGAACCAGGATTCCAACAACGTGCTGCTGTATTCGATCGATCCCGTGACCGGCCTGCTGACCGTAAAATCGACGGTCCTCACTCTTTCGAAACCGGTGTGCATCCTGCCGTTCTTCATCACCCCGCCGCAGCCCGCCGTGGGAATGTCCGACAACGGGGACGGCACGCTCCAACTAAATCTGCAAAACGCCTTCAGTTCGCTGACGTACGAAGTTCACCGGGCACCGGCCCTGTCCGCCGCGCCGGAGTGGAATCTGCTGGCGACGGGAATTCGGGGGCAGACGAACTTTGTCCTGACCAACGACTGGATCCTGGCGTTTTTCCGCGCGGCGGTCGTGACGAATTATTGAGGCCGGTGTTTGACGCGAATGAACGCGAATTTTCACCAATTGATTCGTGTTAATTCGTGTCCAGTCGCAATCCGGCCTTTTTAGAGCGGCTCAAGAAATGTCGTAGCCGCAAAAGGTAGGGTCGGCGCGCTGCGCCGACCGCGGACGCCGCAGCGCGGCGTCCCTACCTGCGGCTACGGTTTATGTTAAACCGCTATAGCCGGAACGATTCAGTTGAAATTCTTTTGGGATAAACGCAGAGGCGCGGAGCACGCAGAGGGCCGCAGAGCAAGGCATCCGGCGAAGGACGTACCAAATGGTGCCCCGAGAAAAGCTGTTGGTCCTCAGCGATTCTCCGCGTCCTCTGCGCCTCTGCGTGAGTTTGAGTTCGTTTGAGGTCGGATCTTCCCGTCCTACCGGGCGACGACGCGGTAGAACCGGGCCGGACCGCTGACGGTGTCGGTGAAGGCGAGGAGGGATCCGGTGCCGAGCATGGCGAGGCCCACGTCGGTCCAAATCGGGGTGCTGTCCAGCGCGTTGCGGCTTTGAAGCTGGTAATTCCAGTTCGCGGCGGACTCGGACTGGATCTGGACGGTGTCGCCGGCGAGATTCACGCCGGTGATCCGGAACGGCGCGGCGACGGGCGCGGATGAGAAGTTTTGCGGACTGGTGCCGTTGAGATATTCCGTCTGGTTCGACACTCCGTCGCCGTCCGCGTCGTCGGCTCCCCGGGAATTGTCGGCCGCCGAGCCGGTCGCATGGCCGAAGTATCCCAGGCGCCACCAATCCGGAATCCCGTCCGTGTCGCTGAAAACGTCGGCAATCTTGCGCACCTGCACGCCCGACACGCGGGCGTTGTCGGCCACGGGCGTGAACAGGATCCGGAGCTGTGAATTGGTGACGGCGTTGGTGAACAGGAGGCTGATGGGAATATTCTGTCCGCCGGTTTTCGCGAAAATGTCGTAATTCGTCAGCACCTGGCGGCCCTGGATGTAGGTGTTAAACACCCGTTTGCCGGCGGCATTCCAGTAGGTCTCGGCTTCCGTGAGAAGGATTTCGTAGACACCTTCGGGGCAGTCGAACTCGTATTGAAATCCGCCGCCGGACGTGCTGTAGCGTTCGCGCTGGTAGAGCGGCTGGGCGGACGAACACACACCGGCGATATTGTTGGCCACATAGCCATTCGTGCCGCCCAGCCACCCAAAACTGCCGAAAGCGTAGGGCGCATCCGCCCGCCAGACATTGGCCGCGCAATCGGTCACCGCCGACGGATTCCCGCCGCTGACGCGCTGGAGATAGTCGCCGGGCACGTTGAAAAACGTGACTGCGACGGTGTCGGTTGCCGAAAGATTCCCGCTGCCGTCCGCGGCCCGGGTGGCGAGTTGGTGGGGCCCGTTCAGAAAATTCGAGCTGTTCAGCGTGTAACTCCAGGAGGTTGTTCCCGACGCCGTCTGCCAGTTGCCACCATCGAGTTGAACCTCCACGCGCGCGACAGCGACGTTGTCGGTCGCCGTGCCCGACACGACCAGCGGACCGGAAATGACATCGCCGCTAAGCGGCAGGATGCGGAGCAGCCCGGGTGGCAGCAGGTCATGAACGCTGAGCGCGGCGGTGGTGAATAGCAGTTCATAGCGTGCGAACAGCGGTTTGCCGGTGGCATCCAGGGCGGAGGCATCGATGCTGACTGTGACGTTGGTCTTCGCAGGAAGCCCGCCCGCTCCCGGAGTGAACGTGACGGTGTCGAGCGCGGGCGACCACGAGAACGTGCCCGCGGCAGCGGGCGAGATGCTGAACGCCGCTTGCACGCTGTTCGTGTCCATCGGCCGGCTGAACTGCAGCGTCACCGGCGTCCACGTCGGCACGTTCGTCGTGCTGTGAACCGGGAAATTCGTCACCACGACCGGGTCGAGCGGCAGCCATTGCGATTGGGCGATGAAAATTTTCGCGCCGGTCGAGGGCACGGAGATCGGGGGCGTTTGCGATCCGGCCTGGACGGTGATGACTTCGTTCGTGTCGAGCAGGTTGATCAGCGGGGTTCCCTCCGGGTATTGGACGGTGCGGGAGGGCAGGGCCTGGGTGGATCCGGCGGTGTTCAGGACCACGAGGATGTCCTGTGCGTTGAGACGGCGCGAGTAGGCGAACAGGCCGGCGCCGCTGGTGCTAAACTGGTTGATGTGCGTGCCGAGCGAGAGGGCGGGGTAGAGCCGGCGGAAATTGTTGAGTTGCGCCACCAGCCGGAACAGCCCGTGCGTCATGTTGAAACTGTCGAGCCCCGCAAAGGCGCTGTCCTTGAATTTCCCCGCGAACATGTCCTCGCGATCGTTCGGATCCGTCGCGCCGTTGAACGCCTGTTCAGTCCCGTAATACAGGCACGGAACTCCGCGCGAGGTGTAGAGAAACACCAGCGCCACCGCGAGCCGGTTCGTGGTGCTGCTGTTCAGGAACCGCGCCTGGTCGTGATTGTCGAGGAACGTCACCAGCCGCATCTGCGCCGCGGGATCGTAATAGCTGCCGAGGTTGGCGTAGTGCGATTCGATCTGGCTCGTGGCGCCGCTGCCGTTGCCGAACACGCTGTTGACCATGAAATACAGCGGGTAATCGAGAACCGAATCCAGCGCGAACGCCCCGCCGCCGCGCGTGCCGGTGTAGGATCCGCACAGCGATTCGTTCGCGTCGTAGACTTCGCCGAACATGAAGAAATTCGGCAGCCCGGCATTCGTCGCCGCAAACTGGTGCACCTGCGGGCACCACGATTGCCAGAACCCGAGCTCCACGTGCTTCACCGTGTCCACCCGGAACCCGTCAAACCCGGCGTTCTGCACCCAGTAATTGTAAATCGCCGCCATGTTCGACCGGACGTAGGCCGATTCGGTGCGAAAATCGTCGAGGCCCGACAGTTCGCCGAGTTGCACCTGGGCCGTCACGCCGTAATCCGCGATGCACCCGTTGTTGTGAAAAAGATTCGTGAGCTGGTTGTTCGACGAATTGTAGGTGGCGTTGTAGATGTCGAAGGGCGGCGCGTATGTCTTGGATCCCGAATAGCGCAGTCGATAACCCGACGGCGGCGCGAGGAAGTTGCAGTAGCCCGAGTCGGTGCTGTCGATCAGCGTGGCGCCGTGGTTGCAGACGATGTCGTTGATGACGAGCAAACCCCGGGCGTGCGCCGCCTGGACGCAGTGCTGAAGGTTCGACAACGTTCCCCAGTGCGGGGCCACCTTGTAAAAATCCCGCGCCGCGTACCCGTGAAATTCACCGTTTCCATTCTGCACCACCGGCGAAATCCAAACCGCCGTCGCCCCCAGCGCCTTGATGTAATCCAGCTTTTTCTCCAGGCCCGCAAAATCTCCCCCGTGCACCCCCTGGCTCGACGTCGCGCTGTAATTGCCCTCGGCGTTGTTGTTCGACGCGTCCCCGTCGTAATACCGGTCGGTGATCACCTGGTAAATGCTCTGGACTTGCCAAAAACCGTTGGAGACGGATTGTCCGGCGGCCGGGAGAACCGGTGCGGCCAGGAACAGCGCGGCGAGGCCGGCAACTCGGTGGAAGGTTTTCATCATGCCACTATGACAGATTTCGGCCCGCCGGAAAAACGCATGTTTGTGCTGTATGAGAACATCCCCGATGCCGACTTGGGGTGAACACCCGGCGGCCCGCGCGGGACCGCGGCCGGGTTCCTCCGCTGCCGTTCGAGTCAGAACTCGTTCAAATGAACCAAACCACCCCCGGCCCGGCGGCCGACAGAAACAAATGCTGACAAAAACAAATTGCGCCCGGCAGTGCATCCCGGAATGATGACCGGGCTTTTTCCGCGACGGCGACGCCTTCCGGGAAACCGCGCATGACAAACCAATCGAGCCTGTGGAACCCCGCCCCCCCCGATCTCCGGGCACTCGCCCCCGGCGTGCACGTCTTCCGGTTCGATCTCGAGCCGTCCCCCGAACGACTCCAGTCGCTCGCTTCAACCCTTGCCGATGATGAATGGCGCCGGGCGCGGCGATTTCATTTCGGGCGCGACCGAGACCGGTTCGTGGCGGCGCGCGGACAATTGCGCGAAATTCTCGCCGCCCGCCTTCGCCGCCCCGCGGCCAGCATCGAGCTCGCCTACGGCCGGTTCGGCAAACCTTCCCTCGCGGGAATCGAATCCGCCCCGGCCGACCGGCAGGTGCATTTCAACCTCGCCCACTCGGACGCGCGCGCCCTCGTCGCCTTGTCCCACCGCCCCGTCGGCGTTGACATCGAACGGAAACGGCCGCTTGCCGAGATGGACCAGATCGCCGCGCGGTTTTTTGCGCCTAATGAAAATGCGCGATTGCAGTCGCGCCCCGTGGAATCGCGGCCCGAGGCGTTCTTTGATCTCTGGACGCGCAAGGAAGCCTGGGTGAAAGCGAACGGCTGGAGCCTGGCGGAAGGCATGAACCAGGTGGAACTTCCCCAAAACCCGGACCCCGCATCTGCGGCGCCGTCATCGCGCGCCCCGGCCTGGCGCATCGAACCGCTGCAACCGGGAGACGATTACGCGGGCGCCGTCGCGTTTCTCCCCGGCAGCGAACCCGTGCGCTGCTGGGAATGGACGTAGCCAGTGCGGAATGCGGATTGCGGAATGTGGAATCCTCGTACTCAATCCAGCGGGATTGACGAACTCCAGATTTCACCCGGCAATTCGCCCACCCGCTTCTTCCCCCCGCCGCTGCCCGTCCCCCGCCGTGCCCGATTGAAAAGCGAGCCGGGCGCGGGTTTCGATCATTTGCTTCACCCCGGCATAATCCTTCTCGCCCGGAACACCCGCCAGCAGCAGGTCCGCCCACCGCGCCTGCGGCGCGACATGCTCGCCGTGCATCGGGGCCACGCACGAACGGAATTGTTCGTGAACCGATTCCGCGGTTCGCCCGCGCTCCGCCGTGTCCCGCGCCAGGCGCCGCTCCAGCCGCAGCGATTCGTCGCACTCGAGGAATATGCCCAGATTAAACAGCGGCCGGATGTGCGGATGGACCAGCGGCCAGAGGCCGTCCACCAGCACCAGCGGCGCCGGCCGCCACAACCGCTTCCGGCCGGTGCGCGTGTGCGTCGCGAAATCATAACACGGCAGCCACACCGGCTCGCCCGACTTCGCCCGCCGCAGCACCGATTCGAACAGCTCGCAGTCCAGCGCGTCCGGCCGGTCGAAATTATTCCGCTCCCGCACCTCCGGCGGCAGCGATGACAGGTCCAGGTAAAAATCATCCATCGACAGCCGCGCCGCGAACGGCGCGAAATCCCGCCACAACCGGTCCGCCAGCCACGTCTTGCCGGAACCGCTGCCGCCCGTGATGGCGACCAGGCAGGGTGGATTTCGTGGATTCATGCTTCGCGCATCTTCGCCCGGCAACTCACCCTTTTCAAGAAGGCAAACCCGCCCGGTCACGACACAAACTTGCGCCGCAGGGGAACACGAACAACGGCAGCGCGGGACGATGACAGGTTCGCTGCGTCGGTGTGTTGTAACGATAGCTACACATGCAGTATGGATCGTGATCTTGAACCATCCGCACCACCGGCGCACCCGAATCCACGAACCGCTCCAGAACCGCCAGATCCGAAATCTCGTGAAGCTACACCGCCTCCGGCCCGAAACACGCAATGGCATCGTCCACACCGCCGTGCGCAGGGCAGGGAAACCGCCGCGAAAACGGCCCCAGCCAGCCTTCAACATCGCGGCGGGTCGATGGACCCTGCAACAGCCCGAGCTCATGCCCGCGCCGCTGCAGTTCACCCGCAGTCGCCAGGATGTTCGACTCCGCCCCGCCAAAAGCGCCGGATCGATCGTGTACGAACAAAATTCGCACGGACCGAGCCAAGATACCTCCCCGCTCGCCCGGGGACAGTAGGTGAAGACCCGAAATTCCGCGATCTCACGATCGTGACGGGTAGCCGCCAACGTGAGTTGGCGGATCCCTCATTGACGCGACGTGGAACCCGCTAAACCCCGTCAGCTCCCCAAATGTTGAATGTCTAGATGTGACACCGGGTCCCGGTGTCACATCTAGACATTCAACATTTGGGGCAATGGTGGGAGTTTGAATACCCTCGGGAACCGGAAATTTCCCGGGTGTAATCGAGGCAATTGGCGATAATTTGCATCGAATCACATTTTTGTGTTGACCTTGTTAGGATCTGGATCTAAAACCGTCGCAGGTTAGGTCATGACAGGTTAGCAACTGCAGGGATGCAGTGCCGTGACCCGGGCTTGTTCAGGACGGAGCGACACCCCACTTCCCCCCGCGATGCCATGATGGCGTCGATGGTTGCCGATTTGCGTCGGTGGCTGTGATGGGAAGTTCCGCCAACTCACGTTGGCGGCTACGAAGGCCATGCGGCTACGGGGCGGCTGGCCGAGGTCAGGGACCGGGACTGGTGTTCAACCAACAGGGCGACATGAATGGGATTCCAAGGGCGTTTGTTGTTTCGATTCTCACAGCTGTTTCCATCGCATTTCACACGCCCGCCGCGCGCGGGCAGACGAACCTGGCCGTCATTGTTCGTCACGCACCGGGCCTCATCGGCGACGGCCGCATCGAGGGCAGCCTCCAACAGTTGTTGCCCGAGGAAACCGCCCTGGGCGGCGGGTTCACGCTGACGGGCGACTTGCTTCTGCCAGGAACACCATCGCTGCGAATCAACGGCCGCCCGGAATTGGGCGGCGTTCGATCCGGCCCCGGTCCGGCGTCGCCGGGCGGCTACGGGCTGACCTTGAACGGGAATTGTTCGATCAACGGGATTCAGACGAGGACGGCTCCGGGCGGACTGACGCCGGTGCCGCAACCGGGTCGATGCGCGGGATACCGGCGCGTGGTGTTTGACGGGCACAGCGGATCGCTGGGCGACCCCGCGACGGTGCGCGACGTTTATGTTCAATCGGGCGGCGGGCCGGTGTCGCTGCCGCCGGGGCGCTACGGGTCGCTGCATTCGGACGGGCAACGCGGGTTTGTGCTCGGCGTGGCGGGATCGATCGACCCGGCGCTCTACGAGGTGCAATCGCTGGAGTTGAACGGGCCGGGTGGACTGGAGGTAGTCGGGCCGGTGATATTGATTTTGGCGAGTGGATTTGAGGCGAACGGCTGCGTGGGATCGAGGGATCACCCGGAATGGCTGCAGGTGCAGGTGGCGATGGGTGGGGTGACGCTGAATGGCGGGTGTTCGTTTTATGGCGGAGTGAGTGCGCCATCGGGCACGGTGAATTTGTGCGGGCACAGTGAACTCTGCGGCTGGGCCCGGTGCGACCGGCTGATCATGCACGGCGGCTGCGTGATCCGATGTCATGGCGCCGCGAACGCCGCGCCGATCGCGCTCGCGCAGTCGGTGGCGGGACCGGAGGACACACCGTTGCCGATCCGATTGACGGGAACGGACCGGGAGGGCGCGGCGCTGAAATATGCGATATTGAGTTCGCCGGCGCACGGGAGTTTGAGCGGCACGGCGCCGGAGGTGGTGTATTTGCCGGCGAAGGATTTCAACGGGACGGATGGGTTCACGTTCAAGGTGAACGACGGGCGGGTGGATTCCGCGCCGGCGGCGGTGTCGATCCGGGTGACACCGGTGAACGATGCGCCGGTGGCGCTCGGCCAGTCGCTGAGCACACCGGAGGACACGGGGATGGAGATTCAACTGTCGGGAACGGATGCGGATGGGGATGGGCTCAGCGTGAGGGTAACGAAGTGGCCGGAGCATGGGGTGCTGAGTGAAGTGACGGCTCGACGGAGTCTCGCCCCACCGGAAGGAGATGAATGGGCTCGACGGAGTCTCGCCCCACCGGATGGAGATGAATGGGCTCGACGGAGTTTCGCCCCGCCTTGTTCGGCCTCACGGCGGAGTGTTTGGTGGTATTGGCCGGATACGAATTATGACGGGGAGGATCTGATTGAGTTTGTGGTGAATGACGCGCAGGTGGATTCGGCGCCGGCGCAGGTGAGGATCCAGGTGACGGCGGTGGATGATGCGCCGGTGGCGAGTTCGCAATCGTTGACGACGGACGAGGATGCGCCGGTGGCCATTGTGTTGCAGGCGCTGGATGTGGAGGGGGATGGGTTGGACTACGAGATCGTGCAGGGACCGAGGCATGGGGTGTTGATTGATGACAAGGGGGAGGATGTTTGGGCTCGACAGAGTCTCGCCCCACCGGATGGAGATGAATGGGCTCCACGGAGTCTCGCCCCACCTTGTCTGTGGTATCAGCCGGGGACGAATTATTTCGGGTCGGACAGTTTTGTATTTGTGGCGTGGGATGGGTGGATGGAATCGGAGCCGGCGACGGTGACGGTGAACATTCTTCCGGTGAACGATGCGCCGGTGGTGCTGGCGCAGGTGATTGAGCTTCGCGAAGACACGGCGACGAACCTGGTGTTGACGGGGACGGACGTTGAGGGCGACACGCTGGCGTTTCGGGTGACGCGGCTGCCGTTGCACGGCACGTTGAGCGGCGAGCCGCCGGCGCTGGTGTATTCGCCGGCGCAGGATTTTGCGGGCACAGACACGTTTGAATTCGAGGCACTGGATCCGCAGACAAATTCGTTTCCCGCGACGGTGACGATCGTGGTGGAAGCCGTGAATGATCCGCCCAGGCTTATTGTGCCCGCGGCGCAATCGGTGACGGCTGGGGCGGCGCTGGAGTTCGGAAATTCCATCTCGATCGCGGACCCGGATGCCGCGTCGGGATCGATGCAATTAAACCTGGCGGTGACGAACGGGGTTTTGGAATTTGAATCGCCGGCCAGTGCGGCGGGAATGTCGGGTGTTGGCAGCAGCCGGGAATTATCGGGTGATTTGTTGAGTTTGAACGCGGCGCTGTCGGGGTTGCGTTACCGGCCTGCCGCAGGATTCAGCGGCAGCGACACGCTGGTGGTGACGGTGAGCGACCTGGGCAACACGGGGCTGGGCGGGGCATTAATGGACACGCAGGCGGTGGCAATCCAGGTGACGCGGTTGCCGGTTGCGCCCACGCTGGAAATCACGCGGCCCGTGCCGGGCCAGGAATTCGGCGCCGGACAAGGCATTTTCATTTCGCTCGACATGGCGGATCGCGATGCGCTGGTGGAAAGGGTCCGGCTGATGGCGGACGGGGTCGCACTGGCGGAGTTTTCGGGGGCTCCTTTTGAGTTTGAGTGGACGAACGCGGCGCCCGGCGTGCATCAACTCGGGGCTGAAGCGGATGAATTGGACGGCGGCACGGTGACCGCGCAGACGGTGCCGATCGTGGTGAGAACGGAGGATGCAGGGGGCGTGGCAGGCGGGGGAGATTCGGAGTTCCGGCCGCCGGTGCGGTCGTCGCGCGGGTCGGATTTCTGGCTGATGTTTTTGCCGAACATGCAGTTTCCGGGCGAGGTGGCGTACGTCGGGTGCGAGTTGATCGTGTCGTCGGACGTGGCTGCGGCGGGGACGGTGACGGTGGTGGAGGACCGGTTCGGGGAGCGGGAGGTGTTTCCGTTTGAGGTGCCGGCGGGCGGGAGCGCGGTCGTGAAGGTGTGGGATTATCCGCGGGGCGACTGGGGGGAATCGGACGTGGTGCGGCGGGATTCGATCCATGTGCAGAGCGATCACGCGGTGTCGGTGCACGGGTTGAACTACATGGTGGAGACAACAGACGGGTTCCTGGCCCTGCCGACCGGGTTGCTGGGGACGAATTACCTGGTGCTGTCGTATCGCAACAGCCCGGCGTGGTGGGACGAGTCGGTCGTGATCGGCGGGACGGAATTCGGCGTCGTGGCGACGGCGGACGGCACGCACGTCGACATCACGCCATCGATCGACACGCCCCGGGCGCGGGCAGGCGAGACGTTTCGGATCGAACTGCAGCAGGGCGAGAATTATCAGTTGATCGATTCGTCGGATGCGGCGGCGGATTTTACGGGCACGGCGGTCGTGTCGGACAAGCCGGTGGCGGTGTTCGCGGGCAATCGCGGCGCGCTGGTGCCGGCCGGTGTGCCCGCGGCGGATCACGTGGTGGAACAAATGCCGCCGGTGCACCTCTGGGGCCGGCATTTTGTGTCGATGCCGCTGGCCGGGCGGGCGGGCGGGGACACGTTCCGTTTGTTGGCGATGACGAACGGCACTCAAGTGTCGGTGAACGGCGTCGTCGCAGCGGAGCTGAATCGCGGGGAGTTTTATGAAGCCATTCTGGACGGCCCGGCGGAGATTCGGTCGGGCGAACCGATCCTCGTGGCGCAATTTGCGAATGGTTCGAAATTTGATGAAACGGCGGGGGACCCTTTCATGACGTTGCTGCCGCCCGTGGAACGGTTCGGTGCGGATTACGTGCTGACAACGCCGGGGCACATCTGGAATGCGTATCAACTGGAGTTCCAGGATATTTATACCAACTACCTGAACGTGATTGTACCGGTGGGTGCCGCGGGACGGATCGAGGTGGACGGGGAGATGGTTCCGTCGGATCGATACCGGGTGTTTGGGGATTTGGCCTGGGCGGGGGTGCAATGGCCGGTGTCGCCGGGCGCGCACCGGATTCGGGGCCCGGTGGCGTTCGGGGTGGAGGTTTACGGGTGGGCGGATTACGAGTCGTATGCGTTTCCGGGCGCGATTTACAGCGACCGGGACGAAACGATCGGCGGGGTTGAACTGAGCCAGGAAACGCGGTTCGCGGAGGTTGGCGGTGAAAAAACGGTGATGGCAACGGTGCGAACCGCGTCGGGCGGGGCGGCCCCGGATGTGCAGGTGACATTCCAGGTCAGCGGCGCGAACCCCGGCACAGGGCAGGGGATCACCTCGCAGTTCGGCGAGGTGTTTTACACCTGGAGGGGCGCGCGAGCCGGAGTGGATGTGATCCGCGCGAGCGTCGGCGATGCACGGTGCCAGTCGACGAACACCTGGCTGGCCGCTGGAGGCAACCAGGCGCCCGCAGTGTCGATCGCGCGGACACGGACGGTGCAGGTCGGTTGGAGCGTGGCGCTGGACGGAGAAGTGAGCGACGACGGGTTGCCAGGGCTGGGCGCGGTGCGGAGCCGGTGGCGATTGTTGTCGGGGCCGGCGGACGCGGCGATTGCCGATCCGTCGCAACCGGTCACGACGGCGACCGTGACGGCCGCGGGCGTGTATGAGTTTGAGTTGGCCGCATCGGATTCGGAGTTGGCGAGCCGCGCGGTGGTGCGGGTGACGGTCGTGGGCCCGTTCAGTGTGGACCTGTCGGGCATCGAGTCCGGGAGCTGGATTTTTGCCGGCACGCCGGTGATTTTCAGGGCCGCGGTGGCAATGGAGCAGGGGAACTGGACCAACCTGGCGTTTTTCGACGGGGACAGCCTGGTGGGCGAGGGATTGGATAATTCGCTGGAGATCGATTCCTGGACGGTTGGGGAACACTCTATCACCGCGGTCGCGACGGAATCGCACGGAATCCAGACGCGGAGCAATCCACTGGAGATTTTTGTGACGGCCCCTCCGCAGATCGAGGTGTTGGAACCTCTCACGGACCGGGTGTTACCATTCGGGGAGGCGACGGGGACGATCCGGGCGAGGGCCCGCGAGGAGGGCGGCGGTGTCACGAATCTGTCGGTGTGGTTGAACGGATGGGAGCTTGCGGAAACGGCCGGGGAAACGCTGGAGTTCAACGGATCGTTTTCTGCCGGGGGAGAATTCCAGGGGAAATACGGGACGTCGCGGTTGCGGTTTGTGGCGACGGACGCCCATGGTTTGAGCGTGGAAACGTGGGGACCGCAGGTGACGCTGCTGCCGCCGGCGATGCAGGTGGAGATCACGTCGCCCGCGGAGGGACAGGTGTGTTATGTGGGGCAGGCGGTGCCGTTGCGGGCAGCGGCGGCGGTGGAGTCGCCGGCATCGATCGCGTGGGTCGGGTGGCAGCGGCAGGTGTGGCCGTATCCGTGGGCGTGGTATTGGGCGTGGCTGTCGTGGCCGCCGGCGGAGACGGCGCCGTTCGAGGCGGATTGGACGCCGACGGCGGCGGGCGATTACCGGTTCATGGCGGTGGCGGAATCGGGTTGTTACACGCAAACCAACTCGGCTGTGCGCATGGTTCACGTGCTGCCGGCGCGCATTCCGAACCTGTCGATTCAATCGATCCCGGTCCAGCCGACGAACGTCTGGACGGGGATGCCGATCTTGCTCGCGGGATTCATTGACGACACGAATGTCGACGCGGTCCGGCAGGTGGAGTTTTTTGCGGACGGCGAATCGATCGGGGTTTGCACCCATCTTCCGTGGCTGACGACCTACGCACCCGCTGCGCCCGGGTTGCACCAGGTGTCGGCGCGGCTCACCACCACGTTCGGCGCGACGGCGGACAGTCCCGTTTACGGGCTGACCAGTGTGCCGGTGCTGGATATCTCGTGGGAGAATGTGCGAGACGGCGATTGGGTGGCGGTGGGGACGAATCGGAGCATCGGCGTTCGCGTGAGCGACCCGGGCGGGGTGTTGGATCATATCGAATTTCGGGTCAACGACACGGAGTTGCAGGACGGGGTGAGTGCGTTTGCGTCGTGGACCCCAACGACTGCGGGCGATTGCGCGCTGAGCGCGCGGGCTTGGGACCGATTCGGCAACTCGCATGACGCAGGACCTATCACGGTGCACGCGGAGACCTTGCAGCCGCCGGAGGTGCGGATCGTCGAGCCTTCGCCGCTGGCGCGATTCGGGCCGGGCGAACCGGTGCGATTCGTGGTGGAGGCGATCGAGCATGGTCGGCCGGTCACGGATTTGAGCCTGGCGCGGTTCAGTCAGCCGGAGATTTCGATTGGCGGGAAGCGCTTGGAATTCTGGTGGACGAATCTGCCGTCGGGCGAGCTGCGGTTCACGGCGATGGCGATGGACGATCGGCAGCAGGAAGCGCGGTCGGAGGTGCGGATCGTGGTGGATCTGCCTGTAGATGTGTCGCTGTCGGCGCCGGCGGGGTTGCGGGTGACGGGGCTGGGATGTTGCGCGGCGCGGGTTGAGTGGGACACGAACGGTCTGCCTGCGGAGGCTCGCGTGGTGGTGGAGCGGCAGGACGGCGGCGTCGGCGCCTGGCGCGTGGCGGGCAGGGCGGCGGGCGAAAAGGGGCGGTTTCAGGACAACGACGTTCGCGGGCCGGGGCGGTTTTTATACCGGACTTACCTGAAGACACGGGTGGGTGCGCGGTCGCCGGATAGTGGCACGGTTGGGCTGGCGCTGAGATCGTTTGCGGCCGGCGGGGCGGTGTTGGATTTGGCGGAGATGCTGGATGAAGCGGGCGCGTTTGCTTCAAGCAAAGCAACGATGGGAGGACTTTCGAAGTTTTGCGCCAACAACAATCGCCGTTCGGCGAAGGACTGGCGGGTGCGGTTGGTGAGCGAGAGGGGTTCGGGACAAGGCCAGCTTGCGGATCTGAACGCCTTCTTCAGCCTCGGTATCAGCGATCTGAATTCCGTGCTGCTGTCCGGCGGATTCGCCAAGGACGAAATCTGGAGTCCGGGCAATGTTTACGAGGCGATCGCCGACGCCAATTTTTATCCGTTCCGCATGACGTCGACGGGGCTGCCGGTGGGGACGCTGTATTCGGAAGTGGCGACCGGCGGATCGACGGTGGTGACGCAGTGTCACGCGGGTTTTTGGCAGGGTGGATTTGTGGACCTGACACCGGACGTGACGGCGCTGCATGAGCCGTCGAGCCTGCCGGCGCTGCGGATTCCATATTCCACTTATGACAGTGTGGCGGACATCAACGTCGTGGGGGACGTGGTCGGCATTGCGACCTGGGTGCCGGTGACGTCGTGGGACGGGGGCAGGACGAGCCTGCCGCTGCTGGACCCGATGCGGAAGGCGACGCTGTGGCCGTGCAACGGCGGGCCGGCGGTCAACTTCGGCGCGCTCCAATCGGTGCGCAA
The DNA here is from genome assembly GCA_046346665.1 of Verrucomicrobiota bacterium. GTDB lineage: Bacteria > Verrucomicrobiota > Verrucomicrobiia > Limisphaerales > JAXMHQ01 > JAXMHQ01. The sequence continues at coordinate 14,273 of JAXMHQ010000025.1, forward strand.
CGAATCCGGCTTCCAGGCGATCAACGCGTCGGGCGAGATTGTCGGGTTTTCGTCCCTGCGCGACGAGGCCTGGCCGGAGGCCGCGGTGACCCACGCGGTGCGGTCGCACACGGCGTACGCCGCGGTCGACGGGGACAAGTTGACGGACCTGGGAACGCTGGGCGGATTGTACAGCGCGGCGCTTGCGATCAATGCGTCGGGGCTGGCTGTGGGTTACAGCACGCGGGTGCCGGAGGATGCGATCACCAATGCGCGGGCGGTTTACTGGGATCGGGGCGACACGGTTCCGACGGAGTTGCCGGGGTATTCGCCGGAGTTTTTCAGTTACGCGCGGGCGGTGGATGACGCCGGACAAATCGCGGGGGAAGCGGTGGATTTCAGCGGACGTCAGCAGGCGGTCTTGTGGCGGCCGGCGATCGGGCTGGACGGGCAGCCGGGATTCGAACTGTGCAATCTGAACGACCGGATCCGGCGCAGCGACTGGCAGCTCACCAGCGCACGGGGAATCAATCGCAACGGATTCATCGTGGGCCAGGGGCTGCATTCCGCGATGGTGTCGATCGACGGTGGATTGCCGCAGCCGGCGGTGGTGCCGCGGGCGTTTCTGCTGATCCCGGACGTGTGCCTGGCGGTCGATTTCAACCGGGACGGCCGGATTACGCTGGATGGGGACGACGATTTGCCGGAGGGTCAGCCTTACCAGTTTTGGGTGAATGACGATGTGGACAACGGGGATTTGACGGCGGACGACGTGCCGGGGGCGCAGGTAAATTTGATGGAATCGGGTAAACGGTTCCCGAATTTTGCGGATGACTCGGTCAATGGAACGAGCGATTTGGAGGACTGGTTCCCGGTTTACCTGGGCATTTCGAACCTGCTCGCGGTATTGCCATCGCCACAATTTGAATACCGGTTGTCCCAGGCGGACGGGGCGGTGAATTTTCTCTACACCGATCTCGGGCCGGAGAACGCGGGGAGTTACCTGACGAATCTGTCGGCGACCGGGTTTGGGGATGGTTTTAATCAACCCGCAGCCGGAGCCCTTGGCGTTCACAGAGTTTGGGGCGGCATGGCGTTGTCGGCCGCGTTTCTGGAGAAAGCGGCGTCGGGTGGTGGTGTGTTGTTGATGGAAGCGTGCAACGAGACGGTGCAGCCGCTGCGATTGGAGGTCTGGAAAGGTTCGAGGCTTGTGACGTCGATCGAGCTGCCGCTGCGGATTACCGGGGTTGAGGACATGTATGGCTGGGTGAACCTGCGGGATGTGGCGGGAGGGCCGGTGGTGCGGGCGACGCAGATGCGGCCGTCGAACGCGCCGGTGTTTGACCGGGAGCACCAGGCATTTGTGTTTGTGCACGGCTACAACGTGAACGAGCAGCAGAGCCGTGGGTGGGCCGCGGAAATGTTCAAACGCCTCTGGTGGAGCGGATCCAGCCGGCCGTTTTGGGCGGTGAGCTGGTTCGGGGACGACAGCCAGGCGTGGAGTTACACCACGGTCAATTACCATACCAATGTCGTGCATGCGTTCCAGACGGCTCCCACCCTGGGTCATTTTCTAAATCGCTGGCTATGGGATTGCGACCAGGTGGTGGCGGCGCACAGTTTGGGCAACATGATGGTATGCGCCGCGATCCAGGATTTCGAGGCGGCGCCCGACCGGTTTTTCATGATCGACGCGGCGCTGCCGATCGAGGCATTCGACGCATCGCTGGTGACGGGAATGGAGATGGTGCATCCGGACTGGAAAGAGTATTCGGAGCGGCTATATGCGAGCGAGTGGTTCCGGTTGTTCCCGCATGGGGACGGCCGGCGAGGGTTGACGTGGCGCGGCAGGTTCCAGGACGTGCCGGGTCGGACGGAGCTCTACAACTTTTATTCCAGCGGCGAGGAGGTGCTGGAGAATCGGCGGGCGGATTCGGATCCCTGGATTTTTGGTCTGCTCGCGGTGCAATGGCACCTGGGTGTTTCGCCGGTGTCGACTCTGGCGGGCGAGCAGGCCTGGGAATTGCAGGAGCTGCTGAAAGGGCGCATGACACCTTATCACGTGAGCTGGATCCTGACATCGATCCCGTGGATCGGGCGCGGTGTCGACTGGGTGAAAGGGGAGTTTTTGGGCGAGCTGGAAAAGGGTCGATTGCTGGGCAGCTACTATGCGGGTTGGGGGTTCAATCCGAAATGGGAGACGCCGGGAACGACCTATCCGGTGCAATTGGAAAACGGGACCCAGGTCGTTTATATCCCGGGCGCCCCGTTTGCGCCTGAAGTGATGGCGGAGACACCGGACCAGGGATTGATGGATAAGCCATTTTTCTTGCCTTTTCTCGACGAGCGACTCACAACTCCCCCAGGCAGCGACCTGGCCGCCGACCCACTCAACCGCGCCTGCCTCCTGGCGGGGGCGATCCCCGCAAGGTCGTTCGCGGTGGGGGCAAACGGGGTCAAGGAAATGAAGCATACTGTCCAATTTGACATGCCAGCCGAATTCCAACATAACGGCTGGCCTGACTCACGTGTGAGGAATGTTCTTACTCGCTTACGCTGGTTTCATAGCGATTTGCGGGACGTGGCTTACGTTCATACATACTTGCTTTTTAATTCGTTTGTGACGGAAGGAAACAAGTGAGGAAAACGCTTTTTTCATGTGTTCCCATAGTTTGTCTCTCTGTTGCTTGTGGCCCGAAGTTGAACACGGCCTGTTTGACAGTTCGGCTGATCGATGACGAGGGGAAGGCGGTTACAGGTGCGGTCGTCACGGCAATTGGCTACTCAACGGAAAAACCCGAGCGGACCGACTCAATGGGCGGCTGCAACTTCTGCTTTGGCATTCTTGGTTCCACTCTTGAGCTTGATGTTCAGAAGAATGGCTTTTATCCGGTGAGTCGATATCTTGTTTCCTTCAACTCGGTGACCAATAGCCAGCTCTTGCCGTGGAATCCCATAATTACAATTGGACTGCACAAGACTAATAATCCAACTGCCCTGATAGTGAAGAATGTAAAATCAGACCTTCCGATTTTTTATGGCACGATTGGTTATGACCTCTTGAGGGCTGACTGGGTCGCACCGTTTGGGGAAGGAGTATCGAATGATGTTCAGCTTAGCGTCCAGAGCTGGACCACGAATGCCGACAACTACCTCGGCATTTTGAGCCTCAAATTCGCCAATCCGAAGGATGGGGTTATTCGACTGAGCCTGCCGGCACGCACGGATTTTGGATTACGCCTGGCCGCGCAGGCCCCGCTCACTGGGTATTCCAACCAACTTGATCTCATCGCGCACTCCTATACAAACCCGGTGACCGGCTATCGGACGGACGATTGGAATTTCAGCGAGGATGATCATTACTATTTCCGGATCCGGTCGGCCACGAACCAGCAAGGTGAGGTGACCTCAGCGTTGTACGGAAAGATCTATTGGGGCATTCATTTTTACGTGGGCATGACCAACGTGCCGACGGAGAATGGCCTCAAGTCTCTCAAGCACAGCGTCAAATTCCTCTATTACCTCAACCCCGACGGCACGCGGAATACGGAGTGGGATCCGAATCGGAATCTTTGCAAGGATCCGGGGATGGTGGGAGCGCGGCCGTGAGGGGGGCAAATTGGATGGGGACGGCGGGACGCCGTCCCTCCCGGAGGGGTTCTGGGGCGACTTTCATTTCGTTCGCGTGAATTGGCGTTCATTCGCGGTTGAAAACGAGTTGTAGCTGAGGTTTTCCGGCGCCCCGTCAGGGGCGCGGAGGAAAGCAGGGGCGAAACCGGGGGTTCGCACCCCCGGCAAATATCCTGTGGTCCTTCGGACCTGGAGGTTCTGCAATCTAACGATTGCGGCTACGGAAGACAGTCAGGGCTCGACAGAGTCTCGCCCCACCGAGTTTCGCCCCGCCGATCGGAGGGGATTGGGTTCGCGTTTGGCGGGGGTTATGCCCATATTGATGCCCGATGAAAGTGCCGGGCTTTTTGCGTCGATTTGTGGAGCCGCCGCCCTATTCGACCGGGTGGGCGGCCTTTGCGCTGGCGGTGGCGGTGGCCACAGATGCGACACAGATCCTGCTAGGGCCGCTGGGCTGGGCCTTTCTGGACCAGGCTTTGGACCTGATGGCCATGATCCTGACCGCTTGGGCGCTCGGATTCCACATCCTGCTGCTGCCGACTTTCCTGCTGGAACTGATGCCGATCGCCGACTGGGCGCCGACCTGGACCGGCTGTGTCCTGGCCGTGGTCTGGTCCCGTCGAAGGGCACAGAAGCTTGGACAGGAGAACAGGAATCCAAACGGTTTTCACGAGATTGCAGAAAAAGGTAATGTAGACCGTACAGAGCAGAGGTAGCGGCGAAGGGGAAGATGGTGTTTGAAGAGTAGGGCGTGGAGGTAACGGGGACAGGGGAGAAGCAACGATAGTTCCTGAGAGGGGGTGGTCGTCCGGTGAAGGTCAAGGCGCCGAAAGAGAATTCTCTGCTACCTCTGCGGCCTCCTGTGGAAAATCCTTCTTTTTCCCCTGTGAAAGACGTCCTTCCTCCTGTTTTTCGCGACTTGACGCGGGTGGCATCATGGCGGATGCTTCGCCCTCCAAATACAGTTAAACGACTGATTGAACCGAATGAAATCTTATTTAATCCCGACCCTGGCGCTCGGACTTTTTGTGGGTTCCGTGCAAGCGCAGGACAAGCCCGATCTCTCCAATCCCAAGACGCGCGCCAGCTACGCGATCGGCGTCAACATGGGGTCCAACTTCAAGGCATCGGACATCGATCTCGATGTCAAGGCCCTGTCGGCCGGCATCACGGATGCCATGGCGGACAAGCCCGCGCTGACGCAGGCGGAAGTGCGCGAGACGCTGCAGAAATTCCAGCAGGACCTGATGGCGAAGAAAGAAGCCAAGGACAAGGTTGACGCGGAGAAGAATCTCAAGGCGGGCGAAGCCTTCCTGGCCGAGAACGGCAAGAAGGAAGGCGTCAAGACCCTGACCGACGGGCTGCAATACAAGGTGATCAAGTCCGGCACCGGCGCGATGCCGAAGCTGACGGACACGGTCAAGGTGAATTACCACGGCACGTTGATTGACGGCACGGTGTTCGACAGCTCGGTGGACCGCGGCGAACCCGTCACGTTCCAGCTCAGCCGGGTCATCCCGGGCTGGACCGAAGCGCTGCAACTGATGAAAGTCGGCGACAAGTGGCGCCTGTTCATCCCCGTCCAAACTGGCTTACGGCCCGAACTCGGCAGGCCCCAAGATCGGACCCAACAGCACGCTGATCTTCGACGTGGAATTGCTCGACATCGAGAAGCCGACCCCCGGCGCGATGCCGCAGTAAGAAAAAGTCCCTTTTGCATGACCGGCCTGGTTCACTCCAGGCCGGTTTTTTTTGGACTGCGGACCGGGAGTTTTTACCGCGGATGGCGCGGATTACTCGGATGGGGGGCGGGGAAAGGGATTGGTGAAGTCACCTGGCCCTTTTAGGTGCAACCATTTTAGGAAGGCTTAGAAGCCTTTGTTTTTATCCGCGTTATCTGCGCCATCCGCGGTTAAAAAACCTCCGCGGTGATCACAGTTCGCGCAAGGCGGACGCGATGGGGAGTCGGGCGGCGCGGATCGCGGGGAGCAGGCCGCCGATGAGGCCGATGACGGCGGCCCAGGCGATGCCGCGGACGAGCAGGGCGGGGGTGACCTTGAAGGCGAAGGCGACCTGGCTGAAGCTTTGCCAGTTCATGGTCGACGTGTGGAAATTGTTGAAGGCCACGTAGGCCAGTCCGCCGCCGAGGATGCCGCCGGCAAGCGCGAGCAGGAGGGATTCGATCATGAGCGACACCACAACGGCGCCGCTGCCGAACCCGAGCGCGCGCAGCGTGGCGATCTCGCGCGTGCGCGCCGCGACGGCGCTGTACATCGTGTTCAACGCCCCAAACACCGCGCCCAGCGCCATGAGAAAGGCGATCAGCACCCCGAGCGTCGTGATGAGGCGCGTGATCGTCTCGGATTGTTCGGAATAATAATCCGACTGGCGCTGGACCTTGACGTTGAGCTGCGGGTTGGATGTCAGGGCGTCCTTGAACTGGGTGAACGCGCCGGCGGAGTTGAGCCGGGCGTAGACGGACTGGAACGAATCGCCGCGATGATAGGCATCCTGGAGAACGTGGGCGTCGGTCCAGATTTCCGATTCCGCGATGCCGCCGTTGGCGGTGAACACGCCCACGACAGGCCAGTCGAACTTGCCGACCTTGATGCTGGAGCCGGGCGTGAGCCCGCCGAATTCCTGGGCGGCGCCGGTGCCGACGATCACCTCGTTCTTGCCCCAGTCGAACATGCGTCCCTTGACGATTTTGACATTGTCGCGCACGGCCATGGCGGCGGATTCGACACCGCGCAAGGGAACGTTGGCGTCGGTGCCGGTGGAGATTTTCGGCAGGTTGATGATGACGAACAATTCGGAGGACGACAGGGGGCCGTTGGTGTCGCGGGCGACGCCCGGGGCGTCGCCGATGACGCGGGTTTCCTCGCGGCCGAAGCCGCTGACCATTTCGCTGTCGGCGCCGCCGCGGAGAACGATGGCGGTGTCGTCCGATCCGGACGCTGTCATGGCCTGTTTGAATCCGGCGGCGATGGACAGGACGCCGACGAGGACGGCGACGACGCCGGCGATGCCGATGACGGTGGCGAGCGCGGCGCCGAGGCGCTGGGGGAGGCTAAGCAGCCCGAACTTGGTGATCGAGCCGACCTGTGAAATCCAGTTGATGGGTCCGGCCATAAAGCGGTTTTACATTCTTCGGAGAGCGGTGGCGACCTGGAGGCGCATGGCCTGGAGGGCGGGGACGATGCCGGTGGCGATTCCGAGCAGGATGCTGATGCCGAATCCCAGCACCAGGTCGCGCGTCGGCAGAACGAACATCGGCAGCAAACCGCCCGTGGGATCGCCGCGCGAAATGATCATGAACGCCAGGCCGAGCCCGAGAAATCCGCCGAGGATGGACAGGACGCAGGATTCGGCGAGGACGAGGGAGAGGACCTGGAGATTGGAAAAGCCGATGGCCTTCAGCACGCCGATTTCGCCGGTGCGTTCCCGGACCGATTGGGCCATGGTGTTGCCGGCGACGAGGAGGATGGTGAAGAACACGGCGGCGAGAATGAAGGAGACGATGAGGACGATGTTGCCGATCTGGCTGGCCCAGGCCTGGATGAAGGCGCCTTCGGGTTCGGTCTTGGTTTCGGCCGGTGAATTTTCAAATTCCGCGTCGACGCGCTTCGCCACTTCGGTGGCCTGCGACGGGTCCTTGACGCGGATGGTGTACCAGCCGACCTGGCCTTTTCCGTAGCCGTCCGGGCGCGATTCGTCGAAATAATCGTACCGGAAAAACAGCGGCGTGGTGTCGACGCGTTTGTCCTTGCCGTCGTAGATGCCGACGATATCGAAGTCCCAGACCATGCTGCCCTGGCCGTTGCGCCAGATGGTGGAGCGGATGGGGACGCGGTCGCCGACTTTCCAGCCGAACCGGTCGGCGGTGTTGCGGCCGACGATGGCGCCGGTGCGGGTGACGAGCCAGGCTTTTTTCTGGTCGGCCGGCAGGATGATTTCGGGGTGCACGTCGAGGAAGGCCTCGGGCTCGACCGGGTTTTGCATGAAGAAATTCTTGGGATCCTTGTAGATGCCGCCGAACCAGGTCTGGTGCGTGGCGAGCGAGACTCCGGGGATGCGTTCCATGCGGGCCTTGTAGCTTTCGGGCAGGAGCTGGATGATGGAGACCTTGTGCCGGACGACGAGGCGGTCGGCGCCGGCCATTTCGACTCCGCCGACCAGGGCCTGCTGGATGGCGCAGAGGAATCCGAACAGGACGAACGCGACGAGGATGGAGAGGAGCGTGAGCGAGGTGCGGGTTTTCTTCCGCGCCAGGTCGCACCAGATGAGGTGAAGGTATTTCATTTCACCGGTTCGTTGCTGAGCTGGCCTTTGTTGAGGTAGACCGTGCGCGACGCGCGAGCGGAGGCGTGCGGGTCGTGCGTGACCATGACGATGGTTTTGCCGTGTTCGCGGTTGAGCGCGTGGAGCAACTGAAGGATTTCGTCGCCGGCTTTCCGGTCAAGGTCGCCGGTGGGTTCGTCGCACAGGAGCAGGGTGGGGTCGGTGACGATGCCTCGGGCGATGCCGACGCGCTGCTGTTCGCCGCCGGAAAGTGTGCGCGGGTAATGTTTGGCGCGGTGCGAGAGGCCGACCACGCCGAGGGCGGCGTCGACGTGTTTTTTGCGTTCCGCGCGGGAGAGGTGGGTAAGCAGCAGGGGCAGCTCGACGTTCCGCTCGGCGGAGAGCATCGGCATGAGGTTGTAGAGCTGGAAGACGAAGCCGACATGGCGGGCGCGCCAGGCGGCGAGCGCGCCGTCGGGAAGCTGGTCGATGCGTTGGCCGGAAATCTCGACCGAGCCGCGCGTGGGGCGGTCGAGTCCGCCGATGAGATTCAGCAGTGTGCTTTTGCCGGAACCGGACGGGCCCATCAACGCGAGAAATTCGCCCGTGGGCACCTGGAGCGTCAGGTTGGACAGCACGTGGATGTCCTCGGACCCGCGATGGAAAACTTTCTCCACGCCGTCTACGTTCACCAGCAGATTATTGGCACTCATGGCTTGGCGATAGACTTCAGATTTCGCGCGGGGAAGGCAATTACAAATCTTGAGCGGGGGTGTATGGGGTGAAGGGACTAAGGGACGGCAGGGACGGAAGGGGGTAATGTCTTAATTTGCAGTTTGGAAGGGGCCTGCCGTGGTAGGGCTGCGCTCCGCGCGGCCGGCGCCGCGGAGCGGCGCCCTACCAAACCGTCTGATCGCTCGAACAAGCGAATTCAAATTAGGACATTACCGGAAGGGGCGCAGGTGGAGTTTTGGGGGTGGGCGTGGTATGGTCACGCGAACCCCGGGGAGTTGATCGAATGAGCTCAAACGTGAAACGACATAGAATTGTGGTGCTTGGCGCCGGGTTCGGTGGATTGACTTTTTGCCAGGAATTCACCGGAACGAACGCCGAGATCACATTGATCGACCGGCATAATCATCACCTGTTCCAGCCGCTGCTTTACCAGGTGGCGACGGCGGGGTTGTCGGCGCCCGAGATTGCGCAGCCGATCCGGTCCATTTTGAGGGACAAGCCGAACCTGACGGTGTTCATGCGGGAAGTCACGGCGATCGACCTGGCGAAACGGGAGATCCGGATGGACGGCCAGCGGGTGGAATACGATTACCTGGTCCTGGCGCTCGGGAGTGTGACCAGTTATTTCAATCATCCGGAGTGGGAAAAGCTCACGCACGGATTGAAGACGCTGGATGACGCATTGCGGATCCGGCGGAGCATCCTGCTGGCCTTTGAGAAGGCGGAGAACGGGGTTTCGCCGGAGGAATTGAAGCGGCTGCTGACGATCGTGGTGATTGGCGGCGGGCCGACAGGGGTGGAGCTGGCGGGGGCTTTTGCGGAGCTGATTCGTTACGTGCTGCGGCGGGATTTCCGCCGGGTGGATTCGCGGCAGGCGCGGGTGATTTTGATCGAGGGCGGGCCGCGGTTGCTGGCGGGGTTTTCGCCGAAACTTTCCGCGAAGGCCGAAGCGCAATTGCGCGCGCGGGGCGTCGAGGTGTGGACGGGCGTGCGCGTCGGGGACATGGGCACCGGATATTTGCAACTGCCCGACGGATCGCGCATCGAGAGCGACAACATCATCTGGGCGGCGGGAGTTTCCGCGCATCCGTTGACGCGGACGCTGGGGGTGGAGTTGGATCGATCGGGCCGGATCCCGGTTCAGCCGGACCTGAGTGTGCCGGGGCATCCGGAGGTGTTTGCGATCGGCGATCTCGCGCTGGTGAAGGACAGGGATGGGAAGCAGGTGCCGGGCGTTTCGCCGGCGGCGATGCAGATGGCCCGGCATGTCGCGCGAGTATTGGAGGCGGAGATCGCCGCGGGTCCGGGAGGAGCGCCGGAGCGCCGGGCGTTCCGGTATTTCGACAAGGGCAACATGGCGACCATCGGACGCTCGGCGGCGGTGGCGCAGATCGGGAAGCTGGAGTTCGGGGGCTGGCTCGCGTGGGTTGGCTGGCTGCTGGTGCACCTGGTGTTTTTGGTTGGATTTTACAACAAGATCGCCGTGTTCATGCACTGGACCTATTCGTATTTCACCTACAAGCGCGGGGCGCGAATTGTGACGGGGACGCTGGAAGGATCGGGCGGGAGTTGAGCACGAAGGGACCGTGATCGGACCGGTCATGACCAGGGACCGCGAGGACGCGGTCCCTCCCGGGTAAATAAAAAAGCCGCGATGGGAGATCGCGGCTTGATGGGTGAAAAATGTGCGTTACGGCAAGGCGTGGTTGGCCGGCTGAATGATGCACGTCGTCGGCGTGGTGATGTCATTCAGCGTGTAGCTGGTGTCGAACGTGCGGGCGGGGTCGGTGGGGCAATAGACACCCGTGAGCGACCCGGAGCGATTCATATAGGGAGCGATCTGGTCCGAGGTGGGCGTGGTGGTGAGGGGTTGGCTGGTTTCGGTGGCCCACTGTTGTTTCGCGCTGTCGACCTGCCGGATGTTGTTGATGCAGGTGCTGCGCTGGGAAGCCGCCCGCGAGCGGACGAAATTGGGGATGGCGATGGGCGCCAGCAGGCTGATGATGCCGACGACGATCAGGATTTCCGTGAGTGTGAAACCCGCCCTTCGGGAGGTCTGCATTTTCATATGGAACCGTCTGCCTTTCTCGCGATGTGAACCCGGCGGCGGCGGTAATTTTTATAACTGCTGTTAACGTTCACGTATTGCCGGTCGCCGATCGCGTCGATCCCTGAGGGAGCACTACGAGTGCCAGCGTTCACCCGGACCATGCAGGCTTCCCGGTGTCCCGATCCGGGGCGGGTCTGTCCCGTGTGTCCGGCGGCAATCGATATCGTTTTGCCTGAAACTTTTTAACAACGGCGAACGTCCATAGAGATGTATGCTGACTCCGATATCACCCGGTGACTGGGACGAGGAACATGCGGGACATTTGTTGAACCGTGCGGGATTTGGCGGGACGCCGGCGGAAATAGGTCGCCTGGCCGCGCTGACGCCGGCGGGGGCGGTGAGTTCGCTGGTGGACTTCGAAAAAATTCCCGATCACACGCCGGCGCCGGTGTGGGCGAAGCCGGATCCGGACCGGCAGCGGCGGGTGCAGGCGATGCGGCAGGCCCCGGAGCCGGAGCGGCGGAAGCTGCAGCAGCAGGAGCGGGAGCTGGAGCGGGACCGGATGCTGGAACTGCGGGGCTGGTGGCTGGAGCGGATGGCGGCCGGGCCGCGGCCGTTCCAGGAGAAGATGACGCTGTTCTGGCACGGCCATTTTGCGACGAGCGTGGAGAAGGTGCGGGACGCCTATTACATGTGGCGCCAGAACGAACTGTTCCGGCGCCTGGGCACCGGGTCGTGGCTGGAGTTGCTCACTGAAACCGCGAAGGACCCGGCGATGCTCGTGTGGCTCGACCAGGCGCAGAGCCGGAAGGAGCATCCGAACGAAAATTTCGCGCGGGAAGTGATGGAACTGTTCGCGCTGGGGAGGGGCATTACACGGAGCGCGATGTGGCCGAGGCGGCGCGGGCGTTTACGGGCTGGTCGCTGGACCGCGCGGACGAGCGGTTCGTGGAGCGCAAGGCCTGGCACGATGAAGGCGTGAAGACGGTGCTGGGACGGACGGGCGATCTGGATGGCGCGGCGGTGCTGGCGCAAATTGTGGCGCAGCCGCAGGCGTCGGTATTCATCACGGGGAAGATCTGGGCATTTTTCGCCGGCGCACCCCCGTCGCCCGCCGTGAATGCCGCGCTCGCGGCGGTGTTCCGTCAGTATGGCGGGGAGTTCAAGCCGATGTTGCGGGCGATGTTTTTGAGCGAGGAATTTTACGCGCCGGAGGTTGTGCGGAACCAGGTGAAGAGCCCGGTGCAATGGCTGGTGGGATCCGTGCGTTTGCTGGAGATCCCGATGCCGCCGGCCCAGATGTCGACGAACCTGCTGCGCGGGCTGGGGCAGGATTTGTTTGCTCCGCCGAATGTGAAGGGATGGGACGGCGGGGTGGCGTGGATCACGACGAGCAACCTGCTGGCGCGCTACAATGCGTCCGCGCTGCTGATCGAAGGGCGAAAGCCCGGAAAGCGACCGGCCCCGGCGGGAGGTCCGGCAGACGCCGCGACCGTGGCGATGGGCACGAATGCGCCCGCGCCGGCGGTGATTCCCGAGCGCGGCTTTGAAGGCGTGCGCGCCGACGCCTTGTTCGCCGAGGTGCTGTGGGCAGATCCCGACGCGCTGGTCCAATCGGTCGAAAAACGGTTTTTACAGGCCCGGCTCCGGCCGGACCAGGAGCAGACGCTCCGAAAATATGTGGGCAGCCGGAAACCGATCGAGGCCCGCGACGTGCGCGGCGCCATCCGGCTCGTAATGAGCACGCCCGATTACCAGGTCTCCTGAATTTTCCCATGAACCGCACACCCACACTCCAGACACGGCGCGAATTTCTGCGCACCACCGTTCTTTCGGGTTCGCTGGCATGGACCGTTCCGGCATTTCTTGCGAACACGTTCCAGGCGCTGCAGGCCGACGCGGCCGACGCGGCGTCGCCGGTGACCGGCAAGGATTCCACGATCCTGGTCGTGCTCCAGATGGCGGGCGGCAACGACGGGTTGAACACGGTGATCCCGTTCGCCGACGATTATTATCATCGCGCCCGGCCCCGGATCGGGATCGCGGCGGATTCGGTTCTCAAGCTGAACGATCACGTCGGACTGCACCCGGAACTGGCCGGATTCAAGGCGTTGTTCGACGCCGGCCAGCTCGCGATCGTGCAGGGCGCGGGGTATCCGAATCCGAACCGTTCGCATTTCCGGTCGACGGAAATCTGGCAGACGGCGAGCGATGCGGGGGCGGTGGAGCGCTACGGGTGGCTGGGGCGCTATTTCGACAGCGCCTGCGCGGGGTGCGACCCGGCGGTGGCGGTGAACATCGGGCGCCAGATGCCCCAGGCGTTTGCGGCGCGGGTGCCGAAGGGGATCAGCCTGGAGAATCCGCAAAACTACCGGTTCATCAGCTCCGAGCGCGGCGGTCGCGACCCGGGCGGGCGCCGGATGGAGGAATCCTATCGTGAAATAAACGACTTTTCGGACGCCTCCGACGCCGCGGGCGGAACGATCGGGAGCATCGGGGGTCCTGCGATGAGCACGCCGTCGGCGCTGGATTTCATCGAGCGCACGGCGTTGGACGCGCAGGTGAGTTCGGACCGGATCCGGGCGATTGCAGGGCGTCCGGACGGCGCGGTGAAGTATCCGCAGGGCAAGCTGGCGGCCGAACTGAAGCTGGTGGCCAAGTTGATCGCGGGGGGGATGCCGACGCGGATTTATTACGTGTCGCAGGGCGGCTATGACACGCACACGAACCAGGCGGGGGCCCATGCGCGGCTGCTGCGGGAACTGGGCGATTCGATGAAGGCGTTCAACGACGATTTGAAGCTGCAGGGCAACCAGGACCGGGTGTTGGTGATGACCTTCAGCGAGTTCGGGCGGCGGGTGGCGGACAATGCGAGCGGGGGGACGGATCACGGGGCGGCGGCGCCGCTGTTTGTGATCGGGCCGCGGGCGCGCGCTGGGTTGCTGGGGGTGTATCCGAGCCTCGCGCCGGGGGATTTGTTCCAGGGCGATCTGAAGTTCACCGTGGATTTTCGATCGGTTTACGGAAACATCCTGGAGGCATGGCTGAAGACGCCGAGCGCGCCGATTTTGGGTCGGGCGTTTGTTCCGCTGCCGGTGGTGAATGGGTAGGAGTATTGCGGGGATCCGCAATCTGACGATTGCGGCTACAGGAGATGGAGACTCGTGACCTCGTCTCCTACGGAAAGGAGGGGATCCGCAATCTCACGATTACGGCTACGGCGGGACCGCCATCCGACGACTGAGGCTACGGTCGCGCCTGCGTGGTGGAACTTTACTCGAGGGGGGATGAATTCTAGCATCGGGCGTGCATCCAGTTGCCGCAAAGATTCGCCGCGCGCTCGACGAGCGTGATTTGCTGCCGCGCGGGGCGGGGGTGCTGGTGGGGGTTTCGGGCGGCCTGGATTCCACGGTGCTGCTGCACTTGCTCGCGGAACTGGCTCCCCGTTACGGCTGGAAATTGGCGGCGGCGCATTTGAATCATGGCTTGCGCGGCCGCAGCAGCGACGCTGACGAGCGATTCGTTTGTGCGCAGGCCCGCAAACTCGGGATCGAGGTTGTTTCGGAGACGATCGATGCGGGGTTGGCTGCGAGGCGGCTGCGCGTTTCCATTGAGATGGCGGGCCGGCGGTTGCGGCATGAATTTCTGGCGCGCACGGCCGCGCGGCTGGGGATCCGGCACGTGGCGCTGGCGCATCATGCGGATGACCGGGTTGAATTGTTTTTCCTGCGGCTTTTTCGCGGCAGCGGTCCGGAGGGGCTGGCGGGGCTCAAATGGACAAGCCCGTCGCCGGCGGAGCCGAAGATCCGGCTGGTGCGGCCGCTGCTGGAGGTGGCGAAATCGGACTTGCGAGAATATGCGCGCGACGAGGGCATCCGGTTTCGGAACGACCGGAGCAATGAGGATCGAGGCATCGCGCGAAACCGGATTCGGGGTGAGCTGCTGCCGTTGCTGAGGAAGCATTACGCTCCGGCGATTGACCGGGTGGTGTTACGGACGGTGGAGCTGTGCGCGGCGGAGTCGGCCCTGGCGATGCGGCTTGCGGCCGAGTGGTTGTTTGCGAAGAAGCGGGCTGTGCCGTTCGGGGAGCTTGACCTCGCCGTTCAGCGCCGGTGCATTCAGATTCAGTTGTTCAGGCTGGGAGTGGAGCCGGGGTTTGAACTGACCGAGGAGTTGAGGCTGGCGCGGGCGGGGAAAGCGGTTCGAGGTCCGAAAGGCGTGGTGCTGCGGATTCGGTCCGGGGAAGTCAGCCGGGTGGATGGCGGCGCGGGCGAGGGGGGTGAGGCATTTGCGGAGGATGAGAAGGCGGAGATCCGGTTGGGAACCGCGAAGTCCGGGCGGGGCCGGTTTGGGGGCCTGGAATTTTCCTGGGGGTTGTCGAAGGGGCGGGTTTTGCCGCGGGGAAGGGCAGGTTTTGAGGAGTATTTTGATGCGGACGAAGTGGGTCGGAGGTTGATTTTGAGGCACTGGCGGAGGGGGACCGGTTTCAGCCTATTCGGGACGCGGGGGCCTGTGAAGGTGCAGGATTTGTTGGTGAACGCCCGGATTCCGCGAGCTCAAAGGCATCGGCTGGTGATGCTTACGACGGGTGGCGGGGAGATCGTTTGGATCCAGGGGCTGCGGATTTCGGAACGATTCAAGCTTACAGATCGCACGAATCGCCGCTTGCAATGGCGATGGAAGCAGCTTTAATTCCGTGGGTTGCTGCTCTGAAACACCCGTGCTAACTTGGCAAACCCGAATCGCATGGCTGACGACAATAATAAGTATAGCGACGACGACAAGAACCAGAAGCGTGGCGGTGAGATGAAGATTCCGCCGCGGACGTGGATTGTCTGGATAGCCATTATTGGTGGTGTGCTGATGCTGGTGATGCTGAAGAACCGGGTGGAGCGCGAGCCGGGGTTGATATCGAGTTACGAGCTGAACCGGAAGCTGGATTCGAATTTGGTTGCGGAGGTCCAGTTGAATTACAACCCGCAATCCCCGCTGGTGGCGGAGATCACGGGGTCGTATTACCGGTCGGACGAGAAGGGGCAGGCGCTGAAGGCCGAGCCGACGATACCGTTTCGGGCGAAGACATTTTTGACGGACAAGGTGCAGGACCGGCTGGTGGACCAGCCGAGTTTCCAGGTTCACGAGCCGAACCAGATTTTGCTAAGCGTGATCTGGAGCGTGCTGCCGATCGTGGTGATTGCGGCGTTCATCTGGTTCTTTTTCATCCGGCAGATCAAGATGGCGGGGAAGGGCGCGTTGAGCTTTGGAAAGAGCAAGGCGCGGCTGCTGGCGAAGGAGCGGAACAAGACCACGTTCAAGGATGTGGCGGGAATTGACGAGGCGATCGACGAGGTGTCGGAGCTGGTGGAATTCCTGAAGGATCCCAAGAAATTTCAACGGTTGGGCGGGCGCATACCGAAGGGCGTGCTGATGGTGGGGCCTCCGGGCACGGGCAAGACGCTGCTGGCGAAGGCGATTGCCGGCGAAGCCGACGCGGCGTTTTTCAGCATCAGCGGTTCCGATTTTGTGGAGATGTTTGTGGGCGTGGGTGCGAGCCGCGTGCGCGACATGTTTGAGCAGGCCCGCAAGAACACGCCGTGCCTGATTTTCATCGATGAAATCGACGCGGTCGGACGGAGCCGCGGTCACGGACTGGGCGGCGGGAACGACGAGCGCGAGCAGACGTTGAACGCGTTGCTGGTGGAGATGGACGGTTTTGACACCCAGGAAGGGATCATCATTATTGCGGCGACCAACCGGCCCGACGTGCTGGATCCGGCGTTGCTGCGGCCCGGCCGATTTGACCGCCAGATCACGGTGAACCTGCCCGATGTGCGGGGCCGCGAGGCGATTCTCAAGGTGCACGCGAAGAATGTGAAGCTGGCCCCGGCGGTGGATTTGTCGGTCATTGCGCGCGGCACACCCGGTTATTCCGGCGCGGAGCTGGCGAACCTGTTGAACGAGGCGGCGCTGCTGGCGGCGAGCACGAACAAGAAGGCCGTCGGCATGGAGGAGCTCGAGGAGGCGCGCGACAAGGTGCGCTGGGGACGCGAGCGCCGCAGCCTTGCCATGACGGACGAGGACAAGAAGTTTACGGCCTGGCACGAAGCCGGCCATGCGCTGGTGAACGTGATTTTGGAACACACGCACCCGCTGCACAAGGTGACCATCATCCCGCGCGGTCAATCGCTCGGATCCACCATGTCGCTGCCCAAGACCGACGTGCTGAACCGGCGCCGCAAGGAGATGCTGGACATGCTGGCCGTCATGATGGCGGGACGCATCGCGGAGGAGATTGTTTCCGGCGACATTTCGACAGGCGCGGCCGGCGACATTCAGCAGGCCACCTCGATGGCCCGGGCGATGGTGATGCAATGGGGCATGAGCGACAAGGTCGGCATGGTGCAATACGGCGACGATGACGAGTATATTTTCCTAGGGCGCGAAATGGGCCGGTCGAAGGTCTACAGCGAATTCACCGCGCAGGAGATCGACGGCGAAGTGAAGCGGATCATCGACGAGCAATACAAGGTTGCGAAGGACCTGATCACGACGAACCTGGACAAGCTGCAATTGATTGCCGAATCGCTGCTCGAGTACGAGACGCTGGACGGCTCGCAAGTGGAGGAGATTGTTCGGACCGGCAAGTTCACGCCGCCGACGCCTACCCCGCATGTGGATCCGCCGCACGGCGCTCCCGCGGGGACCCCGTTGCCGGAGCATCCGGGCAAGCCTTCCACGCCCAAGCTGCCGGGGCTCGGTTCGCCCGCACCCGCGCCGGTCTGAACTAATTCCGATTTGCCGGGATTACTGGACCGTCTCGACCCGCCAATAGCCCGGCTTGTCGAAGACCTCGACATGGACCGAATTGGTTGATTCGGTCCCGATGAACGGTTTCCCGTAATCCGTCCAGCTCTTGCCGTCGAAGGAGTGCTGCAATTGATAGTTCTGGCCGGGCTGCAGCCGGCCGCAGTCCAGTTCCATCGTCTTCACCGGCTTCTGGCAGTCGAACGCGAACAGGCCGTAAACCTCATTGGTGTCGAGCGCGCGATTGAAAATGCGCACGTCGTCGATCATGCCGAAGAAGCCCGATTGGTCGGGCGCCGCGCCGATGTAATAGCTTCCAGAAGCGGCATTTTTCAGGTTTTTCGGCAGCGGGTTCACCTGGGCGAGGACGCCGTTTGTGTAGTAGCACTGGTTGGTCCGATCCAGTGTCGTGACGACGTGAATCCACCGCCGTGCCGGCAGCCGGGTGGAGCCCAGTCCGTCCTGGCCGATTGCAAGCTTCCATCCTTCCTGGCTGCCTTTCATCTGGCCCGCGATCCATTCCGGATCCACGTTGTGCACGCGGAAAATCCAGGCGCTCACCGTCAATCCTTTTGCGGGCTGCCACTCGAGGTCGGGGGACGGCTGGATCTGGACATAGGAGGTTCCCGTGAAATCCAGGCAGCCGTTCGTCACGCCAAACCGGTCCCGGGCGGGAGCGGTTCCAAGCATGATGCCGTCATGGCCGTTCCCGGTGAAATCGATGGCGTTGCCGCTGAGGGAATAAAACGCCACCATGCCGGCGTCCCGGGCGGCGCCGTCGACTGCCTGGCTGGCGGCGGCCGGCGCGCTCGCGGCGGGAATACAGCCGAGCAAAATAAATGCGAGGAGCGAGTGGGGGAAACAATTCTTCATGTTCATACGGCAGCTCGTCAATTTGCGGTTCGGCCGAGGATAGAACACGGACCGGCTCGCGGGATCAAGTCAAAAGCCCCGACTGTCTGATCGCCCGGCCGGCTCCTGTCCATTCCGGTTCCCGGAATTCTCCGACAGCAGCCAGCCCAGCAGCAGAAAGGCAGTCCACGCCATGGCGGGAATGTAGAGGCTGAATTCGCCAAGTCCCTGAAGGAACCATCCCAGCACACCCAGAAAAACCGCGGCCCGCTCCCGGTCCGGCGATCCCCACGCGCGCCGTCCGGCCCAGGCCAGCGCCGCAAGAATCCAGGCCAGGTAGAGCAGGCCGCCCGGCACGCCGGAGTCGCAGAATTGTTCGAGGTAATCATTGTGGACCAGGCGGGCCATTTCCGATTCGGGCGATTTCATGGCGGCGTAGGGCAATTGGAACGTACCGGGTCCGGTGCCTTGCCAGGGATGTTGCCGGGTGATGGTTGCCGCGGCGCGCCAGTAATCCAGGCGCGCGCTGGCGCTGGTGGCGCCCGTGGCGAAGTAATGATGAAACCGCACTGCGAAAACGCCGCCGCCCGCGAGGAGCACCGCGGCCACGAGCGCCCATTTCGCCCGCCGCGGCCAGGGAAATCGAAGCGCCGCCAGGCTGAGCAGCAGCACCGCGACCAGCCAGCCGAGTTTGGATCCCGTCCAGACCAGGACCAATCCCAGGAGCGCCGCGGTCATGGCGATGGCGGCGGCGCGAGTGGCGGGCCGGAACCGGCGGGTGGACTCCCAGGCGAGCACCCAGGCGGCCGGTCCCAGGAGGAGGACGATTCCGGCCAGTGTGTTTGGATACATCAGGGTGCCGTGAACGCGCGCCTTGTTGTACTTGGCGAGGATGACCGGGTTGACGATCTCCGCGCCGTTCGTGGTGACGATCGTTCCGTCCGCGCGCAGTTCGGCCATGAGGGCGGGGGTGAAATTCGTCCAGCCGCCCTGTTGTCCCTCGATCAACGCTTTGCGTTCCTGCGGGAATTCGACGAGGCGCTGGTGCGCAGCCTTGACGAGGCAGAAACCGAATCCTGCGAGCACGCCGATCATCAGGGCATGCCAGGCGCGCCGCGGAAAAATGAGGCATGCGCCGGCGAAATAGAATCCCACGCAAGCCATCCATTGGAGAAGCGTGATCCCGGTGAGTGATGCATCGAGGGTTCCGATTCCGGCGACGACCTGCCAGCCGAGCCACGCCAGCGGCAGGGCGGCCAGGGCAATTGCGGGCATCCGTTGGGCGCGTTGGGTCAGCGCGAGTGCGAGGGCGGCGATTCCGAGGGGCAGCAGCAGCCGGAACGCCCAGTGCAGCGGCCACGGGTAAAGCCAGAGTTCCAGAAGATCGTTAGGCGGCGGGATGCGGCGGTCGAGGATGACGGGGTTGCCGAACTTGAGGATGGAGAGGCCGAGCAGCAGCCCGGCGCCGGCGGCGAACGCGAGCCGGAGCCGGTCGCTGGATTCCGCTGGTCGGGGCCGGGTGGAAGGGGAGGTCATGCGGGCGTCCTGGTCGGGGCCAGGTGCGGCGGCGGTTCAGAGGTGGAGTTTGAGCAGACCCACCTCGAGGGCGAGCGCCTCCTGGACGTTGGTGTGCAGCGATCGCTGTGTGGATTCGAGGATGTCCAGGTTTTCGAGCGCGGCGGCGGGCGTGAGCCGCGCGGCCAGCCGCCCGGTGCCGGGCAGTTCGGGAAATTCCAGCAGGCCGCCCGCGGCGCCGAGCGATTGAATCCAGACATCGCGCAGCCAGCGCTGCAGCAGCGCGAGGAGGTCGGACCGCTGCCGGCGGTATTCGGCTTCGATGGCGGCCGCGAGTTCGTCCTCCCATCGTTCGCGCAGCCCGGGTTCCACGTCGTCGTGCTGCTCGATCGGGGAGCGCGCGCTGAGGGTTTCCTCGGTGGCGGACTTGATGGCGGTCAGCTGCTGCAGCAGGGAATCGAGCAGGCGGTAACGGCTGAGCAGGCTCCGGTGCTCGGCCGCGGCCTGCTCGCTGAACAGTTTGAGCCAATCCATTTCCGCCGGGACGGGTTTCCGGCTGCCGCCGCCGAAACTCAACCGCAGGCAGCGCGACAGGATTGTTTCCAGCAGGCGCTGCGGATCGGTGCTCAGCAGGATCAGCACGGAACCGGGCGGAGGTTCCTCCAGGGTTTTCAAAAAGGCGTTCGCCGCGGCCGCGTTCATCCGGTCGGCCCCGGCCACGATGGCCACCTTGTATTCGGCTTCGGTGGCTTTGAGATGGATTTGCTGCATCAGGTCGCGCACCTGGTCGATGGTGATGACGCGCGACTTGGATTCGGGGCGGATCCAGTGGAGGTCCGGCATGTTGCCCGAGGAAAATTTTCGGCAATGGCTGCAGGTTTCGCAGCAGTCAATGGCTTTGCCGTCGGCGCCGCGCACCGGTTGAAGGCAGTTCAACGTGCGGGCGAGGGTGCCGGCGACGGTCTCGAGTTCAGCCGCGTCCGGCCCGCTGAACAGGTAGGCGTGGGCAAGTCGTCCGTGTTCCAGCGAGCGCTGAAGCAGGCGCACCACCGATTGCTGGCCGGGAATGTCTTTGAATGCCATGGTCCGGGCAATATTCCTACCCGTTGCACGGGTTGAAAGGAAGCGAAAGAACTTGGATGGACCCGGTCGCGGGGGTAAAGTCCGGTCCGCACGTCAAAATCAACGCCGCATGAAAATCCTGTTTCTGAACGGACCCAACCTGAACCTGCTGGGTCAGCGCGAGCCGGAAGTTTACGGGCGGACGACGCTGGGGGACATTGAGCGGCAGGTCCAGGAGCGGGCGGCGAAGCTGGGGGTGGCCACGGAGTTCCGGCAATCGAACCAGGAGGGCGAATTGGTGGCCTGGATCCAGGAGGCAAAGGGCCGGTTCGACGTTATCGTTCTCAATGCGGCGGCTTATACCCATACAAGCATCGCCTTGCGCGACGCGATCTCGGCGGTCGGCGTCCCGACCATTGAGATCCATCTTTCGAACATTCATGCCCGGGAGGAATTCCGTCACAAATCCCTGATCGCACCGGTGTGCCGGGGTCAGATCTGCGGGTTTGGGGCGAATTCATACGTTTTGGGGTTGGAAGCGGCGGTTAGCGTTAACGAAAGTGGAAAATAAGGTTTAAAACCCGTGTTTTTGTCAAAATTACGGGTGAAATCGCTGGTTTTTTTGCGGGCGTTTACTGCTTGACGCTCTTTGGCTGGCTGGATACTCTCAGGTCAATCGAGTTTAGTGTGGAAGCAGAGTCGAGTTTCGGCTGCTGCTTTTTTGCTTATAGAAGAATAGCCGTTTTGGGAACCGCCTTAATCGCATAACGTCTGTGGACCTTAAAGACATCAAAGCCATCATCGATCTGATGCGGAAAAACTCCGTTTCGGAGTTTGAACTGGAGAAGCAGGACTTCAAGATCCGGCTGAAGCGAGGTCCCAACGGGGGTGGGGTGGCTTACGAGGAAAATCCCATGGTCGCCTATCTCCCCGCTCCGACCGCGCCCGCCGCCGCCCCGGCCGCCGCCGTCCCGGCACCCATCCCCGCCAGCGACGAGCAGGAGATCAAGTCGCCCATGATCGGCACTTTTTACCGCGCTCCTTCCCCCGAATCCGGCCCTTATGTCGAGGTCGGGACCGAGGTGAACCCGGACACGGTGGTCTGCATCATCGAAGCGATGAAGGTGATGAACGAGATCAAGGCCGAAGCCAAGGGCGTGGTCACGCAGGTCCTGGTAGAGAACGCCAAGCCGGTCGAGTACGGGCAACCCCTCTTCAAGATCCGCCCGTCCTGAGCGGCCCGCCGCACCGGACCCGATTCGAGTCATCAGCAGTGAACAGCTTCTAACCGGCATGTTTGAAAAAATTCTGGTCGCCAACCGCGGTGAAATCGCGGTACGCATCATCCGCGCTTGCAAGGAACTGAACATCCGCACGGTCGCCATCTATTCCGAGGCCGATGCCAATTCCATGCACGTCCAGCTCGCGGACGAAGCCATTTGCATCGGCAAAGCGGCCGCGTCGGACAGTTACCTGCGCATTGACCGCATCATCAGCGCGGCCGAGATCACGGATGTCGACGCCATTCATCCCGGCTACGGGTTCCTCTCCGAGAACGCCCATTTCGCCGATGTCTGCGAGAGCTGCAACATCCGGTTCATCGGCCCGAATTCGCGCGCGATGAACGCGATGGAGGACAAGGCGGTCAGCCGCCACCTCGCGCGCAAAGCCGGCGTGCCCACGCCTCCCGGTTCCGACGGCATCGTCGATCACGAACAGGACGCCCTCGCGGTCGCCAAGCGCATCGGTTACCCGGTGATGATCAAGGCGGTCGCCGGCGGCGGCGGTCGCGGCATGCGCGTCGCCCACAATGACATTTCGCTGGTGAAGGGTTATCACACCGCCCGCTCCGAAGCCGAAAAGGCGTTCGGCAACTCGGGCGTTTACATCGAAAAATTCATCGAGAACCCGCACCACATCGAGTTCCAGATCCTGGCCGATCAGAAGGGCCACATCATTCACCTCGGTGAGCGCGATTGCTCGGTTCAGCGCCGCAATCAAAAGGTCGTCGAAGAAACCCCGTCGCCGCTGATCGAACACAAGTTCCGCAAATTGCGCGACAAGATGGGCAAGGCAGCGGTGAAAATCGCCGAGCTGGCCCATTACACCAACGCCGGCACGGTCGAGTTCATCGTGGATAACCAGGGAAATTACTTCTTCCTGGAGATGAACAAACGCATCCAGGTGGAACACGCCATCACGGAGGAAGTCACCGGGATCGACCTGGTCCGATACCAGATTATGATCGCGATGGGCGAGCCGCTGAAACATTCGCAGGGCGACATCCAGATCAAGGGACACGCCATCGAATGCCGCATCAACGCGGAGGATCCCTTCGACGATTTCCGGCCGAGCCCCGGCCGCATCGAGATGTATTACCAGCCCGGCGGCCGCGGCGTGCGCGTCGACACCCACGCTTACGCAGGCTACACCATTCCGCCCGCCTACGATTCCATGATCGGCAAGCTGGTGACGTTCGGGAAGGACCGGCGCGAGGCGATGGACAAGATGAGCCGCGCCCTGGGCGAATACATGATCACCGGGATCAAGACGACGATTTCCTTCCAGCAGGCCATCCTGCAGGATCCGAACTTCCGCCGCGGCGCTTATTCCACCACCTTCGTCGAACAATTGCTCAGCGGCGCCCGCCGCGAGTTGATCGAGGAAAAGAGCTGATCCGCCTGGCGCCGAGGCTCAAGGCTTCGGCATCCGCCAGATCTTGCTTGCTCGGAACCCGCCGCTCCAGTCATTCCAGTAGACATACGCGCCATCCAGGATCAGACAGGTCAAGCTGCCTGGCGGGACGTTGGCCAGGGTTGAGGGGGGCCGCCGGTGACCGGAATGGACATGATGGCGTTGTTGTCGACGTAAAAAAGATGTGTGCCGTCCGATGCATAGGCGCGGGCGGTTCCGCTGGAAACCAGCGTTGTGACTTTTCCTCCTGTTTTGGGCACCACCTGGATGATGCCATTGACGCTGGAATAGAGATTGATCGTATCCACAAGCACTGCGGCATCCGCGGTGTACCCGGTGATCAACGGGGTTATTGTTCCCGAAGAAAAATCGTATTTCCGGACGTCTTTGCTGAAATAATCGCTAAAGTAAAGGGCGTTGGCGTCGAGCGCAAATCCTCGAACCCAATTTCCGCTGGCAAGTTTTGTTGGATTGGCCCCCGAGGTGGTCACACAGTTGATGTAACTGAATCCACTGCCGTAATAAATCAGAGAGCCGCTCACCCCGAACATATAGCCTCCCGTGGTGGAAACAATGGGGGTGACCGCTCCACCGCTGACCGGCGCCGAGACGATGTTGTAGCCGTTGTAGCCGCCATAGCCGCCGTAAATTATGCCGTTGGTCACGAAAAGATCCGCGATACGGCTTTCGTAAGTCTGCAGTCCCGTCAACAGCGTGGAAACCGCCCCGCCAGTCTTGGCGACGGATTTAACGATCCCATCCGTGGTGGTGTCGTCGGTGAAATAGAGGGTGTTGCCCTCGATCACAAGAGTTCCCGCCCCGTTAAGATTGCTGGCGATGACACTCGGCATGACGATGTCCGGCGGAGAAACGTTGGAGCGGGTCACTATACCCACCAGCCCGGTCACTGTTCCTTTCAAGAGGATGTTGGTCTTCCCCTGGATCGTTCCGGTGCCCGCGCCATGCAGTGTAAAGGATTCTTTGGACTTCGCCGTCCTGACTGCAGACACCACCGTATCTACCGCCATCCCGCTCAACTGGAATCTGCTGTGCGTGCCGTCCTGGGTCGCCAGCCCGGAATCGTCATAGGTAAGCGTCGCGAATTCCAGGTCGCTCCCGGTGGCGCCACCCAAATGCCGGGCGCCCGCCAGGGCCGGCCTCTCGATGCGGGTTTCCACTCTGGAACTGATGCTCGCGGTCGCTGCAATGGAAAGGACGCGGGTGACATCCAATAGAATGTTTGAGCCGCTGGCGTCCGTTGCGAAGAATGAAATGCCGCCTTCGCCATTTCCCATGACCAACTGCGCCCCGCGGGGAAGGTTCGTGTTGAAGGAGTTCTTCACGAGTGCCAGCATGAACGCCGAATCGATCGGGGCATTGGTGATTCTCGACGCAATGACCGTGGTGGTGGTCGTCGCGAGATTGCGGTTGGTCCTGACACTGATCGTCCGATCCAGGTAGTCCTGTGCGTAAGCGGTCAGTTTGAAGATGGCCGGTCCGGTATCCGCCAGCGATATTGCCCCTGCCTCCATCTTCAGCAAGGACAGGATCAGAAGGGCAGCAATGAGCAGGGTCTTCTTCATGGTATTTCTTGGCTCCTTGGGTTCTCCAATTCCAGGAGATAACACCAGAAAAACCGCGCACTGTCAATCCTAACATCGCGGATCCTAACCCCGAATTGTCCGGACTCGTTGGGCTCGAAGCGTTGCCGCGTTCGAGGGAGGCATCCGGAAATCGGAGCTTGCGCCGCATCCCGGTTTGCCAACACTTAACCGCCATGAACTTGCGAGCCTTCGTCCACCTTGGTTTCCCGTTCCTGTTCGCTTGCATCCCAATGAACCTACGTATTTGTCGATTCAGCGCCCTGTCCGCCTCCGCCGGCCTCCTGCTCGTGGGAGGATGGGCGGGGGCGGTTGAGCCGGTTGGGGCCGGTCTTCGCCTCTGGTACGATCGCCCGGCCACCAACTGGCTCGAGGCGCTCCCGATCGGAAACGGGCGCCTCGGCGCCATGATTTTCGGCGGCCCCGCCCAGGAACATCTCCAGTTGAACGAATCCACCCTCTGGGGCGGCGGACCGTACGACCCCAGTTCCTCGAACGCACTCAAAGCCCTGCCGGAAGTGCGCCGCCTCATCTTCGCCGGCCAATACAAAGAGGCCCAGGACCTCGCCTCCGCCGAAATGATGGCCCGGCCGCTAAAACAAATGCCTTACGAAACACTCGGCGACCTCACCATCGATTTTCCGGGACTCGGTCCCATCGAGGATTACCGCCGCGAACTCGACCTCGACACCGCCATCGCCCGCGTCCAGTTCCGGTCCGGC
Organism: Verrucomicrobiota bacterium; assembly: GCA_046346665.1. Classification (GTDB taxonomy): domain Bacteria; phylum Verrucomicrobiota; class Verrucomicrobiia; order Limisphaerales; family JAXMHQ01; genus JAXMHQ01. Next base: position 40,198 of record JAXMHQ010000025.1, read on the forward strand.
GACGTGAAATACTCGCGCCAAATGATCGCCAGCGCGCCGGACCAGGTCATCGCCATCCGCCTCGCCGCGGACAAACCGGGCTCGATCAGTTTTCAACTCGGCATGAGCACGCCGCAAAAGGCGTCCGTGCGCACCGAGCCGCCGGGCGAGTTGATTCTCGAAGGCGTGAATGCCGCCGCATACGGCGTTCCGGGCGCGCTCCGATTCCAGGCGCGCGTGATCGTTCTCCCGTTGAACGGCAGCGTCTCCGTCAGCTCCAACAAGGTCTCGGTTTCGAAGGCCGACAGCGTCGTCCTCCTTGTCGACGCCGCCACGAGCCATCGCTCCTATCGCAGCGTATCGGGCGACCCGGAATCAATCGTCCGCTCGCACCTGGACGCGGCGCGGAAGCTGACGGCGATTGAACTCGCCAGTCGCCATTTGGCGGATTACCAGCCGTTGTTCGGCCGGGTGCGGATCCAGTTGGGCGAAGCGGCGCCGTCGAGTTTGCCGACGGACCTTCGGATCCGGGCATTTGCCGGGGGCGGCGACCCGCAACTGGCGGCCCTGTATTTTCAATACGGCCGCTACCTTCTCATCGCTTGCTCCCGACCGGGCGGGCAGCCGGCCAATCTGCAGGGCATGTGGAACGACAGCATGACGCCGCCGTGGGAAAGCAAGTACACGGTCAACATCAACACGGAGATGAATTACTGGCCCGCGGAACCGGCCAATCTGCCGGAGTGTGTGGATCCGCTGTTCGCCATGGTTTCGGATCTCACGCGCACCGGCGCGCGGACGGCGGCGGTGAACTGGGGCGCGCGCGGCTGGGTCTGTCATCATAACACCGATCTCTGGCGCGCGACCGCGCCGGTCGACGGCCCGCTTTGGGGCCTGTGGCCCATGGGCGGCGCCTGGCTGTGCCAGAACCTGTGGGAACATTACGAATTCAACGAGGACCGGGAATATCTCGAGCGCCTCTACCCGCTGCTGAAAGGGTGCAGCCAGTTTTTCCTCGACACCCTTGTCGAAGAACCCACGAACCACTGGCTGGTGACCTGCCCGTCGTTGTCGCCGGAAAATTCACACCAGCCCGGCATCAATTTGTGCGCGGGGCCGGCGATGGACATGGAAATCTTGCGCGACCTCTTCGCTCACACCCTCCGCGCCGCGGAATTGCTTGGCGTTGACGCTTCTTTCCGTCACGAAATCGCCGCCACCCGCGCCCGCCTGGCGCCGCTGCAGATCGGGAAGGGCGGGCAGCTCCAGGAATGGCTTCAGGACAAGGACCTGGAAGCGCCGGATCGGCATCATCGCCATGTCTCGCACCTGTATGCGTTGTATCCCAGCGACCAGGTGGACGTGCAGCGGACGCCGGAGCTGGCCGCAGCCGCCCGGAAATCCCTGGAATTGCGCGGGGACGAAGCCACGGGCTGGGCCATGGCCTGGCGCATTGCCCTCTGGGCCCGGCTCCGCGACGGCAATCATGCCTATCGTCTGCTAGGTATGCTCATGGCCCCCATGGCCCGCGTGGAGCTGTCCTACGAAGGCGGCGGCGGCGTTTATCCCAACCTCCTCGACGCCTGCCCGCCGTTCCAGATCGACGGCAATTTTGGAGGCGTCGCCGGCGTCACCGAGATGCTCCTGCAAAGCCAGAACACGCTGCCCGAGTCCGGCGGCTCCATCCGCATCCTGGACCTCCTGCCCGCCCTCCCGGATGCCTGGTCGACCGGCAGCGTCCAGGGTTTGCGCGCCCGCGGAGGATTCACGGTGGACATGGACTGGAAGAACGGCCGGGTTGAATCCGCCCGCGTCCGCGGCCCGGCCGGCGCCCGCGCACTGGTGCGAACCGCCAATGCCACCATTCCCATCCGGATCGGCGGCAGGGGCGAAACTCGGCTCGACGCGGCCGACCTGACAGTCAAATAGGATGCCGCAGGTGCGTTACGCCGCCTGAAGGTTCAGGAACGGCGGGATGGGACAATCGAGGGTGTCGGCGATGGCGCGGAGCAGTTCGGCCTCCATCTCGACGATCTTTCCATCCGCCGCCACAGTCAGGGCGCAGGCGTTCAGGACGTTTTTCCTGATCTGCGGAACGGATTGGGCGAGGCGGTTCAACGCCGCGTCCACCTCCGGCAAATCACACCGGTCGGCCGGCACCAACGCCATCGGAACCTGCGCCTGGGCGATCAAACCCCGCGCGCCCTGTTGGAAAGCGGCCGCCGCGGCTTCGGCATCCGGCTGCCCCACATGGGCCAGGGCCGACAACAGGACGGCGCAGTCCGGCGCCAGGGGCCGGAGCGCGTAATATTGCTGGGACGGCTTGCGGGCCGGTTTGAACTGCGGCTCGAGGTGCCGCAACACAACTTTCTGCAGCATGTATTCAAAGAGGTCCACTTCTTCATCCGCCGCAATCAGCCGTTCAACGGCGGCGCTGAATGCCGCGTATTGATCGGCCGACAGATGCCGCAAGCCGGCCAGGGCGAGGTCGACCAGCGGGAGTTTCGCCTGGTGCGCGATGGCCTGCACGTCGGGCAGCAGCCGCTCGACTTCGCGGCGCACTTCCGGCGAAGCGGTCTTCTCCACAATCTCAAGCTGTGTCGATCGGAGATCGTCGCGATCGGACAACAGGAGTCCATAGATGAGGGCTGAAGCTCCGAGGGCGTCGGTGGCGGCTTCGCGGACGGTTGCCGGGATGGACTGGCGCAGATCGACCGCGTATTGCAGGTGTTGAACGGTGGGTTTGCCGAGGCTGGGCAGCACGGCCGCCGTCAGAACCCCCGCCGCCGCGCGGGGCATGCCGGGCATCGGAATCAACGGCGGCGCCGACCGGGTCGACGGGCGCAGCTCAGGCAGTTCCTCCGCCGGCGCGGTGACTTCCGGGAAAACGCCGTCGAACGCGGGATCGATGGCCCGGATCCGGTCGGCGAGGGGAGGGTGGGTGGCCATGAGATCGAACAGGGGCGTTCCGCCGCCGTTGCCGAAGAACATGTGCGAGACCTCGGTGGCCTGGGCGGCTTCGACGTGGGAACCTTCGGCGAGGCCGCCGATTTTCTTGAGGGCGCCCGCGATGCCGGCCGGGTTGCGGGTGAATTGGACGGCCGACGCGTCCGCGAGAAACTCGCGCTGGCGGCTGACGGCGGCCTGGATGAGGCGTCCGAACACCACCCCGACCCAGCCGAGCGCGATCAGCACCAGCCCGAGCAGCGGGAGTGCGTTGCGGTCTTTGCTGTTCCCGGACCGGGTGTAAAGCAGGACGCGCCCGATGACGGCCAGGCAGAGAATGCCGAAAATGATTCCCATCAGCCGCAGGTTGAGCCGCATGTCGCCATTCAGGATATGGCTGAACTCATGGGCGACGACGCCCTGCAATTCGTCGCGCGTGAGCAGTTCCATGCAGCCCCGTGTCACCGTGATCGCGGCGTCGCTGGTCGTGTGGCCCGCCGCGAACGCGTTGATGCCGGACTCCTTGTCCATGACGTAGACCTGCGGCACGGGCACTCCTGAGGCCAGCGCCATTTCCTCGACCACATTCAGCAGCCTGCGCTCCCGGGGATCGAGGGTATTCGACGGCACCAGCCGCGCGCCCACCATTTCCGCCACGGCGCTGCCGCCTGCCGAAAGCTGGGCGGTCTTGGTCAGGCTGCCCAGGCTGATGACGGCCAGCGTGCCGATCGTGACGCCGAACAGGAGCTGCGGCTGCCACAGCGCCACGTGCGCCGGCACACCGGAGCGGGTTTCGTAATGGCGATGATGGCGCGAGGTCGAAATGCCGGTGAACAACAGCACGACCGCCGCGTAAATGGAAACGATCAGCAGCACCACGCCGGAAATGAAATAGAACACCAGCAGCTTGGTGTGTTTCCGCGCTTTGTCCTGGCGATCGAAAAAATCCATTGTTTGACTTGTTGAAAAGTTGAATCGCTAAAAGGGTTGAACGGTTAAAGAGGTTGAAAGCAGCGGCAGGCCCTGCGCCATTGAACTGTTTAACCTTTCAACTGTTCAACAATTCAACGGATTCAAGAAAACGACACTTTCGGCGCGTCTTTCTGCTCCGGTTTGTCGATCACGAACAGCTCGGCCGGATCGAAGTGGAACATGCCGGCGATGAGGTTGCGCGGGAAGACTTCGCGTCCGTTGTTGTAGCTCATCACCGCGTCGTTGTATGCCTGGCGCGCAAACGAGATCTTGTTCTCCGTCGAGGTGAGTTCCTCCGAGACTTGCATCATGTTCTGGTTGGCCTTGAGATCGGGGTATTGTTCGGACACGACCATGAGCCGGCTGAGCGCGCCGGTGAGGCCGGACTCGGCGGAGACGAGGCCTTTGACCGCGCCGGCGTCGCCGGGGTTGGCCGCGGCGGTTTGGGCGGCGGCGTAGGCGATGTTGCGCGCCTTCGTGACCGCTTCGAGCGTTTCACGCTCGTGCTTGATGTAACCTTTCGCCGTCTCCACGAGATTCGGGATCAGGTCGTAGCGCCGCTTGAGCTGGACGTCGATCTGGGCGTAGGCGTTCTTGTACCGGTTGCGCAGCGTCACCAGGCCGTTGTAAGCCCCGATGGCGAAAGTCAGCACAAAAAACCCGACAAGCACCAGGGCCAGGAGGATCATCACTCCCAGTCCAAGACCCAACCCCACCACGGCAAGACCAATCGTGTTCATAGTTTTCCTTTCAATTAAAAACCTCGGTCTACAGCTAGGCTATACGGGTAAAACCCGCAATTATAAATTCAGCCCGGCATCGTAGCCGCCCCGTAGCCGCCAACGTGAGTTGGCGGAGTTGCCGGAACCGCGATCTGACGATCGCGGCTACAAGGTTACTTCACAAACCCTTGCGCCTGCAGCCAGAACAGGCAGTCCGCGGCCCAGGGATGCAGCGCCTCGCCCTGGTCAGGACCGGCGCGATGGGCGCCGAGCCCCATCCCGTGTCCGCCTTTCTGGTAAATATGCAGATCGAACGGCACGCCCGCCTTGCGCAAGGCCTCGGCGAATTGCAGCGAATTCTCCACCGGCACTGCCTTGTCCTCCCACGTGTGCCAAAGGAAACACGGCGGGGTCTGCGGCGTCACCTGCAGCTCGTTCGACAGCAGCCACGCCAACTCGGGCGGCGCGTTGGTCCCGATGAGATTTCGCCGGGAACCCTCATGCGTAAACGGCCCCATCGTGATCACCGCGTAACACAGGATTCCCACATCAGGCCGCGAACTCACCCGCTCGACCGGGTCCGTCGCGCCGGGATTGCCCGAATCGAAATGCGTCACGGCCGTCGACGCCAGGTGGCCGCCCGCGGACGAGCCCATGATGCCGATGCGATGGGGATCGAGGTTCCATTCGGCGGCGCGGGCGCGCACGGTGCGGATGGCGCGCGACGCATCCTGGATCATGGCAGGATGATGGTAAGCGGGAGCCAGCCGGTATTTCAGAACGAACGCGGTCACGCCATGAGCGGCCAGCCAGCGGGCATAGCCCTCGCCTTCATGCGGTGCCAGGAAACCGTAACCGCCCCCGGGACAAATCACCATCGCCGCACCCGTCGCCTTGCCGGGCGCCGGGAAATAAGGCGTCAACGTCGGAACGTCCGCGTCGGCCTTGCCAAGCGCGCCGGGCGCGCCGTCGGGCCAGAGGGGGAATGAATTGGTTGATTGAGCCGGGGCGGACAGCAGGCCGCCCAACAACGCCAGGCAAACGAGGACTTGTCGCATGCCGGCAGCTTACCGGAAGCCGTTACGGGGTCACCAGCATTTTGGAGACGGAAGGCAGATTGGTGCGCACCTGGGGGCGGACTTTTGCCATCCGGGGCAATTCCAACGTGAACACCGCGCCGCGGCCCGGCCCCGCGCTCTGCGCCGTCAGGCTCCCGCCCATTTCCTTCGCCGCCAGCGAACCGCTGTGCAAACCAAATCCGTGTCCGCCCTTTTTCTTCGTCGTGAAACCGTGATTGAAAATCCGCTGCAGGTTCTCGGGCGCGATGCCGATGCCGTTGTCCTGAATGGAAACCCTCACGCGATCGTCCGTGTGCTCGATGGTCACCGTCACGCGCTTGTCCGGCCGCTCCGATTCGAGGCAGGCGTGCCGGGCGTTGCTGGCCAGGTTCAGAAGGATCTGGAGCACCTTGTGCCGGTCGACCGTGATTTCCGGGGCCTCGGATTCATAGGCGCGCAGGATCTCGATGCCGCTCTCGGTGAATTCGTTCGCATGCACATGCAGGAAATCATCCAGCACCTCCGGCATCCGGGCCTGTTCCACCACCCCCGTCGGCTTGCCGTAACTCTGCTGCTTCGAAACGATCTCCTTGATGTGATCGATCCGGTTCCGCACGAAATCCACCTGCTTCAGAATCTCGTCCTGCTCGGTCGAAAGATGCTTTGCCAGTTCGCTCAGGTATTCGGGCAGGCGGCGGCCCTTGGAATCCTGCGTCAGAAAATGGCCGATGTCCTCCGCGTGCTCGTTCATCAGGGCCGCGACGCGCGCGACGCCGGAAACTTTCATCGCGGAGAGGTGTTCGGCGACGAGGCTGGCGGAGACATTGACGCTGTTCAGGACGTTGCCGACGTTGTGCAGCACGGCCGTGGCGACTTCGGACATGCCCGCCTGGCGCGAGGCCGTCATCAGTTCGCGGTGCGTCTTGTCCACCTTGGCCTGCACCCGCTGCCGCTCGGCGATCTCCGCCCGCAACTGCGTCGCCGTGTGCTGAAGTTCCGCATTCGCCCGGGTCAACTCCGCCGTCTGCTCCCGCACCGTCGCCTCCGCCCGCCCCCGCTCGAGCAGCAACGTCTCGAGATGCACCAGGCTGATCAACAACAGCACCGACGCCACCAGGTAAAGCAGGTTCAATTGAAGCGGGTTTTGAAAATAATCGCGGAACAAATCGAGATCCGCCATGACGTGCAACAACAGAAGAAGAGCAAAGCTGCTGAAAATCGACCAGCCCACGCGCCCCATCCCAAATCGGCGCCATAAGAACAGCGAATAAACCGGCACTCCCAGCTGCAGAATGCCCGCCACAATGCCAATCACTCCCGCAAAGTTCATAACGTTAAGAATCCTGCCAAATCCGAGCATGAAAAAGGCCAATTGGCCCTGAGAAATAATGGTCGGCATAATCGAATCCTATGACAAAAAAGGCCAGTCATCCCATTGAGTCATTCGAAATCAAACACTTCCGTTTGATGGATGGAGTTGACTCGGAGAATGAAACCGGTTTCTGGCAGGTGTTTAGAAGCAAAAGTTGTCGACTTTTGACCTTTTTTAACAGGGGCCTCGACCTGTCCCGTCGTCTCATTCTCCTAATCGTTGTATCTTTTCCCACGCAATGGCAGGGATAGCAGGTAGGGCCGCGCTCCGCGCGGCCGGCGCCACGGAGTGGCGCGCTACCAGGAGCTGAGCCCAAAACAGTCGGCGTTGACGCCGGGAGTCGTCCTCGTCATATTGCCGCAAAGCCACAACTCAGACAGATTATGTCCGAAACTCATGCCCCCACGGCCATCACTTCCGTCCTGCACGAGAACCGCGTTTTTCCGCCCGACCCCGCCTTCGCCGCCCGCGCGCATGTCAAATCCATCGACGAATACAACCGCCTCTACCGGGAATCCATCGACGCCCCGGACCGGTTCTGGTCGAAGCAGGCGGAATCGGAACTGGTGTGGTTCAAGTCGTGGGACAAAGTTTTGCAATGGGACGAACCGGTCGCGAAATGGTTCGTCGGCGGGCGCCTGAACGTCAGCCACAATTGCCTGGATCGCTGGCTCGGAACGCCTCACGCCAACAAGGCCGCCCTGATCTGGGAAGGCGAACCCGCCGCGCCTGGCAAACCCGGCGAGGAACGCACCCTGACCTACCGCCAGCTTCATCACGAGGTCTGCCGCTTCGCCAATGTCCTGAAAAAAGTCGGGATCCAATCCGGCGACCGCGTGCTCATATACTTGCCCATGGTCCCTGAAGCCGCCATCGCCATGCTCGCCTGCGCCCGGATCGGCGCCGTTCACTCGGTCGTGTTCGGCGGGTTCAGCGCCCAGAGCGTCGCGGATCGCGTCCAGGATTCCCAGGCGCGACTGATCATCACCGCCGACGGCGGTTACCGCCGCGGGGCCGTTGTGCCGCTGAAGAAAAATGTCGACGACGCGCTCGCGATCAAGGACGCGAAAGGCCAGGCGCTGACGAAGTCCGTGGAAAAAGTCATCGTGCTGCGCCGCACGGGCGAGCCGGTCGACATGGCCGCCGGCCGCGACGAGTGGTGGCACGAATGCGTGGAGAAGGTGGATGCGAATTGTCCGGCGGAATCGCTCGACAGCGAGGCGCCGCTGTTCATTTTGTACACCAGCGGTTCCACGGGAAAACCCAAGGGCATCCTGCACACGACGGGGGGGTACCTGTTGTATGCCAAGATGACGTCGAAGTATGTGTTCGATTTGCGGGACGAGGATGTTTACTGGTGCACGGCGGATGTGGGCTGGGTGACGGGGCACAGCTACGTGGTTTACGGGCCGCTGGCCAATGGCGCGACGAGTTTCATGTACGAAGGCGCGCCGAATTTTCCCGAGCCCGACCGCTTCTGGCAGATGATCGCGAAATACGGCGTGACGGTGCTCTACACCGCGCCCACCGCGATTCGCGCGTTCATGAAATGGGGCACCGAATGGCCCGCCAAACATGACCTCTCCTCGCTCCGCCTGCTCGGCAGCGTCGGGGAACCCATCAATCCCGAAGCCTGGATGTGGTACTCGGAACACATCGGCCGTAATCGCTGCCCGATCGTCGACACATGGTGGCAGACCGAGACCGGCGGCATCATGATCACCCCGCTGCCCGGCGCGACGCCGACGAAGCCCGGCTCCGCGACGCTCCCGTTTTTCGGGATCGTGCCGGAGGTGGTGGACGACCAGGGGCAGGGCGTCCCGCGGAACAGCGGCGGCAAACTCGTGGTCCGGCGTCCCTGGCCCGGCATGCTGCGCGGGCTCTGGGGCGACCCCGAACGCTACCAGCGCGTTTACTGGGGCGAGGTCAAGGGCAGTTACTTCACCGGCGACGGCTGCCGACAGGATGAAGACGGCTATTTCTGGATCGTCGGCCGCATCGACGACGTGCTCAACGTGGCCGGACACCGCATCGGCACCGCCGAAGTCGAAAGCGCCATCGTCAGCCATCCGAAAGTCGCCGAAGCCGCGGTGGTGGGCCGGCCGGACGACATGAAAGGCCAGGCGCTCGTCGCCTTCGTCACCCTCAAAAGCGGCGTCAAGCGCGATCCCGGCCTCCGGGAGGAACTCCGACAGCATGTCGCCCGCGAAATCGGCCCCGTGGCCAAGCCGGACGACATCCGGTTCGCCGAGGCGCTGCCCAAGACACGGTCCGGCAAAATCATGCGGCGCCTGTTGAAACAGGTCGCGGCCGGCGGCGAAATCAAGGGCGACACCACGACGCTGGAGGATCTGACGGTGCTTGCCAAGCTGGGGCAGAGCGATGAATAATGGGATCTTCGGCTGAGTCTGAAATTATCTGAGTCTGAAATTATTTATGAAGTGTTCTGTTTGGTTTTTGTTGTGCGCCGCCCTCACCGGCAGCGCGTCCGCCCAGACGCAGATTGTCGTCAACCCCGGTTTTGAAAGCGGCCTCGTCTATCCCTGGCTCATCAGCGGCGCCGGCGCCAACGTCGTCAGCGACCCGCGCTACGCCTTCAGCGGAAACGCTTACCTGCAGATGGGGATCATGAACGGTGTCCTGCAGACCGTCTACCAGACCGTCACCTTTCCAACCAACACGATCGGGGTGTCATTTTATTATTACCGCGACATCTTTTCGCCGATTGCCACCGGGTCGATCGACGCGACGTTGAACGTGTTCATCGCGCAAACCAACGGCACAACCCTTTACACGCTGGATTCCGTCGACAACACGATGGGCGGTTTGAATCGGGGCAGCGGTGCCTACTCGGCGGTTGTTTTCAACCCGACGACCTACGCCGGTCAGACCAACCTGGCGCCGCTCGCCGGACAGACGGTGAACCTGGTGTTCGTGGCGATCACCTCGCCCACCATGATCAGCAGCACCACTTTTTACATCGACAACGTCAATATCGTTTACGGCACCACCGCAGACATTCCGAACAACGACAATTTTGACAACAGCATCACCGTTCCCGGCGGCGTGGCGTCCATCAACCTTAACGCGACGAACAGCTACGCGACCAAGCAGCCGGGCGAACCCAACATCGCCGGCAACTCCGGCGGCCGCTCCGTCTGGTGGAGCTACACCCCGACCCGGCCCGGCGTGGTCACGCTCGACACCACGGGCAGCAGCTTCACGACGCTCCTCGGCGTTTACACCGGCCCGACGGTCAGCAACCTTACCGCCGTCGGCAGCAGCAGCGGCAAGAACCAGTCGAACGGCCGCGCCAAAGTCACCTTCGGCGTCCTGGCCGGCGTGCAATACATGATCTCGGTCGACGGCTACAACGGCGCCTCCGGCCCGCTCACCTGCAGCCTGAGCTACCAAATCGACACCACCCCGCCCAAAGTCTCCATCTCCAATCCCGCCGCCAATGCCAAGGTGACCAACTCCATGCTCACCGTGACCGGCACGGCGTCGGACAACGCCGCCGTGGCCGCGGTTGAATTTCAACTGGTCAACAGCGCCGGCACCACACCCTTCCAGCCCGCGTTCGGCACGACCAACTGGTCCGCGCTCGTCACCGGCCTGGCTCCCGGCACCAACACCGTCCGCGTCCGCGCCGTCGATACGTCGACGAATTATTCCACCATCCAAAGCCGCACCTACAACTACACCGTCGTCAGTCCGTTCACTCTCAACATCACCGGCAACGGCACCGTCAGCCCGTCGCTCAGCGGCCAGTTGCTCGTCGTGGGCTCCTCCTACACGCTCACCGAAAAGCCGGGCTCCGGCGCCGTGTTCAACGGCTGGAGCCGGGACGGCAGCCTGTTCTCCCCTGCGACCAAGCTGACCTTCACCATGCAAAGCAACCTGGTGCTCAACGCCGACTTTGTCCCGAATCCGTTCGGTCCGATCGCCGGCGTTTACCAGGGACTCTTCTACGACACCAACAGCCTCTCCGTCGCCAACTCAGGCCTGCTGAACGGCACACTCAAATCCAGCGGCAGTTTCAGCGCCAAAATCTCGCTCGCCGGGCAAACCCTCTCCGCGTCCGGCCTGTTCCTCGGCGACGGGTCGTGGTCGAATTCCATCGCGCGCAAAAATCTCCCGCCGCTGAGCCTCCAGCTCCAGCTCGACCTCGCGGGCGACACCCTGTCCGGCACCGTGAGCGACGGCACCTGGACCGTCCCGCTCGTGGCGAAGCGGAATGTGTATTCCAAGACCAACCTCGCCCCGCAGGCGGGCAAATACACGCTGCTGATTCCGGGCCTCGAAGAACCCGAAACCCAGCCCGGCGGCGACAGCTTTGAAACCGTCAGCATCGACACCTCCGGCAACGTGACCCTCGGCGGATTGCTCGCCGACAACACCAAGCTGTCCCAAAAGACCATCCTGTCCGCCGAATCCCAGTTCCCCGTCTACGCCTCGCTCTACTCGGGCCAGGGCGTCCTGCTCGGCTGGCTCACCGTTGCCGACGTGGTCACCAACGATATCTATGGCACGCTCGGATGGATCAAGCAGCCCGTATCGAACTCGAAGCTTTACCCGGCCGGATTCGTGTTCACCAACGGCATCGCGGTCGCCGGATCGAAATTCGCCTACACCAAAGGCGTCCCGCTCCTGGGCTACACGAATGGCGTGGTGGAAATGTCGAACGGCAACCTGGAGGATTTCATCTATCCGATCTTCATCGGCGCCACCGGCAAGGTGACTTCGACGAACAAACTCAGCGTAACGATCTCGACCTCGGCCGGTTCGTTCAAGGGCACCGTGCCCAACCCGGCGACGGGGAAGGGGATCTCGGTCAACGGCGTGATCCTGCAGAAGCAGGGCTACGGCTCCGGCTTTTTCCTCGGCACAAACGAATCCGGCCGCATCTTCCTTTCCCAACCGCCACCTTGATCCACCCCGGGAGGGACGGCGTCTCGCCGTCCCCAATTAGAAACCCCGGCTTCGACGCGAATTCCCGCGAATTCCCGCGAACACCACAACGCCTGGTAAGGCTGCGCCGCGTCGCAGCCGAACCGTAAAAAGTAGGAGTCGACGTGAGGAGACTCAAACTACCCTTTGAACCACGGAACACACGAAACACACGAAACCAGGCACGGAAAGGGCCTTCTTTTATAAAGCCCATTCGTGTTCCCTTTCGTGTATTTAGTGTGTTCCGTGGTTAAACCTGTCCCTCTGCCATCTGCGGGCACAACCCGGATGTGGAACCGCTAATCTCCGCTAATGGTGCGCTGATAAAGCCTGCCTGGTAGGGCTGCGCCGCGTCGCAGCCAAACCGTAAAAAGTAGGAGTCGACGTGAGGAGACTCAAACTACCCTTGAACCACGGAACACACGGAACACACGAAACCAGGCACGGAAAGGACCTTCTTTTATAAAACCCATTCGTGTTCCCTTTCGTGTATTTCGTGTGTTCTGTGGTTAAACCTGTCCCTTTGGCATCTGCGGGCACAACCCGGATGTGGAACCGCTAATCTCCGCTAATGGTGCGCTGATAAGGCCTGCCTGGTAGGGCTGCGCCGCGTCGCAGCCAAATAATAAAAAGTAGGAGTCGACGCCTGCCGGGTGCGTAGTCCTGTCCACGGGACAAAGCCTGGTGAGGAGACTCAAACTACCCTTTGAACCACTAATCCTGTCCGCGGGACGAAGCCTGGTGAGGAGACTCAAATTACCTTGAACCACGGAACACACGGAACACACGAAACCAGGCACGGAAAGGACCTTCTTTTTTTTGAATCCATTCGTGTTCCCTTTCGTGTATTTCGTGTGTTCCGTGGTTAAACCTGTCCCTTTGGCATCTGCGGGCACGGATCCGGACCGTCAGACGCGAATTATCCCGAATTCGCACAAATCCAACCCAAGCCGGCAGGGCCGGTGACTGATCACTGGTGACTGATCACTGATGACTGATCACTGATGACTGATCACTGATGACTGATCAAACTGCACTTTCCGCAAAATGCTTGCGCCCCCCGCATTCGGGCGCTATTTTTCCACGCTCCTGGGCGCACCCATAGCTCAATTGGATAGAGCATCTGACTACGGATCAGAAGGTTTCAGGTTCAACTCCTGATGGGTGCGCCATCTCCCCCAACGACTTCCGTCGAAAATAGCGAGTCCAAAAAAGTCGCCTGTGCTGCAGTTTGTGCTGCACCCCGGGTTCACCCTGAAAAGTGCGTCTCGGCTGCCAGCGCCAGGAACCGCGTCGCCTGCACCCTGGTCCCGGTTCCCCGGCGTTTATCGCTTAGTCCCCGGCAAGGGCGACCTGCGATTTTCAACTCGTCGCCTATAGCCCCCGACCGGGCGCTCCTGGATCTCTCGCGAGCGACCTTTTCAACCGCGCGCCGATCGCTGAGCGGCCCCCGCCGGGTCTGACTGTCCCCCCGTGGGACTGGTTGCTAGGTCAGACCGTTTTGGTGAGGGCCTTGCGTAGCGACGCGAGCAAACGCGTGATCGAGACCGGGCGGGGTTGCTTGGGCCAGGGAGCCCCGTTCATGCGCACCCAGAACTGACGAGAGCCGGCGTAAAGGTGGAAGAGCAGGATCTTGAGGTTTTTCCCGCGGCGATAATCCTTGATCGAAATTCGCAAATCTGGTTTCATAAACCCATGGTAACAGGAGAGGTTAGAAAAAGCAGCCGTGCACGATGGCGTGCACAGCCCATCGTAGAATAAGAGTTCGGCAACCGATGCATAGACTATCCATGAAGCTCCGTATCATTTTGGCGATAGCCTTGACCTGTGTTAGCTGCATGGGATCTACCGTCATGCCCGAATCGAGCCGGACCATTCCTGGCTTTGGCGGTCGAGCCTTGTCACAGCGTCCGCCTCCAACGCACTTGATTCGCGGGATTGTGCCAGCTGGGGGCGATTCCTTAGGACGACGCATCTTCGAGGTAGGAACCCAGCGGTTCACCGACTTGGATGAGTTCAAGGCATTTGTTCGTTCGTTGCCACCGGGATCGATTCTCGCATGGGATTCTGGCTGCTGGCGCTATGAAATTATTCCGCTGGAGCACTCGAAAGAGACCATTCCTGCCTTCAAAGATTACTGCAAGGGATATGGCGTGGAGTTCCGTTACATCTGTGGCTATTGATTCTGCGGTTGATTGGCCGAACAATGCGGTGCAGCGAACAGCCACCGCGCCGTTACGAAAGATGAGCGTCAGACATCAGATCACTGTGGTTGCAGCCGAAGTCCGGTTGCCAGTGGCTGTCGCTGACCTGGAGCGTTAGGCGACAATACGCGCACTGTCATGGACAACAGCTTTTGCAGGTTTCCTCAGACGCGGTTCTGGCACGAGGTTCGCCAGCATCTCGCTGTGCTTCCGGGCATCACAGTTACAAGTTTAGAGGACATGCCCATTGGCGGCTCTTGGCTTGATTTCACCTTTCGCGAGCATTCGTTCACCATCAATGCAGAGTCAGGAGAGTTCCTGTTTTTCGTCGAGGACTGCCCGGCGTCAGTGCGTGCTGAGGTCACGGCGCACTTCGAGCCGTTCTTTGCAGAGCAGACCGACCACGGAGACAGTGGTGACATCACCTTGAGGCGAGTATGAGCCTGTCGCCTAACAATGCGGTGCAGGCAACTCCGATGAATCGCGAGCAGGCCGCCACCGCGCCGTTACGAGAGATGAGTATTTGGCACATCACATCGTGGTTGCAGTCGCGAGCGCGGCTGCCGGTGGCTGTGCCTGACCTGGAGCGTTCGGCAACTCCAAAATAATTATGCGCATACAACACTTCATTTTAAGCGCCGCAGCTTTGGTTGCTATTTTCGCAATCAGTTGCTCAAAGAGTCGGAGCGATCAGACGGCAGATGGTCACGGTCTTCGGAGATTATCCCAGTTGCCGGCCAACATGACGACAAAGGAACTGGGGGTCGTTGAGTTTTCAGCGCATACCCCCAAGTCTTTCACTCTTGGTCCAGGCACGAATTGCGTCATCACTCCAACGATTCTCCCTGACAGCATTCTCAAACTGCACATCGCAGTTGAAACGAAGGATGCTGATGGAAAGGCAAGTCAAATGGGGCAGGGAGAGGTCACGCAACGTTCCGGTCAGCAGTGTGGCATTTCAGTCGGTGACATGATGATAAGTTTAACACCAAAGCTAAAGGTCGAATGATTATGCCGAACCAGACGCTGGACCGAATTGCGAGAAGATCTCGCAGTTTTCGGACGAGTGTTTGCAGATTCATGATTTTGGATTTGCGTGCTCGCAATCGGTCAGCTTTGCGTTCGGCCCGGTCATGAAGGCGTCGACCCAATTCAGTCGTCTGTTGGCGGGCGTTCAGCATCGAGGGGCGCTCATGGATGACGTGGGGCACGCTGCAAATCGAGTTCTGCCAGGTCTTCCATATCCGCGCCTGTTCGCGGAGCTGGTGGAGGGGCATACATTCGTTGCGTTCGACGTTGGCAGAGTCCGCGTTTACGGCAACGCTCGGGGTGAGGAGGATAGCTTGGAGGACCTGTTGGCCGACAGGATTTTGACCGACACGTTGTGCGGAGCTGGATTCCTGCCGTTTGGTCGGCCTGCCACGGGTCACTATGATCGGGTCTGCTTCGACATGCGTGGACGAGAGCATGCGGTCGATGCGCCAGTGGTTCTGATGGACCACGAAGCCATACTCAGCTTTAACCGAATCCCGAGACCCGAGCACTTGGCCGATGGCATCATGGAATTGCTGGACACTGATGGCGTGAAGGCCGAACCAGGCGCTGCACCCAACAGCCGCCCGCCCTCTCAGTTGCGAGCATCACAGGAAGTTCAGTCGCCCGATTCGCAGCGGACGACTTCCTCCGGCGGCTGTGGGTGAGCTGATGCGTTAGGTGTCATGTCGCGCATACTCCAAAAGAAGCGTTTATTAATGGCAGGTGGGATACTGTCTGCCAGTTATCTTGGTCTGTATATGTTGGACGCGACTCTCGGCGGCTACGACCCTAATTACACTTCAGACGGACGGAGCCGATACACATTCGGACTTTTAGTGCATGATTGCATTATGTGGCAGCCGAGGTTTGGCTCATACTACAACGAGTATCGGCACGATTTCATCGGCATCGCGTTTTATCCGCTTCTCCAGCTTGACCACCGTTATATCCACAAGACACATTCGGTCGGTGATGATGACTTTCCGAAGTGGTGGGAGAGTTTGGCAGACACAGACATTCACCCGATTTATCGAGCTGATTACAGGCGGTGGAAGGCCGTCGGATTGAAGTATGAGCCAGCACTTGATGCAGCCAGAGCGCGCGGCGACACCAATGAGGTGCGGCGGATTCGGAAGTTGATCCGAGAGGAGTCGAAATGAGTGGTGACGAACAAATGACACCTAACAATGCGGTGCAGGCAACTCCGATGAATCGCGAGCAGGCCGCCACCGCGCCGTGACGAGAGATGAGTATTTGGCACATCACATCGTGGTTGCAGTCGCAAGCGCGGCTTCGGTCTCCGCACGGCTGCGACCCGACAAGCCCGGTGGCTGTGCCTGACCTGGAGCGTTAGCCAGTGAAGTCCAAGCATCCATCGTATCCGTTCGTTCCCCGCACAACTGCGATGATGCTTCCGGGTCAGTTCTGGGCGCTACCCCTGCGCGACGGTTCATTTGGTTGTGGCCGGGTGATTGAGTTGGAGCCTCACAAGCGAGTCCTATTCTTGGCGGCGGTGCTCGACTGGCATAGTGATTCGCCACCGACCTCGGATGCGATTGCTGGCGCGAGATGCATTAACCAAGGCCGAGCGCATCTCATAGCGATTAGAGAATCCGGCGGTTCCATCTTGGGCCATAGACCGCTGCACCTTGACGAGATCGAGCCGTGGGTCTTTCGCGGTGCGGCGTCTTGCCTGAACAGCTGGGTCCAGCGGGGTTTCGAGGCACTGCGCCCACAAGTTCCTGAGGACTCACGATTGCCGATATTCAGCACGTGGGGATTCAGGGTACCGGTTCGAATTGCAGAGAAGCATTTTCTGTGTTGATGGGCTAACCATCGGTGCAGGCAATCCCGCTGTAGCGGGACGCCGTTACGAGACATGAACAAATGGCACATCACATCGTGGTTGCAGCCGCGGGCGCGGCTTCGGTCTCCGCACCGCTGCGGCCCGACAAGCCCGGTGGCTGTGCCTGACCTGGAGCGTTAGGTGGCTACACGTTTATGGGAGCATCCACATCCTGGCTGGCAGTGAGAGGCAAACCACGAGCAAGAGTGCTTGAGGAGCTTACGCTTCGTGTTGGCGATTTACCGGGCGACGCTCAGGATTCGGGCTTGCAGGGTTGTGATTTTCCCAACGGCTGGTATGTGATTGCAGCCAGAGATTACGGGCACCCGCTAACTGAAGACCCGACACTTCAGCGGCTGTCCGCCGGTTGTGAGGTGGTCGCTGGAGGAGTGGAGACTCATGTGATGTGCAGCACCGCTTGCGCTTGGAAGGATGGTCGTGAGATTTGGTGGATGGACCATGACTCTGACGTCGGAGTGTTGAATCTCACCACCCGAGGGCAACTTCCGGCACCGTTTACCAACATCTACGAAAGCTTATTGGCCAAGCAGGACGCCGAAGGCGGTCCGGATTGTGGAGTGGACTTCATTTTCAGCGCCCCCGAGGAGTTGACCAAGGCACTCACCGGTTATCACTACGATGAGTCTCAGCCCGGCGAGGTGTGGCATTCACTTGTGTCCGCCCCGCCACCAAAGAAGTCGTGGTTGGGAGGTTTCTTCAAGAAATGACGAGACCACCTAACGAAATCACTGGACCGAACGCGGGCGGGCCGCGTCAGTCTCCAATTGGGACGCCACTGGCCGCCCGCGTCGGTCAGTTCAATCGTTAGGCGTCTATCGCCCGTTTATGTTGCTTTTCAAGCTCACAGCCGATAAGACCGTCAAGCGACTTCGCTGGGTGATGGTCGGCACTATGCTTTTCGACAAAATCAATACACTTCTCGGACAGCCCAGCTCCTACTGGCAGCGTCCGACCACCGCAGACGAGGGGGACGCCTTTTTTTACTTTTTCTTGAGCCGCGGATTGCCGGTGTATCTCCTATTTTCACTGGTCTATATCGTAGTCATTTTCTTACTTGTGTCGGTTCTTCCACGAAGGCTTGGTTTGATTATCATCTTTGCCTTTATCCTCTGTCACTTTCTCGGAGCATCCACCTGGTTGGCCTACCGTTGGCATTTCGGCGTCACAGGCCCTATCATTTATGGTATCATCCTTAGCGTGCTTATTGTCTTATTGGCATTTCCAGACGCTGAAAAAGGCGCTGCAGGCAAAAGCCGCTGACCCTCCAGTTTTGTATGGTTTTGGATATGCGAAAAGTCATTCGCTTTGGCGCAGCTTGCCGTCCGGCGGCTGTGCCTGAGCTCACCTTCCGCCACTAACGATGCACCGAAGCGGGCAGGTGCACATAGTCCGTGGTTCCTGCGATGTCACTTGGTCAGCCTGAGTCCTGGCCACTGCGTTCCTCTTCCTCTTCCATTTGGCAGGAGGTCTATCTTGACTTCCCGTTGCGACACTGCATGATACCTGTCGGGCAATGAGGAATTAGCCGAATCCAAAGCAAAAATGGTCTCGGATTATGAAAGCATCATTTGTTGCGGTGGCCTTATGCATTTTGTTGTCTCACCCGGCTCAAGCGGCGGCCTCTCTCTACGACGATTTCAGCGGCACGCAAATCGATAGCAGTATTTGGCACGTGCAGCTCCCGTTTTCGGGATCATCCGTGAATGAGTCAGGAGGCAACGCCATTTTCAAAAGCAGAGGCCAGTTGATCACGATTCCGCAATTGGCGGGTTCACCGGCTGGAGTGCTTGATATTCAAGGCAGCTTTGCATTCACGGGTGGTTCGGATGAAGTCTTCAGGGTTGCGACCAGAACGGACGGGGCGGTGATCAACGTCTTTGGAGAGCTGGGTGGTCCGGTTGTGGTTTTCAACGGCCCGGGAATCGGCGGGGGCAGCGTGGGAGTTGAAGATGAGACTTCGTCTGGAGGCTCAGGCATCGGATACGCCAATGTTTCATTTGCGTTGAATACTTATTACAGTTTCCGCATTACCGATGACGGCAACAACATCGCTGTTTACATTTCGGATTTTGGTAATCCAGTGCTCGCGGAAAGCGACACCTATTCGCTTGGCAGCTACGTAGGATTGTACGACCGCGAGACTTACGGCGGCTACAATCAAAATCCCGGCGTAAGTCTGGAGTACATCAGCATAACAGTGCCGGAACCCTCAGTATTCGCTCTACTGGGGTTCGGGGTCGCCGCGCTGACGGTTGCTCGGCGGCGCGCGTGAGAGTATTAAGGAACTGCCAAAATCCCGCTGTGGCGAACCAGGCGGTGCAGCGAACGGGAGCCGGCCGATTCGCTCGGAGTCAGATACGAGCATCATGGGCGGCTAGTTCCAGTCGCTGACCTTTTGCGTTCGGACTCTGAGCCGTTGCACAACATATGAAAATATCCAAGAAAGACCTCGAGTGGGCGGCAAGCGAAGGCGTGCTTTCGAGTGAGCAGGCGGCACAACTCTGGAATCGACTTGAAGCGAATCAAGCTCAGCAGCCGCACTTTTCCGCAGCTCACGTGGCCTATTATTTCGGAGCCATGATCGTTATCTCGGCTATGGGCTGGTTCATGACGCTTGCCTGGGAGAATCTTGGAGGTCCTGGCATCTTCGTCATTGCCACTATCTACGCCGTGTGCTTCAGCCTCGCAGGGAGAACGCTTTGGCAGCAGAAGGCCTTCCAGATTCCGGGTGGCCTTCTGTTCACCATAGCAGTGTGCATGGTTCCGTTGGCAATCTACGGATTGGAGAAATGGGTAGGCTTTTGGCCTCAGGACACCCCCACCAGCTATCGCGATTACCATGTTTATGTCAAAGGGAGTTGGATTGTCATGGAATTGGCAACGATTCTGGCTGGCATAATCGCCCTGCGGTTTGTTCGGTTTCCATTCCTCACGGCACCCATTGCTTTCTCGCTGTGGTACATGTCAATGGACCTCACTCCCATTCTCTTTGGGGTTCAGGACTTTTCCTGGGAGGAACGCAAGTGGGTCTCGGTCTGGTTCGGCCTGATCATGCTATTGGCCTCCTATCTAGCAGATCATCGCACAGAGAAGGACTATGCATTCTGGGGGTATTTTTTCGGCCTGCTCGCATTCTGGGGTGGCCTTTCGTTCATGGACAGTGACAGCCAGTGGACCAAGGCTGTGTATTGCTTGATAAACCTGGGTTTGATGCTCGTCTCAGTGCTCCTGGAAAGACGGGTCTTCATCATCTTCGGGGCGCTTGGTGTTTTCGGTTATCTGGGATATTTGTCCTATCGTGTCTTCGAGAACTCGTTGTTCTTCCCCTTTGCTCTGACCTTTCTTGGCGTCGGGATCATTTTCCTGGGTATCCAATACCAGAAGAATGGCGATGGGATTCAGAGGGCCATCCTGGCGCGTCTGCCGCGGGCGCTAATCCAACGACTTCCACGAGAAAGGACCCGACGAAATGCGGTATCCCCGTAGCGCGTGCGCAATGTCCACGCCACTTGTCCGACTGCAGTTGATTGGCGAGTCGAGATATGTCGAAGAGTTCAGACCATAGCGTCAGAGGCGGTTCAGGGTGCCTGGAATCCTCCTGTCTCGCGTCTGTTTCCTCATACCGGGAGACCTCAACAATTTCTTAACAGTTGGCGACTTCATCTTAATTAGGCAGCCCGCTGTCTGTGGGTCAAACTGGCTGCATGGATGAAGCATTGAGTTTGGCATTTCCAGGCGGTGGAATGGTGAATCGCATTCACCGGCGGGTTCAAGGGTTCTTCTCGGACGGTCACAGCCAGGTGCGCTATGGCGGACGGCAAGGTGCGACATCGGTTCGCCCGCCGCAGATTATGTTTCCAGGACGGGTTCTGATCCCGGTCGATCTGACAAAATGTCCGCTGGAAACCTTCTCCTGCGTCAACCGGTTTGCTCACAGCCATCGGGTAACTGTCACTCTTCTACACGTCGTGAATCTCTGTGCGGCAGTTTTCGACAATCGCGCATTCGACTTGCTCTCCCAGCGAGCCCGGGAGCATATCCGACTCCTGGCAGAACATTTTCTCGATCCTCGTCTTCCTGTTCGATTGCGTGTTCGAGTCGGCAAGCCTGCCGAGGAAATCCTGGCGGAAGCGAAGGAGGCGAGCGTCGATTGGATTCTGCTGACCACTTATGGCGGGGGTTCATTCTGGAAACGGCCGTTCAGGCCGCGGATTGTCGAGAAAGTGTTTCGCGCGGCGCCCTGCAACGCAACGCTTCTTCACGTGAGAACGCGATTTAACTGTGAGGAAGATTGGGGTTGTGTTGATGCGATTCTTTCCAGTCTCACCTGCACAGGTTTGTTCAGATCTCCGGAACCCGCAGTCGCTTGAAATCGCTCTTCCATTTCCCTTTTGCACACCCGCGGTTCAGTTCCACCATTTTCCAGGCACATTCATGAATCTCTATCGCAGCACCACGATCGGCATTCTCGCAGCCAAGGATGCGCGCCGCCGCCGCTTGCTGAAACACATGGCTGATGCGGCGATTCGAAACGCCGCGCGAGTAAAATCGTCTTGCGCCAATCGAGTCGTGCATTTCGATCCGCG
Source organism: Verrucomicrobiota bacterium (assembly GCA_046346665.1). Lineage (GTDB taxonomy): Bacteria > Verrucomicrobiota > Verrucomicrobiia > Limisphaerales > JAXMHQ01 > JAXMHQ01. The sequence goes on from JAXMHQ010000025.1 coordinate 61,889, forward strand.
GAACGGCGAACAACATTCTGCAGCCGGCGGGAATAGCAGACCAACTGGGAGGAATTGATGCGCACCCAAACGGCAGTTTCCGGGCATAGCGGACGGGACAATCCCGTCATCCGGCGCATTCTCGTCCCATTGACATTGGGTGAAGGAACGCGTGAGGTTCTTAGGCTGGCGTCCATTCTCGCAGCGAGGCACCACGCGGAGTTGGTGCTGTTGCATGTCGTTCAAATGGACGTGCCTGGCGAACCTTCCGATATTCCGGAGGGGCGTTTGCGGAAGCTGCTGTGCGATGCGGCCCAATCAGAATTGAAAGAACTTGTTCAAATGTTGAACTTGAAGCTGCCGGTGAAGGTGATCGTCCGCGCGGGGTTGCCGTCAAAAGCAATCGAGGAAACGTTGAACGCAGTCAAAGCGGACCTGCTCATTTCCTGCGCTGAAACGGCTCGCTCGATGTGCCAGACGGAAGCATCCTGCAAACGGCGCAAAATATTTCCGAAGAAATACGTTGCTGAAGACCCCGATTAAGACCATGATGGGGGCGTTCTTGGATAGCTTGTCCGTTTCAAGGCTGGTAAATCCTCAGGTGAACTCAGTTCAGTGATGATTCTAAACCCGATGGTCGGGAACAGTTTGGAGCCCAGGGTTTGTTCAGAGAGCATCACATATGAGTAATAAATTGTTTGTTGGAAATCTTTCCTTCAATACCACCGAAAACGATCTTCAGGACGCGTTTGCCGCGCATGGCACCGTGGTCGAGGCCAACCTGATGATGGATCGAGTCACCGGCCGGCCGCGCGGGTTCGGTTTCGTCACGATGAGCACGCCGGAGCAGGCGCAAAGCGCCATCACGGCGCTCAACGGCCACGAGATGGACGGCCGCGCACTGACGGTGAACATCGCCCGGCCGCGCGAAGAGCGGGCTGGCGGGCATGGATCCGGCGGTGGCCGTCGCGAATACGGCGGCGCGCCCAATCGGTATTGATTTGCAGCGTCTTTCGGAGCGGGGTTCGGCCTGAACCGGATCCCGCTCCGCGTTTTTCTCCTGCGGGAAATCCACGGCCCCGGCGGCCGGGGCGCAGGCGCGGATGCCCCGGCGCGGCGTCCTCCCAGCGGCCGCGGTTTTTAAGCGCCAGAGAGCATTATGATGGAATCGAAAGAACAGCCCATTGAAGTGGAAGGCACCGTTGCGGTGGTTCTTCCAGGCACCATGTTTCGTGTCGAACTGGACAACCAACACATGGTGCTCGCGACGATTTGCGGCAAGATGCGAAAGCGCTTCGTGCGGCTCACCGCCGGCGATCGTGTCAAAATGGAGATGTCGCCCTACGATTTGAACAAGGCGCGCATCACCTGGCGTCTCCGCTGAAACAGCTCCCGGGAATCTCTCCCCGCTGAGCCGGTGTTTCCCTGCCGGGTGTCGCCGGAGCCTCCGCGTGCTCTGCGTCTCTGAATGAGTTTGAGTTTTTTGAACTGCATAGAGACGGCCAGGGCGACTGACTTTGAACCAAATCCCGTTCGACCCGGCCGGGGGAAGATCCAGCACTCCCCAGCCGGCTTCTGTGTCGCCCTTCAAACCGGGCGGCCCCTTCACAGCGAACCTGCCCAAGCCACGATGTTCATCGCCCCGGACCCATTTTGGTTCGTATAAGGAGTGCTTCCGAGTCGTTAACGCGCCCTCATAGCGGCGCAACAAATACTCCCCAGTTCGATCTTGTCAGGGAGCTTGGCGGAGGCTAGGAATGGCGGTAAGGATTGAGATCTTCAACGCAGGTATCAACCCCTGAACCCTGTCGCATATCATGAAAAATCCCTGCTTCCAGTTCGAAAGGCTTCTCTCGCGCCCGATTGTTGTGGCGCTCTTTGTGACGACGACTTTGCCGTGTGCCTTGGCCGACACGGTGGGTTATTGGCGCCTGGAGGGCGCCCCGTCCACGCCTGCCGTCGGCATAGTGCTGGATTACTCCGGGAACGGACTGAATGGAACCGCCATCAACGGTCCTCTCTACAGCGGCGACATCGCATCCGCGGCCCAGGGCATCGGTAGCACCACTTCCATGCAGTTAAACGGCCTTACACAGCGGGTAACTGTCCCCGATGCCGCCGCGCTGGCATTGACGCACAGCCTGACGATCGAAGCATACGTGAAGGCCGAGCCCATGGCACCCGGCACCGGCGGGGGCGGCAATATTCTGATCCGCTCTGACACGCGCCCGGGGCTTGATCCCTACAGGCTCACCCTGAACCAGGGCAACATTCTCAGTCTCACAATCCAGGACGCAGCGAACAACACCGCGGGGATCACGTGTCCCATCGCTTTTGATCAATGGACGCAGGTTGCCGGGACGCTGGACGACGCCACGGGCGAGATGAAGTTGTTCGTGAACGGGATCCTGACAGCGTCCAGGGTGACTTCAATCCGGCCACTGGCGGATTTGAACCCGGCTTATGCGCCGGGCCTGGGAATCGGAGGCGACCGAACCGGGCAGTATGGCGAATACGTCAGGGGTTGGCTGGATGAAGTCCGGCTGTCGAACGTCGCGCTGACCCCGGACCAGATGCTGCCTCCGGTCCCCGAGCCGTCCAGCCTCGGCCTCCTGGCCCTGGCCCTGGCGGCTCGGTGGATTCACCGGAGTCGTTGATGCAAGCGCCGCCTCAATAGCGTGGAATAGCGTGAATAGCGTGGTGTCGCCAGAGCATGTGTCTGACGGGGAAGAACATGGGCTGAAAACGAGGGCAGAAAAGGGCTTATGGCGCGATTTTCAGGGTCGTTTTTTCGTCCAAAGCTAGGATGAAGCCGAAGTCGACGCCCGCAATTGCGGGCATACGGCTAAACCGGGAGCTGGCCCATTTTCGATTTCAACTGAGTCCAACTTCGCTGGCCGGTTCCTCCCTCGCGCCGAGACTAAGCCGTCTCTATGCAGTTGGTTTTCCTGGGGATAAACGCAGAGGCGCAGAGGACGCGGAGATTCGCAGAGAACTGGCGGTTTTTTCCGGGTCACCGATTAGTGAGCGATTTGCCTGACCCGATTCTCTGCGGCCCTCCGCGTCCTCTGCGTCTCTGCGTGAGTTTGAGCTTTCTTGAACTGCATAGAGACGGCTAAGGCCGCATCATGGGCGCCGGCGTTCTTTGAGTCCAACAGGTGCAAACCCTCCGACAGCAGGTTTTCCCTTAGTTGAGTAAGGCCGCGTGCGACGCGGGATTTTACTGTGCCGACGGGTACGTCGAGAATCGCGGCGATATCTTTGTAGGAATTATTCTCAAGGTAGCATAGCGCGACTGCGGCCTGGAACCGCGCATCCACCCGGGCTAAAGCAGCCATGAGTCGAGGAAGGTCCGAAACATCCGCCGGAAGCGGGTTCGGATCGGTTAATTCATCCGCCACATCGTCCAGATCGCACTGCGGGTAGCGTGTTTGCAGGCGACGGCCCGCGAGGAAAGCGCGATACAACGTGGTAAACAGCCACGTTTTGGCCTTCGACGCGTCGCGCAGTTGGCTTCCTTTTGTCGCCCAGACGTGGAAGGTGTGTTGGGTCAAATCCTTCGCATCCGATACCCCGCGAGTCAGGCTCAGCGCGAAGCGGTAGAGCGCCTCGTAATGCTCGTTCACGATCGTTTCAAATGGGTCCGCTGAAGTCGTCATTCGCTTGCCTCGTTCGTGCCCGGATCAATGGTGACGCGGTACTTTGCGATGGAATTCGGAACGGCACAATGGGACGAAGGAGCCGGTCGCTAATCCTGAATGAGAACGTTATCACCCGTCCCGCCGTCGAGCACGTCCTGTCCCGGGCCGCCGATCAACACATCGTCGCCGGGGCCGCCCAACAAAGTGTCAATCCCGGCACCGCCCACAAGGACATCGGCGCCCTCTCCTCCATCGGCCGTGAATCCAATGACACCCGCGGCCAATCCGGAAGCGCCCACCGCGTCGTCGCCGCCCAGCGCATGGATGGTGAGCTGGTCCGCGATTTCCACACCGGAAAGGGTCACTGACGCGGACAAGCCTGTGACGCTGACTCTGCCGGGGGTTCCATTGACGGTGATTGTGTCGGCGTTTTCCGTTCCGTTAACAAGGATGTTGTCCTCCATCCCGTTAATGGTGAGGCCGAGGATGACGTTGGTGACACTGGTGCCGGACAGATCGTTGATCGTGAGGCTATTCGCGCCGCCATTGGGGTTGACCGCGAATTGTTCGCACGTGCCCGTGTCCAGGAAGAACGGGGCAGGGGTTGTTCGGTCGAACCGAACGCGGTTTCCATTTGCGGCCAGGACGAAATCCTCGGCGCCGTTCCCGCCATTGACCTCAACAACATCCACGCCGTCGCCACCGTCGATCACATCGGTGTCGTCGCCGGGATTCCAGATCATACGGTCGTTGCCGGCTCCACCGTAAACGAAGTCGTTCCCGTCGCCGCCGGTGAGAGTGTCGCTGCCATCGCCGCCATACAAAGTGTCGGCACCGCCCTTTCCGAGAAGCGTGTCGTTGCCCGCGCCGCCATCGAGCAAGTCGTCGCCCGATCCACCCGTCAGCGTGTCGTTGCCGTCTTCGCCGAACATCTGGGTGGCAGGCAGCGCGCCGTTCGCTTCGCTGAGGGAAATCTGATCGTTCCCCGCCCGCCCGAAAACCTGGATGAGCACGGTGTTCGCGACCGTGGGGGTTCCACCCGCGATTGTCATGGCCACGCCGCCGTTGTTGACCAGGATATTGCCGGCCGCATTGCGGCTCACAACGATGACGTTGTCCAGGTCGTCGCCGACAATCGTCAGAAGTCCGGTCGTGGGATTGAAGGTGGCGGTGTTGTTTGCCGGGACGACCCGCCCGACGCGGTAGAATCTGCGGCTCTTCCCGGCGATGGAGTCAATGAAGACAAGGGTCGCGCCATTGCCTGTTATCACCGGACCGGCACTCGTCCAGGTGGTCAGATCGGAGCTGGATTCCACCTGGTACGGCACCGGATTGACGCCGAGCCAATTCACCAACACGTTTTGGTTTATGTTCTGGATCGTCAGATTCAGGCTGGAGTCCAATGAGAGCGTCGCGAAGGAGGGTTGGGTTGCAATGGCGAAGCACAAACCCGCGGCGGCGGCAAGCGGCCGCATGTTACAGGCGCGAAGGAATACAGAGGGTTTCATGGAGGAGGATATTCTGGGTTGATGATTACGGTTCAGTGACCGGCATCTGACGTTGGTTGGAAGCTCAACCTGCCTGACGGTTCCCTGAATCGAGCGGGACGATGGACCCAGCCGGAGGGCTCCACGGATGGATTGTTGGATTGTTGGAAAGGGGGCGGTCCTTCAATCCATCGATCCAGAAATCCAGAAATCCAGAAATCCACTAATCCGCCGGTCGCGGCCGGAGCGCCGGAAAGCCACCGTTGTTCTCGGGAGCGTTGAGCATTTCGAGGGCGCGCACGGCGGCGGCGCCGCGGGTTTCAACCCCCAGTTTGTCGAATATTTCCTGGACGTGCTTTTTCACGGTGGACTCCGTGATGCCCAGGATCGTGGCGATGTCGGGGTTCGTCTTGCCCTGGGCGAGCCAGAGCAGCGCTTCGGCCGCGCGCGGCGTGAGACCCAGCTTGAGCAGGGGTGTAGCGGAGGAAAAGTCCGGTTTGAATTCACGATTTACCTGCTGTTCGGATCGGCGCAGCCGGGCCTCGATGGCCCGGACCAGAACGGTGTTGGCGACCGGCTTGGTCAGGTAATCGTCGGCGCCCAGATCCATGCCGCTGCGCAAATCGTCTTTTTCGCCCTTGGCCGTGAGAAAAATGAACGGAGTGCGGGCGAGGGCCGCGTCCGCCTGCACCGCCTGCAGCACGCCGTATCCGTCCAATTCCGGCATCATCACATCGCACAGAATCAGGTCGGGCTTCTCACGCCGGGCGGCTTCGATCCCGGCGCGGCCGTTCTCCGCCGAGATGGGCTGGTAATCCTGGTAACGGAGGAGCGCGGTGATGTTCCGCCGCATCTCGGGTTCGTCTTCAATGACCAATATTTTTTTCATGATGATTTCCAAAAACAGGGAGCCGGACGGTCACCGTGGTGCCTGCGCCGATTTTGCTGCGGACCTGGATGCCGCCGCGGTGCAGTTCGGTGCAGCGTTTCACCAGGAGCAGGCCGAGCCCGGTTCCGGGCCGGGTTCCCACGTTGCGGCCGCGATGGAAGGCTTCGAACAGTTGTTCCTGGTCTTCCTCGGAAATCCCGATGCCCGGGTCGCTCACGGTGCACACGACTTCCGATCCGTCCGGCTCAACGGCGAATTGCACCGTCGCACCCGGGTCCGAGTATTTCACGGCGTTGCTGAGGAGATTGGTGAAGATATGCCCCAACAATCCCTCATCCGCCCTGGCTTCCGTTGGAACGGATTTCAGGGACAACTGGATATCGCAGCGGCGGTGGGTTGCCGAGAGCACCTCGTCGACGACGCGCCGGAAGAAGCCGTTCAGGTCGACGGCGAGCGGTTTGAATTGCAGCTTGCCCGCGTCGAGGCGGCTTAAGACGAGCACTTCCTCCATCATGCCGGCCATGCGCCGCGTGTTGCGCCGGATGGAGGTCAAGTGTTCCTCGCGTTCGGCCGCGGGCATTTTGTCGTGGAAATCCCCGAGCAACTCGGCCGAAGACTGGATGATGCCCAGCGGCGTGCGGAATTCATGCGAGACCATCGAAACGAAATTGCTCTTGAGCTGGCTGAGTTCCTTTTCGCGCTCCAGCGTCCGGAGCAATTCCTCCTCGGCGCGCTTGCGCTGGGTGATGTCCATCGCCATGGAGAGAAGGTGCGGCGTGTCGTTGAGCCGGATGCTTTCGATGGACAACAGGACGGTGAAGGTTTTGCCCTGGCGGTTTCTCCAGCGATATTCCCGCTGGCGGAGCGAGCCGGATTTGCGGATTGTTCGCAGGACCTCGTCGCGGTCGGCCGTATTTACCCACAAACCCAGGTCAATGCAGGTGCGGCCCAGCACCTCCTCGCGCGAGTAGCCGAGCCAGTGGATGTAAGCGTCGTTGGCCAGGACGTATTTTTCGTCGCTTGCGCGGAGGATGCTGATGAAGGCCGGGCTCGCCTGGAATGCCGCGCTGAATCGCTCCTCGCTCTCTGCCAGCGCCGCGCGCGCCCGGGTGCGCTCGGTGATGTCGGTGATGTAAGCCTGAATGACCTGGCGTCCGCTCCATTCAATCCGCGTCAGCGCGACTTCCATCGGGATCTCCCTGCCGTTCGGAGCGCGGGCGAGCCATTCGAATCGGACGCCCCCGGTGGCCATGCATTCCTCGATGTATTGCGCGGCGAGGGTTGCCGAGGGTTGGCCGTTGGGTTGCAGCGGCGGCGCGAGCATCCCCGGGTGCCGGCCGATCAACTCGCCGGCGCTCTCGCAGCCAAACAACCGCACGGCGGCGGAGTTGACTTCGAGCAACCGGGTTTCGTCATGGAGCACCACGCCGTGGCTGGATCCCTCGAACAACGCGCGGAACTTCTGCTCGGATTCCCGCAAGGCGTTCTCGGACCGTTTGCGTTCGGTGTTGTCGATGATGCTCGCGCGAATCAACGTTTGTCCCTCCGCCGGCAGCCGCAGCAGGCGGACTTCGGTGGGAACGAGGCGCCCGGAGGGTTGATGCCGGTGCACCCATTCGAAGACGGCGATGCCGCCGGCGAGGACTTCGGCGACTTTTTCGGAAGCGACCTCCGAGGTGCGCCGGCCGCCGGGTTGAAATTCCGGGCTCACGTCCAGCGGCGTCAGTTCCGCCAGCCGGGACATGGGCACGCCGTAAAGATCGCACGCGTGCTGGTTGCCAAACAGAAAGCGGCCCGTGTCCGCGCTGTAAACCACGATGGCTTCCGGCGCATGCTCCACCATGGCCCGGAAACGCGCCTCGCTCGTCGTGAGCGCGACCGTGCGCTCGGCCACGCGCCTTTCGAGGGATTGATTGAGCTCGAGCAGTTCGCGCCCGGCCTTCTTGCTTTCGCTAATCACGCCCACACTCTGGCCGACGTGCGGGGGCGCCGCACTGGGACTTTCGCCCCAGTTGAATCCTGTTGCCGCCGGGTTCATACAGCGATCATGAAGAAATGGTTTCGGGTTCAGGGTGGATAACCTATATCATAAGCTACAATAACCGCGCCGCAATCCTCAATCTGGCGCAATATGCTGGGGCTTTCGTCCCAGTGGGTTCCGGGAACTCTTGCCACGCCCTGATCTCCTACAAGCGTGAAAAACCTGAAAAATCTCCTTCGCGCCGCCGCCCTGATGGCGTTGGTCAACTGCCGCAGCGCCGCCACGGCCCAGGAAGTCCTCATTCCCGATCCCGGCCTGAACGCGGCCGTCCGCCAGAGTTTGAACAAACCGACCGGGCCGTTGAGCCGGCAGGACCTTCTCGCATTGAGGGTCCTGAACGCCCACGGCCTTAACATCAGCAACCTGGCCGGATTGGAAGCGGCCCTCAACCTGAACACTCTGTTGTTGTTCTCCAATCAGATCACCAATTACAACCTGCCGACGCTGACGAACCTGGTGATTCTGGATCTTAGCGCAAACTCCATCGCCAGCATTTCTTTGCCGGCGGGCATGTCGAACCTGTTCTCGCTGCTGATAGGCGGCAACCGGCTCACGAGTCTGACTTTGCCGCCGGGCCTGGTCGGGCTGGAGGAGCTTGGCCTGCATGGCAATCAACTCGCGCAACTCACGTTGCCGCCGGACATGACGGGGCTGTTCACGCTGGATCTGGACGGCAATCCGCTGACGCAATTGGTATTGTCGCAAACGGAGGCCTCGCATGTGCCGGGAACGGTCGCCACGCTGCAGAATCAAGGCATTCCGGTGTTCACCTATCCGTCGACGGTCCGGCTCACCCTGCCGCAGGAGCAACCGGTTGGCGCTTTCCGATTCGGCATCACCGGTCCGCCCGGGGTTTACGCGGTTTACGCATCCAGCAACCTTACCGATTGGGCGGCGCTGAACTTCGTGAACAATCCGCTTGGCAGTGTCCTCTTTCTCGATCCGGTCGCGAATCTCTCGCCGCGAAAGTTTTATCGCGTTTCGGCTGTCACGCCGCCGGCCAACATGGTGTTCGTCCCCGCGAACACTTTCACGCTGGGCAGCCCTGCCAATGAAACAGGCCACCAGGACGACGAAGGTCCGCAAACCGTCGTCGAACTCACGCACGGTTTCTGGATGGGAAAATATGAAGTGACCCAGGCGGAATACCTGGCCGTGACGGGGACCAATCCGAGCGGGTTCCCCGGTGATTTAACCCGGCCCGTCGAGAGTGTTTCGTTTTTCGCCGCCTCGAATTATTGCGTCCTGCTCACGCAACAGGAATTGGCCGCGGGCCGCATTCCGCCCGGCAGCCATTATCGGTTGCCGACCGAGGCCGAGTGGGAATGCGCCGCGCGCGCCGGCACGACGAACCGATTTTACTACGGCGACGACCCGGCTCTCAGCGACCTGTCGAACCACGCGTGGTTCGGCGCGCACGATGGGATCACGACCCATCCGGTCGGGCAGAAGCTGCCGAACGCCTGGGGATTATACGACATGGAAGGCAACGTCTGGGAATGGTGTCAGGATTGGTACGGCTCTTACCCGGGCGGCGGTGTGATTGATCCGCAAGGGCCTGCGACCAACCCGACCGGCTGGAAAGTCATTCGCGGCGGCGCGTGGGAATCGTCCGAGTTGGAGTGCCGCTCGGCCAGCCGCTGGTTTGAACCCGCCAGCCCGTTCATCAGCGATTTTATCATCGGCTTCCGCGTGGTGCTCGCCACGGACGGACAATGATCCAAACGAACAGGAAAGAGATACCCACATGACAACTCCCAACTTGAACAACGTGCAAAGCTTGAAACAACGCCTGGACGGGACGGTCCTGCTGCCGGGGGAACCCACTTACGACGAAGCCCGGACGATTTGGAACGGCATGATCGACCGCAAGCCGGCCATCATCGTGCGCTGCCGCACGGAGGCTGACGTTCAACGCGCGGTCGCGTATGCCCGGGAACACCGGTTCACGGTGTCCATCCGGGGCGGCGGCCACAACATCGCCGGCCACGCCGTGTGCGACGGCGGGCTGATGATTGATTTGTCAGGCATGAAGGAAGTCCGGGTGGACGCGACGGCGCGACGGGCCCGGGTGCAGCCAGGCGCAACGCTGGGCGATGTGGATCGCGCGACCCAGGCGCACGGCCTTGCCACCCCCACGGGAATCAATTCGACGACGGGAATTGCCGGACTGACCCTCGGTGGCGGATTCGGATGGTTAAGCCGCAAACACGGGCTCACCTCGGACAACCTGGTCTCCGCCCGTCTTGTGACGGCGGGGGCGGAGCTGATTCAGGTCAGCTCCACGTCGCACGCGGATTTGTTCTGGGCATTGCGAGGGGGTGGCGGCAATTTCGGCGTTGTGACCGAGTTCGAATTCGCCCTGCATCCGGTCGGGCCGGAAGTGCTGAGCGGATTGCTGGTGTTTCCGCGGGCCGAAGCCGGTTCCGTGTTGCGGCAATACCGGGAATTCACCGCGATGTCGCCGGACGATTTGAGTGTTTGGATGGTGCTGCGCCAGGCGCCGCCGCTGCCGTTTCTCCCTCCGGAGGTGCACGGTCGAAATGTGCTGATCCTCCCCCTGTGTTACGTGGGCCCCGAGGAGAGCGGGAGGAAAATCATCGCGCCGCTCGAGAAATTCGGGACGGTTCTGGGCCAGCACGTCGCGATGCAGCCGTTCACCGCCTGGCAGCAGGCGTTCGATCCCTTGCTCACCCCGGGCGCGCGGAATTACTGGAAATCGAACAACTTCTCCGAACTCAAGGACGGACTGTTCGACGCGATGGTCGAGTACGCGGGGTCCATGCCCTCGCCGCATTGCGAGATCTTCCTGGGCCAACTCGGCGGGTGCACGGCGCGTGTGCCGGTGGACGCGACCGCGTTCGGCAATCGCAACGCCAATTTTGTGATGAATGTGCATGGCCGTTGGACGTCACCCGCGGAAGACCAGGCGGGCATCGTCTGGGCGCGGAATGTTTACCAGGCCACGCGGCCTTACGCGACCGGCGGCGCTTATTCGAACTTCCTCACCGCCGAGGAAACGGACCGGGTGCAATCGGCGTTCGGCTCCAATTATGCCCGGCTCGCCCAGGTTAAGAAAACGTACGACCCGGAGAACTTCTTCCGGTTGAATCAAAACATCCAGCCCGGGTGAATCCAGGCGCTTGACGGGTGCGCTGGAGCCTGTTGGGCGTCAGACAAGGCGCGACGAGACGATTGGTTCAGGGATGATAATAAATCGTCACGGACCCGCTTTGGTGGGGCCCGAGGAAGTATCCGTAGGCGATGGAATCATAAAATACTGCCGAAAACGGGGTTTTCTTGCCGGTAACGTCCTGGAATCCAGGATCAAATCCACCTTCAGATCAGCCGACCAGGTGTGAATGCACCTGAAGTACGCGTCGACCCCGGTGATGACCGCCCCGCGAGGCATACCCTGGAATCCGCCAAGCCGCTGGCGCTGCTTTACACGGTGGAGAGCGCAATGAAAGCGACCACCCCGCTGCTGCCCACCGAGGACGGCTTCTACACCGACAGCGACAGCGACGCGATGATTCCGAAGATCGGAACCGCTCATTGACGCAAGATCACCGGAACATTCACCCGGTCTTGCGCCCCGTTACGAGTCCATAAACCTGCGGAAAATCCAGGTGCCGGCGCCCAGCAGGATGCCGAGGACGAGGGCGACGGGGGCGGTCCGGTGAAGGAGGGCGGCTTTTTCCGGTTCCACTCCGGAGGCGGCAAAGAGCCCAGCCAAACCCAGCCCGGTCAAGAGAATGGCGAGCCCGTAGAATACGATCGCGTATTCGAAGGGCGTGGGTGGTTTGGATAAATGCACCGGCAATTCCCTCTCAGCTCCATTCGGGGAATTGCGTGGTGTTTAGATCGAGTTTGGCAATCGATGCCAGTTCGGCGTCGTCGAGGGTGAAGTCGAAAATGTCCAGGTTTTCCGCAATGTGCGCTTTTTGGGAGGAGCGGGGGATGGCGACGATGCCGCGCTGAAGATGCCACCGGAGGCACACCTGGGCGACGGTTTTGCCGTGCTTCTTCGCGATCGCCGACAGCGTGTCGTTGGTGAACATTTTGTTCCGGCCCTCGGCGAACGGCGCCCAGGCTTCCATTTGCACGCCGTGCTGCTTCAGGAGGGCGTGCGCCTTGTCTTCCTGGAAAAAGGCGTGGGTTTCGATTTGATTCACCGCGGGTTTCACCGGGTTGTTCGCAATCAATTCCTCGAGTTGCGCGGGTTCGAAATTGCTCACCCCGATGGCCTTGATTTTGCCCGCCCGATAGAGTTCCTCCATCGCCTTCCAGGAACCCTGCCAGTCGCCGCCGGTCGGCCGATGAATCAGGTAAAGGTCCAGGTAATCCACCTTCAGCTTGTCGATCGAGGTCTGAAATCCTTTCTTCGCATTTTCGTAGCCCATGTCGGTCTTCCACAGTTTCGAGGTAATGAAGACCTCCCCGCGCTTGATTCCGCTTTGACGGATACCTTCGCCGACGGCCACTTCGTTGCCGTAGATCATCGCGGTATCGACGAGCCGGTAGCCGAGGCTGAGGGCGTCGGCCACGCACTTTGTGCCGTGATCGCCGTTGAGCGTCATGGTGCCGAGTCCGAGCTGCGGCATGCGCAGGCCGTTGTTGAGTGTGACGGAAGGGATTGAATTCTGCGCGGCGCCGGAGGTTGCGGCCGCCAGCAACCGGGTGCTGCCTGCGCCCAGGAAGGTGGTGGCGGCGGCGAATGCCGCGCTGTTTTGGAGAAAATCCCGGCGATTCATCGAGTGGGAATTGAGTTTTTGCTTCATGCTGTGCCGATCGTTTCCGCGATTTTCCTCTCATCGCCCGGGTTTGCAAGCCATTCTATTTACGCTTCCAGACCCGCGTGTTTCCTCAAAAGTTTTGGCCACGGATCAACACGGATGAACACGGATCCAAGCGCCTCTCGAGCCCTGGAACGCGGATTGATGGATTTTTGGATGGATGGATAAATGCGGGGGCCGACGCGTGGAGTCTGCAATCCATAAACCCATTGATCCAACCATCCTCGCCGCTCCGGCCAGGGCTCGACGGAGTCTCGCCCCACCATTTTTGGATTCGTGAGAATTCGCGCTAATTCGCGTCAAGATGTCTGGTCCCAAATCCACGTCATCCGTGTTGATCCGTGTTGATTCGTGGTTCAACATGGCGGCTGCGCGTCGGCGCGGCAGGATCGATGACAACCACCCGTGAAGCGAGGTTCGCAGCGCAGGACTGGCTGCGCGCACAGGCGGGGCAATTCCCTGAAATGATTGGCGCTGTCCTGGCAGGATCCGCGCACACGCGACGCCCCGACGAACCGCATCCGGCGGGTTCCGATGTGGACCTTCTGATTTTCGTCGACTCTGAGGTTCCTTCAGAAATCCTCGAGCCGCATGGACGGTTCGCTCCGCGCAAGCTGGTTTTTCGCGGAGTCGTGCTGGAACCCTCCTTCCACGATGCGCGTCGCATCGCCGATCCCGAGGTTGTGCTGGGCGATGTGCACCTGGCCCCCGTTTTTTGTGATCCTGACATTTTGTTCGATGCCAGCGGCCGGCTTCAGAAGCTGGCGTCCGCGGTGAAACCGGCGTTTCACCAGCGCACACATATTCATCGGCGCCTGCATCACGCCTTCCATCCGCCCAGCCCCGCCGGGCCTGGCATCGTCGTCCAGGATCTTCCCGCGCTTCGCGCCCCGTGCTGGCGGAATGCGTTTTTCGCCTTTGATATCGGTCGCGCCGCGTCTGCCGTGCTGGTGGCCGGGCGCCGCTACCCTACCGTCCGGCGGAGTTTTATCGTCGCCCGGGAAGTGCTTTGCCAGGCCGGCCGGGAAGACCTGGCCGACGCGTTGCTTCGACTGCTGGGCAGCTTCGGCCTATCGCCTTCGGATGTGGAATCGCTCGCCGCCGAACTGGAGCGGTCCTATGACGTCGCGGTGGAGTTGCGCCGGACGCCGGTGGTGATGGACTGGAACGTTTCGCGGGACGCGCGGGAGTTGGAGCGCGCGGCGGTGCGGGAGATGATCGGGGCCGGGTACCATCGAGAGTCGCTGTTTCACGTCTTGCTGTTGCGAACGGTGGTTCAGGGAATCCTGGAAAACGATGCGCCGGGGGAGGTGCTGTCGCCGTCGCGCGCGGGTTACGGGAGATTGCTGGAGGCGCTGGGGATAGAGGGGAGCGAGGCGCTGCACAACCGGGAACGGGAGTTGCGCGGGTTCATGCCGGTGCTGCAAGGGTTCTGTGAAGACCTGGTTGCCACACTGTCGACAGGAGAAAACGGATTTGAAAACAGGGCAGGGGAACCTGTTTGAACACGAGAAAACGAAATCCACGAAGGCGGGAAAGCAGGGTTGAACAGGAGGCAGCAGAGGTAGTGGAGAAAAGCGTTTTATAGCGGTTTACCGTAAACCGTAGCCGCAGGTAGGGACGCCGCGCTGCGGCGTCCGCGGTCGGCGCAGCGCGCCGACCCTACCTTTTGCGGCTACGACATTTCTTGAGCCGCTCTAATGACAGCGCAGGTCGCGCATGAATGTCGCGACGCCCCGGACTCACGGCGTAAGGTGCAAGCGGTACCACTGCGATGCTGAGCCCGCGGGCACATTCGTGGAAATGGTCGCGCCGTTTGTTGAGGTGCAAACGGCCGTCCAGTTCACCCTGTTGCTGGAAGATTCGAGGGTGGACGTTAATCCGGCGAGGGTTGGGGCTGTGATCGCCACTATTCCCGGCGCGGTCCTTGAGATCGCGATTGTTCGCGGCGCGCCCACCCAGAAAAAGAGTTGCCGCCAGGCGAATCCCGCAAGATAAGTGCTGCCTGCGAGGTCTTCGTGCGCGCTATCCACCATGTAGCCTTGAGCCACCTGCCAGGCGTAACTCACGGAGGGAGTCATGCAGTCCACGTAGACCCGGTTATGGTCCACCGCCACCTTCCTGAAAACAGCATTCTGGGCTGGGGTCCAGCCCGGGGAATTGGTGTCGGTGCTGCAGTACGGAGTCCCGATGTAGACGATAGCGCTCGAGGGAACACTGTTCGAGAACCACTCCTCCAGATTAAGCAGCCCGTTCGAAGTGCCCAGCGAGCTGTCCTCCTTCATATGGAGCATGATCAACTGTGGGTTTAGCGCCTTCAAAATCGGCTGTCGGATCGACATTGGAACGTTCGTCATGTCGCTGAGCGCGATTCCCCCGCGGTCCAGGAAGGCCATCTTGATCCCAGTCGCGGTGCTGTCCGTCATGTCGGGCCCGCCGATGACATAGTTGGTCCCGGTCAAACCGTCCACGCGCAGCCGGTGATAATTCCGGTTGAGCACCACGTTTGTATAATGGCCGGCAGGGGTGGGGCTGTAGCCGTCGATGGTGAGCACTCCGCCCCAGGGACCGCCGTTGGTTGAGATGGAAATTTGCATCGTTCCGCCCAACGGCTGAGAAACATAAAATACCCCCACGCGATCGCACCAGTAACCAGTGTAGTAAAGCTTGTACCACCATAGGGCGCTTCCCGGCGGGAGAATGAAGTGATCCGAAAACCAGATGTTGTCGACAGGCAGATACTTCGCGCCGTTGGTGACCACATACAGCGAATTATTCTGCCAATTATTCAAGGAAATACCCGTGAATCCAAAGAGATTCCCCATCCGATTCATGATCACCACGGCTATGGACTTTTCAGAATCGGCCATCGAATCGCCGAGAGACAGGAGGGTGGTGGAGGTGTTCGTCCGGCCTGTCTGGGAATTAAACCCGGAAAGCATTTCGGCATTTGTAGTCGACAAATCCTGCGCTTCAATAGGCAAAATGCAGACCGTTAAAACGGTTGCGGCGAGTAAGACCGATTGGCTCCTTGGCAACTTCAAATCAGGCTTCGCATGTAACTGCGAACAAATCCATGGCTTACCCCAAACTGATCTCGGATAAGCTCTCTCAACCAACTCTCACGATGTGACCGTTTCTTTCGTTGCGGTCACAAAGGTTGTCTCATGGTCGACTATAAGAGTCAAATGGAAAAGACAACATATGGCCGCAATGATTCAGGGGTGCTACTTCGGCGGTTTGTTTAGCGTGATCCGGCCGATTTCGGCGGCAGGACGAGGATTTGGCCGAACATGGCGTTTGGATGCAGAGAGCAGGCGAATCGGTAAAGACCCGGCTCGTGGAACGTGAACACGAAGGCCGTTTCCTGGAGCGGGGGCAATCGCCAGTTCATCAGCACCTGCGAGTCGGGACCGAACAGCATGAACGCATGGTTGTCGTCGGGTTGCAGGTTCCAGAACCGGATGCGGGTCGGTTCGTCCTGGTGGACCGCGAAGAAGTTTGGCGAAAAAGCGTAGACCTCGCCGAATTTCTCGATGGTCTCTTTGGGCCCGGTTTCATTCACCGCCACGCGCTGAGTTTGCACCAGCACCTGGGCCGTCGCGGCGCCGTTCGTGCTGACCGAAACCAGTCGCGAGGCCTCGGCGTTCGGCAGGTAGAACGAAGCCGGGTCGAGTGCGCGATGCAGATTGCCCGTCGAGTCCTGCGGCGCGCTCGCGCAGCCGCTAACCAGCATCGCCAGCCCCAACGTTCCTGGGATCCACGCTTGTTTGATCATGTTGAATTTGCCGCCGCAATGACCGGGCCCGAGGCGGTCGGCGGGGCGCCATTAAAGTTCTTCGTGCCGCACGGAAATGCAAGCGCGGCGCCCTGCAATTCCCGGGGTGCGATTCTGTCGAAAACGCGCTAGCGAGACGGCAATCGGCCATCGGGAGCGGCAGGGGCAACCATCTGCTCCGATTTCACAAACACCTCCGCCGGCACTCCCAGGTCGTGCTTGATCATCACGTCCCGGTCCCATGGATTCTTCATCCGGGCGATGGTCAGTCGTTGCCGGAATGAAAGTCTGAACCAATACCAGGGCGACATCAGCGGCGTGTTGATCAATGGAAAGTCCGATCCATAAACCAGCCGTCCTTTGAACTCGGGCCGGGTCACGGCTTCCTTCAGGCTCCCGGGCTTGGTGACCAGCGTCAAGGCGGAGATGTCCGAATACAGATTCGGAAACTCATGCATCAGCCGCGCCAGTCGATCCGGACCGCGCTCGCCGCCGTAGGATTCGGTCGACGCAATATGGGCCGCGATGACCGTGACGCCGAGGCTGAGCGGGAGGCGCAGTCTCTCGGGGTCGCCGAGATCCACGGTGGATCGGGAGAACGATTTCTCCCGGCCGGTGTGCGAGAGCAGGGGCAGATTCAGCTCGGCCATTTTCCTGTAAAACGGGACCAGCTTCGGATCCGCCGGGTCGATATCCATGATCGGCGGGATCCACTTTATCAGCACGGCTCCGTGGGCACGGGCCCATTCCAGCCGATCCAGCGCGTCGTTGCGATAGGGATTCACCGAGGCGCCGAACAGCAGGTTGGTATGTCGCGCAGCCATGTCCGCGATGAATTCGTTCGGGACATAAACCTCCGTCCGGTTTGTGTCGAGGTTGCCTTTCGAATCCACAACCCCATCCAGCGCCAGGAGCACCGCGCTCCGGATGTGTTCACTGCGGCCGATCGACTCCGAAATCCGGTCGGCCACAAGGGAATCTCCGCGCTCCCGGATTTCAGCAAGGGAAACGCCGAAGCTGTGCAGGTAAATTTTAAAGCGCGCGCTGTCGCGGAGGGCGGGGGAGACGAAGCAGCCGCTGTTGCCGGCGCCGATGCCCGCAATGTGGCAATGCATGTCGACCACCCGGCCGGGGAGGGGTTCGACCGGTCGATAAGGCCGCGCGGGTGCGCAGAACCAGGCCAGCGCGACGATTCCGAGGCTGACCATGCACACCGCCTTCCAGCCCGCCAAACCGGTTTTGAGCCTGAAATGCTTGTTCTGCATGCGGCCAACATAGAAAACAACGGCGGAGGATCTGAGTCGAAAAAAATGGCGGCAACATCGAGAGCCAAACATGCCGACGCGAATTACCGCGAATTGACACGAATTTCAGCGGGCGGGGCGAGACTCCGTCGAGCCCTGACTCGAGCGGTGCGCGCAGAGCGATCCCAAATCCAAAATTGGCAGTTCGGTTTCCGGGCGCTATGCTTCGCGTCATGCCCGTTTACCTCCAATGCCAGCGTTGCACGGCCTGCTGTCGCTGTCCGGGCCAGGTGCGCCTGGGGGATGCCGAGATCACCCGGATCGCCGCTTTCCTCGAATTGACCGAGCACGATTTCATTCAGCGCTACACCCGGCTGCGGCACGACCGGCGCGGGCTGGTGTTGCAGGAGCAAGCGGACGGCGCTTGCATCTTTCTCAAGGGAATCGATTGCGCCATTCAGCCGGTGAAGCCGCAGCAATGCCGCGATTTTCCGAACGGCTGGAACTTTCCCGGGTTCGAAAAATTCTGCAAAGCCATTCCGATTTCAACCACGGATGAACACGGATGAACACGGATTGAGACCAAAAGGCTTTGACCGGTCTTCGCTGAAGCTACGACCCGGCAGGCGCGAATTGGCGCGAATTACCGCTAATTGTTTGGGAAGAATCCGCGGGAATTGACGTCAATTCGCGTCAGGATTGCCTGGCTTGCGCGTTGGTTTTTGGGGACACAATCCTGCCAGGGTGGCACGGACGGTTTCCAGCGAGCCCACGATCACTTGCATCCGGCACGCGTAGGCGCCGGGGGCGATGCCGTTCGGATTGTGGATTCTGAAGACGCAATTCCACTTGCTGACTTTTTCCGAATCGAATTTGAACCGGCCATAGGTGCGGTCGGGAATCCTCGGATCGGGCGGGGAATAAATTCCCATTGCATACCGTCCGTCGCGGGTGGAAACCACGACCGGCCGCGGCTGCTCACCGGGTCCAGCGTCCAGCGGAGCCAGGGTCCCCGCGGCGGCATCGAAAGTCCAGAACGTGTCGAACTCCGCGGGCATGTAACCGGTCAGCGCCTCGAAGGTTCCCTCAACATGCGGCTCACCCTCGGGCAAGAAGAAGACGACCGTGTAATCGATCGCGTTTGGAAATCCGGGAACGCCGATGTGAACCAGCTTGGCAAGACGGTGGTTGGACAGAGCGGTGGTATTCGCCGCCGGGTTGGTTCCCGAAAATTCGCCCGGTTGCAGCCAGAACGCCATCTGGTTGGTCGTCACGAGTTCCGCCCCCGACGCTTTCAGATACAACAACCGGCTGCTGCTGCGTGGGCCGGCTCCGTCGTCGCGCGATCCGGCTTCGGTGGGGTTGAACGCTTCGTTGCGCAGCAGGCCGCCGACGTCGAAGTTCGCGGCAGACTGCAATTCGCGGCCGTGATCGGCTGCGTCGAGGAACTCCTTCCCGTTCCATTGGAGCGAGTCAATGGCTCCGGCCATGCGGGCGGAAGTGCGGAGGACGATTTCGGACGACCCGGCACGCGCGCGAACGACCGAGTCGCCGTCCGGCGCGGAAACCTCGGGGGCGCCCGCCCAGAGTCGTGCGGCCAACGCCAGCGGGAGCAGCCGGATCAATCGCATGTTCCGCGGGTGCATTTGAAAATCATCCACGCATTCATGAATCCGTTTATCCATCAGGAATGGGCTCGACGGAGCCTCGCCCCACCGTCGGGTTGATGAGCGGTGGGTCTTGATCAATCATTTCTCTCCGGCATCCCGCTCCGGAAGTACTATCCAGTGTTCACCGTCGCTGGAACTCAACAGTCCGAACGTCGTGATTTGTTCTGCGGAAGTCCCCATCAGGATCATCCGCCATTGCTGCCCGTCCTGCCATACAAACGGCGCACCGTATTTTGCCGCCATCCACTTCTGGCGCGGAATGTCAACCGGCCCGGCCAGTTTCCATTTGATCAAATCCGGCGACGTCGCAAGGGCCAGGTGTTGTGCCCCGAGGCCCTCGCTGTAAATCATGGTCCAATGATCGCCCGTGCGAAAAATCATCGTGTTCTCCACGCCGTCCGGCGCGGCGGCTGACCGGCCGATGAGCGGCGCATCCGGCGTGAGAATGTCCCAATGTTTGAGTTCGGGATCGCGCGTGACGGCATGGCCCATCAGGTTGGCGTGCAGGGTTTCTCCGCCGGCGTTGGTGGCAAAATTGGCCGAGCCCACGAAGAAGCAATGCAACGTGTCGCCATCCACGACAAAGCTGGGGTCAATCACCCGGTGGAGTTTGTTCCACGGCAGATTCAGAGCCTCCGCCAGGAACGGCCGGGGCTGCGACCATGTGTCGAGATTCGTGGATTCGGCGAAGACCAGTTGCGTGGGACGGTCCGGATAAGTTTGATACGGCAGCAGCCAGCGTCCATGCCACCACACGACGTCGCCAGGCGATGCGCAACCGGCGGGCGAGATGTCACGGCCGTTGGTGAAGTGGACGAAATCTTTCGTGAACACCTCCGCGATGTGCCAGTTCGTGGCGACGTTCCAATCCTTCTGGCCGGCGGAAAAGCGGGAGTAAAAAATCCGGTAGCCAGCGGTCGTTTTCATCACGGACGGGTCGCGCAGGTTGTCTCTTGAAATCCAGACCGGATTGCGAAGTTGGCTGACATCTGCCGCGCGCAGCGACGCAAGGATCCCGCCAAATGCGATTGCCATCAAAACCCTTCCGAGTCTCATAAAATTACCCGCCATCTGTTTTGATCACGCCCCAAATCACCCATACGCCCAAATGCACTGTAAACCGCCACAAGCCAATAATGGATATGTCGCACACGGAATACACGAAAGAAGTCAGAAGCGCTCTCCCGGTTTGGGGCGTTGAGAAGAGCCGACATTCTATCGGTCACCATCCGTGTTCATCCGTGTTTATCCGTGGTTGGAACTTCCTGCTCGTCTGACCAGAGCAGATGTTTGTCAGCCAACGAGTTCTCCAGAAAATTCATCGAATTTAGAGCCTATGGAGCGATTTTCGATGCCGTTTTCTGCTCCATAGGACGCAAACGCACGATTCGTGTG
>JAXMHQ010000026.1:0-78847 GCA_046346665.1 Verrucomicrobiota bacterium
CCGAGCCGACGGAAATCAAGCAGCTGTTCAACGATCTCGCCAGCCTGGATGTTCGCGGTGTACTCACAAACCTGAACGGGTTGATCGTCCAGATCGACGAAAAGGTGGCGGCGCTGAAGATGGATGAAATCAGTAACAGCATCACCAACGCCCTGGTCTCCATCCGCCCGACGCTCGATCAATACCGGGAGTTGGGCGCCAGGCTCACCGGCAGGGTGGACCCGTTCGTCGACAACGTGAACAAGACGCTCACGGAAGCGAATCGCGCGCTGGCTCAAATCCGCGGCGCCGGCGAGAACCTGCGAGTGATGTTGGCCCCGGATTCCCCGGTCCGTAACGACCTCGACCAGGCGCTCGAACAACTGGCAGGCGCCGCCCAGTCCATTTCCTCGCTCACTGATTTTCTGAAGCAACATCCGAACGCACTCATCGCCGGTCGCGAACTTCCCAAAAAGTAACCATGAATACCTCCCATCCTTCCCGTGTGCTCGATATTCCCAGCCGCCCGAGAATTCCGGGTGCCAGAACCCTCGCAGCATTGCTGTGCTCGTTGGTGCTCACCAGCTGCAGCTTCATGAAGCCGGTCGCATCCACGTCTCACTATTATGTCCTGACCCCGGATGCGACAACCTCCGGCGAATCCGGCTCCCTGGCCGTCGGGTTGGGCCAGGTAAAACTGCCCGCCTACCTCTTCAATACGTCACTGGCCATCCGCAGGGGCACCAACGAGGTCGATTACCTGGAATCGGCGATCTGGGCGGAGCGGCCCGACGCGGGTGTCCAACGCGTGCTGGCTGCAGATCTCGCCGCCGTCCTGCCCACGGACCAGCTCCGCACGCCCGCGTGGCAGAAGAACGATGTCGCTTTGGAAGTTTATGTCGCCATCGACCAATTCGATGTGGACGCCGCCGGCCGCGGAGTGCTGGTCGCGCAGTGGCGCATTCTGTCCCCAGGCGGCGAGAGAATTCTCAAATCCGGCATCAGCCGCCTTTCACGACCGGGTCCGTCACCCGACACCAATATCTCCGGCGCGGTGGCCACCCTGAGCGACCTCCTCGCTGATCTCAGCCGCCAGTTGGCCCAGGCGCTGAAGGAAACGCCGGTCCCCGTGCGGAACAGCCCTTCGCATCCGTGACCCACCGCCTCCGTCATCTGTTTTGCCTGGGGTTGTGCCTGATACTGGCGGCATTCGGCTTTGGCTGCGGGGTCCTGTTGAATTCCTCCACGGCGACCGGAAACCCAACCAAGCCCGGAACATCGGGGAAAAGGAATTCCAATGCCGCGGATCCCAGCATCGCCCAGGAGGCGCTGCTTCGGTTCTCGGATGAATTCGCGACCCGGATGATTCTCGACCTGGAGAAGCTCCGGCGTGGCACCAATCCGCTCGCCCCGGCGGACCTGTTGCGTTGGAAGATCAATTTCACCAGCCAGATTCTCTCCATCGCCTCCGGGCCGAATCCGGTTACCGGCCTCCTGGACATGACCGCCTTCGTCACAGTCGCCCGCGAGTCGGTAGAGGACTATTGGCAACCAAAGGTTTTTGGCGAATCCGCGCAGCCCATGCTTAACACCTGCAGCAACGCCGAAGCGAAGGTCTGGCAAATGGCTGGTGAAGTGATCAGCAAGGAGCAACAGGAGGAACTCCGCGTGGCCATCAAAGCGTGGCAGCGGGCGAACCCGCCGCCGGGCAGCGCCCTGGCAGCCCGGGCGCTCGGTTTGAAATCACTTGCCGAAGCAGTCAAAGCCGATCCGGCCGCCCGCGCGACCGTGCTAACTCTGCTGGGATTGGATCCGATGTCCGGGCTCGACCCGGCCACGCGGGAGATTGCGCAGACCCGGCTGTTTGCCGAGCGAGCGATGCAAGTCGGCCAGTGGATGCCGACGCTGTTGCGATGGCAGGTCGAGTTAACCGGACTGGATACCGCAGCCGTGCCGGAGGTGCAGCAGTTGGTCTCCAATTCCACGCAAATAGCATCTTCCGCGGAACGTTTCGCTGTTGTCGCTGAAAAACTGCCTGGCCAGGTCGATGCCGAGCGCCAGGCAATGGTAAAAGACCTTCAAAGCCAGGAGGCCCAGTTGGCTCCGCTCTCTGACAATGTTCGACAGACCCTCACTGCGGGAACCCAGATGTCCACAGCACTGACCACGACCATAACGACGTTCGATGGACTGATGAAACGTTTCGGAATCGGCGAAACGAACCTTTCGGGGCCGCCCGACACAAACTCGCAGGCTTTCCAGATCCTCGATTACGCAAAGACAGCCGCGCAGATGGAGTCCATGGCCCGGCAATTGACGGAGTTGGTCCGCACCCTCAACCAAATGCTCGACGACGCGAACCTCAACCGGCTTTCTGAACAAGTCCGCCCGGTGGTTCAACAGGCACAAGCCGGCAGCAAGGAAATTGTGGACTATGCCTTCTGGAAAGTTGTCCTGGCAATCATCATTGCTCTTGTGTCTGCCCTCGTTTACCGCTTTCTTGGTCCCCGTCTGAATCCAACTCCACGATAACCGGGTTATGGGGAATCAATTCGAGCGCCAAAGCTCCAGGCAATCTGTTAACCGTGCCGCTCCCGGCATTTCCTAACCCAAAATCCGTTCGTCTCCCGTCCAAGAATTACCAATCGCAAAAAACCAAACTATGAAAATGAAAATCAAAACCCTGAGCGCCCTCGCCATCCTGCCGATAGCGGCCCTGGCCATCACCTCCTGTTCCCGCGGACCGAATGTGGATACGACCACAGTAGTCACGACCCAACCCGGCGTCCCCGGAGGCGTGGTGGTAGAAACACACACGATCACCGCCACCGTCACGGGCATCGACAAGACCAATCGCCACGTGATGCTGGTCACCCCGGACGGCTTCAAGCAAACGGTTACGGCGGGGCCGGACGTGGCCAATTTCGACCAAATCCAGGTCGGAGACCAGTTCAAGGCCACGCTGGCCGAGCAATTGGTGGTCTTCGTGCGCGATCCGGGCGGCGTCTCAGGCGACGGCGAGGCCTCCGCGGTGGCGCTTGCCCCGGTCGGCGCCAAACCGGGAGCGCTCATGGTCAACACGGAAGTGATCACCGCGAAGGTTAAATCCATCGATGTTGAACACCAGAAAGCCACCCTGGAATTTCCGGATGGATCCACGAGAACCGTCAAGGTTCGCAAGGACGTGGACCTGAGCAAACAGGCCGTTGGGGCGGAAGTTGTCATACGCACGACAGAAGCCCTCGCCATCTCCCTGGAAAAACCGTAGTCGAAGTTGCAGGCTAACGCGGGCCGCGTCCGAACCGGACCGGCCCGCGGCTTCAACAGGAGCAAACGGAGAGAACGGAGAGGAAAAAGCAGGGACTCTGTTTCCTCTGTTAGCTCCTGTTCAAATCCGCAACCCATCCAAACCGCTGAAGGCCAGATTCAACAGGAGCAAACGGAGAGAACAGAGGGGAAAAGCAGGCACTCTGTTTCCTCTGTTAGCTCCTGTTCAAATCGGCAAGCCCATCGGAACCGCTGAAGCCCAGATTCAACAGGAGCGAACGGAGAGAACGGAGAAGGAAAAGCAGGGACTCTGTTTCCTCTGTTAGCTCCTGTTCAAATTCCTTAGAATGAACCGGACCGATTTAACAGGAGCAAACGGAGAGAACAGAGATGAAAGGCGGGGATACTGTTTCCTCTGTCGATTCCTGTTCACAAACACATGCACCCGTTATTTGAAAGGCATCCGAGTTGACCGAAAGCATAATTGGGGCAGCGATCGAGGTTCATCGAGACAAAGGCCCTGGGCTGATTGAATCGATCTATGAGTGGTGTCTGACGAAGGAGTTCGAACTGCGCGGCCTGCCATGCCTCAGTCAGAAGACCGTGGCGATTACCTACAAAAGCTTCACCCGCGAAGAACCGTTGCGGTTCGATATGCTGGTGGACGGTTGCGTTCTGGTGGAAGCGAAAGCTGTGGAAACGATACTACCCATCCACAAAGCTCAACTCCTGAGTTACATGAAGCTCCTGAACGTCCCGATCGGGTTGCTCATCAACTTCCATGAATTGAAGCTGACCCACGGTGTACATCGCCTGATCCTTCCCGGCGCGAACCGCTGAAGGCCAGATTCAACAGGAGCAAACGGAGAGAACGGAGAGGAAGAAGCAGGCACTCTGTTTCCTCTGTTAGCTCCTGTTCAAATCCGCAACCCATCCAAACCGCTGAAGCCCAGATTCAACAGGAGCAAACGGAGAGAACGGAGAGGAAGAAGCAGGGGCTCTGTTTCCTCTGTTAGCTCCTGTTCAAATCGGCAAGCCCATCGGCACCGCTGAAGGCCAGATTCAACAGGAGCAAACTGAGAGAACGGAGAGGAAAAAGCAGGGACTCTGTTTCCTCTGTTAGCTCCTGTTCAATTTTTATTCCGCTTGTCTTGGCCGTGTTTTACCGCTTTTGTAGTTCCCGCTTGGCTCGCGTATTTCATTAACAGGCCTATGGCGACGGACCACTCCAGCACGAATGCTCCGGATCACAATCGGCCTCTGTCTTTTTTCGCCCGGCACCTTGACCTCAACAACCGGCTCAGCGAAGTGGTGTTCGGCCTCATCATGGCGCTCACTTTCACGCTCGGGGCCGGATTGGTCGTCCAAGAGGGCCGGCAAGCCACCCTGCACATGCTGCTGGGCATTCTTGGGTGCAATATCGCGTGGGGCTTGATCGACGCCGGCATGTACGTTCTCTCCTGCGTGTTCGATCGCAGCCGCAAAGCCCGCCTGCTGCAAACCCTCCAGAAATCAACCCACGAGGCCGAATCCCTCGCCATGGTGGGGCGCGCCCTGGATGGCCCGTTGGAACCGCTCACCTCGCCGGCCGAACGCCACAGTCTTTACCGCTCCATCCTGGTGCGTTTGAAAAATGTCACGCCCGAACGGACGCGGCTGACCAGCGAGGACCTTTACGGAGCGCTGGTCACGTTCTGCCTGGTGTTGATCACCGCCGTGCCGGCCGTGCTGCCGTTTTTGGTTATTGGAAATCCCTTCGTCGCCCTGCGCGCCTCCAACGGCCTGCTGCTCGCCTGCCTCTTCGGAGTCGGCTACCGCTGCGCCCGCGCCACCAACAACAACCCGTGGATCTTCGGCCTCGCGCTGCTCGTGGCGGGACTGGTCATGGTGGGGATCGCCCTGGCGCTGGGAGGATGATGAACCCCTCATTCCTTCATATCATGAGTGAAAGCCAGACCGGTGCGGTCCTCTGCACGACGCTGTATTTCCTGGTCCACGTAGCCTTTATCGCGCGGGCGATCCTCCGCCCGCACCGCGAACCCGCCTCCCGCGTCGCCTGGGTGGTGGTCATTCTCATCCTGCCGCTGGGCGGCATCATCGCCTATCTGTTGCTGGGTGAAACAAGCGTCGGCCGCCGACGGGCCGCCCGGGTGCGCGCCGTCCTGGCCCGGTTGCCGGCCGCCGCGGAAATCCCCGGGACCGCGACGCCCGGGATCCACGCCGAAATCCCAAATCGCTACACCCCACTGTTCCAGGTCGGTCACTCGGTGAATGGATTCGTGCCCGCGGGCGGCAACCGGGCGCGGCTCATGGCCGATTCCAATGCCGCCATCGACTCCATGATCGCCGACATCGACGCCGCGCGGGAGCACGTCCACCTAGCATTCTACATCTGGCTCCCGGACCATAACGGGCTCAAGATGGTCGAGGCGCTCAAGCGGGCAGCCGCCCGCAAGGTTGTTTGCCGCGCGATGGCGGACGGGCTTGGGTCCCGGACCCTGCTGGCGTCGGAGCACTGGCGGGCAATGCGGGACGCGGGCGTGCAGGTGGCTTCCGCATTGCCGATCGGCAATCCGCTGTTGCGCCCGTTTCGGGGGCGGTTCGATCTGCGCAACCATCGGAAAATCCTGGTGATCGACAACCGGGTCACCTATTGCGGCAGCCAGAATTGCGCCGACCCGGAGTTCCTCATCAAGGCCAGGTACGCGCCATGGGTGGATATCCTGGTGCGATTCGAAGGCCCGGTGGCCCGGCAAAATCAGTACCTGTTTGCCTGCGACTGGATGGCCCAGGTGAACGAAGATCTTTCGGGGCTGTTGCGGCAGCCGCTTCCCTCCGTCGAACCCGGGTTCGCGGCGCAGGTGATCGGCACCGGGCCGACCGTGCGCTATTCCGCCATGCCCGAGGTGTTCGAGACACTGATGTATGCGGCCCGGCGGGAGTTGTTCATCACCACGCCCTATTACGTTCCCGACGAGGCCCTTCAGGCCGCGTTGTGCGCCAGTGCGCGCCGTGGCGTCGCCACCACGATCATTTTCCCGGCCCGGAACGATTCCTGGATCACCGGGGCGGCCAGCCGCAGTTATTACGCCGAACTGCTCGCGGCGGGAGTCCGCATTTTCGAATTCCAGAAGGGCTTGTTGCATGCGAAGACGCTCACCCTCGACGGGAGGTGGCCTTGATCGGGTCCGCCAACATGGACCGCCGCAGCCTGGAATTGAATTTTGAGAACAACATCCTTCTCCACGACCCGGGCTTGACCGGCGAAATCCGCCGGCGCCAGGACCTTACCTGTCCCAGTCCCGACCCGTGACCGCCGACGCGGTGGCCGCCTGGCCTGTGACGCGGCGGTTTTTGAACAACGCCATTGCGATGCTCGGGCCTGTGCTGTGAAGACACGCCGGAAGATGATTTTTAACCACGGATGGACACGGATTAACACGGATGAGGGGCTTGACGCGAATTGAAGCCAATTTCCGCGAACGAATTGTGTTAATTAGAGCGGCTCAAGAAATGTCGTAGCCGCAAAGGTGGTCGGCGCGCTGTGCTGACCGCGACGCCGCAGCGCGGCGTCCCTACCTGCGGCTACGGTTTATGTTAAACCGCTATAGCGTAAATTCGCGTCAAATCTTTTCGTTATCCGTGTTAATCCGTGTTAATCCGTGTCCATCCGTGGTCAAATGTCTTTTCAACTTCACCGCTTCCTTGAACGCAGCCGGGGATGGTGTTGTCCATCGTTTGTGCCCGAAAAGTCATTATTCCGGAATAGCCGTCCTGGGGGCGGCTGGGATTTGTGGCGCCGTGAAAGAACCTGACCCCTTCACGGTCTTGACCCCGGCACCTTCGTATTTGAATTGGCTCCCCGATATCCTATGCTCAGGCAATTCGCGGTTCGTCCCATTATGAGATTTCATCGCAACGCCCTTATTGCAGCCCTTGGCTTGCTGGGATTGTTTTCGGCGGTTGGATTGCGCGCCGCCGAGTCGTTCCAGGATCCACGCTGGGCCCTGCTCGACACCGCCCAGGTCTTGAGCAACGCCAACACCATCACACTCCAGAAATACCCCGATTGCGACGACGCCACCGTGGAGGATCGCAAGGTGCAGGTCTACCAGCCCGACGGCACCGGCGAGGCGCAGGAGGAGTCGTTCACAAAAATTCTCACCGAAAAAGGCAAGCGCGAGAATCGCACACTCAATTTCAGCTTCACGCTGCCCTATTACACGGTCGAAGTGGTGAAGGCGGAAATCATCAAGCCCGACGGCAAGGTGATCCCCATCGATCTCGCCGCGAATTCCAAGGAATCCATCGACGACAGCCAGATGGGGTCGAATATCTACGATCCGAACAGCAAGGTGCTGCGGGTGAATTTGCCGGGGCTTGAGATCGGCGACGTGGTGCACCAGGTCACGCGCACGCACACGCAGCGGCCGTTCATCCCGGGCGAATTTGCGGACCAGGAAATGTTCGAATACACGGGCCTGATCCGGCACGCGACTTTTGAGGTCTATGCGCCGGCGGAGAAGCCTCTCAAGCGGATCGCGTTGAAGGATGAGGTGGCGGGCACCGTGACCTACACGACGCAGACCGAGACGAACGGCGCGACACTGCATCGCTGGGAGGTGCGCGAGGTGCCGCGCATGTTCGAGGAACCGGAGATGCCGCCGCACTCGATGGTCCTGCAGCGATTGCTCATCAGCACCTCGCCGGACTGGCAGTTCGTGTCGAAATGGTATTCGGATCTCTGCGAACCGCACCTCCAGGCGACCACGCCGGGCATGAAGGAAAAAGTCGAGGCGCTCACCGCCGGCGCGACGAACGACATGCAGAAGATCGAGGCGATCTTTCATTACGTGTCGCAGGACGTGCGTTACATGGGGATCACGGTCGAGAAAGACCGGCCGGGATTCGAGCCGCACGACGTGTGCATGACGTTCGACAACAAGTACGGCGTGTGCCGCGACAAGGCGGCGCTGCTGGTGTCGATGCTGCGGCTCGCCGGGTTGAAGGCCTACCCGGTGCTGGTGAGCGCAGGCCAGCGGCTGGACGACGAGGTGCCCACCCCGTTCTTCAACCACGCCATCTCCGCCGTGGAACTCGAGCCCGGCAAGTATGTGCTGATGGATTCGACCGACGAGAATACCAAGGACCTGCTGCCGTCGTACCTGTGCCACCAGAGCTACCTGGTCTGCAAACCGGACGGCGACGCGCTGCGGTTGAGCCCGGTGATCCCGGCCGAGGACAACATGATGCGGGTGAAAACCACGGCGACACTGGACGTTTCGGGCCGCCTCGCGGGCACGAGCGAGATGACATTTGAGGGGATCAACGACAATCTTTACCGGCAGGGATTCGCGCGCGCCAAGCCCGAGGAAATCCGCCATTACTTCGAGGGCCGGCTCAAGATCCGAATCCCCGGCGCGCAACTGACGTCGTTCAAGCTCGAGCCTGAGAACCTGATGGACACCTCGCAGGCGATCCGGGTGAAGCTGGGATTCACGGCGGACGGCACGGTGGCGCTGGGCGGCGGGCAGGCGGTGACCACGCTGCCGATGATCGGCGAGGTGGTCGGTGCGGTGAACTATTTGCTGCAAGGCACCGGGCTCGAGAAGCGCAAGTACCCGCTCCAAATCGCGTCGACCTGCGGCATCCACGAGGACATCATCCTCCAAACCGGCCCCGGCTTCACCAACGCCGTTTCGCTGCCGTCGTCGACCCCGGTGATTTCACCGACGCTCGAATACCGGTATTCCACCGATTACCGGCCCGGCCGGCTCACCGCGAGCCGGGATTTCCGGATCCAGACCGTCGAGTTTTCGCCGGCCGAGTACCTGGAGCTGAAACACACACTCAAGGACATGGCGTATGACCAGCGGAAGTCGCCGATTATCGCGGTGAACGGGGAGGGATCCGCGGCCGAAACCAGGCCCGCGACGAAGGCCGCGGCCCCGGTGCCGTCCGACGTGGAGATTCTCGACAGCCGGAAGACGATTGAAGTGTCCGGCGGGGATTCGACCACGGTGCGATTGAAGAGCACGAAGCGGGTGTTGACTTACAGCGGGAAGAAATCCGAGGCGGAGTTGAAGATTGCCTACAACCCCGGCTGGCAGGAGGCGAAGCTGCTGAAGGCGGTGGTGATCTCGCCGTCGGGCCAGCGGCAGGAGGCCGTCACGAACGAGATCAACATCATGGACGCCCCGTGGAGCGCCTCCGCGAAGCGTTACACGGGCGGAAAAATCATGGTCGTCAGCCTGCCCGGTGTGGATATCGGGTCCACCATCGAGACCGAGTACCAGGTGGTTTCGAAGCATCGCCCGTTCATCGGCGGTTACGAGGGGTTCCAACTCCAGAACGCCGTGCGCGCCGCTTCGACGGAACTCATCGTGCCCGCGAACATCAAGGTCCGGCGCGTGCTCGACGCCGGCAACGGTGTGTTGCAGGAATCGCGCAACACCGCCGGCAACACCCAGTCCTGGCTGTGGTCCGCCACCAACATTGCCGCGCTGCCATCCGAACCGGGAGCCCCGCAGCCGTGGACCTTCCTGCCTGGAGTCATCTTTTACGTGGGCGACGCCGGCGCCTATTGGGGCCGGCTGGAATCGCTGCTGTCAAGCCGTTCGCAGCAGGATCGGAATGCCGCCGCGAAGGCCAAGGAACTGGCGGCCGGGGCGAAATCGCAGCGCGAGGCCGCGGTGGCGATCCGCGATTTTGTGGCGCGCAGCATTCGCACGGCGGGTCCGGGATTCCTGGAGTTGCCCCTTGAAGAATTGAGCGCCGCCGATGTCACGCTCGCCGACGGTTACGGGCACAACGCCGACAAGGCGATCCTGCTGCACGCCATGCTGCGCGCGGCCGGGTTCAAGCCGGAATTCGTCGCGGTGTCGCCGATCGAGGACGTGCCGTCCACCATCCACAAGGTCAAGTCCATCCCCATGCCGCAGTTGTTCGGCGCCATTCTCGTCCGGGTCAAGGTGGATGGCGAAGTGTGTTACCTGAACGACACGGATCAATACGCGCAGCTTGGATCGGTCAGCGCTTCCGGCCGCTTCGCCGTGCGCCTGGCGGATCGTTCCTACGAATTTGTGCAGCCGACCCGCGAGGGCCGGGACCAGGAGGAATCCTTGTATCGCCTGCGCCTGGATGCGAAGGGCAACGCGCGGTTGACGGTGACCCGCCGTTATTACGGGGCCCTGTTCAACGAGCGGCACCGGTATTTCGCCGAGCTCCCGCCCGAGGAGCGGCGCCGCTATTACCAGGAAGCCGCCACCGGCCTCGCGCAGGGCGCGCGGCCCGTCGGCGAACTCGTCACCCGCTTCGACACCTACCCCGGCGTCGAGGAACTCACGGTCGATATCGACCAATACGCGGTTCTCGACGGCGGCCGGCTCCTGTTCCAGTTGCCGTATCGGCCCGCGATGCGCTGGTCGGGCATGGACCACCGCACGCTTCCGCTGCTGACCCCGCTCGGACCGGCAAGCATCATCCGCACGGAAATCGAGTGGCCGAAGGATTATTCCCGCGTCGTCATCGCGCCGCGCAGCGAGAAGTTTTCCGCCCCGGACGGCGCCGGCAAGGCCCGCATCATCTCCGAGCCCGGCAGCCCCGGCCAGTGGACCCTCACCCAGCAATCCCAGAAGGAACCCGCCATCGTCGAGGCCGCGGATTATCCGAAACTGATGGAAATGCAGTCGGACCTCGAACGGTTGTCGCGCCGGACGTTTCTGCTCGAGCAGCACTGAAACCATCGCCATGGAAACCCAAGCCATGACCCGCGAACAATTGGCCGCATTCATCGACCACACCCTGCTGCGGCCGGATGCCACCGCAAAGGACATCGAACGCCTCTGCGCCGAGGCCCGGGCGAACCGCTTTTGCGCCGTCTGCGTGAACAGTTCGCGCGTCGTCCTGGCCCGCCATTGCCTCGAGGATTCCGAGGTCAAGGTGGCGGCAACGGTGGGATTTCCGCTTGGGGCGATGTCGTCCGACGCGATGCGCTACGAAACCGAGTGCGCCATCGACGACGGCGCGCAGGAGATCGATGCGGTGATCAACATCGGGCGGTTGAAGGACAGGGAGGATTCGCGGGTGTTGCGGGAATTGCGCGACCTGGTGGAAGCGGCGGATGAGCGGCCGGTGAAGGTGATTCTTGAAACCGGGTTGCTGACGGACGAGGAAAAAGTGCGCGCGTGCCACCTGGTGGTTGAGAGCGGGGCGCATTTTGTGAAGACCTCGACAGGGTTTGCGAACGGCGGGGCGACCGTGGCGGATGTTCAATTGATGCGCGCGACGGTCGGGCCGAAGTTCGGGGTGAAAGCCTCCGGCGGCATTCGCGACGCCGCCACCGCGCTGGCGCTCATCGCCGCGGGCGCCACACGCCTGGGAACCTCGTCCGGCGTGGGGATCGTCCAGTCGATCGGCCCGGCTCAGCCGTAGGCGTGCAGCTTCCAGCGGTCGAGCAGGTCCTCGGGAATTTCGCGGAGAAATCGTGAGGGCGACTGGACCAGGTCGCCGCCGCCGGAGTGCGTGGCCCGGATCAGCGGGTAGCTCAGGTAAAGCTCGTTCCGCGCCCGCGTCACGGCCACATACATCAGCCGCCTCTCCTCCTCCTCGCCGTCCTCGCTTTCGAGCGACCGGGCCGACGGGAACAGCCCGTCGCAGAGCATGATCAGGAAAACCACGTCGAACTCGAGCCCCTTGGCCTGGTGAATGGTCGACAGGCGCAGCCGCTCCTCGTCCCGGTCCTTCGGTCCTTCGTCCTCCGCATCCAGGTTGGTCAGCAACGCGAGTTGCGTGAGGAAATCGGTCATCGACTCGAATTGCCCGGAGAAAATCGCGAGCTGCTCGAGGTCGTCCAGCCGTGTGCGGTAATTCGGATAGGTTTCGGCCAGGTAATCCCCGTAACCGGCGTCGATGACCAGTTCGATGACCCGGGCGGCGTCGGTGCGGATTTCCGGGGCTTCGACCTGGGCGAGGGTGGCGGCGAGCTGGGCCCAGGCGACGGCGGCTTTTTTGGGAACGGAGGCCGCGCAGGCCTGGACGGCGCGGGCGATGCGGGGCGCGGGTGCTTCCGCGGGGCCGAGCGCGGCGGCGTAGGATTTCCAGAGTTTGTCGGCGCCCTTCCCGCCGATGCCGGGCAGCAGTTGAACGATGCGTTTGAAGCTCAGTTCGTCGTTCGGATTGATGGCCAGTTTCAGGTAGGCGGTGACGTCCTTGATATGGGCCTGTTCGAAGAAACGGATGCCGCTGGTGATGGCGAACGGGATGTTGCGACGGGTGAGCTCGAGCTGCAGTTCGAGCGCGTGAAAATGCGACCGGTAAAGCACGGCCATGTGCTGCAGCGGCACGCCTTCATCGCGCAATTCCAGCGCGCGCTGCGCCACGAACTGCGCCTGCTGTGCCGAATCCCCGCACTCCGCCAGCACCGGTTTCATCCCCGACTTGCGCGCCGCCGCGAGCTGCTTCGGAAACTGGTGCACGTTCACGGCGATGACCGCGTTCGCCGCCGCCAGGATTTCGGGAGTGCTGCGATAGTTGGTCTCGATCCGGTATTGCCGGGCGTCCGGGTAGCGCTCAGGGAATTTCAGGATATTGGCGTAATTGGCGCCGCGCCATGCGTAAATGCTCTGCGCATCGTCGCCCACCACCATGAGGTTGTGATGCCGCTCCGCCAGCAGGTCCACCAGGTCGCTCTGCAGCCGGTTCGTGTCCTGGTATTCGTCCACCAGCACGAACTGGAACCGGCGCTGGTACAACTCGCGGATCTCCGGGTGCTCGCGCAGCAGCCGCAGCCACAGGACCAGCAGGTCGTCGAAATCCATCCCGTTGCCCGCCCGCTTCCGCGCCGCATAACGCTGCGCCATGCCCGAGATCGCGGATTCCAGCTCGACGAACGACGGATAATGAGTCTCCAGCACGGCCGCGATCGGCAGGCTCATGTTGACGGCCAGGGAGAAAATGTCGCCGAGCACCTCCGCCTTTGGAAAACGCGTCGCCTTGATGTCGATGTCCGATTCCCCCACGCAGGCCTTGATCAGGTGGTGGGCGTCTTCGCGGTCCAGGATGGTGAAGTCGGGCCGGTAACCCGCCTGTTCGGCGTGCCGGCGCAGCAGCCGGGCGCCGACGGAATGGAAGGTGCCGCCCATGATGGCGGGCGGGTCGCGCTGCATGAGGTCGCCGGTGCGCCGCATCATTTCCTGCGCCGCCTTGTTGGTGAAGGTCAGCATCAGGATGCGCTCGGGCGGGATGCCCTGTTCGAGCAGGAAGGCAACGCGGTAGGTGAGCGTGCGGGTTTTGCCGGAGCCGGCCCCGGCGATGACCAGCGCGGGCCCGGGCGGCGCCTGCACCGCGGCCAGCTGCTGCTCGTTCAGCTCGCGGGCGTAATCGATGTGCAGATCCACCGCCGGCCGAAAAGGTTGAAGAACGTAATCGCGCGGCATCCGCCAAAACCGTAGCCGCAGCCCAGGGGGTGTTCAACCAAGAACACAAACGGGAAATCCCGGGATGGATGGCGGGATGAACGGATGCCGGGATTCGTCCTCGGCAGTTGAATCGTTGAATCGTTAAAACGTTAAACGGTCCTGGCGTTCGGCGCTGCAGACCATTCAACTTTCAACCGTTCAACCCGTCCGCAGAGACCAGGATTCGGAGAGGCGGCGCATTTCCTCCTGCAACATTTCGCAGTCGGATTTCGGGCAGAAGAACTGGGCGCCGAGTTCGTAGACGACCTCGATTTCCTTGGCGGACTGGACGGAACTGAGGATGACGAGATTGAGGTTGCTCCGGACTTCGGGATTCCGGCCCAGCCAGCGCAGGACGCCGAATCCGCCCATGCCGGGCATTTTAAGGTCGAGCAGCAACAGGTAGGGGAAGGGAAATCGTTCGCGGTCGGAATAAGGACCTTCGCCGGAGAGATAGGCGATGGCTTCCTCGCCGTTTTCCACCCGGTGCAGCAGGTGGGGCAGATCCGTCTCGCGAATCGTATCCTGAATCAAGGCCGCGCAATCCGGTTCGTCATCCGCCAAAAGGATTGGCACCGCCTTGCCCTCGACCATCTCCACTTTCATATGTGTGCCTTTACCTTAAAAAGTCCAAAACGTTGTCTGAGGAGGTTCGAAGCATGAAAAGTGCCAGAATGAGTGACACTTAAGACGACCAGAAGTGTCCGGGAACTCAGGCGGGGCGGGAGGCGGACAGGCGACGCAAACGCTCCATGTTCTCCCCGATTTTCTCCAGGTAGGGATTCCGACCGTCCGGATAAGGGTCGCTCAGGAAACGATAAACCCCTCCAAATTCGCGGTCCAGCTTCACCTGGACGAATTTTTCCCAGAACTCGGGGGTTTTCAGGATCAGTTCCTCCGCGCTGGCATAGCGGGCGGCCAGGTGTCCGCGGCTTTCCGTAAACCGCGCCGCCTCCGCAAACTCGGCATACAACGCCGGCAGTTTCGACACGTAATCGTCCGCCGCCAACTGTCCCAAAAGGTCTGCCGTGCCCAAAATATGGCCGATTTCGCGCTCCAGCTCCGATTCAAACCGGATGTCCTGCAGCGCCGCGTCCACCCCGGTGCAATGAATCATGTTCTGGACGGTGACGATGTCAGGCGCGGAATACCCTTTGCCGGACAGGAATTCGGCCGCGAACCGCGCGCTGCGTTCCACGTGCATCACGGTGTACTTGGCGCCGGTCCCGCTGGTGTCCGACCGTTTCTTGAGATAGCCGGAGTCGTGAAAGAGAATCGCCAGCAGGCCGAGTTCGAACAATCGCGGGGTGAGCGGCGGCGAAACGCCTGCCCGGTGCCTGCCCAGGAACAGCCGCGCCAGGCACAGCGTCCCCTGCAACGTGTGTTCCAAATCATGATAGGGCGCGTCCACCGCCTGGTAATCCCCATAACGCCCCGCAAAACATTCCACCGCCCAGTCAAACGCAAGGCTCACCACAGACCGGTCGCCCTCGGGAAAAAGGCAAAGATAAACCGACTGCACTTCCACCTCGACCGCGGTCGGATTGTTGGTGGCAACGGGCGGATACATCTTCGCCCAGATTACCGGAAAATCGACGAATTGCACGTGTTTTGTGGCCGTCGCCCCCCGTAGCCGCGATCGTGAGATCGCGGAGTTGCTAAGAGGCAGTGAGTCCGCAATCTGACGATTGCGGCTACGGGAGATCGGAATCTTCACGCGCTGCTTTCCTATTGGCGAAATGGATTCTAAGATGGCCGAGGCACAGAACCAACAGACATGTCCTCGCATCATTCCACCGCGTCCCACACGGACCCGACCTTCCGCTCCAAGCCAAGGCCCACCGGCGAGGTCGTCCGCCGCGTCAGCGTCTACCTGCGGCCCTATCCCTGGATGGTTCTCGGGACCATCGCTTGCGCCGTGCTCTCGCTCGGCTGCGGATTTCTCTACCCGGCCCTGACCGGCGTGATCATCGGCCAGGTTATTCGGCAGGAGCGGGGGGACCTCCTGCTCCCCGCCGCGCTCGGCCTCATCGCGGCATTCCTCTTGCGCGAAATGTTCAACGCCATCCGCATCCGCATCAACAACAGGCTGGAACAAAACGTCATCTACGACATGCGCCGCCAGGTGTATGCGCGCCTGCAGCGGCTCCCGGTCCCGTGGTTCGACCAGCGGGCGACGGGCGATCTCATGACGCGCATCATTGAGGACGTGAACAACGTGGAGCGCCTGCTGATCGACGGGGTGGAGCAGGGGACAGTGGCGTTGTTGAGCATCGCCGGAGCCCTGGTGTTCATGGCGCTGTCGAGCGGATCTCTCACGCTCGTGGCGCTGGTGCCGGCGCCGTTCCTCGCCGGCGGCGCGCTCTGGTACACCCTCACCGCGCATCACCGCTACCGCCGCCAGCGCGAAGCCTCCAGCGCCCTCAACGCGCTGCTCATGGACAATCTCCAGGGCATCCGCCAGATCAAGGCCTTCGGCCGCCAGCCGCACGAAGACCAGCGCTTCGAAGCCCGGGCCAATGACCTCCGGGAAGGCACCCTCGTCGTCATGCGCGCCTGGGCCGTTTACGGCCCCGCAATGCAATTCATCGGCGCGCTCGGCATCGCCCTCGTCCTCTGGGTCGGCGGCGCTCA
Organism: Verrucomicrobiota bacterium; assembly: GCA_046346665.1. Classification (GTDB taxonomy): domain Bacteria; phylum Verrucomicrobiota; class Verrucomicrobiia; order Limisphaerales; family JAXMHQ01; genus JAXMHQ01. The sequence continues at coordinate 16,338 of JAXMHQ010000026.1, forward strand.
GGTGCTCCGGCACGAACTCCGGGTCGAACAACTCGTCGCGTTCATGCTCTACACCGGCATGTTTTTCTACGAGCCGATCGGGCGCCTGCACGGGTTGAACCAGATGTTGCAGTCGGCGCGGGCGGCCGCGGCGCGGGTGTTCGACATCCTCGACGCCCCCGCCGAGCGGGCCGGACGCGAGGCGCGGTTCACCGGCCCGGTGCGCGGCGATGTCGTCTACGAGGATGTCGGTTTCACCTACAACGAGGACCGAGTGGTGTTGCGCAACATCCGGCTGCACGCGCATCCGGGCGAGATGGTGGCGCTCGTCGGACCTACCGGCGCCGGAAAATCCACGCTCGTCAACCTGCTGCCCGCGTTTTACGAGGCGACCTCGGGACGGATTCTGATCGACGGCCAGGATATCCGTGAAATCTCACTGGAGAACCTGCGCAGCCAGATCGGCGTGGTCAGCCAGGAGGCTTTCCTCTTCAACGGCACCCTGCGGGAGAACATCCTCTACGGCCGGCTCGACGCGACGGAATCCGAGCTCGTCGAGGCGTCGCGCGCGGCGAACTGCCATGAATTCATTTCGCGCCTGCCGCTGGGATACGATTCGCGCGTCGGGGAGCGCGGCGTGAAGCTCAGCGTCGGCGAAAAGCAGCGGGTCAGCATTGCGCGAGCGCTGTTGAAAAATGCCCCGATCCTGGTGCTCGACGAGGCCACGGCGAGCGTGGACACCGCCACCGAGCGTCTGATCCAGGAGGCCCTCGAACGACTCATGGCGAACCGCACCAGCTTCGTGATCGCGCACCGCCTCAGCACGATTCGAAACGCGCACCAGATCCTGGTGCTGCGCCAGGGTTCCATCGTCGAGCGAGGCACCCACGATGAATTAATGGCGGGCGACGGCTTGTACGCGCGGCTGGCGCGGATCCAGGGGACCCGGCTGATCGAGGAAAGTTTCGAGAAACTCGCGGAATGATTTTCAGCGCGCGGTTGCCCGCTTCCTAACCGCAATCGTGAGATTGCGGCTCCTCGGCGATGATACTCCGCGGCTCTTTACTGCAGTCGCTGCGGCATCTGGTTGACCTGCGACGCGAGCTGGGAGAGGACTTCACCGGGGTGCTGCGGCCGGACATCGTCGCCGAACTGGAAGGTCGCCATGGCGTCAAATTTGTTGATCAGCATGCAATAGGTGCTGTTCGCCATGACGCCCAGCAGTTCGCCCGTTTTGTTGAACACCAGGTCGCCCCGCGACGGATTGAATTTGCCGAACAACCCTTTCAACAGGTTCCGGTCGAGCTTCACATAATCAGGCGTGGCCAGGTCGATCTCGAACCGGCATTCGCCGTAATATCCCTCCTGCGCCCCGATCAGGAACGCCTCCTGGAACTTGAATGGATCGTGCGCGACGGGATAGATCTTTCCACCGAGCCGCCGTGCGTCCTCGGGGCTCACGGGGATGAGCACCAAGCGCGGATCGGGCCAGTAAAACGACAAGGACCGGATGGGCAGGGTGGTTTCGTTGCGGCTCAGGACTCCGCTCATGGCGGCCCAGTCGGTGCCCGGGCTGCCGAACGTGAGCGGCGTGTCCTGGACATGGCACAGCGCGAAAATGTTGGTGCCGTCGCCGACCAGGATGGTCTGGGCCTGCTTGCCGTTCGACGCGTCCGCGAACCGGCCGGATTTCACGGCGCTGATGCGGGCCTGGACGCGGTTGGTGATGAATTGGCTGAATACCAGGTTGGGCGTCAGCGCGGTGTTGGCCCGGATTTCCTGTTCGAGCTGGCCGGACTTGGTGGCGAGCGCCTTGACGCCTTCGGCGAGTTTCGCCTTCTCCTCGCGCTCGGTCTTGACCTCTTCGGTCATGCGATTGACCTGTTCCGCGGCGTGGCGTTTTTCGACTTCGGCGATCTGGAGCTGGCCCGCGAGCTGTTGTTTCTCGGAGAGCACCGCCTGGTTGCTGCTGGCGAGCTGCGCGAGCTGCCGCTGGAGCGCCTCGGATTCGTCGGATTTCTTCTTCAACTCGGCTTCCAGCGCGGAGAGTTTTTCGTTGGACAACAGCGTGGCGCTGGCGCTGTTCTGAAGCTGGCGGTTGAGCGACTGAAGGTTGGTCTGGGCCTGCGCGTATTGTTCCTGGAGCGCAGACTGGTCCTGCAAGAGTTTTTGCGCCTGCCGATCCCGGGCGGCGAGTTCCTCCTGCAGGTTGGTGAATTGCTGTTCGCGCTGAGTGACCGCCTCCCGGCTCCTTGCCAGTTGCGCGACGAGCTGCTCCTGCGCCTTACGCTCCTCGTCCAGCGCCAGCCGCATCGCCGTCGCCAGGTCGTTGTCCCGCCCGACCGGCTTGGCCGCCGCGTCGGGATCCTGCGGCCTCCGCGTGCCTTCGTCCGCCACCCGGTTGACCTCGAGCGTGGAGAAGGTCAGCAGGCTGACCAGCAGGAAATCGCAGATGACGATGAGGATGCTGCGGTTCATAAATGAATCGCGATGGCTTGCGGCGCCGCAGGCGTCGACGACGCCGGCGAATCCTGCGGCGTGGACTCGGCTTCCAGCAGCAGCGTGCGCCGCGCGGGGCGGAGATGGAAGATCTTGAAGACGGACACAAAGATGATGCCGAACGACGTCGAGGAGTAGGCAGCCATCAGGCTGAACTTGATGACGCCCATCGACACGAGGATCAGCGAGATGATGGTGCCCACGAAGCCGAGATACAACCCGGCGTCGAAGAGGTGGTCCTCGTTTTCCAGCAGCTTGAGCTTGGTCCGGGCCGGGACCCGCTGGCGGCGGATCTCGGCCAGCTTGAGCACGCAGGCGGTGTAGAGCAGCCCCTGAAGGACAAAAAACAGGAGCAGGGTCAACAGGATGGGTTCGTTCATAATGTGTGTTTGGGTTGGCGCGGGCCCGGCGGGCGCCGCACCGCCCGCCATGGGCAGGTGCAGCCGCAGCGGGATCTGGGCTCTCTGGTCGTCCTGGGCGAGAAACGGCTCGCTCACGAAAACCAAAGCCAGCAGGAAACCCAGCGCGAACAAAATCTCACGGGCGACATGAAATCCCTGGACCTGCAGCGGCCGCTCCAGCGCGGGCGTCTTCGGCCGCGCAAAATGAATCGCCGTCGCCAGCAGGAATCCGCCCGCCAAATACAAGAACCACTTGAACCCCAGCGCCAGCATCGGGGTTCGGAATGAAACCTCCAGCCCCAGGGGCGGCAGCGCCGACCGGCTCACCCGCTGGTTGCGACGCAGCAGCTCCTCAAGCCCGCCCGATCCCGCCGCCACGCCCTCGCCCAGTTCCACCATTCCCGTCTGGCTGAACGCGTCAAGGTAATGCGCCACCGCGGCGGGATTGCCGGATAACACCACGGCCGAAAACAACAGCGGCACCTGCCGGGCCGACACCCGCGCCGCCTGCGCCAGCGACCGCAACGTCGCAGGATCCTCGACGCGCGCCACAAAAAGATTCAACTGCGACCCGTTCATCCGCTGGCCCAGCGATAAAAAGTCCATCAACAGCTCCTCCAACGGCACGGTGTCGGAGCCGCTGTTGGCGGATGCCGCCGCGGCGGCGATCCGGTTGCTGAGGTTCGCTGTGAGAAAACCGCCGTCGAGCAGCAACCCGGTCATCGCCAGCGTGGCTTCCAGCGCCTGGCCCGAAGCCGATCGCGCCGGGGGAAAGACCTGGGTGTTGGTCGCGTTGCGGAACCGGAGCAGTTCGGCAACGGCGGGGCTGGGCGAGGATTCCAGGAGCTTCAGCGTGCGCTCCCGGCTGGCGCGTTGAATCATGAAATCGGATACCGGCTGAAGACTCACGCGATCCTCGGCGGCGGGCGTCGCGGCGCCCGGAGCGGCGTAACCGGCTTTTCGGCTCGTGTCGGGATGATCCGCGGCGATCGTGGCGTCGAGCCGCTGCCAGCCCGGGATCTGCCGTTCTTCGGCCACCTGGAGCACGAAGACCGCACCGTCGGTGTTCCGGTCCCGCTCCAGTTCAAGCCCGCGGTCGGCGAGGCTGGGCGTGCCGCGGCCGGCAAACTGCAAAACACTGGCGTCCACGGCCCGCAGGTGCGCCGGCACCAGCAGACCGCAAAGGACCATCCCCAGACCGAGGACGATGCAAATGAGAAGCCCAAGCCACCGATTCATCGCGCGTTTCCCAGCAATTTGCATACCCCCACGGACCCGCACTCCGGCGGACGCATGCGCCAATCCACTTATTAGAAACCATTTGTGCCTTGTCAAGGCAACTCGGGAAAACCTTGCCCGGCCCCGGCCGTCCCGCCACCGCGCCGCCCACGGGGCAGAAAACACCAAATGACTTGCGAAACCTGCCGCGAAACAGGATGCTCACCCCATGGTTCAATCGCAGTTTCCCGAGTACCTGGGTGTGCTGATCCTGCTGCTGCTGGCCGTCGCAGCGCCGTTCGGCATGATCCTCGTGTCCCTCTTGCTCGGAAAACGCGGCAAGCGCAATCCTGTCAAGGATTCCGCCTACGAATGCGGTATCGCCCCCGTCGGACCCGGCAACTCACGCCTGTCCGTCCGCTTCTACCTGGTCGCCATGCTGTTCATCCTCTTCGATATCGAAGTCGTCTTCCTCTACCCCTGGGCCGTCAATTACAAATCCATGCTCGGCGACCCCGACACCCGGAATCTCATCTTCGGATCCATGATCACCTTCATCGGGATCCTCTTCTTCGGTTACTGCTACGCGCTCAAGAAGCGCGCCTTCAACTGGAAGGACTGATTCCAGGATACCGTTTCATCCGCTAAATCCGGCTTAACCCGCCCCCCGGGCCGTCGATGATTGTAGGATCAGGCATGAACACGGTCACCGACCCCAGTGCCCGCGACGAAACGCGCGAGAAAGCCCGCGTTACACTCGCCCGGATCCACGCCGGACTCGAGTCGCGCGTGGTCCCCATGGTCGGCCAGGTCGTCCGAATCATCCGCGACATCAGCGGCAAGGCCGATCGCATGTCTGTCAACGACCTCGCGGAATCCATCAACAGCGAGCCCACCACCATGGGCCGCATCGTGTCCATGGCGGGCTCGGTCGGATTCAACTCCCACGGCGCCGAGATCAAATCCATCCACCACGCGATCAGCCTGATCGGGTTCGACCGCGTGCGGTCCCTGGCAATTTCCATTTTGCTTTTCGAACACGCGCAGTCCGATCACACTGCCGCCGCGAACCGCGAGCTGGCGGGCGCGGCGTTTGTCGGCGGACTGGTGTCGTCCGAGATGGCGCGCCGTGTGATGATGGTCGATCCCGAGCTCGCGTTTATTTGCGGCGCACTGCGCGGCTACGGGCGGATGCTCGCGGCGACTTTCCTGCCCGCCGAATACGCGCGCTCGCTCAAATCGGCAAATCCGGAAAATCCCGACGCTTCCTTCAAGGCGGAGTTCGGACTCGCGCCGCTCGACCTGGCCCGGCAGCTCCTGGGCGGGATGCAAATGCCGAAGGCAATCACGGCCACGTTCGTGCGGCTCTCGCCGCCAACCCGCCGGCGCGCCGCGGGCAACGCGACCACCGGCCTGATTGCCGCGGCGGAAATGGGCCTGCGCACCGCGGAACTGCTCCAGACGCCGGGACTCACGATCGATGGATTTGAAGTGCGCATGGAGCATTTGAGCCGGGAGTACGACGCCCCGTTCCTGCTCACGCGGACCGGCGCGCGCGAGCTGCTCCAGCTCCTCGTGAATGTGCTGGAATGTTTCCGCTTCCGCGCCGGCTCCTATGTCGGCGCCGTCCAGCTCTTCCGCCGCATCGAACGCCTGATGTCCGAACACCCCCAGCCCGCCGCCGCCGAATTCCGTCCCGTGGTCCCCCCCGCCCCCGCCCCGCTCGCCCCGCCCCCGCCGCCCAAACCCGCCATCGGCGATTTCGACATCTGAACGGATTCACAATTATAGGACTGACCCCTTTGCCAAAGGGGTCAGTCCTATAATTGTGAAAAGTGCAGTTTTTCACTTTACCAGGAGTGGTAGGACCACCAATTTACTTGCCGGGATGGCCAGGGCATTGAGAGTCGAATATCCGGGCGCCGTATATCACATCATGGCGCGGGGGGATCAGGGGCAGTCCATTTTTGCGGACGACTCTGACAGGAGGCGTCTGCTGGAGACGCTAGCGGAAGCCTGTGAGAAAACAGGCTGGCTCATACATGCCTATGTGCTGATGGGGAACCACTATCACCTGCTGGCGGAAACTCCCGAAGCCAACCTTGTTGTCGGTATGAAATGGCTGCAAGGCACCTACACACAACGCTACAATTCCCGGCACGACATTTACGGGCATCTCTTCCAGGGACGCTACAAGGCGATCGTGGTCGATGGCAGGGATCCCCATTACTTCCAGGTGGTGAGCACGTATATCCATTTGAACCCCGCGCGAGCCGGGCTCGTCCAGATCGATGACCGGAGCCTGGGAACCTATCCGTGGAGCAGTTATCCATTCTACCTTAGCCGATCCTGTCCGAAGTGGTTATGCAGGTCCAGGGTGATGGCCAGCCTTGGCCTGCGTGAAGAAGATCGCGACAGATATGAAGCGAACCTGCAAAGGCGGGTATTGGAACTCGGGATGGAACAGGGCCGCAGCGAACTGGAAGCCCAGTGGAAAGCCCTGCGTCGGGGCTGGTATTTTGGAGGCGAGGACTTCTATGAGAAGTTACAGCGTATGTTGCCGAAAGCGGTAAAGGGTGGACGTCGTGATTCCTACTCTGGCCCCGCGCGCCTGGCGCATGACACCGCTGCCGCGGAAGAATTACTGCTAAGGGGAATGCGTGTGCTCGGCATTTCATCCGCGGACCTTGCCCGAATGCCCGCGGGCGCCATCGAAAAGACGGCCCTGGCCTGGTGGTTGCGTGGGCGGACGGTTATACCTCTGCGCTGGGTTGCCAGCAGACTGGGAATGGGTCATTACACGCGCGTGAGCCAGGCGGTTGCCGGGATGAATCGCAATCCCGGCGGCCAACTGCGGCAATTGCGATCTGCTTTGCTTGGGATCCCCGACCTGGAGGTTACCAAATGAATTCACAATTATAGGACTGACCCCTTTGCGAAAGGGGTCAGTCCTATAATTGTGAATTGCGGGTGCGCGGGCGGGGTGCTTTCGGTCTTCACCTTGGTCCGGGCGGGGGGCATACTTCACGCGGATGACTTCGCAGCCTGAGTTCCGCGAATTGCCGGGCGAGCTGCCGCGCACGGTGCTGGTGGCGTGCAGGGTTTTTGAAGGGGAAATTGCGCTGCACGCGAGAGGCGCTTCGCACATCGTTGAGACCCGGTTTCTGGAGATGGGATTGCACGATCGACCGCGGGAATTGCGGGGGTCGATCCAGGCCATCCTGGAGGAATTGGACGGCCGGGATGATTTGGAGGCGGTGGCCCTGGCTTACGGGCTGTGCGGAAACGGCACAGCGGGGCTGGGCTTGTCGCGCCACCGGCTGATCCTGCCGCGCGCGCACGATTGCATCGCGCTGTTCATGGGCAGCGCAGCCGCCGCGGCGCGTCACGGCGACTCCCACCCCGCCTGCCATTACTACACTCCGGGGTGGAATCGAGGGCGGCGGGTTCCGGGACCGGACCGGCTTGAGTCGCTGGAGCGGGAGCTTCGGTTTCGGTTCGACGCCGACCAGGTGGGGTATCTTCTCGAAGTCGAGCGTGCGCAGTGGACGGTGCGTGACACGGCGGTGTTCATCGATCTCGGCACGCCCGATGCCGGGTCGGAAGCGGCATATGCCCGGCGCTGCGCCGAATGGCTGGGGTGGAAATTCGACTGGATTCGCGGCGATCCCCGCTGGCTGAAGGATTTGATCTGGGGCCGATGGGACGAGGCGCGATTCCGCGTGATCCCCGCCGGCGCGGGTGGTCCGCGCGATCCCGATCCGGCCGCCTTTTCGCCACCGTGAACTCAGGGCTGACATTGACCGTGGAGTTGGAATCCGGCGAGGTGCGGGAACTCGCGATGCCGGCAAGCGGCGAGGATCTTGCGGCTTTGCTGGCCGCGCACGGGTTACCGCTCAACACGCGTTGCGGGTCGCGCGGTTTGTGCCGGGGCTGCGAGGTTGAATTGCGCCGGGGCACACTGGATTTGGGGACTCGGATTGCGCTGGCCCCGGCGGTCGTGAAAGCCTGCCAGGCGCGGCTCCGGGGCGCGGCGCAGATTCGTCTGCCTGCGCGGTCGCAACTGGGCCATCGTCCGCAATGGGTGGATTGTTTCGTCATTTCGACTCCGTATTCGGTGGATCCACTTTTCCCGCCGCAGCCGGGAGGGCGGGACACGGGTTTTGCAGTGGATGTGGGCACGACGACGGTGGCGGTGTTGCTGGTGGACCTGGCGAGCGGGCGTGTGTTGTCGCGCTCGGGCGGGTTCAACGCGCAGGTCCGGTTCGGGGACAACGTGGTGACGCGGCTTGACGCGGCGCGGACAATCGAGGGCCGGCGGGCGCTGCAGAGGGCGCTGGTGGATGAAACCTTGAAGCCGCTGCTGGAGCAAGCCTGTCGGGCGGCGGATCGGCCGGCGTCGCGGCTGGCCGGCGGAACAATTGCCGGCAACACGCTGATGCTCCACCTGCTGGCGGGCGAGGATCCGGCCGGGCTCGCCACCGTGCCGTTTAAACCGCAATTTCTGGAGGCGCGCCGCTGGACGGCGGGTCAGATCGGTTTGGAACTGGAGGAATTGAATCGTGAAATCCCTCTGCAATTTCTTCCCGGCATTGCTGCTTATGTTGGGTCGGACATCGCGGCGGGCGTGTATGCGTGCGGTCTTTCGCTGGATCGCGGGCCGGGGTTGTTGATTGATTTGGGGACGAACGGGGAAATGGTATTGCACCGCGGGAACGAGTTGTTGGGTTGTGCGACGGCGGCGGGGCCCGCGTTCGAAGGTTGCGGCCTGGCGAGCGGCGCGGCGGCGGTTGAAGGGGCGGTCACGAGCCTGCGCCTGTCGCTGCATCCGTTTCACCTGGATGCAGGCCGAATGGGGTCCGGCCCGGCTGTGGGAATTTGCGGATCGGCCTACCTGGATTTTCTGGCGACGGGCCGCCGGAGCGGGTTGTTGCGGGAGAACGGGCGATTTGATCCCGGCGCCTGGGAATCGATTCCGCCTCAGCACCGGTTGATGGACGAAGGCGTGAGGGCGGTGCGGTTGCAGGGCGGGATGCGGATCACGGAGCGGGACGTTGCGGCGCTGTTGCAGGCGAAGGCGGCGATTGGGGCGGGCATCCTGACTTTGCTGGACAAGGCGGGGATTGCAGCGCCGGGGCTGGACCGGGTTTACCTGGCTGGCGGATTTGGGCGGCACCTGGATGTGCGGCACGCGCTGGAGATCGGGCTGCTGCCCGGCATTCGGCGCGAGCAGGTGCAGGTTGTGGGCAACACGGCGCTGGCGGGGGCGCTGCTGGCGTTGGTGGACCGGGCCTCGATCCCGGAGATGCGGGGGTTGGCCGCGAAGGTGAAGGTCCTGGAATTGGACGCCGGTTCCGGTTTTGAGAATCGCTTTTTCGATCAGCTCCGGCTTCCGTGAACCGCGCGGCTCATGGCCGCGAGATGTTCCGGCGCCGTGCCGCAGCAGCCGCCCACGATCCGGACTCCTGCGCCGAGCAGTTCTCCGGCGAGTTTCGCCATCTGTTCCGGCGACGCGTCGTAGACAATTTCGCCATTCCGCATGTGCGGCGACCCAGCGTTAGGTTGGACCATGACCTTGGCGGATCCCGCGTGTTGCGCGATCTGGCGCGCGAGTTCGACGTAATCGGGCAGGGCAAGGTCGGTGCCGCAATTCGCGCCCACGATATCGGCCCCGGCATCGACGGCGGTGCGGATGGCTATTTCGACGGCGGCGCCCGTCATGGTTCGGAAGGCGCCGCCGGCGGTTTTCTGGAATGCGTAAGTGGCGATGACGGGAATGTCGGGGCGGCAGGATTTGGCGGCTTCGACGCCGAGGGCGGCTTCTGCGGGATCGCTCATGGTTTCGACGAGGATGGCGTCGGCGCCGCCCTCGAGCAGGGCGATGATTTGTTCCGCGAAGGCGGGGCGGAGTTCCGCGGGGGAGACGTCGCCGACCGGCGCGAGAAATCCGCCGAACGGCCCGACATCGCCGAGCACCCAGTTGGAGTCGCCGGCGGTTTGGCGCGCGACGCGGGCGGCGGCGCGGTTGAGTTCCGCGACGCGGCCGGCGCAGCCGTGGGTTTCGAGTGCGAAGCGCGTGCCGCCGAAGGAATTGGTGGTGACGAGGTCGCAGCCGGCTTGCGCGTACGCGGCGTGAATGGCGGACACATCGCGGGGTCGGTCGATATTCCAGAGCATGCCGCAGTCGCCGCTGGCGAGGCCGCGGGCGAGCAACTGGGTGCCCATGGCGCCGTCGCAGCAGAGCGGCCGCAGGGAGAGTTCGGAAACAAGGTTCGGACGTGACATGACGAAGCCAGTGTTTAACACGGCGGGAGGATGGCAGGCAATTCCTATGCGGAGGCGATGCCCGAAGCCGCGGATCCTGTCATGAATGGATGGCTCCAACCAAACGCACCGAGACACGGCCCTGGTCATCGACGCTGACCGGGTATGACGGAAGATCGCGTTGCGCGGGTCCTTCTGTCACGCGGCCGGACGGGTCGAAAGTGGACCCATGGCACGGGCATTGAAACGAGCCGTCGGGCTCGGGTTTCAATTTGCATTTCCGGTGGGTGCAGATGGAGGACAAGGCCGTGAGTTGTCCGTTTCGTTTGACCATGAAGACTCCGCGGTCCGCCAGCCCGGAGTAGACGCCGTCCGCCGGGTAATCGGATGCCGTTCCCGCCGGCAGCGTGCGCGGTGCTGCAACCGCGGCCGGCCGCGGGGAGCCGCAGCCGGCCGCCAGTCCGGCCGTAAGCAGAATGAAATCCCGGCGGCTGATGTTCATGCGATCAATATTCGAACACCAAACTGGTGATGACGCCCCATTTTGTTTCTTCGCGGGCGACATCGTTCAGGGGGAACACGTAGCCTGCGCCGAGCCGCGGCTGGATCCCGCGGAACGGCTTCAGGTAGACGCGGAAGCAGGCATCCCCGAGCAGGCTGGTCTGGCCCCTGTTCGACTGGTTCAGGCCGGTCTCGCCCGTCAGTTCGAACATAGGGATGAACTGCTGGATGCTGGGAATCGGGGTGACGGGGCGGTCGATCGAATAGCCGAAGACGAAGCCATATTCGAAGTTGCGCGTGCCGCCCTCGCCGCCGCCGCCGACGAGCGTGGAGTAACCTAACAATGTCTGGACCGTGAAGTGATTCCCGATGCGGGTATCGTTGAACACCTTCGGCACGATCTCGGTGTTCACACTTAAATCCGGGCTCGCGGGAACCGCCACCTCGATTCCCACGCCGCAGGTGGTGTCGAAGAAACCTTTTTCGGACACGAACTGGTAGACGGGGTGTCGCGCCCCGAGCTCGATGTTTCCGATTCCCTGGGTCACCGCGCCGCTTTCGACCTCGCGCACGTACGGCACCGCGAGCTCCAGCGTGAGCAGTCCGAATCCGTGCTCCACTTCCATCAGGACTTCGTCGGCATGGGCTTGCGGTCCGCCGTTGTCATGCCGCCAGTCCAGCCGCGCCTCGTCCAGTTCCAGCCCGGTGTCGTCCACCAGGAACGGCTCCGGGAAATTGCCTTCGTTGTAAAAGCTCCGGTGATCCAGCGCATTGAAGAGTCCGTAGCGCGAGCTGGGAAGCGACGTGGATGGCGCCGCGACGGGAGCGGGGGATGTGGTGGAAAGGGATTCCGACCGGGCGGATGTCTGCGCGAGGGCGGCGATCAGGATCCCGGCGGTGCTGCAATTGAGGGCGAATGACCGTTTCATGCGGTGCAGCATCGGGCCTGGTGGAAAACGGTGCTCCCGGCGGATTGCGAATTGTTAGCGGCGCCTTGCCGATACAGTCCAGGTGCGGCGAGACTCTATCGAGCCCTCGAAAAATTGGATTATTGGATTATTGGATTTCTGGATGGATGTGAAGACTCTCGCGCGGAGTCTTCCAATAATCCACAAATCCATCGATCCAACAATCCATGGGTCTGGTCAGGGCTCGACAGAGTCTCGCCCCACCGGTGTCGCCGCCAGGCGGATTGGGTAAAGTCCGGGGCAGCAGCCGAAGGTTTCGCGGAAGGCTGCGCTGAAGTGGCTGAGGCTGTTGTAGCCGACCTCGAAGGCGGCTTCGGTCACGTTGTATTCGCCGGACTTGAGCAGTTCGGCGGCGCGCTCGAGGCGGAGTTCGCGCAATTGCTGGCTGATGGTGCGGCCGGTCTGCTCCGAAAAAATGCGGCTCAGGTAGAAATGGCTGCAGCCGATTTTCCGGCCCAGTTCCTTGAGTGACGGCGGTTCGGCCAGGCTTTGTTTCAACAGGGCATTGACCTGTTCCACGCGTTCCTGGGCCAGGCGCTGCCTGCGGGTTGTGGCCGGTTCTTGTTGCTCCCGCCCGCGAGTCAGGAAGGTTACGGCGAGCTCCAGCGCCTTGCATTGGTACCACAACGGCTGCGCCGGCGCCGGCACCGGCGGATGCCTCAGCACCCGGACCAGGTCGAGTTGCGCCGAGGACAGCCGGACCACGTCGCCCGCCACGTGCCGGCAGGGGCAATCCTTCAACGCGGCGTTGACCACGGGGTCCAGCGCCGACAGCATCCCGCCGAAATGCTTTCGCAAAAACGGGCAGGAGAATTCAACCGTCAGAAACCGGTGCTGCTCGTCCGCCTCGCGGCGGGCAGTCAAAGGCCGGTCCTTCTGATGATAGAACCCCGCGGTATTCGAAGCGAATTCCGTGCGCCCGCCGCGGTCCGCCACATAACCGTGCCCGTCCAGGTTCAGGCACAGCTCGACGCAATCGGGATGAAAACTTGCGGCCCAGTCGAGCTCCTTCTCTGCGAAGAAATCGTGCCACTCGATGCTGAAGCCGGCGCCGCGCACGCTGCCATGCAACGGACGCCAGCCGCCCCCGACCCGGCTCCACGCGCCCGCTTCCGAGAACGCTTCCGCGCCCGGCCCGGGCGCGCTGCCGTCAGAATGAACAGTCATACTGATGCATATTAGAAGAATATAAGTCATACTCAACCCCGAAAGCTGTGGATCGGATTGACGTTCAGTCCGGGGCGCGTCCTCATCACTCGGGCGGCTGGTGATCCGCAATCTGACGATTGCGGCCACAGGGTGCGCAGGCTAATAGAGAGGCATTGGATCATCAGTTCGTGTGATTGACGGGGGGGCAGGGTTCCGGTAGACTCGGCGGAGTCGAGCAACCCATTCTTATCCCTTATTTTTCTCATGAAGTTTTCCGCGCTGAGATTTCCGTGGCTGGTGGCCTGGGCCGGCTTGCTGGCGGGCCCGGTGAGTGCCGGATCGGTTGCGTCGCCGTACGAGGTGGCGACGTGGCGGGGGTTCCGGGCGGCGGCGGTTTCCTACACTTTCGACGACAGTTGTCCGAACCAGTTTGCGATTGCGGTTCCGATGTTCAATCAGAAGGGGCTGCGGATGACGTTGTTTACGATTACGAGCATCCAGGGCAGTGGTGGCTGGCAGAAGCTGCAGGCGGCGGCGGGGGCGGGCCATGAGATCGCGAGCCACACGGTCACGCACGCAAACCTGGGCTCGCTGACCCTGGCGCAGCAGGCGACGGAGCAGGCCGATTCGCAAAGCGCGATCAACGCGGCCATCACGAACCAGTCCTGCATGACGATCGCGTATCCGTATTGCGCCTCGGGGTCCGAATCGCTCACCGCGCAGTATTACATGGCGGCGCGGAATTGTTCCGGCGTGATTAATTCGAGCAATCCGCCGAATTTCATGCAAATCAGTTGTTTTATCTGCGGCTCACTGGGCAGTGTGCTGACGCTGTCCGATTTCACCAACACGGCGCGGAGCACGGCCGCGGCGGGCGGCTGGGGCGTCTACCTCATTCACGGGATCGACAACGACGGCGGCTATTCGCCGCTGGCGAGCTCGGTTCTGCAATCGAGCGTGGATTATTACGCGGCCAACACCAATCGTTACTGGGTGGACACCTTCGCGAACGTGGCGCGCTACATCCGGGAGCGGAACGACGTGTCTGTCGCGGAGGTTGCGGCCGACTCCAGCTCGGTCACGGTGCGGGTGACGGACACGCTGACCAACACGATTTACGATGTGCCGGTGACGGTGCGCCGGCCGTTGCCGGCGGGCTGGCCCTGGGCGCTGGCGGTGCAGAACGGGGCCGCGATCCCTTGCGGCGTGGTCACCAACAACAGCCAGGCGTTCGCGGTTTTTGATGCCCTGCCGGACGGGGGCGATGTGACGCTGATGCGGGCGCTGGTGCCGGGGACGCTGTTTCGCGTCGCGGTTCCGCCGCAAGCCACCGAAGGGGACGGCGTGCTGGCCGGGGCGGGGCAGGTGATTGTGCAAACCGCGCCGACCAACGATCTGCTCGTCACGCTGAGTTCGAGCGACACGTCGGAAATCCTCGTGCCTCCCACGGTGCTTCTTCCCGCCGGCAGCACCAATGCCGCGTTCGACATCACGGTGGTGGACGACGCGCTTCTCGACCGGGACCAGGCGGTGTCGATCGGGGCATTCGCGGCGGATTATGGAATTTACTCGACCAGCATGGTGGTGCACGACAACGACGCGACGGCGCTCACGGTGTCGCTGCCAGCGACGGTGACGGAAGGGGTTGGCCTGCTGGCGGGGGCGGGCCGGGTGAGCGTGCCGGCGGCGGTCGCGGCAAGTTATACGATTCAACTCACGTCGAGCAGCCCGACGCGGTTGTATGTGCCGCCCACGGTGACGCTGAACGCCGGCAACACCTCGGCCGTGTTCAATCTCACCGTCACCGACAACAGCGTCATTGAGGGCCCGCAGCCGGTGACCGTCACGGCGCATTACACGAATTGGACTGATGGGGCCGCGCAGTTGTCGATCCTGGACGACGAGGCGTTGCCGGATCATTTCAGTTGGGGTCCGGTGGCGTCGCCGCAGATCATCGGGGAGTTATTTGCCGTGTCATTGACGGCGCAGGACGCGTCCAACGCCACGTTGAATTTCACGATGCCGGTTCAGCTCGGCGCCTTTGCCCCGGCGCCCGCCGTGTTTCCGACAAACACGCTGCTGGGAGCTCCCGCGTTGAACTGGGCTGAAACGGATCCGTCGGGTTACGTGTTCGGTTATTCCTTCACGCCGTCGGCCGGAATCCTGGTGACTCATGTCCGGACCTTTTTTGGAAGCAAGGTGTCGATCTGGACCGATCGCGGGACGCTGCTGGCGGCGCAACCGGTTGCGGGCGTGCCGGGCACGTGGACGGAGACGGCGCTTGCCGCGCCGGTGTTGCTGGTGCCGGGGGCCACCTACCGGGTCGGGGTTTACGAGCCGGGCGGGTTTTATTACTGGGGCGACAGTCTTCCGGCCTCGGCGCCGGGCGTGGTCCTCCAGTCGAGTTATTGGAACGACGGGGATGCCTTCCCGAACCAGCCGGATGCGGCGCAGTGGTATTACGTGGATTTGCGGTATTCGACGGACGTGGTGTCGGTGGCGGTGAGCCCGTCGCAGACCGGCAATTTTGCGGCCGGCACCTGGAGCGGCAGCGTGGCTGTGGGGGGTGCGGGAAACCCTGTGGTTCTTTCGGCGCGGGCGGGGTCGGGCCCCGCGAATCCGGGAAATGCGTTTACAGTGCTGGGGACCCCGAAGCTCGCGATCACGGCGTCGGGCGATTCCGTGGTGGTGTCGTGGCCTGCGGTCGCGGCGGGCTTCCAACTGGAGCAGGCGCCGCCTCCCGGCCCGGCCGCAGGTTGGTCGGTTGTGCCCAGCGTGGCGGCGCTTTTGGGCGACCGGCTTTACGTCACGAATGCTCGGTTGGCGGACGCCGTTCTGTATCGGCTGAGGAAGTGAGGATTGGCGACCCTACCGGGAATCGAACCCGGGCTACCACCGTGAAAGGGTGGTGTCCTAACCGCTAGACCATAGGGTCGTCGTAAGGGCGCGCAATATAAGCCCCGCGGCTGGTTTGTCACGCAAATTCGCGTTTGCTTTGGCCCCATTTTTTCAATAGGTTCCCTGCTCTTGCGTCATGAAAGTCTATATCGACGGTAAATACTACAGCGAGCGCGATGCGAAGGTGTCCGTGTTCGATCACGGGCTGCTTTACGGCGACGGCATTTTCGAGGGCATCCGGGCCTACCACGGCCGCGTCTTCCGCCTGAAAGAACACGTCGACCGCCTTTTCTATTCCGCCAAGGCCATCCTGCTGTCGGTCCCCATGTCGCCCCAGGAAATCGCCGACGCCGTGGTCGAGACGTGCCGCAAGAACCGGATCCGCGACGGCTATATCCGCCTCGTGGTGACCCGCGGAGTCGGCACGCTGGGGTTGAATCCGAGGACCTGCAAATCGCCGTCGGTGATCATCATCGCGGACAAGATCCAGCTTTATCCGCCTGAGCTTTACCAGCGCGGCATGGAGATCATCACGGTCCCGACCGTGCGCAACCTGCACAGCGCGCTGAATCCGGCGATCAAGTCGTTGAATTACCTGAACAACATCCTGGCGAAGATCGAGGCCAACAACGGGGGCTGCGAGGAAGCCGTGATGCTGAATTCGGAAGGGTTCGTCGCGGAATGCACGGGGGATAATTTGTTCATCGTGAAGGAAGGGCGTCTCATGACGCCGCCGCTGTCCGCCGGCGCGCTTTACGGCATCACCCGGCAGGTGGTGATCGAGTTGGCCGAACAATCCGGCATCGCGGTGAGCGAACCGAACCTGACGCGCTACGATCTTTTCAACGCCGATGAATGTTTTCTGACGGGCACCGGGGCGGAGATTGTGCCGGTGGTGAAAATCGACGGCCGCGTGATCGGGAACGGGAAACCGGGAGTGTTGACCCGGAAACTGGTGTCGGAGTACCACACCTTGACGAAAGCCTCGGGCGAGCCGATATGATGGGTGACGATGGCTGGCGCCGGGTTCCACGCCTTCACTGATGCCTCTCGGGGCCGCCGCTACGGTATTGATTTATGCTCTGTTGCATTTGCAAGGAACGCGAAGCCACTGTGCATTTGACCCAGATTGCCGGGGACAAAATGCAGAAGGTGGACCTGTGCGAGGAATGCGCCAAGACGAAGGGCGTGAATGATCCCACGGGATTCTCGCTCGCGGACCTGCTGCTCGGCCTTGGCGCGTCCCAGGAAATGGCGCAATCGTCCACCGGCCAGGAATTGAAATGCCCGCGGTGCGGGTTCACGCAGGCGGATTTCAAGAAGGCCGGACGGCTCGGCTGCCCGGAATGTTACAAGACGTTCAGCGAAGGTTTGGAGTCCCTCCTGAAATCCATGCACAAGGGCACGCGCCACGTCGGCAAAGTCCCCGAAGCCCTTCGCCAGACCCGCGAACTTTCCGACCGGCTCCTGATGCTTCACAAGAAACTCGCCATCGCCATCGAGCAGGAGGACTTCGAACAGGCCGCCCAGTTGCGCGATGAAATCAAAAAGCGCACCGCCGAGCTGAACCGCATTCCGGCCTCCTGATTGCCATGGATATCCACGAGTTTCTCATTCCGCCGGCCGAATCCGCCCGACGCAAGGGGCCGCATGACCGCATCGTCATGTCCAGCCGCGTGCGACTTGCCCGCAACATCCACGACGCCGCGTTTCCCGGCTGGGCCAAGAAACCCGAACGCATCCGCGTGCTCGACACGATCCGGCCCGCGGTCGAGACGTTGCCGGAAATGACCGATGCGTTTTCGCAGTCGATGGACAATCTGACCGCGCTCGACAAGCAGATCCTGGTGGAACGCCACCTGATCAGCCGCGAGCACGCCGCCAAGAGCGCGGGGAGCGGATTGGTTTTGAATCGGGATGAAACGCTCTGCGTGATGATCAACGAAGAGGATCACATGCGGATGCAGGCATTGCGGCCGGGATTGCAGCTCCGTCAAGCCTGGCTGGCCATCGACCGCGTGGATTCCCAGCTCGAAAAGCGGTTGAATTACGCTTTCAACTCCGATCTGGGTTACCTGACCGCCTGCCCGACGAATATTGGCACCGGAATCCGGGTCAGTGCCATGCTGCATCTGCCCGGTTTGGTCCTCGCCGAACAGATCAATCCTATCATTCAATCCGTCAATAAATTGGGCCTGGCCGTCCGCGGTTTATACGGTGAAGGAACGGAAGCGCTCGGCAATGTTTTCCAGGTGTCGAACCAAATGACCCTTGGTGAATCCGAAAGTGCTATTGTCGAACGACTTGAGAAGGTTTTGGCCCAGATCATTGAGCATGAGGAAAATGCCCGGGCCACTTTGCTGGAGAAGAAAGCAAAGATGGTTTACAACCACATTGGCCGGGCTTATGGGATTTTGGCGAATGCGCACAGTATTTCGTCGAAAGAGACCATGAATTTGCTGTCCCTGATGCGGTTGGGGGTGGATATGGCGCTTTTTCCGGGTGTGGACCGGTCATTGGTGGACGAGTTGTTCGTTTTGACACAGCCCGCGCATTTGCAGAAGCAGCATTCTGAGAAACTGTCGGCCGAGGAACGCGATCTGCTTCGTGCAGACATGGTTCGGGAACGGTTGAAACAGGTGAGCCGCCCCGTATCCAAGCCGACCCCTCCTACTGCAACGGGAGTGGACAAGCAGGAGAAGTGATTGCATTGTTGATGCAGAACGTATGAGCGATGAAGCAATGAGTAATTTTACGCCCCGCGCGCAGCAGGTGCTGGCGCTGGCGCGCAAGGAAGCCGACCGCTTTAACCATAATTTCGTCGGGACCGAACACCTCCTGCTCGGCCTCATCAAACTCGGCCAGGGCGTCGCCGTCAATGTGCTCCAGAAAATGGGCCTCGACCTCGAAACCGTCCGCATGGAAGTCGAGAAGCAGGTCGGCACCGGGCCCGATCAGAAGATGATCGGGAACATCCCGTACACGCCGCGCGTCAAGAAAGTCCTCGCCCTCGCCGCCCGCGAAGCCAAGGCCCTGAATCATACCTACGTCGGCACCGAACACATCCTGCTCGGATTGCTCCGCGAAGGCGACGGCGTCGCCGCCCGCGTGCTCAAGAATCTCGACGTCGACATCGAACAGACCCGCCAGGAAATCCTGAAGGAACTCGATCCGAATTTTGCCGCCCAGGAAGAAGCCGGGCCCCCGGGAGAAGCTCCCGAGAAACCCGCGCCCGGCGAAAAGAAGGGCGAAGTCAAGACGCCCGCGCTGAAGGCGTTCGGCCGCGACCTGACTGAAATTGCGCGCAAGAACGAGATGGACCCGGTCATCGGGCGCAAGAACGAGATCGAGCGTGTCATCCAGATTCTCTGCCGCCGCACCAAGAACAACCCGGTGCTGCTCGGCGAAGCCGGCGTCGGCAAGACCGCGATCGTCGAAGGTCTCGCCCAGGAGATTGCCGCCGGCAATGTCCCCGAATTGCTCCGCGACAAGCGCGTCATCACGCTCGACCTCGCCCTCATGGTCGCCGGCACCAAATACCGCGGCCAGTTCGAGGAGCGCATCAAGGCGGTCATGGACGAGATCCGGCGCTCGAAGAACATCATCCTTTTCATCGACGAATTGCACACGATTGTGGGCGCCGGCTCGGCCGAAGGCACCATGGACGCGTCCAACATCATCAAGCCCGCCCTGAGCCGAGGCGAACTGCAGTGCATCGGCGCCACCACGCTCAACGAATATCGCAAATACATTGAGAAGGACGCCGCCCTCGAACGCCGCTTCCAGTCGGTCAAGGTCGAAGCGCCGTCGATCGAGGAAGCCGTGCTCATCCTCAAGGGGCTCCGCCCGAAATACGAGGAGCATCACAAGGCCGAGTTCACCGACAAGGCCGTTGAAGCGTCCGTCAAACTTTCGGATCGTTACATCACCGACCGTTACCTGCCGGACAAGGCCATCGACCTGATGGATGAAGCCGGTTCGCGCGCGCGCATCGGCACCATGACGCGCCCGCCCGAGGTCAAGGATCTCGAGGCCGAGATCGAGGAGATCAAGGCCAACAAAGAGCGCGCGATCAAGAACCAGGATTTCGAAGGCGCCGCCGCGATGCGCGACAAGGAAAAGCAGGCGAAGGAAAAGCTCGACAACCTGCTCAAGGAATGGCGCGCGTCCCGCGAGGAAAAACGCGTCAAGGTCGACGAGGAAGACATTCTGCACGTGGTGTCCAAGTGGACCGGCATTCCGCTCCAGCGCATGGAAGAGGGCGAAATGGCGCGGCTGCTCAAGGTGGAGGAGGAAATGACCAAGGTGGTCATCGGCCAGAAAACCGCCGTCTCCGCCATCTGCAAAGCGCTCCGACGTTCCCGCGCCGATCTCAAGGATCCGCGCCGTCCCATCGGCACCTTTGCGCTGCTCGGACCCACGGGTGTCGGCAAGACACTTCTGGCCAAAACGCTCGCGGAACAGATGTTCGGCGACTCGAAGGCCCTGATCCAGCTCGACATGAGCGAGTACATGGAGAAGTTCAATGTCTCGCGCCTGGTCGGCTCGCCCCCGGGATACGTCGGCTACGAGGAAGGCGGCCAGCTCACCGAACAGGTCCGGCGCAAGCCGTACTCGGTCGTGCTGTTCGACGAAATCGAAAAGGCCCACCCCGACGTCTGGAACATGCTGCTCCAGATCCTCGAGGAAGGGAAACTGACCGACAACGTCGGCCGCGTCGTCAATTTCCGGAATACCATCATCCTGATGACGTCCAACGTCGGCTCGGACACCATCAAGCGCCAGAGCACGCTCGGGTTTTCGCCCATCACGGACGAGAGCAGCTACGAACAGATGCGCGACAAAATCATGGAGGAAGCCAAGAAAACCTTCCGCCCCGAGTTCCTGAACCGCATCGACGACGTCATCGTGTTCCGGTCGCTCACCAAGCCCGATCTCATCGAGATCCTCGACCTCGAAATCCGCAAGGTCATGCTCCGTCTCAAGACCCGGAACATTCACCTTGAGCTGAACGAAAAGGCGAAGGATTTCCTGGTGGAAAAAGGTTACGACCCGCAATACGGCGCGCGTCCGATGCGCCGCGCGGTGGAACGATTCCTGGAAGACCCGCTCGCCGAGGAGTTGCTCAAGGGCAATCTCCACGACGGCGAACCCATCCTGGTCACCGCCGAGAAGGACAAGCTCGCGTTCACGCAGAACACCGCCGCCGAAGGCGCGCTCTCCAGCTGAGAATGGAGTATTGGAGTGGTGGAGCGCTGGAGTGATGGATTTCAGCGCGAAACCTCTTTTCCAATACTCCAGCACTCCACGACTCCATCACTCCGCTACGCCGCCTTGGCGTGACGCAATATTGTCGTTTATTTTGAACAAAACACCCGCTTGAACCATCATACCGCTACGGGT
This sequence comes from Verrucomicrobiota bacterium, assembly GCA_046346665.1. GTDB lineage: Bacteria > Verrucomicrobiota > Verrucomicrobiia > Limisphaerales > JAXMHQ01 > JAXMHQ01. The sequence goes on from JAXMHQ010000026.1 coordinate 37,618, forward strand.
AGACCTATCGAACCTATGAAAAGAACCGCATCCATATTGGTTATGGCCGGGCTCCTGATGGCGTCCCTGTCGGCGTTTGCCGCGGACAAGGAAATCACCATCACCGGAGAAGGCAAATGCGCCAAGTGCGCGTTGAAGGAATCGGACAAGTGCCAGAACGTCATCCAGACGACCGAGAACGGCAAGAAGGTGACCTATTACCTGGTGCAAAACCAGGTGAGCAAGGACTTCCATGAAAACCTGTGCAAGGAATCCGAGAAGGTCACAGCGACTGGCACCGTGAAGGAAGAACACGGCAAAATGATGCTGACCGCCTCCAAGATCGAAGCGGCCAAGTAACCCTCCAATTCGAATCACTCCACCCGCGGTCCTTCAAGGCCGCGGGTTTTTTTCTGCAGCCCCAGTTTTCCTGTAGCCGCGATCGTCGGATCGCGGAGCCGCTTCCACCTCAATCCGTCTTCTTCGTTCCGCTGTCCTGTCTTCCCGACAATCCCAGCACCAATCCCGCCAGGATGATGGCGCTCCCGGCGATCTGGGGCAGCCGGATGGGTTCGCCGAGCCAGAGGCGCGCGGTGGCGACGCCGAAGATGGCCTGTGAGAAGACCGTCAACGCGGCGAGGTTGACCGGGCAGCGCCGGATGACGCGGAACCAGAACCCGTAACCGATCGTGGTGCACACGAGGGCGAGCACGCCCGCGAGCAGCCATTGGCGGGTGGACAGGCTCGCGGCCCCCGAGGTCGTGGCCGGCCCGTCGATCATCAGGTTCGCCGCGGTCCCGGCGAGCAGTGAAACGGCCAGCATTTTCAAGATCCCGACGCGCGCGATCAGCGGTTTGCCCATCACGGAATAGGCCGCTTCGCAGCCGAACGAAACCAGCAGCAGGAGGCTGGCGGCGGGCCCGATCCATTCGAGCCGCTGGCTGCCGAGTCCGCTGATGACCGCGACGCCGGTCATGCCCAGCGCGAATCCCGCGAGCATCCGGCGGCCCAGGGTTTCCTTCAGAAACAGCGCTGCCGCCACGGAAGTCACCAGCGGTTCCACGCCCATCAGCAGGGACGAGTGCGTGGCGGTGCCCAGCGCGTTGCCCCAGACCTGCAGCCTCTGCCCGAGCGTGAACAGCGCCAGGCCCATCAGGATGGTCCGGACCAGGTCCCACCCGCGGGGCGCGGCGCCCGGCAGCAGCGGCCAGAATGGCAGCAACGACAACCCGGCGAGGCCGAATCGCAGCGTCACAATGCCGCCCACGCCGAGGTTCGGTTCGAGCAGCTTGTAAATCGAATACGATGCCGCCCAGAACGCGTGCAGCACCAGCAGCAGCAGCAGGTCGCGCGTTCTCAATTCGCCTTCCGATCGCGTCGATTGAACTCCACGGCGTCCTCGTAGCGCACCCCGGTGCCGCCAAAAATGTCCAGGGCCGATCCGATCGTCAGATCCACGCGCCCGCCTCCGATTCGGGTGACTTCCTCCAGGTCGGCCAGCGATCGCGCTCCGCCGGCGTACGTGGCGGGAATCGGCGACCAGCGCCCCAGCCGCTCCACCAGTTCCGAATCGATCCCCCGGCACAACCCCTCCACATCCACCGCGTGAACAAGAAATTCCGCGCAATGTCCGGCGAGAGATTCGAGTGTGGATTGCTGGACGGCCAGCGACGTGAATTTCTGCCAGCGATCCGTCACCACCCAGTATTCCCCGGCGCGCTTGCGGCAGCTCAGGTCCAGCACCAGCCGATCGCGTCCAGCGCGCCGCACCAGTTCCGCCAGCCGGTCCTCGTCGAGCCGTCCCTCCCGGAAAACCCACGACGTGACAATCACGTGCGACGCGCCGGCTTCCAGCCACGACGCGGCGTTATCGGCCGTGACGCCCCCGCCCAGTTGCAGTCCGCCTGGAAACGCCTTCAAGGCCGAGCGAGCCTCCGCTTCATTGCCCGGCCCGAGCTGGATGACGTGTCCGCCGGACAAGTTGTCGCGCCGGTACAAATCCGCAAACCACGCGGCCGGGCGGTCCGAGACGAAATTCGTGCGCAGCCCGCCGGCGCCGGAGTCCAACGTGCCGCCGACGATTTGTTTTACCCTGCCTTCATGCAGATCGATGCACGGTCGGAACATGCCGACAGGCTAGAACCCGCGCCGGGAATAGGCAAGGGAAGGTGAAACCGCGGCTGAACGCAAACGGACGGGAAAGGCAAAGGTTCTCCAGACTCTTTGCGGGGGCTCCTTCGACCCCAAAAGTCACGTAAAGTGTTTAAAGAAACTGCTCCCACGCAGGTTTTCTGTTGACTTTGCTAATGACCTGGTTCTTAATCCAAACATCTCGCGGGCGAACCAAAGCGAGACTGGAATCCGGGCTGGCGGCATCCACCCGGGAAGTTTTTATGAAGTGCCATTCCATTCTTCTGGCTGTTGCAGTTTCCCTTACTGCGTCCACCACTTTTGGCGATATCATCGGCGTGACGGCCGCAGCGGATGGCGACGGCGCCATCAGCTGCCCGGATTATAACTGGGGCGCGACGACCTCCATCGGCCTTTACGGCGACCAGAGCGGAGCCATCGCCCACATTTTGGGTACCATCACCACCGACACGGAACTGGATCCGACGCTGACGATTGCGAACTCGATCGACAACGACACCGGGTTTGACTGGGCGGGATACCAGGTGAACGTGAAAATGAACAAGACGTTCACGCTCGGGAGTGTCCAGGTGACGAATCCCGGGGATTGGACCGTGCTCAGCGTCACCCAACCGGTCCTGGTTGGCAGCGACTGGATCGGGAGCATCGTTTACACGGGCGGAACTCCGGTGACCTGGAATCCGGCCGGCAGCATTGATTTCTCGTTCAGTATGACGTTCCTCGGTTCTGCGCAATGGTGCGAGGAACTGGTGCCGATCGCGGTGCCCGAACCCGGGACGGCTTCATTGCTGGTGCTTGGCGCGCTGGCGCTCGCCGGCCGCCGCCTGGTGCGCCGCTGATTGTTCGCAAGTTTTCCCGAAAGCCCGCAGCCCCTCGCTGCGGGTTTTTTGTTCACTGGGAGGGCCGGCGTCCCCAGCGGCCCAATTCGGATGCAAAATGGGGACGCCGGGGACGGCATCCCTCCCTTAGCTCGACAAATTCCGCCCGCGGCCTAGACTACACCGGATGTCGATCGCACCTCAGCCACTGGTCATTGCCGGGCGCCGGTTTGAGTCCCGCCTGATTCTCGGGACCGGGAAATTTTCGTCGCCGGAAGCCATGCGTGACGCGCTGGCCGCGAGCGGGACGGGCATGGTCACCGTGGCTTTGCGCCGGGCGGACCTGACCGGCACGAAGGATCCTTTTGCCAACATCCTGGAATTCATCGACGCAGCGAAATACCTGCTCCTGCCGAACACCAGCGGCGCGATGAACGCCGAGGAAGCGGTGCGCCTTGCCCGGCTCGCCGCCGCCGCCGGCCTGCCGAAGTGGGTCAAACTGGAAATCCATCCCGATCCGCGCTACCTGCTGCCGGATCCCATCGAAACTTTCAAGGCGACGGAACTTCTGGTGAAGGAGGGGTTCACGGTGCTGCCCTACATCAACGCCGACCCTGTCCTGGCCAAGCGCCTGCAGGAAGCGGGCGCGGCCACCGTCATGCCGCTCGGCGCTCCCATCGGTTCCAACCGCGGCATTCAGACCCGCGACCAGATCCGCATTATCATCGAGCAGGCGACGGTCCCCGTGGTGGTGGATGCCGGGCTCGGCGCGCCCAGCCATGCCGCCGAGGCGATGGAGCTCGGGGCCGACGCGGTCCTGGTCAACACGGCCATCGCCGTCTCGCCCGATCCGAACCGGATGGCCACGGCTTTCCGCATGGCGGTGGAGGCGGGCCGGGCCGCATTTGAATCCGGCCTGGCCGCGCAACTTTCCACGGCCAGCCCCACCAGCCCGCTGACCGCATTTCTGGACTGACTATGAAACCCGCAAGCATGTCCCTGGACCGTGTTCGAAAGGTGCTGGAAGCCGCGCGCGCGGCCCGCGTCCTCGTGGTGGGCGATCTCATGCTCGACCAGTTCATCTGGGGCAGCGTCGCGCGCATCTCGCCCGAGGCGCCCGTGCCGGTGGTGGATTTTGAACGGGAAAGTTTCATGCCGGGCGGAGCCGCCAACGTCGCCCGCAACCTGACCGCGCTGGGGGTTCAAACCGAATTGTTCGGCGTGGTGGGACAGGATTCCGCGGCGGACCAGCTCCGCTCGATTCTCAAGAGCCAGGAAATCGGCTGCAGCGGCGTGGTGTCCCACGGGAGCCGCGCCACCAGCGTCAAAACCCGCATCGTCGCCCACAAACAACAGGTGGTCCGCATCGATCGCGAAACCCGGGACACCCTCGCCGGGCCGCTCCGCGAACGGCTGTCCGCGCTGCTCAAATCCGCCCTCGCCCGCGCCGACGCGGTCGTGGTCGGTGATTACGGCAAAGGCGTCGTCACGCAGTCGCTGCTGGACGAACTCAAGGCCGAGTGCCGCCGCCGCGGTGTCTGGCTGAGCCTCGATCCCAAGCCGGTCCACCGGCTCGATCTGACCGGGCTCTCGCTGATCACGCCGAACCGCAAGGAGGCCTTCGAGCTCGCCGGGCTTCCCGACGAGACGCGCACTTCCGATCCGCTGGCCGATGCCGGCCTGCTCCGGACGGCGGACCGGCTGCTGACCGATCTGAAGCCCGCCATGCTGCTGATCACGCTGGGTGAATCCGGCATGCTGCTTTGCCGGCGCGGACAGGCGCCCTACCATATTCCGACCGTCGCGCAGGAGGTCTTCGACGTCTCCGGCGCGGGCGACACGGTAATCGCCAGTTTCACGCTGGCCATCGCTGCGGGTGCTTCGCCGCTCGAAGCCGCCATTCTGTCCAATCACGCCGCGGGCATCGTCGTGGGCAAACTCGGCACCGCCACCGTCGCGCCCGCGGAACTCATCGCCAGCTTCAACCCGTGACCGGCATGGCCGAAGGCAAAATCACCGCCCAAACCATCCGGGCCATGAAATCGCGCCCGGAGAAGATCGCCGCATTGACGGCTTATGATTTTCCGATGGCCCGGCTGCTGGACGAAGCCGGTGTTCCGGTGCTGCTGGTGGGGGATTCGCTGGGCATGGTGGTCCTGGGATACCCGGACACAACGCGGGTGACGCTCGCCGACATGGAGCATCACACGGCGGCGGCCGCCCGGGCCCAGCCGCGGGCGCTGCTCGGCGCGGATCTGCCGTATCGCACCTACGAAACGCCCGCGCAGGCGCTGGACAGCGCGCGCCGGCTCACGGCGGCCGGGGCCGAATTCGTGAAAGCCGAGGGCGGCCGCGAAATCCTGCCGCAGGTCCGATCCATCACCGGGGCCGGCATCCCGTTCATGGGCCACCTCGGCATGCTGCCGCAGCACGTGCTGGAGGAGGGCGGCTACCGGATCAAGGGCCGGGACGACGCCGGGCGGCGGGCGCTGCTCGATTCCGCCGCCGCGCTGGCGGAAGCGGGCGCCTTTGCCATCGTGCTGGAGCTGGTCACGCCGCCGGTCGCGGCCGAGATCACCCGCAGTATTCCGATTCCGACGATCGGCATCGGGTCCGGGCCGGATTGTGACGGGCAGATATTAGTCACACACGATTTGTTAGGCACATTTCCCTGGTTCACGCCGAAGTTTGTGAAGCCGCGGCTGAACGCGGCGGAGCAGATGCGGTGGGCCGTGGGCGAATGGCGCGCCGGCCTGGCGGGTTGACGGCAATTCGCATGAAACGACTCACTCATCTGAACGCTTCCGGGGAGGCCAGCATGGTGGACGTGTCCGCCAAGCCCGCCGTGCTGCGGCGCGCGATCGCCCGCGGCGAAATCCGGCTCCAGCCCGGCACGCTCCGGCGGATCCGGTCCAACGCCATCGCCAAGGGCAACGTGCTGGCGTGCGCGCGCGTGGCGGGGATCCAGGCGGCCAAGCGGACCGGCGAACTGATCCCGCTCTGTCATCCGCTGCCGATCACGCATTGCGAAGTGCAGTTTGAGTTTCCGCGATCGGCCGACCGGATCGTGATCACGGCCTCGGCTGCGATCCGGGCATCGACAGGTGTTGAAATGGAGGCGCTGACCGCGGTCAGCGTGGCGGCCCTCTGCATTTACGACATGTGCAAGGCGGTGGACCAGAAAATGCGGATCACGGGCATCCGGCTGGTGAGGAAGGTGAAGGAAACGGTCGGGCCGGAAGGTGGATCGATGGATTGATGGATTGTTGGATTACGCGCGCAAGCCTTCCCATTTATCCATTTAACCAATAATCCATTGATCCAGCCCTGCTCAGGCGGCGCCGCCTTCGGCGAGGGCGGTGGGGGCGGGGGTGCCTTCCAGGCAGGCGCGGACCACTTCGGCGAGTTTCTGGGGATTGAACGGCTTTTGGAGGAAGTGATTTCCCTCGCCGATGACGGGGCCCGACTCCATTTCGGTCATGTCGGAATTGTATCCGCTCATGTAGATGATCTTCAGGTCGGGTTTTCGTTCGCGCAGTTGCTTCGCGAGATCCCAGCCTGAAACGCCGTCGGGCATGACGACGTCAGTGATGAGGAGGTCAATGGCGTCGAGCCCTTTTCGACATTCCTTGAGCGCCTCGGCGCCGGAGGTGGCGGTGCGGACTTTGTAGCCGTAGCGTTTGAGGGCGGTGCCGACGAGGCTGCGCACGGCGGTTTCGTCCTCGACGAGCAGGATGGTTTCCTTGCCGCCCCGGACGGTTTGGCGTCCGGCGGCTGAGGCCTGGGCGCGTTGCTCGGGTTTTGCGGCGGGAAGGAAAACGCGGAACGTGGTGCCTTCGCCGAGCCGGCTTTCGACTTCGATCCAGCCTTCGTGTTGTTTCACGATGCCGTAGACGGTGGCGAGGCCGAGGCCGGTTCCTTTGCCGACTTCCTTGGTGGTGAAGAAGGGTTCAAACAGGTGGGGCAAATGTTCCTTGGCAATGCCCGAGCCGTTGTCGGCGACGCTCAGGCAAACGAACACCCCGGGGCGCGCGTCGGGATGCTGGCGGACATAGGCCTCGTCGATCGTCTGGGCGCGGGTGCTGAGGGTGAGCTGGCCGCCCTTGGGCATGGCGTCGCGGGCATTGACGGCGAGGTTCATGATGACCTGGTCGATCATGCTGCGGTCGGCGAAGATGGGCGGCAAATTGGCGGCGCAATGGGCGCGGAACCGGATGTGTTCGCCCAGCGTTCGCTCCAGCAGCTTGCTGACCGTGGTGACCATTTCGTTCACCGCCACCTCCTGCGGTTGCATCATTTGCTTGCGGCTGAACGCAAGGAGCTGGCGCGTGAGATTCCCGGCCTTTTCGGCGGCCCCGAACACCTGGCGGAGCGATTCGGCCACGGGCTCGGAAAACTCCTCGGTGCTCAGCAGCATCTCGATGTAACCCTGGATGACCATGAGCAGGTTGTTGAAATCGTGCGCGACGCCGCCCGCGAGCTGGCCGACGGATTCCATTTTCTGCGCCTGGCGCAATTGTTCCTGCAGCAGCCGCTGCTCGGTGATGTCCGTCCAGCAGCCGATCACTTCCACGGCCCGGCCGGTGACATCGTGGAGCAGCTTCCGGTCGTCGTGGATCCAGCGGGTCTGGCCGTCCTTGCGGCGGATGCGGTATTCGAGGCCCGACGCGCCGGTGGCCAGGAGGCTTTCCAGGCCGGCCGCCACGGCGGCGCGGTCGGCTTCGTCGACGTAATCCAGCGTCGGCGCCTGGCGATACCATTCCTCCACCTTGCCGCCCACAAGGCTCGCGTAGTTGTCGCTGATCCAGGCGGGGATAAGGGTGTCCTGTTCCAGTTTGAACGAGTAAAGAACGGCCGGGCTTTTGGCGAGGAAGTGGTTGAGTTTTTCCTGGGTGGCGCGGAGCACTTCGACGGTCCGCTGGTGCTCCCGGATCTCGATGTGAAGCTGGGCGTTGGCCTTCTGGATCTCGCGCGTCCGGTCGCCCACCATGCGCTCGAGGTTTTGGAATTCACCCTTGGACCGCTGCAGCAGCGTCCATTTCTCCGTCAGCGCGCTGGCGAGCTGCAACACTTCCACCGCGTCGAACGGCTTTTTCAAAATCACCAGCCGGTCCGTGCTGCCCAGCCGGTTCGTGATCTCGTCCCACGAATAATCCGAATACGCCGTGCACAGCACGATCTGGATGTCCGGGTCCACCTCCCAGATCCGCGCCACGGTCTCGATGCCATCCCACCCGGGCGGCATGCGCACATCCACAAAAGCCATCGCGAAAGGTTTTCCCAGTCGCACGGCTTCGCGCACCGCCGAAAGTCCTTCCTCGCCCTGCGACATCATGGTCAGGTCGAATTCAACCTTCCGACCCATCCCCGCCATGTCGCCGAACAGTTCCACGGTGGTTTCCGCCAACTCCCGGGCCGTCGAACTCTGGTAACCGAGGATTTTCTTGAAGTCGGCATGAATGGACGGGTTGTCGTCCACCACAAGGATGCGCTTGTTGGAATCGGTTGGCCCGATGGTCATCATGCGTTTATTGCTTCGAAATCCCGGGCTGAACACCAGCGTCCCTGAACGACGGTGCACAGGAGCCAGCCTACGCTGGCATCATTTCTTCCGCCAGCCCGGAATCTTTTGCACAATTTGTCATCTCCGACATCGGCTAATGCCCGGCTTTCTTGAATGCTTTCGGAGTCGGCCCCATTCTGGTTGCCACTGCGCTGATCCCGGGCTATCAATCGGTTAACACATGCAAATCCGGACCGGCATTTTGACGGTATCCGACCGGGCATCTCGCGGGGAGTATCCCGATGCCGGGGGCCCGGCCCTCGCTTCCGCCGTGGCCGGCCTTGGCTGGGAGACCGCCGCAACTGCGCTGGTTCCGGATGACATTGCCGCGATCCAGGCGGCGGTCCGGCGGTTGATGGAATCGGGCTGCAACCTGGTCCTGGCCACCGGCGGCACCGGGGTGGCGCCGCGCGACGTGACGCCGGAAGCATTGCTCGGGCTCGGCGGCCGCGAGCTGCCCGGGTTCGGCGAAGTCATGCGGCGCGAATCCATCAAAATCACCCCGCACGCCCTGCTTTCCCGCTGCCTCGCCGTCGCGGTCGGCCGCGCCCTGGTGATTTGTCTGCCCGGCAAACCTTCCGGCGCGGTGGAATGTCTCGGCTTTGTCAGCGCCGCCATTCCGCATGGGGTGGAACAATTGAACCATGCCGGCAACCACACCTGAATCGATCCCATGAACCTGGAATCCATCGTGGCCTCCGCCCGCCGCCAGGGCGCCAGTGATCTGCACCTGGAACCCGGCCTGCCGCCCGCCGTGCGCATCCGCGGTGCGCTGCACCTCTCCGGTGACCCGGTGGACGCTCGTGTCTTGATCGAATTCGCGCGCGCGCTGCTTGGCGAGGCGCACTGGCCGGAATTCCTGGCGCGGCGTTCCGCCGACCTTTCCCGCACCCTCGAGGGCGTCCGTTGCCGGATCAATATTCTCCAATCCAGCCGCGGCATCGGTTTCGCCATCCGTTTGCTGTCGCCATTCCAGGCGACCCTTGAAAAGTTGAATCTTCATCCGGACCTGAAAAAACTCGTCACCCAGTCGCACGGCCTGATTCTCGTTTGCGGACCGACCGGTTCCGGAAAGTCCTCCACGCTCGCCGCCCTGATCCAGGAGATCAATCTCGCCGAAGCCCGGCACATCGTGACCATCGAATCGCCGGTCGAATACACCTTCCGCTCCCGGCGCGCGTTCATCCGCCAGCGGGAGGTCGGGCGCGACACGCCGGGATTCGAGCAGGCGCTGCTGGACGCCTTGCGCGAGGATCCGGACGTGCTGATGGTGGGGGAGATGCGCGACCCGGAGACGATACGCCTCACCCTGAACGCCTCGGAGACGGGGCACCTGGTGCTGAGCACGGTGCATTCATCCACCTGCGCCGAAGCGCTGCAGCGCATCGCCGCGGCGTTCCCCTCCGAACTCCAGTCCAGCGTCTGCGCCCAGATGGCCGATTGCCTGCTCGCCGTGATTTCCCAGCGGCTGGTCTACCGGCCCGAGTTGAAAATTCGCGTGCCGGAATGCGAAATCCTCGTTGCCACTCACGCGGTGAAAAACTTCATCCGCAACCGCGACTTTTTCAAAATCATCTCCGCCATCGAAACCGGGGCCGACCACGGGATGTGGAGTTTTCCGCGCTACCGGGCCTGGCTGGACGGCCGGAAGAAATGGTTCGTCCCGGGCGATCAGCCGGAGGCGCCTGAAAGCGATCCGGCGGATTCCACGGCCCCAGCCGCTTCGCTGCCGGCGCTGGTGCCCGCCCCGAAACCGGCAAAGACCCATTCGAAAACAGGCGGGCGCATTGAGATCGAACCGTCGGAAGGCGGGTTCGAGGATATCCTGCGCAAACTGGAGTAGTGCCATGAGCGAGTTTTGCTTCCGTCGAAGATGGAGTCTCGTGACCTCGACTTCTACAGTGAACGGGGTGGCGGCCCTGGTGTTGGCGGCGGTGATGATTGCTGCGGGTGCCGGGTGCGTGACGAAATCGAAGGCTCGCGAGGAGGCGCAGGCGCAGGCGCGGCTGGCCTACATCGCGGGCCAGCAGGACGCGTTTATGCAGATGCGCCGGGAATCGAACGGCCCGACGGTGCTGTTCAACGGTCCGGTGAACGCGCACCTCGTCAAGTGGACCGCGGGCCTCGGCCTTGCCCGGGGAATTGTCGAGGCGGGCTACAACGCCCCCGCGGCGCCGCGCGTCATCGTGGTGCAGCGCGGCAACCAGCGGATCGAGATTGATCCTTCCAAGTTGTTAGGCGGCGAGGATGTTCCCCTGGAGCCCGGCGATATCGTCGAGCTGCGGCCGTAACAGGGAGGGCCGGCGTCCCCGCCGGCCCGGGCCTTGGATGGGGACGCCGGGGACGGCGTCCCTCCCGCGACGAATTACGCGCTCAGAATGCCGCCGCTGCTGGCGTTGGTGACGAGCTTCCGGTAGCGGGCCAGCCAGCCGGTGTGTTCGCGCACCACGGGCTTCCAGCTTTTACGCCGCTCGGCCAGTTCGGATTCCGGCACCAGGATGTCCATTTTCCGGTTTGGAAAATCGATCCGGATCCGGTCGCCGGGATGGAGCAGTCCGATGGGGCCGCCCTCGGCGGCTTCGGGAGAGACGTGGCCGATGCAGGCGCCGGCCGTGCCGCCGCTGAACCGTCCGTCGGTGATCAGGGCGCACTTGTCGCCGAGCCCCATGCCGACGATGTAACTGGTCGGGGACAGCATTTCCTGCATGCCGGGGCCGCCGCGAGGGCCTTCGTTCCGAATGATCACCACGTCGCCGGCCTTCACCTTGCCGTCGAGAATGCCGGCGCAGGCGTCGTCCTGGCTTTCAAAAATGACGCAGGGCCCTTCGAACACGAATCCCGGGCCGCAGTTCTTTTTGAACTGCTCGCTGATGCCGGCCGTCTTTACGACGCTGCCTTCGGGCGCAAGCTGGCCGTAAAGGATCGACAGGCCGCCGTCGGCCGAGTAGGCGGTGTCCTTCGTGCGGATGCAATCCTGCGCGTTGAACAGGAACGACGAGTCGTAAGGCATGAGCCCGGCCGATTTCGCGCGGGCGAGGTGTTTGGGGTCGGTGTCGAATTCCGCGCGCTGGATGGTCCAGTTGCGAAGGCGCTTCACGCGCAGCATGGCGTGCGGGGTGCGGGTGCCGCTCTTTTCGTACTTCCAGAGGAGCAGGACGGGTTCCTCGCGGTATTCGCCGAGCTCGGCCCGCACGAGTCCGCGGGATTCCTCGGCCTGTTGCTGGATGGCGGCGCGCAACGCGTCGCGGCCCTTCAGCACGGCGCCCCCGGGCATTTTGACGGAAACTTTCGCATCGAACAACGCGAGTTGGGCTTCAATGTCGCCCACGTTCCAGGCCGCGGCATCGCGCCACAGCGTGATCGCCACAGGGTCGCCGGGATAAAAGATCATCGGCTTCGGTGCAAGATTGCCCGAGGCGGTGCGGGCCGCCGATCCCATTTTGTCGTTCGGATCCACCACGAGCGCCGAGGCGCCCGAGACGCGGGCCGCGCGTGCCCAATCGGTGCATTTCGGCGAGCGCAGGTCCCATTCGTCGATATTGTCGCCGATGGTTTTGCCGGTGACGGTGATGCAGCCGCTGTTCAGCGCGCCCATGCGCTTGAGTTCGCCCAGGATGGTGTGGATGCCGCCCGCGCGGTGCACGTCCTGGACGTGGTAATCCGAGGAGGGCGACACTTTGCAGATGCAGGGGATGCGGCGGGAGATGGCGTCGATGCGCGCGATGTCGTACTGGATGCCGGCTTCGCGGGCGATGGCGAGGGTATGCAGGATCGTGTTGGTGGATCCGCCCATGGCGACGTCGAGCATCAGGGCGTTGTCGAATGCCTCGATCGTGGCGATGTCGCGCGGCTTGATGTCGCGCGAGACGAGTTCGATGATGGCGCGCGCGGCGCGGTCGTAGAGGGCTTCGCGTTCCTTGGACACGGCGAGCACGGTGCCGTTGCCGGGCAGGGCGATGCCGAGGGCTTCGCAGAGGCAGTTCATGGAATTGGCGGTGAACATGCCGGAGCAGGAGCCGCAGGTGGGGCAGGCGCTCTGCTCGAGTTTCTTGAGCTGATCCTCGGTGATCTTGCCCGTCTTCAGTTCGCCGACGCCTTTGAACACGGAGATCAGGTCCGACTTCCCGGCCGCGGGCTGCAGGTGCGCCGCGAGTTCGTCGTGCGCGGCTTTTTTCTCCGTGATGCCGGCCGCCATGGGGCCGCCGCTGACGAACACCGTAGGGATGTTGCATCGCATCGTCGCCATCAGCATGCCGGGAACGATCTTGTCGCAGTTGGGAATGCAGATCATCCCGTCGAAGCAATGCGCCTTGAGCATGGTCTCGACGCAATCCGCGATCAATTCGCGCGAGGGCAGGGAAAAGAGCATGCCGGAATGGCCCATGGCGATGCCGTCGTCGACGCCGATGGTGTTGAAAATGAACGGCACGCCGCCGGCCGCGCGGACCAGTCGTTTCACCAGCATGCCGACTTCGTTCAGGTGGGCATGGCCGGGAATGCAATCCGTGTAGGAATTGGCGATGGCGATGAACGGCTTGTCCCAGTCGGACTCGGATTCGATGGAGCCGGTGGCGCGGAGCAGCGAGCGGTGGGGTGCGCGCTCAATACCCTTTTTGACGATGTCGGAACGCATAATTTGTAACTGTAAAAAGTGTGTTGAACTAGGTTAGCAGGCGCCGCCGGGCTTGTCACGCGGGGGAATTGGCGGCGAACCAGGCCGCGTAGCCGCGATCGTCAGATCGCGGGCCAGGGACCGGGAGAGAATCTCCGCGATCGGACGAGCGCGGCTACGGAGGGGGGAGCCGACGCCGGAACTCGCGGCACGCGGCGGCGACGTCGTCAGCATTGAGGATGGCTGAGACGACGCAAATGCGGGTGGCGCCGGCGGCGAGGACGTCGTCGAGATTGGACAGATTGATGCCGCCGATGGCGAACCAGGGAATGCGGACGTTTGCGGCGGCCCAGCGCACGTAATCCAGCGTGACCGGCCGGGCGGTGGGCTTGGTGCCGGTGGCGTAGACCGGGCCGATGGCGATGTAATCCGCGCCGGCTTCCACGGCGCGCGCCGCCTGGGCAGGCGCGTGGGTGCTCAGGCCCATTTCCGGGGGCGATCCCGGCTGTCGGACCTGGTCGACGCGCGTGTGGCCGGCGTCGAAGAAGTCCTCCTGGCCGAGATGGCAGCAGTCGGCTCCGAGGCTTTCGGCGATGGCGAGGTGATCGTTGATGACCAATCGGACGCCGGCGGCGCGGGTGACGGGCAGCACGGCTGCCGCCAGCCGGCGGATTTCCGGTTCGGGAGAATTCTTGGCGCGCAGTTGCACCAGGTCGGCCCCGCCTTCACACAACGCCGCGGCCAGCCCGGCCGGGTCGCGACCGCGCAGGTAGGCCGTGTCGACAAACGCATACAGGCGGCAGGCATCCAGCGGTTTCATCGGGGCGAGTGTAAAGGAAAAGGGTTCACCATCCAAGCCGCTGGACCAGCCAGAACAGGAGCGGGACGGTGCCGAGGCTGAAGAGTGTGCTGTAGAAAATTCCCTGGGCGGACAGCGCGGCGTCGCCGCCGAAGCGTTCGGCCATGACGCTGCAACTGATGGCGACGGGCATGGCGCCGATGAGGTAGGTGATCATGCGCAACTGTTCCGGCAGGGGGAAACCGAGTTTGGCGGCGAGAACCACGAGGAGGATGAGCCCGAGGGGAGCGACAACCAGGCGGCCGAGCAAGACGCCCCAGAGCGGGCGGGAAAGCCGGTGCAGGTGGAGGTTGAGTTCGCCCAGTTGGGCGCCGATGGCGAGGAGGGACAGTGGGATGGTGAGGGAGCCGATGACGGCGAGGGCCTGGACCAGGGCGACGGCGGGCCAGGCGGCGGCGGGGAGGCTGGCGCCGGATTCGAGCTGGCGGGAGGCGGGGATGAGCAGGGCGGCGGCGATGCCGAGGGCGGTTGCCCACAGGCCGGTGTTGCGCAGCAATTGGCCGCCGGACTGGCGGAGCGCACCGTGCAGGATCCAGACGCCGAACGACCAGAGAACAAGCTGCGCGCCGGCGTTGGCGAGCAGGACGGTGCGGACGCCGTCCTCGCCGTAGAGCGCCTCCGCGATGGGCAGGGGCAGAAAGACCCAGTTCGGGATGGCGACGAGGAAGACGAACGTGCGACGCTGGCTGCCCGGGCAAAAAAACGGCGCGAGCAGGCATCCGGCCATCCAGGCCAGCCCGATGATGCCGCCGCAGAGCAGGGGACTGGCCCAGCCTTGTTTCAGGGCGGGCAGGTCCACCGTGCGGAGCATCTGGGTGAACACGAGGGCGGGAAACGCCACCTCCACCACCAGCCGGCTGATGACCCCGGTCAATTCGGCCGCGAGAAATCCACGCCGACGCGCCAGCCATCCGAGGAGGATGACCAGGAACATGCCGGCGATTTTGACGAGAACAATGCGTGTCATGATGCAGCCAGCGCGAGTCCGGCCTGCAGCGGGAGTCTAGGGCAGGCGTCAAGAGGTAAGGCAGAAGGCAGAATGTAGAATGCAGAAAACCAATTAAAGGGGATCGGAACGAACCGCCAGGATTTCCGCATTCTGCCTTCTGCCATCTGCCTTTCCCCTCTGCTGGCACAGTTCGTGCCCCGGGAGGCTGTATTCGAACAACCGGGTGAAGTCTTGGCTGCATCCTGCAAATTGCGAGTGGATCTCTTGCAGGATGCGACCTGCGACCGGGTGTTCAACCAAACCAAACTCGATCCTTATGAATAATTCAACGAATCCATCCAAGAACACCCTGGGCTCCGACGTGGAGATCAAGGGCAACCTGCGTTTTGCCGGCGAACTGGTTTTTGAAGGCAAGCTCGAAGGGGACATCGTCTCCGAAGGACTGCTGCAGCTCGGCGACAGCGCCGTGATCAACGGTAACATTACCGTCCAATCCGTCGTGGTCCGCGGCAAGGTCAACGGGAACGTCACGGCGAAGGAGAAGATCGAACTCAAGACGCACGCGGAAATGTTCGGCGATATCCGGGCCGCGAAGCTGGCGGTGGAGGAGGGGGTGACGTTTGTCGGCAAGATGGAAGTGAACCCGAACAAGGTGGCGCCTGCGCCGGTGCCGCAGCGGAACGGGGACTTGCCGAAGGTGCAGGAACCGGCCCGGGTGGCGGCGATGCGTTGATTCGGCCGGCCCGGCCCCGCTCCCCATGCCCGCGGTTCTCCAGGACAGAATCCTCGTGCCGTGCCCGCACTGCGGCCATTCCCAGCCCGAACCGCGCACCGCCTTCAGCACCGTCTGCCGCAAATGCGGCCAGCACTATCGCGTCCAGGAAATCCTGCGCCCGGAACCCCGCGCCGCCGAGACCGGCCCCGAGCAGCGCCGGGTCCAGTGCTTCGATTGCGGAACGGAACTGCTCGTCGCCGCGACCGCCGAGTCGACCATGTGCAAACGGTGCAGCCGGTATGTCGATCTGAAGGATTACGTCATCACGTCGGCCGTTTCGAAAAATTTCCGGACGCTTGGGCGCTTTGTGATTGAGCCCAGGGGCTATGTCTTTAACACGGACGCAAATGTCGGCGATGCCGTGATCAAAGGCCGGCTCTTGGGCACCCTCACCGTGACCCGCACCCTCACGATCTGTTCCACGGCGGAGATCAAAGGCGCGTTCTCCGCCGACCGGCTGATCATTCCGCCGGAAAATCATTTCCGCTGGTCCTCTCCCATCCGGGCCGGGTCGGCCGAAATCGACGGCGAATTGTCGGCCGACCTCGAACTTCGCGAAACCGCCATCCTCCGGTCCACCGCCCGATTCTTCGGATCCCTTCAGGCGGCCGCCCTTTGCATCGAACCCGGCGCCGTCGTGGTGGGCGCCGTTAAAACGTCAGGAGGCTGAATCGCCGGAGCAGCATGGAATGCCGGAGGCGATTACTTGCCCAGCGTCGGCAGTGCGGTGAGGACTTTCTCCTGTGCGATTTGGATCACCTCGTACAAGGTTGGCGCCGGCATGGCGTGTTTGTCGTTGATGGCTTCGTCGGTGAGTTTGAACGCCGACCCGGTGGCCTCCCACAGGACGGTGCCGGTTTTTGTCGCCAGCAGCACATAACGAACCTGCAGTGACGTCTTGCCGAAGGAGGTGGCGGTTCCGTCGCGCTGCTCAATTGAAAAAACTTCGCCCTGCAGGATGGCATCGACGCCGAGTGCCTGTCCGATTTCCTTTAGCGTCTTTACATCCGGAATTGCCGACTGCGAATAGTTGCGCAGAAACTCGCTGTATTTGTCGGCCAACCCGGCCTCGTTCAGCATTGTGACCGACTCGGCGGCTCCAACGATCTTCAGGTCCGGATTCTGGCGGCGGAATCCATCCGTGATTCCTCGATTCACTTCGCGGAGTTCGTCCATCTGAAGTCGCACGTTGCGTATGGGGAAGATGGCGATGGCTTTCACATCGCTGGCATGGAGGGAGGCTTCGACGAAGGTTTTTACCGACGCAGATTTCCGGGTGACCTGGTCCTGTGGCACCGTCTGGCACGCCAGGCCGAAGCCGAGCGATACCGCGACGAGGAGGGTGAGTGCTGCTGCGGGGCCGAGTTTTGGATGTAGTTTCATATTTATTTATATGTTAGGATCTGCGGTTTACCGTAGCGGAAAAGCAACCATTCGCCGGCAAACAAGGCTGCTGCCAGCCCGGCCAGCAGGATCGGTCGCAAGCCATTGCGGTTAACGACCCCGGCGGGCACGAGGGCTCCCGCCAACGTGAGATTCAGGCAAAGATAAAGGGCCACGAGGCCGGCGATGGACAAAATTGTCAGTGCGGACAGCAGGGAGGGGAACATCCAGCAGGCGGACAGAATTCCGGCCGGCGCGGCGAGTGTGGCAGCGGCAGGGAGCAGCGCGGCGGGGGTGCCTTCGGGGCCCCCCTGCAGAAAGTGCCGGCAGAGCGGAATCAGAACCAGGCCCATCGCTGTGCCGGCCAGCATCCCGAGGAGTAGCCGGAGGGCGTTGGAGCCGGTCCACCATCCGGATCGTTCGCCCAGCGCCTCGATGGCAACGCCGAAGAGGAGAAGGGATGCGAGCGCTATTGGTCCCGTTGAAAGGCGCGGGGGTGGCCTCACGGCGCCAGCCAGGCATTGCACCATCACCCCGACAAGGACGCCAGCGTAGATGCCCGTGCACCGGGCGCAAAACGGCATCGGTCCGCGCGCCGTGTGATAGGACCGTTCGTCGAGTTGATGACACACGAGCGAAGCGAGGTCTCTGCACCATTGCGTTGTCAAGCGACCTGGTGATGAAAGGGGTTGCTGCTGATCTGTAGATAGCGCGCCCGCTCAAAACGCGTCGTCCTTTCATAAAAGGATTCTTCGCTGGCGAACCGCTGGCCACCAGACTGCCCAACATTAATCTGGACGTCAACTCCACAAATGGTCGCTCAAATCGATCCGCTCCCATTGCCGCGATGGATCGAACACGGCGACAGGATCCGGGACTTCGGTGCCGGCCTTTGCTTCAGGGCGCACCATTCTTTCCGTCTTTCTTTTCGCGCCGCTTGACCTAGCTTTGTGCCGGCTGGTGTTAGCTGCCCCATTCAATATGAATGAAGGATCGGTGGTTCTACTGGTGTTGATCGTTCTGGGAGCTCCCCTGGCCCTGACTATCTGGCTCATTGCGCGCGCAGTGTCGGCGCGGAATCGAATCGAAGAACTCACCCGGCGCCTGGGATTTCTGGAATTGGAGGTGGCACGTTTGCGACGGGAAGCTCCGTCCGCGGCCGAAGCCTCGAAGTCCGCGCCCGTTCCGCAGCCCGCTGCCCCGCCCGCGGCGTCCGCGCCCATGCCCGCGCCGCCGCCTGTCCTGCCGCGACCCGTGGTGTCGCCGGCGCCGCTGCGCGTGCCCGCGGAACTGGTCCGTCCAGCGCCGCCGCGGCCTGCATCGCCGCCGCCCGCCGCCGCCGTCCCACCGGTGCTGCCGCGTCCTGCCGCCCCGGCCATCAACTGGGAACAATTCCTCGGCGTCAAAATGTTCGCCTGGGTCGGCGGACTCGCCCTGTTCCTCGGCGTCGCCTTTTTCGTCAAATATTCCTTCGACCGCAACTGGATCACTCCCGAGTTGCGCGTGATCGCCGGATTTTTAATCGGCCTCGGCCTGCTGGTCGGGGGCGTGATTCTGAATCGCAAGCCGCAATACGCGGTCGGAGCCCAAACCCTTTGCGCCACGGGGGTGCTGACGTTGTATGGAGTCACATTTGCTTGCAAGGCAGTTTACGGTTTTCTGAATGCCGGTTCGGCGTTTGGTCTGATGGTGCTGGTCACCGCCGTGGCTTTCCTGCTGGCGGCGCGATTGAACGCACTGGTGGTCGCCATCCTCGGGATGCTGGGCGGATTTCTCACACCCATCCTTTTCTCGACGGGCCAGGATAGTCCCGGCGTGCTGTTTGGTTACCTGGCGATTTTGGACGCGGGCTTGCTGGTGCTTGCGGCGAACCGGCGCTGGTGGTTCCTGGCCGCCCTCGCGGCCGCGGGCACCGGAATCATGGAATTGGGCTGGATGGGAAAATTCCTTGTACTGAGTCAGTATACCACCGGCAATCGCATTCTGGTCCCATTTGCGGTCCTGCTGGGGTTTGTGGCCCTGTTCACCGCCGCTGCCGTGATTTGGCGGCGGCGGGTTCCGGCGAATCGCTGGATTGGCGGCTCCGCGCTGGGGCTGGCGGCGCTGGCGTTTGTCTTCACCGCATGGTTCCTGGGATTTGCCACGCTCGCGCATCGTCCCTGGCTGATGTTCGGTTTTGTTTTCCTGGTGGATGCGGCCGTGGCGTGGATTGCCTGGCTGGACGCGGAATTGGCGCCGGCCCAGCCCCTGGCGGGCCTTGCGGTGTTCGGCTTGCTGACGTTCTGGACGCTGGAATCGCTGTCCAACGAATTGCTCCCTGCCGCGCTGGGTTTGTATTTCATTTTTGCCTTGTTCCACACCGCCATGCCGGTGGTCCTGAAGCGGCGCCATCCGGCCGGTGCATTTCAGGCGGCCGGGAGTTTCTTTCCCCCGCTGGCGCTGGCGCTGGTGCTGGTGCCGATCCTTCAGTTTGCCGAGGTCACCTTCATGGTGTGGCCGTTTGTGTTCCTGGTGGACGTGGTGGCCATCGTGCTGGCGGCGGTCACCGCCTCGCTCCTGCCGGTCGCCGTTGTGCTGCTGCTGACGTTCGCGGCGACGGGCGCTTTGATCTTCAAGATCCCGGTGACGCTCACCGGGCTGCCGGAATCTTTTTTGCTCCTGGGGTTCTTTGCGGTGTTCTTCGCGGTGATCGCCACATGGGCGGTGCGCAAACTGAAACCGGCGTCGGCGGCGAGGGGAATTTCGTGGGAGCAATCGCTGTCCGATCCGGACGCGCTGCCGCTGCTGCTGCCCGCCTGCTCGGCGGTCCTGCCCTTTCTGCTGCTGATCATGGCGGTGCTGCGGCTGCCGCTGGCGAACCCCGCGCCGGTGTTTGGGCTGGCCCTGCTGCTGTGCGTGCTGACGCTCGGGATTTCGAAGTTGTTCGCACAAGACTGGCTGCCGGCGGTGGGTTTGGCCTGCGTCGCCGCGCTGGAAGCGGCCTGGCATTTCAATCGATTCGAGATCTCCCAGGCCTCGAGCGCGGTGGCGTGGTACGTATTGTTCTACGCGCTGTTCACAGCCTACCCGTTTGCGGTCCGGTCCGCCGCCCGCGTCGTTCCCTGGGCAACAGCAGCCTGCGCGGGGATTCCGCAGTTCCTTCTCGTTTACCGCGTCGTGAACGTCGCGTGGCCGAATTCAATGATGGGATTGCTGCCCGCCGCATTCGCGCTGGCGCCGCTGGCCAGCCTGGCTCTCGTGCTCAAAACGACCCCGGCGGATCTTCCCGGCCGGCTTTCGCGCCTGGCCTGCTACGGCGGCGTTGCGCTGTTTTTCATCACCCTGATTTTTCCAATCCAGTTCGAGCGGCAATGGATCACGGTTGGCTGGGCGCTGGAAGGCGCGGCGTTGCTGTGGCTGTTCCATCGAATCCCGCATCCCGGGTTGCGCCTGACAGGTGTGGCGCTTCTTGTGGCCGTATTCGCCCGGCTCGCGCTGAACCGCGCCGTTTTCGACTATCATCCCCGCGGCGAAATGGCGCTCCTGAATTGGTACCTGTATGCCTACGGCATCGCGGTCGCATGCCTCTTCGCCGGCGCCAGACTCCTGGCGCCGCCTCGGAACATTGTTCTTCGAAGCAACATGCCGCCCTTCCTGAACACGCTGGCCACCTTGCTGGCATTCCTGCTGATGAACATCGAAATCGCGGATTATTTCAGTCCGCCGGGATCCACCCTGACCTTCGAGTTTCACGGAAATTTCGGGCGCGACATGGCCTACACGATTTGCTGGGGATTGTTCGCGTTCGCCCTGTTGATCGCGGGAATCCTGCGCTCGTTGAAAGGAGCCCGTTACGCCGCGCTCGGGCTGTTGTGCGTCACGCTGCTGAAACTGTTCTTGCACGATCTCGCCCGGCTGAACGAGCTTTACCGCATTGGTGCGTTCGTCGGCGTGGCGGTCATTGCCATGCTGGCCTCGTTCGTTTACCAGAAGTTTTTCGCCGCGGCAAAGTCCCGCGTGGAGGATCAGGCGGGAAAGGGATAACCAGATACAGCATCCGCATCAATGACCAGTGGCGCATTTGCTTTCGGTGGGAATCGGGTCCGCGCCATGTTGAAATCGTCGATTATCATTAAGCGATTATGAAAAGCACCTTGCTGGCAAACATCACGCCGGGAGAGATCCTCGAGGAGGATTTTCTGAAGCCGATGGGGCTGAGTCAGGTTGCGATTTGCCTGAATGCCGGGACTGACCCCTTGTGGTTGTGGGACTGACTTTTATCGGGCTGAAGTTAGAGTCTCCTGACGTCGACTTCTACAGGGTGGGGTTCCTGCCGGCAGGTTTTAACCTCTTTAGTATTTCAACGTTTTAACCTACCTCGTCTGCATCCAGACGCCGCCGCTCTGGTCGGTGCCGAGGAAGTAGCCGCCGCCGAGGACCTGGCCCTGGACGATGGCGCCTTTGAAGGAAAGGGTCTGGCGCATGCCGGGAATCGCTTGGCTGCCGGTGAACAGGCCGGTGGAGGGATTGAACGCGAGCGACAGGCGCTTGGCGAGGGTGGGTTGTTTCACGTGGTTCCTGCCATCCAGGGTGAACGAGTTGGTGATGCCAGGCGATAAGCCGCCGCCGTCGAGCGTGAGAACGAGGCTGGAGTTGGTGGATTCAAATACGTTGAATCCTTTCGTCGGCACATTGTAACGGGCGCCGATCATTTCCGTGATCCAGGCGAACCCTGAGGGATAACGCGAGTTGAGGGTGGTCGGCCGGGTCCAGGCAATGTCCCCGCCCAACTCCGAAGTCTCGCCGATCGTAATCCAACCCAGCAAGGAGCCTTGGCCGTCGTAGAGCGAAGCATAAAGCGGCCACTGTCCGGCCTGGGAGACGGGCACGGACTGGCTGACGCGGGTGCCGTCGGCGAGCGAGCCGGTGAAACTGGTGACCCCGGCCTTGCTGATGGACAACGTGCCGTAACCGTTTCCCTGGGGCAACGCCGCGCCGCCGTTGTTGGTTCCGGCAATGAGAAGTGTGTATCGACCCGACAACGGGGCCGGGCTTGTCTTCGCATTGAACACGGCGCGGTCGGCGATGATGTCCGCCGTCCAATCCTCGTTGCTGACCGTGCCGATCAGCCAATCCGAGCCGCGCATTTCCAATTGGACGGTCAGCGGGCTTTGGTTGCGGCGGGAAATGTTGGCGGTGGCCTGGCCTGTGGCATCGAGCTGGCCGCTGAGTGAGTAGGTGCCGCCGCCGACCTGGAGTTTGCCGCTGAACTTGCGATCCGCGCCGGTGGTCACGTTGATGAACCCGGAATTTTGATGCGACGCGCCGGTGGCGG
This sequence comes from Verrucomicrobiota bacterium, assembly GCA_046346665.1. GTDB lineage: Bacteria > Verrucomicrobiota > Verrucomicrobiia > Limisphaerales > JAXMHQ01 > JAXMHQ01. The sequence goes on from JAXMHQ010000026.1 coordinate 60,021, forward strand.
GATAGAACAAGCCGTTATAGCTCCCGTTGGTGGCCACGAACGGCACGGGCGCGAAGTTCGCCTGCAACACCGTCCCTGTCTGCATCTGGAAGGTGAGGGAAGCGGAATTGGTGGCCACGCTGCCGGTCCAGCCCACGAACGCCGAGCCCGGCGCAGGGATCGCCTTGAGGCTGTAACTCACCCCCACCTGGCGGTAACTCGTGCCGAGGCAATCCGGCGACACCGCGCCGGCGCCCGAAATCCGGACCGTCAACGGCGTGACCGGCGGATCCAGCGGCTTGCCGTACGCGGCAATGACCGCCTGCATGGCAGGGGTGAGCGTCTTGACCAGTTCGGCGTTCACCGTGTGCGAGGTGGTGTCATTTAGGGCACCGCTGCCGAAGATCCGGAAGGCGCCGACCGCGTAATCGCGCGACCGCGCCGCCGGTGTGCCGGGTTCGACGATGGGATCGACGTCCGTGGTCAGGATGGAAATGGTGTTGTCGCTGTTGCGCAGGATTTCCCAGGTGCGGAAGTTTCTCGGAAAATCGCGCAGCGACGCGGTCTCGATTTCCCAGAACCCGGCTTCGGGATGGGCCGGGTCGGGGGAGGGTTGGGGCGTCACGACGTTCATGTGGCGGTGGCCGGCGATCAGCATGAGGAGATTCGGGTATTGATGCAGCGTGGAGATCATGTTGGATTCCATCTGGAGGCAGGCGGGGACGGGCATGAACTGCGGGCTGACGACGGTGTTGCTGATGTCCATCTGCGGATTCATCGGGATGTGGCACGCGATGATCATGAGCTGGTTGGCGTCCTGGCCTTTCTGCAGTTCGTTCGTGAGCCAGCCGTAGCGGGCCTCGTCCATCCAGCCGTATCCCGCGTAGACCGCGCCGAGCGAACCCATCTCGGCGTCGGGAACGTTCGTTTTGCAGGTGTCGTCGAGGACAATCACCTTGAGCGGCAGGTTCGTGACGGGCTCGAAGGTGTAACAAGCCGTGTTGCTTTCGATGTTCCACCGGCTGAACCCGTGGCCGACGGGATACGACGTCGTGTTGAAAAACTGCGCCATGTAATTCGTCGTGGAGGAATTCGTGGTCGTCAGGGTGTGGCGATTCGGATCGGCTGCCACGGTCGGGTGGACCGGGTAATTGTTCGTCGGCCCGCCATGAATGATGTCGCCGTAGGGAGTCGATCCGTCGACCACGCCCGTGTAAATGCCGGTCTGGTCCGACACGCCCGGCGCGAACAGATTCGTGCCGACGTCGAGGACGTTCGTGCCGATGTAGGCGGCTTCGAGTTTGGGAGTGGTGGGGTAATGAACACCCATCCACATCTGGTCATGGTTGCCGATGGCCTCGTACCAGGGGATGGATTTGTCGAGGCCGGCCGCTTGAAACGGTTTCTGGTAATCGATGGTGTCGGCGCCGAGATGGGCGCCGGAACTGGGCGTGATGTATTGTCCGTCCATGACATCCACGAACCAGCGGACTTCGTTGTACTGGGAGGCGTTGCCCACGTCGCCCAGGACCATGCCGAAATCGAACGGGTTCTGGCGGTGGATGAGATTGATGGTGCGGACGGCGGTGTCGAGGACCTGGAGTGTGGAGAGGAAGACCGGGGAATACGCCTGGCCGAACAGACCGGGTTGCTGGTAGCCGGGCAGGCTCCAGCCGCTGAACGGCTCACTCCAGCCGAACCAGGGCACCTGGGCGGGCGATTCCTTGTCGGTGAGATGAACGTCGCTCATCGAGAAGAAGGAAACCAGCCTGGCGACGTTTGTGGTGCCGGCATTGGTCGAGGCGGCGGCTTCCGCCACGGTGAGGAACTGGCGCCCTTCATCCTCACCCGGACCGTATTGCCAGGCGCCGTAGCCATAGACCAGGTAAAGCGGAACGTTGGACGGGCAAAGCTGCTGCGTGTCCGCCGGCACCGATAGGGGGCGGATGGTCTGCTGGCGCGTGGTCAGCGGCATCGGGCCCAGGTCGGCCGCGGATGCGGAGAGCGTGAGCAGCAGTGAAATGCCAAGAGTTTGAAGCGGCCCAGGTTTCATAAGGTTATTTGCAGCGATCTCCCGGGGAGAAAACGTGAGAAGAATTCCCGGTCCTTCTCGGGGCAATTTGTTCAACACCAGGCGCCCACACCCCAGTTTGCATTCCTGTCATCGGCGGAATCGAAGAGCAGCCTGACGAAATTCTTCAGCAAATACCGGCTCTCGATTGGCCTGGTGCAGGACAATCCGCGAGTAACCCTCGCCAGGAAATCGTGTTTGTGGCAGACTTCGGCATGCCACATCGCCCCGCAAAAACGAAGAAACCCACTCCCAAATCGTTCGGTATTCCCGGCGGATCCTCCCGCTCCGGGCAATTCTCGGATCAGCGTCTCCGGGACGCCGCCACCCGGTCCACATTGTCCCGCCTCCGCAACCGCAAATCGGATTTGAAGTAATCGGTTGGCCTGACAGAACGCCACAGAGTCACAGAGTCCACTGAGAACTGCCATCGCTTCACAGTCCTCTCCAGAGCGCCCCCTCTGCCTCTGTGCCCTCTGTGTCTCTGTGGCAGGTTCCCGGACCCGCTTCTTGAACTTTGGGATTTGAAAACCGGCGCCCGGCTGGTTTACTCCGGGCCATGTCCGACAAAACCGCCCCCGCGAATGCCGCGCCTCAGCTTGTCCAGGGCCTGGGCCGGCTCGACGCGACGATGATCGTGGCAGGGTCGATGATCGGGTCGGGCATTTTCATCGTGTCGGCCGACATCGCGCGGCAGGTGGGCTCGGCGGGCTGGCTGATGGTGGTCTGGCTGTTCACGGGTGTTCTCACGCTGGTCGGGGCGCTGAGCTATGGCGAGCTGGCGTCGATGATGCCGAAGGCCGGCGGACAATATGTTTACCTGCGGGAGGCGTACGGCCCGCTCTGGGGATTTCTTTACGGCTGGACGATGTTCCTGGTGATTCAGACGGGCACCATCGCGGCCGTGGCGGTGGCGTTCGCGCGGTATTTGGGCGTGATCTGGCCGGCGGTGTCGCCCACGGCGTGGATCGTTCCCCCAATCAACCTTTCGGCGAATTATGCCGTCAGCCTGTCCGTCCAGCAGTTCGCCGCGATCGCCGTCATCGTTTTTCTGAGCCTGCTCAACACGCAGGGATTGAAGCTGGGCAAATGGATCCAGAACATTTTCACCTCGGCCAAAACGCTCGCCCTGCTGGCGCTCATCGCGATCGGGTTCGTATTCGGCACCCGAGCGGCGGGGTTCCAATCGCCGGGCGGAATCTGGTCGCCCCAGGACCCGGCCGCGATCGTTCCCGATCTTTCGATGCTTCCGTCCGTCACCGCCGCCACCGGCCTCGGGCTGCTGATCGCCTGCTGCGTGGCACAGTCGGGATCGCTGTTCTCTTCCGTGGCGTGGGAGAGTGTGACATTCATTGCCGGTGAAGTGAAGGAGGCGAAGCGCACGGTTCCGTTGTCGCTGATCTGGGGAACGGTCCTGGTGATCTCGTTGTACCTGCTGGCGAACGTGGCGTACCTGCTCCTGCTGCCGATTCCGGCGATCCAGCACGCGGCGGACGACCGGGTGGCGACGGCGGCGGTGGAAACGGTGTTTCACAACGCCGGCGCCGGGCTGATGGCCGCGGCGATCCTGGTGTCCACGTTCGGATGCAACAACGGGTTGATCCTGACCGGCGCGCGGATTTATTACGCGATGGCGCGGGACGGATTGTTTTTCCGGGCGACGGCGCGGTTGAACGCGCGGCATGTGCCGTCGGCGGGCCTGCTGCTGCAATGCCTTTGGGCGGGCCTGCTGGTGCTGCCGCGCACCCGGCTGCGCGACGCCGCGGGCGCGCCGCTGCTGGATCCGGCGACCCACGTGGAGCGGTACGGAAATCTGTACAGCGACCTGCTCGATTACGTCGTGTTCGCGACGCTGCTGTTTTATGTGCTGACGATCATCGGGGTCTTTGTGCTGCGGCGGAAGCAGCCGGACGCGGAGCGGCCTTATCGCGCCTGGGGTTATCCGTGGCTGCCGGGCCTCTACATCGCGGGCGCGGGATTGATCATGCTGGTGCTGCTGCTGTATCGGACCAAGACGACGTGGCCGGGCATGTTGATCGTGCTCGCTGGGGTGCCGGTTTATGGGATCTGGGGCAGGAAACGGAGTGGTGGAGTGATGGAGTGACGGAGTGGCGGGTCCTTCAATACTCCAAAACTCCGATACTCCTTCACTCCGTTCGTTCTCACCCTTGTCTTGACTTCCGTGCGTTCGTGGCCCACAAAGCGGGCTCAACAGCCAGAGTGCCGGACAATACTGAATCGCCATGAGCCTGTTTCGCCGCCGAAGTGTCAAGGATCTCCAAGCGGAGGTGCTCACCGATCACAGTCTCAAGCGGGCGCTCGGCCCGGTGAATCTCACGATGCTCGGCATCGGGGCTATCATCGGCGCGGGCATTTTTGTGCTGACGGGCAAGGCGGCGGCGAATTACGCCGGGCCGGCGATTGTGATTTCCTTCATCCTGGCCGGGCTGGCGTGCGCGTTTGCCGGGCTCTGTTACGCGGAGTTCTCGGCCATGATTCCCGTGGCCGGATCGGCCTACACTTATGCCTACGCCACCCTTGGCGAATTCCTCGCCTGGATCATCGGTTGGGATTTGATCCTGGAATATCTCTTCGCCGCCTCCACGGTCGCGGCCGGCTGGTCGGAATACGTGGTGTCGCTGTTGAATGACTGGGGAATCCACATTCCCGCGGCGTTCACGGCCGCGCCCTGGAATCACGTCGCGCCCGAGAACGTGCCGTGGTGGAACATTCCCAAGCTGTTCTCGGAAGGATGGGTGCACACCGGCGCCGTGCTGAACGTGCCCGCCATGGTCGTCGTCGCCATCATCACCACGCTCCTCGTCATCGGCATCAAGGAATCCGCCAATTTCAACAACATCGTCGTCGCCATCAAGGTCAGCGTCATTCTCGCCTTCCTCGCCCTCGGGGTGAGCGCGATTCAATCCGCCAACTGGCACCCGTTCATCCCCCCGGCGGAAGGCCCGGGCCGGTTCGGCTGGGACGGCGTCGTCCGGGCGGCGGGCGTGATTTTCTTCGCTTACATCGGGTTCGACGCGGTCTCCACGGCCGCGCAGGAGGCGCGAAAGCCGCAGCGCGACATGCCGATCGGCATTTTGGGATCGCTCGCCATCTGCACGGTGCTCTACATCGCGGTGTCGCTGGTGCTGACCGGGGTGGTGTCCTACACGAAACTGAACGTGGGCGCGCCGGTGGCGGTGGCGGTCGACGCGCTCGGCGCCGGGTCGGCCTGGCTGCGGCCCGTCATCAAGATCGGCGCCATCGCCGGATTGTCGTCGGTGATCCTGGTGATGCTGCTGGGCCAGCCGCGGATTTTTTACACGATGTCGAAGGACGGCCTGTTGCCGCCGGTGTTCAGCGCGGTGCACCCGCGGTTTCAAACGCCGTGGCTGGCGCAGATCCTGACCGGCGTGCTGGCGATGGCGATCGCGGGGCTGTTCCCGATCGGGCTGCTGGGCGAACTGGTGTCGATCGGCACGCTGCTGGCGTTTGCGATTGTCTGTGCGGGCGTGCTGGTGCTGCGGTTCACGGACCCGGAACTGCCGCGTCCGTTCCGGACGCCGGCGGTGCTGGTGGTGGCGCCGCTGGGGGTGATTTCGTGCGGCTACCTGATGTACGGGCTTCCGCCCGACACCTGGGCGCGGCTGGTGGTGTGGATGGCGCTGGGGTTCGTGGTGTATTTCGCGTACAGCCGGCGGCGTTCGAAGCTCAACACGCGGACCGGCCGGTAGCCGCGATTATCCAATCGCGAAGGCGGGAGGGTGCGGGAGGCCGCGATCTGACGATCGCGGCTACAGCAAGGAACAATTCCATTTGACAATCCGCGCTTCTATACCTACCGTTCGGTAAGTTTATATGGCCGGTTCCCGATCTCATTCAGAGACGCGCGAGCATTTGCTGCGCGCCGCGCTGCGGCAGTTCGCCTACCGCGGCTACGCGGCGGCGTCGGTCCAGGACATCGTCACCGAGGCGCGCGTCTCCAAGCCGGCGTTGTATTATCATTTCCGGGACAAGGCGGGCCTGTTCCAGGCCCTGGTGGACCAGGCGCACGACGCGCGGTACCGCCTGATGCAATCCGCCGTGGAGCGCGGCGCGGACCTGCGGGGGCGGCTGGAGGAGATCCTGGCTGCGTCGTTCGATTTCTCGCGGCGCAACCGGGAGCTGATGCGGATTGCGTTTGCGACGGCGTTTGCGTCTCCGGGCGAGATGCCGGAGGGTGTGAAGTATGGGCAGAAGTGCGTGCGCAATTTCGAGTTTGTGCATGACTTGATGAAGCGGGCGCAGGCATCGGGCGAGCTGGGCCGGCGTTTTGACAGCGAGCACCTGGCGTTCGGATTCTACGCGCTGTTGAATTCGTACCTCGTGAGCCAGTTGCTGGACCCGGAAAGCTGCGGGCCGGGCCGGGATTCGGCCGCGGAAATTGTGGACTTGTTTTTGGCTGGCGCAGCGGCGTCGAAACCGACACGCTCGGCGGCTGTTCGTCGTCGGAAAGGTTGATTTCAAATGAAACGAATCGTGCTGGCCCTTGTGGCCGTATTGGTGATCGCGGGGTTCCTCGGCGGAACGTACGCGCTCCAGGTCAAAAAGATGATTGCGGGGATGGAGGCGATGGGCACGCCGGCCGAGACGGTGTCGTCCGCCGACGTGCGCCAGGACCAGTGGCAGGGGACGCTGAACGCGGTGGGGACGATCGCGGCGGTGCAGGGGGTGAACGTGACGACGGAAATCGCGGGCACGGTGAAGGAGATCGCTTTTGAGTCGGGCGCGCTGGTGGACAAGGGGGCGCTGCTGGTGAGGCTGGACACGTCGTCCGAGGAGGCGCAGTTGCGGGCCCTGGAGGCGCAGGCGGAGCTGTCGCGGATCAACGCCACGCGCGTGCGGGCGTTGCGGGCGGAGAACACGGTGTCTCAGGCCGAGCTCGACACGTCGGAGGCGACGTTGAAGCAGAACGAGGCGAACGCGGACGCCATCCGTGCGGTGATCGAGAAGAAGACCATCCGCGCGCCGTTTGCAGGCCAGTTGGGAATCCGGCAGGTGAACCTGGGCCAGTACCTGGACGTGGGCAAGCCGATCGTGTCCCTGCAATCGCTCGCCCCGGTTTACGCCCAGTTTTCGCTGCCGCAGCAGGATGTGCCGCGCCTGACCAACGGGATGGTGGTGCGGCTGGCGTCCGACGCGTTTGGCGGCCACACGTTCGAAGGCCTGCTGACTGCGATCAACCCGGACCTGGACGCGGACACGCGGAGCGTGCGGTTGCAGGCGACGTTTGAGAATGCGGACCGGCTGTTGCGGCCGGGGATGTTCGCGCGGGTGGAGGTACTCCTCCCGGAGCGGCAGGATGTAGTGGTGATTCCGGCGACGGCGGTGTTGAGTTCCCCCTATGGCGATTCGGTTTATGTGATTTCGGAGGAAAAGGGTAAGGACGGCAAGGCGGGGCTGGTGGTGACCCAGAAATTCATCCGGCTCGGGCGTTACCGCGGAGATTTTGTGAGCGTGGAATCCGGCCTCAAGCCCGGGGAACGGATTGCGAGCGCGGGCGTGTTCAAGCTGCGCAACGGCATGAGCGTGATTGTGAACAACGACATCGCGCCGAAGGCGACGGAGACGCCGCGGCCGGCGGACAGCTAATCCCGGGGGTCGAATCGCATGAAGTCTTTTACCGACCTGTTTATCCGGCGCCCGGTGCTGGCGCTGGTGGTCAACCTGGTGATCCTGATCGCCGGGCTCCAGGCCATTCGCTCGCTCAACGTGCGGCAGTATCCGCGCAACGAAAACGCCTCCATCACCGTCACCACGGTTTACGTGGGCGCCAGCGCCGACCTGGTGCGCGGGTTCATCACGATGCCGCTCGAACGCGCCATCGCGGCCGCCGACGGCATCGATTACATCCAGTCCAGCAGCGCGCTCGGACTGTCCACGATCACCGTCCGGCTCAAATTGAATTACGACGCCAACAAGGCGCTGTCGCAGATCGCGTCGAAGGTGGACCAGGTGCGGAACGATCTGCCGCCGGAGGCCGAGGTGCCGATCATCAACGTGGAGACGGCGGATTCGCAATTTGCGGCGGCTTACCTCCGGTTTTCGTCGGACATCCTGGAAGCGAACCAGATCACGGACTACCTGGTGCGCGTGGTGCAGCCGCGGTTGTCGGCGATCGAGGGTGTGCAGCGGGCGGATTTGCTGGGCGGCCGGACGTTTGCGATGCGGATCTGGCTCAAGCCGGACCGGATGGCGGCGTTGAACATCAATCCCAACCAGGTGCGCGAGGCGCTGGCGGCGAACAATTTCCTGTCGGCCGTCGGCCGGACCAAGGGGTCGCTCGTGCAGGTGAACCTTACGGCGAACACCGATTTGCGGTCGGTGGAGGAATTTCGGAACCTCGTGATCCGCCAGAACGGCGACCAGTTGGTGCGGCTGAAGGACGTGGCGGACGTCATGCTGGGCGCGGAAGATTATGAATCCGAGGTGCGCTTCGGCGGCGAGCGCGCGGTCTTCATGGGCGTCTGGGTGCTGCCGAACGCGAACACCCTGGATGTGATCCGGCACGTGCGGAACGAGTTGAAGGCGATTGAAAAAGAGCTGCCGACGGGCTTGCAGGGCGGCATCGCCTACGATTCCACCAAATACATCGAAGACGCCATCCACGAGGTGCTCAAAACGCTCACCGAGACCCTGGTCATCGTGGCGGTGGTGATTTTCCTCTTCCTCGGTTCGATCCGGTCGGTGCTGGTGCCGCTGGTGGCGATCCCGGTGTCGCTGATCGGCGCGGTGTTTTTAATGCAGGTGTTCGGGTTCACGCTGAATTTGCTGACGCTGCTGGCGATCGTGTTGTCGGTCGGGTTGGTGGTGGACGACGCGATCGTGATTGTGGAGAACGTGGAGCGGCATGTGCGCGAGGGGAAGACCCCGCGCCAGGCGGCGCTGCTGGGTGCGCGCGAGCTGATCGGGCCGGTCATCGCCATGACCATCACGCTCGCGGCGGTTTACGCGCCGATCGGGCTGCAGGGCGGGTTGACCGGGTCGTTGTTCCGCGAATTCGCGTTCACCCTCGCCGGCGCGGTGTTCATCTCCGGCATCGTCGCCCTCACGCTATCGCCCGTGATGTCGTCCAAACTGCTCGACGCCGGCCGCGAGGAGCACGGGCTCACGGGCCGGATCAACCGCGATTTCGACCGCCTGCGCCGGGCCTACGGCCGGGTGCTGGACGCGACGCTGTCGGTGAGGCCGGCGGTGTATACGATCTGGATCGGCCTGAGCGTGCTCGCGTTCCCGCTGTATATCCTCGCGCCGAAGGAACTCGCGCCGACAGAGGACCAGGGATTCATCCTCGGCATCGTGGATGCGCCGGCGAATGCGACGATCGATCAAACCGCGTTTTACACGGACGCGGTCAATCGCGGGGTGAAGTCGATGCCGGACGTGGACCAGACGTTTCAGATTACGTTTCCGGACAACGGGTTCATGGGGCTGGTGTTGAAGCCCTGGGGCGAGCGCAAGCGGACGGTGTTCCAGGTGGCACCCGAGGTCCAGTCGAAAGTCAGCCAGGTGCCCGGTGTGCAGACGATGGTGGCGACGCCCCCGGCGCTGCCCGGCGGCGGACAGTTCCCGGTGGAGGTGGTGATTGCGTCCACGGCGGACCCGCTGCGGATCCTGGAATTTGCGCAGCGATTGCAGCAGGAATGCGCGACGAATGGACTGTTCGCGTTCCCGCCGCTCATCGACACCAAGGTGGACCAGCCCGAGGTGGAACTGGTGCTTGACCGCGACAAGGTGGCATCGATGGGGCTCAGCATGGCGTCGGTGGGGGCGGATCTCGCGGCGCTGGTGGGCGGCAATTTCGTGAACCGGTTCAATTTCGAGGGCCGCAGCTACAAGGTGATTCCGCAGATCAAGCGCGTGGACCGGCTGAGCGCAAGCCAGTTGGAGAACACCTATGTGAAGGGCCCGAACGGTCAACTGGTCCCGGTGAGCACGTTCGCTTCGCTGAAAATGAAGACCGGACCGCGAACACTCAACCGCTTCCAGCAGTTGAACGCCGTGAAGCTGAGCGGCGTCGCCATCCGCCCGCTCGACCAGGCGCTGAAATCCATCGAGACCACCGCCGCCCGGATTCTGCCGAAGGGTTACATCCTGGATTACACCGGTGAATCGCGGCAATTGCGGGTGGAAGGCAGCAAGTTTTTGCCGGCGCTGGTGCTCGCCTTGACCCTGATTTTCCTGGTGCTCGCGGCCCAGTTCAACAGCTTCCGCGATCCGCTGATCATCCTCGGCGGATCCGTCCCGCTCGCCATGTTCGGCGCGCTGTGTTTCAGTTTCCTGAAAATGCCCGATCCCAACACGCCGTCCTGGACGAACGGCTGGACCACGACGTTGAACATTTACTCGCAGGTGGGACTGGTGACGCTGGTGGGTTTGGTGTCGAAGAACGGCATTTTGATCGTGGAATTCGCGAACGAATTGCAGCGGCGCGGGCTCGGCAAGATCCAGGCCGTGCGCGAGGCGTCGCTGGTGCGATTGCGGCCCGTGCTGATGACCAGCGCGGCGACGATCTGCGGCCATTTCCCGCTGACCCTTGTCAGCGGCGCCGGCGCCGCCGCCCGTAACTCCATCGGCATCACCATCGTCGCCGGCATGGCGCTCGGAACCCTCTTCACCCTGCTCGTCATTCCGTCCATTTATGTGCTGATCGCGAAGGAACACGCCGGCGAAGATCCGGGCGCCATCGGCCAGGATTTCGAGGGCGCCCACGGAGAAGCAGCTGTCGCGACGGGGGCGCCAGTGATAAAATGAGCCGGGACGGCGGAACCGCTTCCCGGATCATGGCTGCGCATTTAAAATTATGTGTTGTGCTGGCGGCCGGCGCGCTTGCCGGCTGCAGCACGCCGCATCGGCCGGCGACAACCCCGCTGGCGGCGACCCTCCCGGCATCTTCCGCGCCTGCAGCGCCGTCCCCCGCCGCTCCTGCTCCCGCTCCCGTTCCTGTTGCTGCGCCGGATACCAGCCTCCCCCCAACGCTGGAAACAAACGCGGTGCAAGCCGAATCAATCGCCTACGCCACCAGCCAGCCGGCAGCGCCGCCGGAGGGCACGATGGTCAAAGATCAGCCGCCGCCCCCGCAGGTCGAGGTGGTCGGCAAACCGCCCCGGCCCGATTGCGTCTGGATGCCGGGATTCTGGAGCTGGGACAACGGCTGGGTCTGGACGAGCGGTTGCTGGGGCTTGCCGCCCACCAAAGATTCCGTCTGGGTCAGCGGCCACTGGGCGCATCGCGGAAAAGGCTGGGTCTGGGTCAAGGGATATTGGAGGAAGGGTTGAAAGTTCACCACGTTCCACGTGGTAATGGTTGCAGGTTGCAGGTTCCCCATATCCGTGTTTATCCGTGTTCATCCGTGGTTTAAGTTTCCCTCGTGAAGCTGTTCTACACCGGTCCCGTCGTGAACGCCGAAATGCTGGTCCTGATGCTGGAGAAGCACGGGATCATGGCAACTCAGGAGTTTGTCGATCCGTCGGCGCCGGATGACGGCGACCTGTCGCGGCCGGCGAAGGTGCTTGTGCTGGAAGCGGAATATGACCGCGCGTACCAGTTGTTCTACGCCGAGCGGGAGGACGAACTCTAAAAGACGGTCGAAGGTCGAAGGTCGAAGGCCGGAAAGGGACCGCCGCGCCGCGCGTTCAGGCTCTCGACTCTCGACTCTCGACACTTGGTGCATTAGTGTTTGCCACTATGTTTGAGACCATCAAGGCCCAGATGACGACCGCCACCGGCAAGCTGACGCACCTGCGGAGGTTTCTTTGACGTCCCCAGCGCGCAACAACGACTGGGCGAACTGAACGCCTTGATGGCCGGGGAAACTTTCTGGAACAACCGCGAACAGGCCCAGAAACTCATCGACGAGGGAAACAGCCTGCGCAACAAGGTCGAGCCGCTGCTCAAAGCCGAGAAACAGCTCGATGATATGCGGGTCATGATCGAACTCGGCGAAGCCGAACCGCCCGCCGCACAGGCCGGCATCCAGAAGGAACTCGAATCCGACCTGGGCCGGTTTTTCAAGGAACTCGACGCGCTCGAGCTGCGGGTGTTTCTGAACGGACCGCATGACAAGAGCAACTGCATTCTCAGCATCAACGCCGGCGCCGGCGGCACCGAGGCCCAGGACTGGGCCGAAATGCTTTCCCGCATGTACCAGCGCTGGGCTGAATCGCGCGGCTGGGAAGTTGAGATCACGGACGCCCTCCCCGGCGAAGGCGCGGGGCTCAAGAGCGTGACCATGGTCCTGCGCGGCGAGTTCGGGTACGGTTACACCAAGGCCGAACGCGGCGTTCACCGGCTCGTGCGCATTTCGCCTTTCGATTCCAACAAGCGCCGCCACACCAGTTTCGCCAGCGTGGATGTCATCGCGGAAATCGAGGAGAGCGACGAGGAAATCGTCATTCCGCCTAACGAATTCCAGGTCGATACCTTCCGCTCCGGCGGCAAGGGCGGCCAGAACGTGAACAAGGTGGAAACCGCCGTGCGCATCACGCATCTCCCGACCGGGCTCGTCGTCGCGTCGCAAAGCCAGCGGTCGCAGCACCAGAACCGGGCCACGGCGATGAAGCTGTTGTTGTCGCGGATTTACGCGCAACGCGTCGATGCCGCCAAGGCCGAGATGGAACGATTCTACGGCGAGAAAGGCAGCATTTCCTGGGGCAACCAGATCCGCAGCTACGTGTTCCAGCCTTATCGCATGGTGAAGGACCTGCGGACCGGCGTGGAAACCAGCGATGTGCAGGGCGTGATGGACGGCGACCTCGATCCGTTCGTAAACGGCTGGCTGCGCGCGGGCTGTCCGGCGAAGAGGATGCAAGGCGTCAAGGACGAGGAAGAATAGAATTGCCACAGAGGCACAGAGAGAACAGAGGGGAAAATGGGGCTGGAATTTGAAATTGAGAAGGATCCGTTGACTGAGCAGATTATCGGTTGCGCGATTCAAGTTCACCGGACCTTGGGACCTGGTCTCCTGGAGGCGACCTATGAATCAGCGCTTGCCGTCGAGCTTGAATGGGCAGGAGTGCAATTCTGTCGGCAGAAAGCCATGCCGATCACTTATAGAGATCGGCTCATAGGCGAGTATCGGCTGGATTTGGTTGTCGAAAATGCCGTGATAGTGGAATTGAAAAGCGTGGAAAGATTCGATCCAATTTTTGAGGCGCAATTGCTGGCTTACATGAAGGTTGCGCGCTTGAACCGAGGGTTGTTATTGAATTTCAATAGCCGCCTGCTCAAAGACGGCATTAAGCGAATGGTTCTTTAACTCGGTGCTCTCTGTGTCTCTGTGGCAAATATTCTAGATACAATTGTCGAACAAAAGCGGGTCGAAGTCGCCCGGCTGCCGGCGCGGACGCTGGCGGCGGGGGATTTGCGGGACGCGATGCTGGAACGCGACGAGCGGCGGGATTTTCTGGCGGCCCTGCGCAAGCCGCACCGGCCTTCCATGGCCTTGATCGCCGAGGTCAAAAAGGCCTCGCCCTCCGCAGGCGTGATCTGCCCCGACTTTGACCCGGTGCGGATCGCGAAGGCGTATGAAGCGGCGGGGGCGGACTGTTTGTCGGTGTTGACGGACGAGAAATTTTTCCAGGGTTCGCTGGATTATCTGCGGCAGGTGCGCGAGGCGGTGAAACTGCCGTTGTTGCGGAAGGATTTCATCATCGATGAGCGGCAGATCCTGGAGGCGATCGAGTGGGGCGCGGACGCGATCCTGCTGATTGTGGCCATCCTGGACGACGAACGATTGCGCCGGTTTCACGACCTCGCGATCGAGGCGGGTCTCACGGCGCTTGTGGAGGTGCACGACGACGCCGAACTGGACCGGGCCATCGCGATCGGGGCGGGATTGATCGGGGTGAACAACCGCAACCTGAAAACGTTCCAGGTGGATTTGGGAACCACGGAGCGCCTGGCGCGGCGGATCGGGAGCGGGACAGTGCTGGTCGGCGAGAGCGGCATTCACACGCCGGCCGACGTGGATCGACTGCGCCGCTGCGGCGCCCGGGCCGTGCTGGTGGGTGAATCGCTCGTCAAGCAGGGGGATATCGGATCAAAGGTGGCCGAATTGCTCGGCTGAGGCCCGCAGGGCCGACGGAGATTTGCGGGGGTGCAACCGCCGGTCACCTTAATAAGGGCATCCCCGGCAAATGTCCTTCAGGCCTCTTGGCTTCAATTCCGCATTCCGCACTCCGCGTTCCGCATTCAAGACGGTCTTTTCAGTTCCGTGATCTCGATGCGTTTGATCTGGCGTTTGAGGTACCAGCGGACGCCCAAAAGGTCGTAGATGCCGCGGCCGAGTCGGTTCCAGAGGCCGTAATTGGATTTGCCGGCGGCGCGTGGGTGGTGGTTGACGGGAATTTCCTTCACACGCACGCCGGCGCCCTGGGCGAGGATGGGCATGAACCGGTGAAAACCGTTGAAGGACGGAAGCAGTTCGAGGACGGATTTCCGGAACGCGCGCAGGTTGCAGCCGGTGTCCTGGAACTCGGAGTTCAAGGACCATTTGCGCGCGCGCCGCGCCACCCACGTCGAAATTTTCCGAAGCCCGTTGTCCATCCGCTTCATCCGCCAGCCGCAAACGACGTCGTAATTCGCCAGCTCGGCCATCAATTTCGGCAAGTCGGCCGGATCGTTCTGCAGGTCGCCGTCGAGCGTGAGGATGATGCTGCCGCGGCTGGCCCGGAACCCGGTCCAGAGCGCGGCGCTTTGCCCGGCCTGGCGGCCGTGCTGCAGTCCGCGAACCCGCGGTTCGGATCGCGCCGCATCCTGCACGCGCTCCCAGGTGTCGTCCTTGCTGGCGTCATCGACGAGGATGAGCTCCACGCCGCGCGTTTCGTTCTTGAGCGCTTCAAAAACCTGGCGGGCGAGGGGCAGCACGTTCAACCCCTCGTTGTGAAGGGGAACGACAACAGAAATGTCCGGGTTCGACATCGTGAATCAGGCCGGTGCCAGCCGGCCGCTCATATTGCCATCCCCCCGTCAAATCTCAATTCTCAATTCCCGAATTCACAATTATAGGACTGACCCCTTCGCCAAAGGGGTCAGTCCTATAATTGTGAATTGTGGATCGGCTTTCTGAAATCTGGCGTCGGGGGCTGATCGTGGCTTGCTGCGGCGGCGGGCATGTCCTAACCTGCGCGCCATTCAATTATGAGCGTTCTGATTGTCGGCTCCACGGCGCTGGATTCCATCAAGACCCCGAAATCGAGCAACCCGCGGTTGCTGGGCGGATCGGCCAGCCATGCGGCGATTGCGGCGGGTTTTTTCAGCCCGGTGCGGCTGGTGGGCGTGGTGGGCGAGGATTTCCCGGAGCGCTACATCCGGTTGTATTCGCGGCGAGGCATCAACCTGGAGGGTTTGCAGCGGCTGCCGGGGAAGACATTTCACTGGTCGGGCGAATACGAGGCGAACATGAACCATCGCCGGACGCTGCTCACGGAGCTCGGCGTATTCGAGACATTCAATCCGACGCTGCCCGAGGCTTATCGATCCTCCCCGTTCGTCCTGCTGGCGAACATCGCCCCGGACCTGCAGCATCATGTGCTCGACCAGGTGCGGCGCCCGAAATTCGTGGTGGCGGACACGATGGACCTCTGGCTCAACGTGGCGAAGCCGTCGTTGATCCGGCTGCTGAAGCGTATTGACGGGTTTGTGTTGAACGACAGCGAGGCGCACCAGTTGACGGGGGAGGACAACGTGTTTCTGGCGCTCCCCAAAATTCACAGGATGGGCCCGCGTTACGTCATCATCAAACAGGGCTCCCACGGGTCCATCCTGTCCGGACCCGGCGGTTATTTTCTGTGTCCGGCCTACCCGCTCCACAAAGTCGTCGATCCCACAGGCGCGGGCGATTCGTTCGTGGGCGGCATGGTGGGTTACCTGGCGAATGCGAAGGGTTCCATCGACGCCAGCCTGCGCCGCGCGATGGTCTACGGCAGCGTGACGGCGTCGTTCTGCTGTGAGGGATTCGGCGTCACGCGGACGGTCCTGGCGACGCGGGCCAAGATTGAGGCGCGGGTGCGGGAGCTGTCGAAGCTGACTCGATTCTGACGGGGCGTCCGCAGATTGCCCAGGTCGTGCAGAAACCCGGCAGATTCGGGTGAATCTGTGAAATCTGTGGACGGGCGGTCCTTTTGAATTCCCAGACAGCCTTCCCGGCGCCTCAGATCTGGAATTCCGCCTGGCCGCCTTTGTCGCGGCGGTTCTTGGTCAGCACGCGGATATTGGCGTCCTCCTGGACGACGAGGGAGCGTGAAGGCACACTTGTGGTTAGGAATACATTTGCCCCGATGGTGCTCCCTTCGCCGACGACGGTGTCTCCGCCCATGATGGTCGCGCCGGCGTAGATGGTGACGTGATCCTCGATGGTTGGGTGGCGTTTCTGTCCGCGGAGCGCCTGGCCGGCGGCGAGGGATTTCGCGACGAGCCCGACGCCCTGGTACATTTTTACGTGGCTGCCGATGACGCTGGTTTCGCCGATGACGGTGCCGGTGCAATGGTCGACGAAGAAATGGGACCCGATTTGGGCGCCGGGGTGAAGGTCCATGCCGGACCGGGCGTGGGCCCACTCGGTCATGATGCGGGGGATGAGGGCGACGTTGCGGCGGTAGAGTTCATGGGCGAGCCGCTGGACGGCGATGGCTTCGATGAACGGGTAGGCCACGATTACTTCCTCCTTGCTCAACGCGGCGGGGTCCCCCTGGAACGCCGCCTCGGTGTCGGTCTGGAGGAGGTCGCGAATGCGCGGCAGATTGTCGAGGAATTCCAGCGTGACCTGGCGGGCGACCTTTCCGAGATCGGAATTTTTGTGTTCTTCGGGCGTATGATATTCGAGGCTTTTGCGGATTTCATCTTCGAGTCCGCCGAGGACGGAGTCGAGGAGCAGCGCGGTTTCCACCTTGATTTCCGAGGAGTGAATCAATTTTTCGTCGAAGAATCCCGGGAACAGCAGGCGCAGGAGGTCCACTGTCAGCCCGGAAATCACGCGTTTGGACGGGAGGTTTTTTCCGTCCAGGTGATTGATGCCGCCGGCGGTCGCGTAAGAGGCGACGAGCCGGTCCGTGAGCTGGGTGACACTGGGCTGCACGGGTGGAGTATTCCGCAGGCGAGGGGGAAAGGCAATATCGGGGGCGCAAATTGCGCTACGAGGGGCGGTCCACCACATTTTGGACCGCCTGGATGACGGTGTCGGCGGTGAGGGTGTTCATGCAGCGGAAATCGATGGGGCATTCGCGGAGGAAGCAGGGGGCGCAGATGGCGGTGGACTGGATGAGGCGATGTTTCGGGTCGCCGGGGAGGCCGGGGCCGGTGAGGGCGGGCGAGGTGCTGCCGAAGGGGGCGATGACGGGCGTCCCCAGGGCGGCGGCGATATGCATGGGGCCGGTGTCGTTGGTCAGGAGGAGTTGGCAGCGCTTGAGCAGGGCGCACAGCTCGCGGAGGGATGTCTGGCCGGCGAGGCTGCGGATGGTGGATTCCGGGGTGCGCAGGCGGGATTCGATGCGGTTGGCCAGTTCGAAATCTCCGATGCCGCCGAGGATGAGCCAGACGCAGCCGGTGCGTTTATGGATTTCGAGTGCGACGCTGATGAAGCGTTCGGCGGGCCAGCGTTTGGCGGGGCCGTATTCGGCGCCGGGGCAGAGGCCGAAGAGGGGCCGGTGCCCGGCGGCGGCGACGGTCAGGTTGAATTTATGCAAAGCCTGATCGATTTCCCACGGGGTGACTGCGAGGTGTGGCGGCAGCGGGTTCGGGCTTGCGCCGAGCGCGGCGGTCAGGTGGAGGTAATCGTGAATTTGGTGGACACCGGGGCCGGCGGGCGCGGGTGCGGCGGCGGGGCTGTCGGGGGTGATGAGGCGCCGGATTTCGCGCGTGGTTTTTTTCCGCATGGCGGCGGCGCCCGGGCGATGTGGGACGGCGGTGGTCAGGAGGAAATTGCGCCAGGGCCGGGCGTAACCGATGCGGCGCGGGATGCGGGCCAGGAAAACCTCGAGGGCGGAGCGCGGGGAATTGGGCAGAACGAGTGCGAGGTCGTAGCGGCCTTCGGCCAGTTTCCGGCCGACGGCAAGCGGGCTTTTGCCGTTCGGAAGCGAGAGCACTTCGTTTACCGCGGGATGGTGGGCCCAGAGATCCTTCAGTTTTTGGGGCGTGAACAGCGTTATGTGGGCCCCGGGAAATCGTTCTCGCAATCGCAGGAGCGCGGGCGTGGTCATGACGGCGTCGCCGATCCAATTCACGCCGCGGACGAGGATGCGCTGGGGAT
Organism: Verrucomicrobiota bacterium; assembly: GCA_046346665.1. Classification (GTDB taxonomy): domain Bacteria; phylum Verrucomicrobiota; class Verrucomicrobiia; order Limisphaerales; family JAXMHQ01; genus JAXMHQ01. Next base: position 78,353 of record JAXMHQ010000026.1, read on the forward strand.
CGTCGCTGTTCATGGCTGGCCGAGGCGGGCGGCGGTTTTGAGGGCGCGCTCCTGGAGGCGGACGGCTCGCGATTTTCCGGGGGGTTTCCAGCGGTTATGGACCCAGAACCAGTTGGCGGGGTCTCGGCGGACGGCGGATTCAAACGCGCGGTTGACGTCGAGCATGATGGACTCGACCGGGCGCGGTTTGCCGCCCTCGTGGGTGGGGATTCCCGGTCCAACTTCGACGCGCCAGCGGGCGAGGCTGACGCGGTAGCAGATGGCGCTATGGAGGCGGCATTGGTAGCGCAGGGCGAACACGGCGGGGGCGATGGAGGTGGAGCAATCGTGTCCCAGGAACGGCACGCGCCGTCCGTCGCCGGCGTGCTGGTCGGCGAGCAGGCCGAGCATCAGGCCCGGTTGCTGCATGGCGGCGCGCAGCGCGGCGCCGTCGGTGCGCCGTTCGAAATAGAGGCAGCCGGATCGTTCGCGCATGGATTGCAGCAGTCGGTTGAC
>JAXMHQ010000027.1:0-76889 GCA_046346665.1 Verrucomicrobiota bacterium
CCTACCTGGCCACCGGCAACTCCGGGACCGATCATATGGTCACCGTCCGCGTCGTCGCCGCGCTCACCCCGGCCGGCAGCGGCGCCTGGGATATCTCGCTGACCCCCGCCCTGCTCTCGATCGACGGCAGCTCCGTCCCGGCGGACCAGGCGGGCCCGAAACTTCAAACCCAGCCGTTCAAGAAAATCCTCGTCGACATCCAGTCGCAAATCGCGCCCTGACTCATCCCGTTGATTCCATGAAATTCCTGCCCATCCTTTTTCTCGGCGCCGCCCTGGCGCTGGCGGCCACGGGCTGCCAGACCTTCAGCGACAAGGTTCCGAACACCCTGGCCTCCGTCACCGTCAAGAACCAGTCGAACGCGGCCATCGCCGAGGCGACCACACAGGTGTTCCAGAATCACGGATTCCATTGCACCGTCCCGGGCAGCACCCAGATGACCTTCGAACGGCCCGGCACCCGCAAGAATTACGCGCAGTACGGCAGCCTAGTGTTCAACGAAACCATCATCATCCGTGTGACGGTCTACATCAAGAAGCTCGGCGGCGATTCGACCGAACTCGCCTGCAAAGCCTGGATCGTCGAGGACCCGAATGATCCCGTGTTTGAAGACGATCACCGGGTGCGGGAATTGAACCGCTGGCCTTACGAAGACCTGCTCGAGGATGTCCGCAAGGCTCTTGAAAAATAATCCGGAGACGCGCCGGTTGTGACGACCCGATCCAAGAGCGAAGAGATGATGCCCGGCTGGCGCCGGTTGCAGGGGCGCTATCCGATGGCGAAGTTCCTCGGCATCCTGGGACTCCTGCTGGTGCTGCTGCCGTTCATGGAATTGTTTCCGAACGGCGACCTCGCGGAAGCCATCGTGCTCACCCTGGTTCTGGGGTCGGCCGTGCTCGCCCTCGGCACCCGGCGCCGTGTGGTGCTCTTCGGACTGATTCTCGCCAGCGTGGCCATCACCTGCAAATGGCTCGACCAAACGCACCCGGAACCCTGGCGCGCCTGGTTCTATGCCGTCAGCAGCGCGGTGTTCCTCGTGACGGTCGTCACCCACCTGCTGCGCTACGTCGCCCGCGCCCCCCGCGTCAATTCCGAGGTGCTCTGCGCCGCCGTCGCCGCCTACCTCCTCATCGGCAGCCTCTGGGCCACCACCTACGTGCTCGTCTGGCGCGTCAACCCCGCCTCTTTTGCCTTCAGTGTCCCCCTGCCCGCGGATCAAAAGATGACCCATTTCACGTCCATTTACTTCAGCTTCATGACCCTTTCCACCGTCGGCTACGGCGATGTCACCCCGGTCTCGCACGTGGCCCGCATGCTCGCCGTCGTCGAAGCCGTCATCGGCATGCTCTTCGTCGCCATCCTCATCTCCCGCCTCGTCGCCCTCTACACCACCGATTCGTCTTCCGAAGACTGATTCCCGCGCTGGTGATTTCCCGCGGCCGATCTAAACTGCCCGCATTCGCGTGAATGCCGGCTGCCGAAAATTCCCGTCCGCCCTCACCACCGCGCTCCTCGCCGCTGCGCTCAGCCGCGCCGCGGCTCAATCGAACACCCCCGTCACCCTCGAGGACCTCGGCCGCCAGGTCCGCCTCTCCAACAGCCGCATCACCTTCACCGTCACCAAAGCCGACGCCACCATCCGCCAACTCAGCCTCGACCACAGCCCCAACCTCGCCGGACGCGGCGCCTATTTCGCCGTCGCCAACTCCGCCGGCCACGACGGCTGGGACTTTCACAACGCCGAATTCCGGGTCGTCCGCCAGTCGCCCGATCTCGCCGAAATCGCCTCCACCGCCCCCATTGGCGGCGTCCGCTTCACGCAGCACTACATCCTGCGCCGCGAGGATCCCGGCTTTTATGTTTTCATTCTCGCGGAACGCCGCGCCGGCGATCCCCCGGAACACGTCGGCCAGGTTCGCTGGTCGTTTTACCTCGACCCGGCACGCTTCAACTACCAGCTCGCCTCCGACGACGAACAGGGCCCGGTGCCGGACCTCAAAAATGCCCGCACCCTCCAGGACGCCACCTACGAACTCGCCGACGGATCCGTCTACACCAAGTACAATTACTGCGTCTACCTCGAGGACGATTGGGTGCACGGCATGTGCGGCACCAACACCGGCAGCCAGGGCGTCTTCATCATCACGCCCAGCGCCGAATTTCTCCAGGCGCCCACCAAGCAGGAAATCACCGTCCACGCCGGACCGATCATCCATCGCTTTCTCGCCTCCGGCCATTTCGAGCCGCGCGAGCTTTCGAGCCCGGCCATTCCCGACGGATGGACCAAGGCCTGCGGCCCCTGGTTCGTTTATGTGAACAACGGGAATTCTCCGGCTCAAATCTGGGCCGATGCGAAAGAGCGGGCGCATCAGGAAAGACAGCGCTGGCCGTACGACTGGATGCGGCATCCCGCCTACCCGCTCGAGCGCGGGAGTGTCCACGGCACGCTGAAACTTTTCGACGGCAGCCAGTGCGCGTCCAACGCCCTCATGATCCTGACCGCCCCGGAACCCGACTGGCAGCTCCAGGTCTTGAATTACATCTTCAGCACGCGCGCGGACGCCCAGGGCCGATTCCACATTCCCGCGGTCCGGCCCGGCGACTACACGCTCTTCGCCGCTGTGCCCGGCGTCACCGACGAGTTCCGCCGCGATAATATCCGCGTCGCCGCAGGCCAGGAACTCGACCTCGGCACGGTGCTCTTCTCGCCCGCCCGCTACCCCGTCCGGCTCTGGCAAATCGGCGAAGCTGACCGCCGCACCTCGGGATTTCGCCTGGCCGACCAACCCCGCCAATACGGGCTCGATCGACAGGTGCCCGCCGAACTGGTCTACACCGTCGGCGCCAGTTCGCCGTCGAACGACTGGTATTACGCGCAGGCAAAACCGGGCGATTGGAAAATTCTGTTTCAGTCGCAAAAGACCCATACCGGCGAAGGCGTGTTCACACTGGGAATCGCCGGGCAGACGCGCGACCCGGAACTGGAGGTGCGCCTGAACGGGAAACCAATCGGCTCCTACAAAGGCGGCAACAGCAGCGCTCTCTATCGCAGCGCCGTGCTCGGCAGCAGCTATTACGAAAACAAAATCATCCGCTTCCCCGCCGGCCTCGTCCAGCCGGGCACCAACACCCTCACCCTCCGACTGCTCCGCGGATCGGTGATGTACGACACGCTGAAACTGGAGATCGATGGATCATCCCGAGACTGAACCAGTGCGAAATGCGGAGCGTGGAGTGAGGCGGCCATCCCTCGGTGGGGCGAGACTCCGTCGAGCCCTGACTGGGCCTTGAGGATTGATGGATCAATGGATTGTTGGATTGCTGGATGGCTCCGCGCGACAGTCTTCCCATTTATCCAGGAATCCATTAATCCACCAATCCGTTCGTGGGCTCGACGGAGTCTGCCCCACCGCCAGGATTCCGCACTCCGCACTCCGCACTCCGCATTTAACCTACCGTCCCTTCAGCTTCAGCACTACGATGCTGTTCGGCGGCAGCGCGGTGCTGAACGACGGCTGGACGCCCTTCACCGTCCCAGCCTCGGGCACCACGTTGCGCGGGCGCCGGATCGAGTTGGTGTCCTCGGGATTGGCCGACAGCGTCAGGCTCCGACCTTTCGACTCCAGCGCCGCCACTCCTTCGATCTTCAGATCCACGGTTTCCGCCACCGGATTCGGGTTCACCAGCTTGATGAAGATTTCGCCCGTCTTCGAATCGCGCGTCGCCGATCCCTGGACGGCCGAGCCCGTCCAGCTCACCGGCAGGACTTCGTCGCCGATGTTGCGGCTGAACATCTGGAACGCGTAGTAACTCGGCGATCCGTACGACGTCAGCGCATCGTAGCCGATCATGTCCGGTCGCCACTGGCGCCCGCCCGGGTTCACGTTCACGAACAGCGGCGCGTAGCAATTCATCAGCACCAGGTCGGCGTTCCGCTCCATCGCCGCCATGAACACCGCGTCGCCCAAAGCCGCCTTGAACGTCGGCGTCGGAGGCTGTTTCCGCGCCCCCGGCGACCACGGTTTCACATCCCCATCCTCGTGCGCCGCCCATTCGCCCACAAACACCTTCGGCCCGTTCCGGTCATACTTCTTCCCGTAATCCGGCGACGTCCGGATGAATTCATCGGTCGAACTGTAATAATGCTCGTCCATCATGTCCGGCTTGCGGCTGCGCACCCGGTTGGTCTCCGGCTGATCGTAGCCTATCGTTGAAATAAGCTGCAGTTCCGGATACTTCGCCTTGATCGCGTCGTAGAATTGCGCGAACCGCTGGTCGTAACTGCCCGATCGATCGAACCAATCCTCGTTGCCGATCTCCACGTACTTCAGCGGGAACGGCGCCGGGTGCCCGTCGCGCGCCCGCGCGGCGCCCCACGCCGTGTTCGTCCCGCCCGCCACATACTCGATCTCCTCCAGCGCCTCCTTCACAAACGGCTCCAGGTCCGGGCCCGGATTCACATGCGTGCCCTTCAGGTTGTACCCCGCATACACCGCCAGCACCGGCTCCGCATTCATGTCCTCGCACCACATCAAAAACTCCATCAGGCCCAGGCCGTCCGACGACCGGTAACCCCACGGACACCGATGCCCCGGGCGATTCTCCACCGGACCGATCGTTTTCTTCCAGTCGAACCGCGTCTCCACCGTGTCCCCTTCCACATAATTCCCGCCCGGGAACCGCAGGAATTTCGGGTTCATGTCCACCAGCAACTGCATCAGGTCGGGCCGAAACCCGTTGGGCTGATCTTTCCACGTCGGCGGAAACAGGGAAACATAGCCCAGCCGGATCGTGCCCGGTCGGTCGAGCGTCACCGCCAGCCGCGCCGCCGCGGTCGGCTCCACGCTGCCCGTCTTGAGCGTCAGCTCGTATTTCTTCCAATCGCCGGTCAGCGACGGAATATTCCCGCTCGCATACACCGTCCGGCCGTCGTCGCTGACGATGGAAACCGTCACCGGCCCGGCAAACCCTTCCTCAGCCCGCGCGATCAGCGTGGCGCGATACTTGGTCGACGGCTCCACGGGAATCCCCCAGTAACCGCTGTTCGCCACGCCCGCGGGCTGCGCGGCGGACGCCTTCGTCACCGTCACTTTTAAACTCGTCGTGAGCGCTTCGTTGCAGGGCGTACCGGGATCGAGCGCGATCGAGGCTTCGCCGCCGCCCGGAATCCAGGCCGACCAGTGGGCGGGCGCCGCCGCGTCGTCCAGGAACGCGCGGTTCTGCACCAGCTCGGCATACAAGCCGCCGTCGTAGGAATGATTGATCTCTTCCGTCATCAGCCCGTAAAACCCCGGGCTGACGCTGCCTGCGGGGTGCCCGGCATCGATGGTGAACGTGGAGTTCGCCGCAAAGGCGGCGGCCGCAGCGAGGGTGAGGGCGAGGAAACTGAGCGCAGTTTTCATGGTCAATTACAGAAAGGACGCCGGAGGTTTTCACAAGGCCGGCGATGAATTCGGCTCGACCCGATTCGATTACCCGAAATCGCTAAACACCACAAGTGTTTGTCCGCGTGGAATGCGCGATAAAGAAATGGGGTGGTTGACGGGATTTGAACCCGCGACAGCCAGATCCACAATCTGGGGCTCTAACCAGGCTGAGCTACAACCACCGGCCAGACGAACAGCGTAGGGTTCCAGAATCCCCCAGTCAAGCCAGCAGCAGACCTGATCATGCTTACTGCTCACTGATTACAGTTCACTGATTACTGATTACCTTTTCAGTAGCCACCGGCCACCGGCCACTGGGTCACTTCATTCTGAAATATGATTTCACCGCCGGTCGGCTCCGGTTACACTCCCCCCCATGGTCACGCTCGAAGCCAGCAAACCGTTCCGCAACCTCAATCCGGCCGAACGATCCGCGCTTCGGCAGATTGCGCAGGAGCGATCCTTTCCGGCCGGGCAGGTGATTTTCCAGGAAGGCGAAGGCGGCGACGGCGTTTATGTGGTCAAATCCGGGCGCGTCGAGTTGTCCGTGAAACTCTCGGAACAAGGCAGCCGCAAGTTCGCCGAAGTCGCGGCCGGCGACATGTTCGGCGAAATGGCCGTGCTCGAACTCAAGCCGCGCACCGCCACCGCCACCGCCGCCGAGGATTCCATCGTCTATTTCATCCCGCGCAATGAACTGCTCGTCATGATCGAGCGCTCGCCCGCGTTGTCGCTCGAATTGCTCCGCGAAATCAGCCATCGCCTCCGCGAATTCAACCAGCGCTACATCCAGGAAATCCTCCAAACCGAACGCCTCGCCATCATCGGCCGGTTCGCCCGATCCATCGTCCACGACCTCAAAAACCCCCTCAACATCATCGGGCTCACCACCGAGGTCATCTGCATGGACAAATCCACCCTGCCCGTCCGACAGCAGGGCATGTCCACCATCCGCAAACAAATCGACCGCGTGAGCGATATGATCGGCGAGATCCTCGATTTCACCCAGGGTTCCAACGCCCAGGTCATCCTCGCCCTTATGGAATACGGTGCGTTCGTCGACCCGCTCCTCCAGGAAATCCGGTCCGAAACCGAAATCCGCGGCGTCGCCATCGAAACCGCCCCGCCCCCGCCCGTCCGCGTCCGGCTCGACCCGAAACGCCTGCGGCGCGTGTTCTACAACCTTATCCATAACGCCACCGACGCCATGCCCGGCGGCGGCCGCATCCAGATCCGCTACCTCGTCGATCAAAATCAACTGGTCACGGAAATCCAGGACACCGGGCGCGGCATCGCACCCGAAATCGCGCCGAAACTCTTCGAAGCCTTCGCCTCGTTCGGCAAAGCCCACGGCACCGGCCTCGGCCTGTCCATTTGCAAGAAGATCGTCGAGGATCACCAGGGCCGCATTTGGGCCCGCAACGCCCCGGACCACGGCGCCATCTTCTCCTTCACACTCCCCATCGCCCTCTAGCCGCCCAACCCCCGCCGCCGCCCCCATGAACCGCATCCGGCTCCTCCCCGATCACGTGGCCAACCAGATCGCCGCCGGCGAAGTGGTTGAACGCCCCGCCAGCGTCGTGAAGGAACTGGTCGAAAATGCCCTCGACGCCGGCGCCACCCGCATCCAGGTCGAAATCCAGGCCGGCGGACGCAGCCTCATCCGAGTCACGGACGATGGCACGGGCATGAGCCGCGACGACGCGCTGCTCTGCCTCGAACGCCACGCCACCAGCAAAATCAAACAGGCCGAGGACCTCTCCGCCATCGCCACCATGGGCTTCCGCGGCGAAGCCCTCCCCAGCATCGCCAGCGTCAGCCGGTTCACCCTCACGACCCGGGAACGCGATTCCGAATCGCCCGAAGCCACCCAGGTCGTCATCAACGGCGGCAAAATCCTCGAAGTCAAATCCGCCGGCGCCGCCCCCGGCACCTGCATCGAAGCACGACAGTTGTTCTTCAACCTCCCCGCCCGCCGCAAGTTTCTCCGCAGCGAGGAAACCGAGTCCGCCCACGTCCAGCATTACCTCACCCTCGCCGCCCTCGCCTTTCCCGAGGTCTCTTTCACCTTCCAAAAAGACGGACGCCTCGTCTGGCAGTTGCCCGCCGCAAAATCCGGCCCCGATATCCCCGCGCGCCTGTCCGCCCTGGGCGAACGACTCCGCGCCATCTACGGCGGCGAACAGCGGCTGCTCGCGGTGAATTTCTCCGCCGCAATGACCGTGGCTCCCGAATCCGACGAACCCGGCATCAACCCCGCGCCGCCACCCGCCCGCGAGTTCCGGCTCTGGGGATTCATCGGCGCGCCCGGCGTGTCCCGGTCCACACGCGAAGACCAGCACCTGTTCGTCAACCGCCGGCCGGTCGAAAATCGAGGGCTCAATTTCGCCCTCATGGAAGGCTACCACACCGCCCTCATGAAAGGCCGCTACCCGGTGTGCTGCCTGTTCCTCGAAATCGATCCCGCCGCGGTCGATGTGAATATTCACCCGGCCAAACGCGAGGTGAAATTTCATCGCGAAGGCGAAGTGCGCCGCCTGACAGCCGAAGCCGTCCGCCAGACGCTCCTGGCCTTCCATTCTCCCCAGGAATCACCCGCACCCCTTCCTCCCGCGGCGCCGCCGCGTCCCGCCCCGCCGACGCCTCCCGCGCCTGTCGCGCCGCTGCTCCCACGATTCCCCGCACCGGCGCCGCTCCCCGCCCCGGCCTCCCAGCCGCCGCTTAAAATGGGCTTCGCACCCTCCACCGCCGCGCCCGCTTCACCTGCCACGGCAAAACTTGCGCCGCCCCCACCCGCACCCGCCGAGGGGCCCATCCCGCTCCTCAGTGTTCCCCTCAAACTCATCGGCGTGGTCGGCAAACTCTACGTCCTGCTCGAGTCCGACCGCGGCCTGGTCCTGCTCGACCAGCACGCCGCCCACGAACGCATTTTGTTCGAGCAGATGCTCAACCGCCTCGAACACAGCGGCCAGGCCGCATCGCAAAAGCTGCTCCTGCCCGAAACCGTCGAACTGTCCGCGCGCGACGCGCAGTTCATCCGGGATCACCTCGCCGTCCTCGTCCGGCTCGGGGTCGGGCTGGCCGAATTCGGCGAACGCACCTTCCTGCTCGACGCCCTGCCGCCGTTCGTGAAGGTGACGGATCCCCGCCGGTTTGTGCTGGAATTGGTGGATGAATTGAAGGCCGCCGGACAACAGGTGAATTCCATCCGGCTCGGCGAACATACCGTCGCCAAAACCGTCTGCCGCCACGCCGTCAAAGCGAACGACCCGCTCGCCGGGCGCGAATTGGAAAATCTCGTCGAAGACCTCCGCCGCTGCACCATGCCCTACACCTGCCCCCACGGGCGGCCGACGCTCATCGAAATGAATTACCGCGAGCTGGAGAAAAAATTCGGCCGCGCCCAGTAAGCCCAAAAAATCATCCGCAGCTCACACAGGTTTCGCAGACTATTGTAAGTCCATCTGCGGAATCGGCGCGGTCTGCGGACAACAATGCCCTGAATGATCCCCGGACTCCCGGTGCTCACCCCGGGTTCGGCGCGCCGGGCGCCTGCGACAGCGTGCCCGCGGGCACTTCCTCGATCTTCGCGTGCTGCTGCAGGAATTCGAGCGCCTTTTCGTTCGTCAACTGGTCGTAAATCTCCACGATCCCGTTCCGCTTCTGCAGGTCCTTGACGAATTTCTCCGGCGGAATCTGGTACATCGCCGCCATGCCCTGGATCCGGCGGATCACTTCCTCCTGCGACACCTTGATGCCTTCCTTCTCGGCGATCTTGTGCAGGAGAAAACTCGCCTTCACACGCCCCTTCGCGCCTTGGCTCGCCGCGGAATAAATCTGCTCCTTCTGCTGCTCAATGATGTCGCGCGACACTCCCCGCTTCTGGTTCTCGCGGACGATGTCGTAAACGACGTTCTTGGTCTCCGCCGCGACGACGGATTCCGGCAGGTCGAAATTCACCGCGCCCAACAGCGCCTTGACGAGCTGGTCGCGCAGGTTCCGCGTCTGGCTGTAATTCAGCTCGTTCTCGAGGTCCTTCTTCACGCCTTCGCGAAGTTTCTCGACGCTCTCCGCGCCGTAAGACTTGGCAAATGCCTCGTCCAGCGCGGGCAACGCCTTCTCCTTCACCTCCACGATTTCCACCTCGTAAACACCCTTCTTGCCCGCAAGCTGCGGCGTGACGAAATCGGCCGGGAAATCCACCGTCACCGTCCGCTTGTCTCCCGCCTTGGCGCCCTGGAGCTGGTCGCCGAAACCGGGAATGAACGAGCCCGGCGTCAGTTCCACCCAGAAATTCTTCTGCTCCGTCAGGCCCTTCGCCGTCGGGGCGAGGTCGGTGATCGGTTTGCCGTCGCAGGTGCCGGTGTAATTCACCACGGCGATGTCGCCGTTCTGAACCGGGCGCTCCACGGTGTTGTAGCCAACCTGCTGCGCGCGCAGCGTCTCCAGCGCGCGCTCGATGTCCTCGGGCGTCACGGTCCGCGCCTCGCGCTGCACCGCCAACCCCTTGTACTCCGGCAGCTCAAACGCCGGCGCCGTCTCCACCGTCGCCGCAAATTGCAGCACCTGCCCGCGACCAAATTGAATCTCCTCAATGTCCGGATACCCCAATACCTCCAGCTTCTGCTCCTTCACCGCGTCCCGATACGCCTCCGATATCAGCTTCTTCTTCGCCTCTTCCTCAATCTCCTTTTCATAGCGCTTCAGCACCATGTCGCGCGGCGCTTTGCCCGGACGAAACCCCGGCAGCGACGCCTGCTTCTGGAAATCCTTCCCGATGGCGGCAAACGCCTCGTCCACCGTCTTCACATCAACTTCAACCCGCACCAGCTTCTTGCACGGGGCCAGATTCTCGACACTTACATTCACAGGCACAAAACCTTTCCGTTGATCGCGACCGTTCCGGAGTTGGAACCGATCTTCAGCGAGCCGGTAAAGGTAGAAAAGCCCCAATTTCCAGTCAAGCGCGGGATTTTACTCAACCACGGATGGACACGGATCAACACGGATGAAAAAGGCTTTGACGCGAATTCTCCCGAATTTTCGTTAATTGGGAAAAATTAGCGGTAATTCGCGTCAATTCGCGTCAAAAAGGCCTCCGTTTTTCATCCGTGTCCATCCGTGTCCATCCGTGGTTAAAACAGATTCTTTGCGTGTGTTTCATGCATTTCGCGGTTATTAAATTCCTTGCGTGAACCCAACGACCCTCTTCATCACCGGCACCGACACCGACGCCGGCAAAACGGTCGTCGGCTGCCTGCTCGCCCGGTTTCTCTCAAACCGCCACCCGCCCCTGGGCGTCTGCAAACCCGTCTGTTCCGGTAATCGCAACGACGCCCGCCACCTGCGCACAGCCGCCGGGGCCACTCAATCGCTCGACGAAATAAACCCCTGGCACTTCACCGCCCCGATCGCCCCCGTCCTCGCCGCACGCCGCGAACGCAAATTCGTCCGCCGCCGCGACGTTCTCGCCCATCTTCGATCGCTCCAGCGCCGGTTTCCCATCCTCATCGTCGAAGGCGCCGGCGGACTGCTCAGCCCGCTCGGCACCGACTTCGATTCGCGCGACCTGATCCTCGCCCTGCGCGCCCGGCCAATCCTCGTCTGCCCCGACCGCCTCGGCGCCGTCAACCAGGTCCGCCTCGCCCTCGCCGCCCTCCCGCCCGCCGTCGCCCGAACAACCCCGGTCGTCCTCTCCGCCTGCCACCCGCCCGATCCCGCCGCGCCTTCCAACGCCCTCCTGCTCCGCGAAATCCTCGGCCCCAACCGGGTCCACCGCCTCCCGCGCCTGCGCCACCCCCACGACCCCACCCGCCCCGCCCTTCGCCACTTCATCCAAACCCTCGCCACATCCACTCTTAAACTCTTAAACTCCTAAACTCTTAAACTCCTAAACTCTGGACTGTTCGAATGGTCCAAAAGTCCGCCGCCAAATCCGGATCCGTCAAGTACGCGTAAGGCAATGTAAAGTATCCCTTCATTCCCCATCCATCGCCCCAGGAATTCCTGACCAGGAACCATTGCCGCGCGTCGTTGTAGCCCACCGCCAGCACCGCGTGCCCGCCCAGGGCCGATTCCCCCGGCTTCGGCAGCGACGCATGCCCCGTCCGGGCCACCTGCCTGGATTCAAAACCCTCGTACACCGCAAATCCGAACACGAACGGATACCCCTCCGCCAGGCAGCCCCGCAACTGGTTCAACGTCGGCACCAGACGTTGATACAAAATCACCCGGTGCTTCATCGCATGCCGGTAACACGCCGCCGAGGGTTTCAACCGGAATCGCTCAATCACATACGGCCATTCCGGTTCCGGGCAAACCCCCTGCCGGCTCACCGATTTGATCCCATCCCGCAACTGCGCGCCGCCGTCCGATTCCACCGTGCCCTCGATCACGCGCTCGTTGTAGTAAATGAACAATCGCGACGGCACGAACACCTCCCCGAGCTTCTGCTTCATCTGCTCGAATTCCACCGCCGCCCCGATGGCATTGGCCGTGCAGCTCCCCAGCCGGCCCTGGTCGTAAACGGGCGGACATTCCCGCCGCAAATCCAGTCTGGGCGGAAGCGCCGCCAGCGCGGCCACGGGAGCGCCGTAAACCTGGTCCCGGTGATCCGGCACATCCGGGATCCAGCCGTATCGCGAACGCGAATTCTGTCGTGCCATAAACGTCTGAGACTCCTTTCCCACTGCGGAATGAACGGCGTGAACAACCGAACCCCGAACCGGGCGGTTCGCCGGGAATAATTCCTAACAGGAGTATAATCTTCGTCAAGCCGAAGGATTTTGAAAAATGGGGAGGGACGCCCTCCCCGGCGTCCCAGACTCACTTCCGCACCGGCATCAGCCCGTAATGCAGCACCAGCCAGATTGGAAACGCGAACCCCGCCACCACCAGCAGCCGCTCCCACGTCCAGGCCAGGTGCCCGGTTTGCATCGGGAAGATCATGATCATGAAATAATTCGCAAACCGCGTGTAACCCAGGAACCGCCCGTATTTCGGGAAATGCTTCCGCAACCCGCTCCACAACGCCACAACCCCCATCGCCATCACGCCGAACGTCACCAGCATCTTCACCGGCACCATCGCGTCCAACTCCAGGTGCGGACCCTGCGGGCCGCGCGCCCGAAAATACGGATACAACCATTGAACACCCGCCCACAGGAAGCTGAACCCGGTCTGGATGGCGGTCCGGAAATTCGCCTTGGCCGATGTCAATTCGCCGAGCAGCAGCGCAAAATAAAGCGGCACGATTCCCCAGATCAGTTCCGTGAACTGGAACGGGGTTTCGATCAATTGAACGAAGGTGGCCCAGTAGTGATGCACCGCGAAGACGCTAGAATTGACACCGTCAATAGGCAAGAGCGCGGTTCCCCTCGCCCGTAGCCGCCAACGTGAGTTGGCGGAAGCGACGCTGCCGCGATCTTACGATCGCTGCTACGACGGCTGTGCGCTTCAAAAATAATGCAGCACCGAGTGCCGGCCCGCGCGACGGCTGCCCGCGATGGCGCGCGTCACAAATTCCTTGGCGTGCCTCACCGATTCCACCAGCCCGCAGCCGCGCGCGAGATAACCCGCAATCGCCGCCGAGGTCGTGCACCCGGTCCCGTGCGTTCCCACGCCGCGAATGAACGGCGCCGTCAGCAGCCACTCGTCCCGTCCCATCCAGCAGCAAATCCGCCGCGCGCGGCAAATCCCGCAGGTGCCCGCCCTTCACCAGCACCGCGCAGCCGAACTGCGCCCGGATCCGGCGCGCCGCCGACCGCATGTCCTCCGCGGTCCGGATCGATTGTTCCGCCAGCACCTCCGCCTCCGGCACATTGGGAGTCACCAGTCGCGCCAGCGGCAGCAAATTGTTTTTCAAACTCGCCACCGCGTCCGGCCGCAGCAGCCGCGATCCGCTCGTCGCCACCATCACCGGGTCCACCACCAGCGGCGCGACGTCGTTGCTTCAGGAATCCGGCCACCACCCGGATGATCGGCGCGGAAAACAACATCCCCGTCTTCACCGAGTCGGGCGGCAATTCCGCAAACACCGCCTCCATCTGCGCCTTCACCATCGCCGCCCCGCACGCTTGCACCCCGGTCACGCGCCGCGGATTCTGCGCCGTCACACAGGTGATCGCCGTCGCGCCATGCACGCCCAGCGCGGCGAATACCTTCAAGTCCGCCTGGATCCCGGCCCCGCCGCCGCTGTCCGACCCGGCTACCGACAAGGCCACCGTGAGTGCTGGTTTCTTTCTCATGCCAAAATTACTCGTATTTGTGCCGGGAGGGACGAGCTACTGCGAGTCCCACAACCAGGCATATTGAAGGGGGACTCGCAGTAGCTCGTCCCTCCCGCGCCATGGATCGTTACGGGGCTGCGCTTAACTTCACGTAATCCAGTCCGAACATGTAGGCCTTCTGCGCCTGAGGATTCGCCCCGACAATTTCAACCGCCAGCACGTGATCGCCCGCGCTCAACGGGCGCGCGCCCAACGGCAGCTCGCCGGTCGACACCACCCATCCGTGGTAACCGTCAAATGGCGCGCCCAGCTTCTGGCCGTCCAGCCAGAGCTGCACAATCCCGTAATCCACCGCCTGCGTGAAGTGCCCCAGCAACTGGTATTGGCCCGCCTTCTCGACCGGGAACTCCAGCTCCAGCCGGTCGCCCGGCTTGCCGCCCGTCCACCAAAGCTGGCCGTCCCCGCTCCACTCGTCGCCGAACCCCGCCATGTTCTGCTCCTGCGCCGCGCCGCCGGTCACCTTCAACACCTTCAATCGCTCCGCCTCCAGCGCGCCCGCCACGTGCCTGGGCTCCGGCAATACCCAGTTGCCCAGCCGCTCCTCCACCGGCGCCGCCTGGTAGGGATCGTTCCCGCCCGGCGCCAGGTACCAGTAAACCGTCGAGGCATACAAGGTCCCCCGCGCATTCGAAAAATATTTCTCGATGCAACCCTCGAATTGCTTCTGGAACGGCACCGCGTCCGGCACCTGGAACCGGTTCACCGACACGTGCCCGCGATTGTTCCCGTCGTTGTGAGTTTGATTGTGATAGGCGTTCCCGAACAAATCCGGGCAGCACCACGCGTAACCGAAATAATCCTCGGAGCCCGTCCCGAAGGTCGATGGGAACTTCTCCCCGTCCACAAAGAACTTCTCATCGCCCTCGCCCCACCAGCCGCCCCGCGCGTTCCAAATGTGCAGCGCCAGCCCCACGAACCGACCCGCGCCCGTCGTCTTCAGGAAAGGCCAGTCAATCTGCCGCTCCGGCTCCGTCGGCAACAGCTCGTCCCGGTGCCACTTCGCGTGAAACCGCGCATACCGCGCCGGGTCCTGCTTCAAATCCACCGAGCTGATTTCATACGACAACTTTCGCTCGCGCGGTCCGTCGTTGATGAATTTCACCTCCGCCCCCTTCGCGTACGGCATGTACCAGTTGGCGTAAAACCAGCCGTTCGATTCCATCCCGCAGGTCAGCGCCGAATAAATGTTCACCCCCGGCGCCGTTCCAAAAAAATCTCCCAGCGGCGCCCAGACCGAACTGCCCCTGTCGCCGTCCCACCGCATTTGAATCGCCAGTTGCCTCAACACGTCGCGGTCTTCCGGCGCCGGCGGCAATTCCACCTTCACCCGGATCAAGGCAATCGCGCCCGCGCCGTCCAGCCGCGCGCTTGTGGTTCCGCCATTCGCGCCCAGCACGCCTTCGCCGCGCGTGGTGCTGTGGGGCGCCTCGGATAAATCTCGCGGACCGCAGTGGCTCAACACGCGGTCCGCCTCGTCCAACGCCGCCTGGTCGTCCGGGCCCAGGTTGCGCGTGAAAGTCGGCACCTGCGTGCCCGCCGGGAACGTCGAGTATACGAAATGATAGTACGCACCCCAGTTTTCGTCGGCCACGATGCGGCACGATTTCGCATAGGGCACCGGCGTGTAATTGTTCCAGCCATGAGCCACCGTGTGCACCAGCGCCGGCCGCGTGAACGGCGCGTTTTGACCGTCGAAATATCCCGAGAACGGCAGGTCCACCGCCGGCTCCTTCGCCCCGTCCAGGTAAATCCGCACGTGCCCCGCCCCCGGCGTCGCCGACCACATCCGCCAAACGCATCCCGGGCCCTTCATCTCCGCGAGCACCAGCTTGCCGTCCTCCTTCCGAATCACCCCGTCTCCGTCGTTGTTCGCATCCCACCGCACATACTTGCCCGTGCCCGCGTCATACCGACTCGCCCGGTCGTAACTCGAAAATTGCGCCGTCGTCTCGCCCGCCGCCGGCAGCAGCGACAGCGCTTCCAAATCTGTCATCCGCCGCACCAGGTCGACATAGGTCATCACCCTCCCATCACCCGCCCCCGCCGCCGGCAGCGCCACCGCCACCCACAGCGCCACCCCAAAACCGGCCAGACTCCCCGTGCATTTGATTTTCATAAGCATCCTTCGCGTCCTGTAACTCCTAAACTCTCAAACTCCCAAACTCCTAAACTTTCCTCCGCCCCGTCCGGACCTCGTAAAGATACGCAATCAATCCGCTGTCCGATTTGTTCCCGTCCTCCCCGCCCTGCCGCTGGCTGCGCTCGAATTCAAGCTGCGCCAGTTCGCCGTCCTCCATCCAGCACCCGCCGCAGTCCGGGCACTCGTCCACGCTCGCCCGGCTGCCCGGCGCAAACGGCAGATGCTTCAAAATCGCCGCCACACACCGCGGACAGTGTCGCGGCTTCGATAAATCCACCCGCAGCCGCCGGTCTTTCGGAATGTAGGCAAGCCCTTCCCCCGCCGACTCGGTCTCCTCCGCGATCCGGCCCGGCTCAAACGTGTCGAACCAAACGCCGCCGCAACCGCCGGCGCAGACATCCACCCGCAATTGACCCACATGGCGCTCCGTCAGTTCACGATGGCACGCGGGACATTTCATGGCGCACCGGGCAACGGCCGGTTCCGATATTTTTCATACAACCGCGTGTGCCGGCTCTCCAGGCTCACTTCCTTTCCCTCAATCCACATCCGCATCACCCGCGTCCGCAAATCCAGCACGTCGCCATCCGCAACAAACAGCGTCCCGCTCTTGCCGCGCTCGATCGATCCCAGCCGGTCGGCCGCGCCCAAAATTTCCGCCGGGTAAAGCGTGATCCCCTTCAACGCCTCGTCCGGGTCGAGCCCGAATGCCACCGCCTGCGCCGCCGCGTACGGCAGGTTCCGCACATACCACGCGCTCGCACTGTTCGGCCCAACCCCAAACACCACCTTCACCCCGGCCCGGCGCAAGCGGCCCGGCGCGGAAAAATTCGCGTCGTACGATTCCGTGTCGCGCGCCGGCCGCACGAAGATTTGTTCGTAGATCACGGGGATGTTGTTCGACGCCAGCAGCGCCGCCGCCGCGACCGCGTCGCGCCCTCCGGCCAAGACCACGCGCACGCCGTTGGTCGACCAGTTCGCCGCCGCCCGGATCTGGCGCAGCTCGTTGGCATGCACCACCACGGGCCGCTCGCCGCGCACGTAGGGCAGCATCGCTTCCCAGGCGGGAACGAGCTGCGGCGCCGGCGACAACTTCTTCACCGCCGCAGCCTTTGCCCGCTCATACGCCAGTGCTTCCTCGAAGAAATCCATCAGCCCGCGCTGCTTCACCGCCCGCTCCTTCGCCTGGTTCTCGGCCGATTTCCACTTCGCCGGGTCCGGCGACAGCGCTTTTGGCGTCAGGTCCAGATCCATCGACGGCCAGAACACATGCAGCGCCGCCGGCGCCCGCAGCAACATGCCCTCCCACGTCCAGCCCGCGGTCCACAGCAGGGCCGATTGACCCGCCACCACCCCGCCTCCCGGCACCGCCTCGAACACCGCGATCCCATTCGCGCGCGTCACCGGGATCAACTCGGAATCCGGGTTCACCGCAATCCACGACTCAACCTCGGGATGATATTGCCCCACCTCGGTCGTGTCCTGCGTCGCCCGCACCGCGTCGATCTCCGTCAGCCCGATCCCCGTGTCGAGCGCCACCAGGCCCGGATACAAATGCGCGCCCTTCAAATCCTCCACCACGGCATTCGCCGGGACGGCCGGAGCCTCGGCCAGAACATCCTGGATCCGCCCATTCACCACCAGCACCGATCCGTGCGGCAACACCGGCCCGCTCACCGTGTGAACCACCGCGTTCGTCAACAGCAACGACTGGCCCGCCGCCGCGAATCCAGGCGTCAACGCTGCCATCACCAGCAGCAGCCGGGTCAACGATGAACTTTTGAAACGCATGAATTTCATCGCTCGTCCAGGCAGTCTCGGTCGCGCCCGTCGTATTGATGCTCGAGTGACACGCGGAAGAAACCGCTCTTCGCCGGATCCGACCCGGGCTTCCCGCCTTCGTTCGCACCTGCCGCCAGTTTGCGGGCCTTGGTCAGCAGAGCCTCGCGCTCCCCGGCCAGCCGCGCCGCCCGCGCGGGCTCCAGCGATCGATCGAAATATTTCCGGCCGTCGATCCACGTCTGCAGGCAAACGGTGTCGAAAGCCAGGGGCGATTTCGACCACACCGCGAAATCCGCGTCCTTGCCGGGTTCGAGCGACCCGACGTAACGATCGATCCGCAACTGGCGCGCGGAGTTGATGGTGACAAAGTTCAGCGCCTCAATTTCCGGCGTCCGCCCGTACTTGACGGCCTTTGCCGCCTCGAGATACAGCCGGCGCGCCAGTTCGGAGGAATCGGAATTGAACGACACCACCACCCCCCGCTCGCGCATCAGGCTGCCGTTGTATGGAATGGCGTCGTAGACCTCGAACTTGTAAGCCCACCAGTCCGAGAAACTGGACGCGCCAATGCCGGCTGCGGCGAGTTCATCCGCAATCTTATAGCCCTCGAGAGCGTGCTGGAACGTGCCGATCTGCACGCCAAAGGATTGCATCAGCCGTGTGAGCATCAGCATTTCGTCCTGGCGATAGGCGTGGCAATGAATCCAGCGCTGGCCGGCGAGGATTTGCGCGAGGGTTTCCAGCTCCAGGTTGCGGCGCGGTGGCAGGGTTCCGGCGGGCGCGTTCGACCACGCCTGCCAGGCCTGCGCATATTCTCGGGCGGCCGTGAACCGGTTGGCGACGAAGGCCCGCACGCCCGTCCGCGATTGCGGAAACCGCGTCACGAACGCGTCGCCCCAGTTCGCTTCCTTCACATTTTCACCCAGCGCAAATTTGATCCCGGGCGGCGCGTTGGAAAACACCAGTTCATCCGGCCCCGCGCCGTCGCGCAGCTTGATCACGCAATTCTGCCCGCCGATCGGGTTCGCCGATCCATGCAGCAGGTTCACCAGCGTCACGCCGCCGGCCAGTTGCTGGTGCAGATTTTCCGTCTCCGAATTCACCACATCCGCAATCCGCACCATCGCCGTCGAGGGCAGCGTCGGCTCGTTCACGTTCCCCAGAATCGCCGTGTGACTGTGGCAATCAATGATCCCCGGCGTGATGAACCAGCCCCGCCCGTCCACGTGCGCCGCGCCCGACGCGGCGCCCACAGCGCCCACGGAAACAATCTTCCCATTCGCCACCAGCAGGTCCGCGTTGGTCAAAATCCCCTGCGGCCCGCACGTCCAGATCGTCGCCCCGGAAATCCACACCGCTCCCGGCGTCTCCACCGGCCCGCGCCCTTCCAGCGGCGCATGCGCCAGCCGGACCTTGCGGCTGTCCCGCGCGTCCGGAATCGCAGGCGCGTTCGTGGCCGATTTGGAATCCTTCGCCTCGAGGTCCGGTGGAACCGGGTAGACCCGGCCGTCAATCCACACCGCCCGGACGCGCGCCTCGGGATTGAAATAATTCGTCCCGTCCACCACCACCAGGTCCGCAATCTTCCCGGGCTCAATCGTCCCCAGCATGTCCTCCACCCCGCACAACCGCGCCGGCACCGTCGTCAGCGCCGCCAGCGCGTCGTCCTCCGACAACCCCCGGTCCATCCCCAGCCGCACGTTCTTCCGGAAATTTTTCCGATCCTCCAAACCATACGTCGTCAGAGCCACCGGCAAACCCGCGCGCCGCAGGACCGCCGGATTTTCCGGCGCCCAGTCCCACGCCCGCAACATGTCCAAACTCACCTGCGACCAGTCGTCCGTCGATGGCAACTTCGGCAGCTCGGGAAAATTCACGGGCACGACAAACGACGCGCCGGTCTCCCGAACCAGATCCGGCCGGCGCCATTCCTCGCCCGACGCCAGCAACGCATACCGCAGCCCCAGCTCCCCCGCCAGCTTCGCCGCCCTCGCATCCATCAACACGCTCCCCGCCTCGAAAAACACCGGCATCCGACCCTCCGCAGCCGGCAGCAATGCCTCCAGCGACGGATCGTATTCCGGCCGCGGCCGGTCCTGAGGGCGCCGCGCAAAATCCGCGCGGTCCACCACCGAATACCGCGCATCGAGAAACACCTGCCGCAACGCCGCCAACACACCCATCAATGAACTCGGATACTGGCTGCCATCCTCGTCGTGGGTCTCGAACGCCACATGCTGAAACACATCCGGCCGCAACAGCGCCTTGTTCGGATCTTCGTCCGACAACGACACCAGCGCGCTGCTGCCGCGCAGGATCCCGTGGCCCGGCACCACCAGCGCCGCCGTGAACCCCTGCTCCCTCAACGATCCCAGCACCTTCGCATCCGGCGTGTAGAAACTCAGCGCCCGCGTCTCCGGCTGGAACCGCACCAGGTCCGAACCCGACCCCGGCCGGCCCGGATCCACCTGGTCCCCCGGCGCACCGAAAAACTGCACGCCGCCATATGTCAAAGTTTGATTCCGGACCGGCGACGCATCCGAGGTCATCACCGGCCGGTTGGTCGGCGTCAATGGAAAGGACGGTTCGATGAACCCCGCGTAAACCGTCGCTCCTTTCAAATCCCAAACCCGCGCATCCGCGGGAACCGCCACCTGCGCGCCCACCGATTCAATCCGCCCATCCCGGATCACCACAGTGCCCGACGGAATCACCTCGCCCGGCCGCGGACAAATCCGGGCCCCGACCAGGGCATGAACCCCGGGAGGCAGCGGACGATATCCGGGCGGCAGCAACTCGGCGGAATTCACCGGCCCGGGGCCGATGCCAATCAGTCCCAGGGTCGCCACTCGAATCCAACGGCTCAGCAACAGCCGCATCACGCGGGCAATGTGTCAGGAAACCCGCCCAAGGCAAGCCGGGCCTTGGCCAAAACCAATCGGAATGGTGGGGCGAGACTCCGTCGAGCCCTCGAAAAAGTGGATCGTTGGATTATTGGATTGCTGGATGAATGGACAGACCGTCGCGCGGAAGCCATCCACTATAGCGGTTCAACATAAACCGTAGCCGCAGGTAGGGACGCCGCGCTGCGGCGTCCGCGGTCGGCGCAGCGCGCCGACCCTGCCTTTTGCGGCTACGACCTTTCTTAAGCCGCTCTAATACATCAATCCATTGATCCAATAATCCTCACGGCCAGGTCAGGGCTCGACGGAGTCGAGCGAATTTTCGCGAATCAAGAAGCAATTGGCGAAGATTCGCGTCAATTCCCGTCAAAGCCTTTCATCCGTGTTTATCCGTGTCCATCCGTGGTTAAAATTTTTCAACCGCCGCCACGATCGCCTGCAGCGATTCGGGTTTCATCGGCCCGTCGCAACGCGCCGCCAGCTCCCCTTGCGGCGTGAACACAAAAATATTAACCGCGTCCGGCACACACCGGAATTTCGAAGTCACCGCCCCCTCCCAATCAATCATCACCGGGTGCTTGTAAGTCTTTTTCAGGCTCGACAGGATCCGCCCCTTCACAAACCAGGGCGCGCCATGCGTGTCCGCAATTCCAGCCAGCCGGATCCGGCTGCCGAATCGCGCATCAAGGGTCTGCGCCCACTCGCCCACTTGCTTGGATCCTTCCCGGTCCGCGATGGTGAGCACCGTCACGTTGGTCGCGGGAAACGTGAGCGTCTGCTTCTGGCCGAACTGGTCTTCCAGCTCGATCCGGCTCGGCGCGTGCGCCGGTGTGTTGGTTTGGCCGCAAGCCGGCAGGAGTGGCAGTGCCACAAACGCAGCCGCGACCAGGCACGGCAAAAATTTCATATCGTCTCCGGAATGCTGCCGGCCGCGGGATAATCCCGGCCCTTCCACCGCGACGGTTTGCCCAGACAAAACCGGGCCAGCGCCATCCATTGAATCGCCACCAGCATGCCGACTCCGACAGGATGCAGCAAGGCCCCCGCCGCCGGCTGGGAGAATCGCTTCAAACCCAACCAGCGGGGGAGCCAGGCAAGCGCTGCCGCCGCCCCGGCCACCACTCCGACCGGAACCTGCCCGCCGCTGCACAGCAGCAGCACGAACGGCAGCACCTGACCACCCAATAAAAACAACGTCATCGGACCAATCGTCCCCGGCGCGCCCAAACCTTCCACCGCGTTCTTCCCCAGCCCGCGCCACACCTCCCGGTCCGTCCCATACATCCGGCACACCGCCAGGTCCGTCGCATCCACCAGCTCCGTCCGAAAACCCGCGCGCCGAAAAATCCGAGGCAACATCACCCCGTCATGCAAACTCCCACGAATCGCCGCATGCCCGCCCGCCCGAAAGTAAGCACCCCGCCGCACCGCAAACAACTGGCCGCAACCCGCCGACATCGACGGCCGCAGCGACGCCCGCATCGCCCGGATGGGCAGGAAACACAATAGAATGAAGTGAATCAGCGGGATCAACATTACCGCGCTGAAACAAGTCAGTTCCTGCCGCGGCACACCGCTCACCAGCCCCGCGCCCGATGTCTCCAGGAAAGCCGACAGGCGGCACAGCGAATCGGGCGCCAGCCGCACGTCGGCGTCCAGGAACACCAAAACTTCGTGCCGGGCCAGTCCCGCCAGCACCTGGCAGGCATGCGGCTTTCCACACCATCCGGCCGGCAGCAACGGCGCCGACTCCAATCGAACGCGGCCATCCCGCATCCCAAACCCGCGCACGCACTCCGCCGTGCCGTCCGTGGAATGATCGTCCAGCACGATCACCTCGAATTCGCAACCGGTGTTCCGAAGCACCGCTTCCAAAGTCGCCGGAAGCTGGTGCGCCTCGTTTCGCGCGGGTATCAACACCGACACCCGCCCCGCACGCCGGGCTTTGGGCGCCGGACGGTATTGTCGCCAGTTCGACAGAAACAGTCCCGCAGGCACCGCCGCCAGCGCCAGCGAACTCCAGGCGAGAATTTCCAGGATCATAACACGCCGTGCTCCGGTCGAAACGTCTCGCCCCGCGCCGCAGCCCGCAACCGCCGCCAGGCATCGTAAACCCCGCCCTGGCCCGCACCGCCCCGCAACAACGACACAAACGCCCCGGGCTGCCGCGCGCGCGCCTCTTCCCCCAACGCGTCCTGCGCCGATTCCAGCGCCCCCTCAAACCGCCGGGTCCAGGACGCGGCCGACTGCCCCGCGCCCTCGCCCGGCCGCACCGTGACCGGTTCGCCAAACCGGATCAGCACCTCGGGCAGTCGTTCCTCCCAGTAAACATACTCGATCGCCAGCGGCGCAAAGACGGTCGCGCCGCCCCGCGCCGCCAGGTGCCCCAGCCCCGGCGCAAACCGCAACGGCCGCTCCCGCACATCCGCAAACCGGCCCTGGGGTGTTAATACCAACAGTCCGTTAGGTTGAGACAAAACCCCGTTCGCCATGCGCAGGAATTGCGCCGCCCCGCGCCGCGCGCCCTGTTCCACCCCGAAAAATCCCAGCCGCCTGAAAAACCGGTATTTCTCCAGCGCCGCCGCGTCGATCGGCGCAAAGGCCCGCCGCCCGGAATAGAGTTCGTCCTTCAACACCAGGCAGACCAGCGCGTCCCACCACGACGCGTGATTGGCGAAAAGCACCAGCGGCAAACCGTCGGCGCGCGGGACCGGGACGGATTGCGACAGCCGGATGGAATGGAAATGGCGACGGAGGTAGCGCCGGCAATACCACGTGAACAACCCCAGCAGCGGCTTCGACACCGGCGGAAGTTCCCCGCCGGTTCCTCGCCGTTGAAATGGAACTGATGACGCTCTCATACTCAAGCGGCCACCGCTTCCCGGCTGGCCTCGTTGCGATTCTGCACTTCCCCGCCCGCCGCAACCGCATCGCGGTCGAGCGTGTCCGCCGCGATCCAACCGCTCATCAACGCCATCGGCATCCCCGGCCCCGGATGCACCGATCCACCCGCGAAATAAAGCCCCCGCACATCCGGCGAACGGTTTCCCGGCTTGAACGCGCCCAGGAACCGGCCGTGGCTCGCCAGCCCGTAAATCGCGCCCTTCCAAACTCCGTAACGCTGCTCAATATCCTCCGGCGTCAGCACAGCCTCGGAAAGAATCCGCGATTCAATATCCGTCAGCCCCGCCGTCTTGCGCAGTTTCTGCAAAATCACCTGGCGATACAGCGGCAGGATCCGGCTCCAGTTGTGCCGCGGCCGCAAATAGGGCGTGTGCACCAGCACATACAACGCCTCCGCACCCTCGGGCGCGGCAGTCGAATCCGACCGGCTCGGCGCCGCCACATAACACGTCGGGTCCGGCGCCGGCTCGCCCCGCCGGTAAATCGCGTCGAATTCCTCCCCGGGATCCCGGCTGAACACGAAATTATGATGCGCCAGGTGCTCGTAACGCCGCTTCAATCCCAGGTACAACACCACCCCGGAACAGGCCGCCTCCAGGTGCTTCCGACCCAGAAACGCCCGCGACTTATCGTCCGGCATCATCTCCGAATGCGTCCGCACCACGTCCGAATTCGCCACCACCGCGTCGAACATCAGCGTCTCCCCCTGCTGCGTCAGGACCCCGCAGGCCCGGTCCCCCGCACAAATCACTTTCTTCACCGGCGTCTTCAGCCGGATCTCCACACCGAGATCCAGCGCCAGCCGGCTCAACGCCCGCGGCACGGACACAATCCCGCCTTCCGGGTACCAAACCCCCTCGCCCACCTGCATGTCCGCAATCCCGCACAGCACCGCCGGCGCCCACTCCGGGTTCGACCCCACATACTGCGTGAAATGATCCATCATCTGCGCCACCCGCCGGTCCGGGTGATACGACCGCACCAGCCCCGCCACCGTCCGGCCCATCTTCATCGCCGCCACGTCCCGAACCATCCCCGACCCCCGCAACGACGGCCACTCCACCATGTCCGACAATCCCCCGATCGGCTTGTAAAAGAAATGGCGTTGGCTGATGTCGTTCAGCCGACGGCTGGTCTGCAAAAACGCCCGGTAACCGGCCCCGCCCCCGGGCGTGAACGCGTCCAGCGATCGCGCCATCTCGTCGGCATCCTCCACCAAATCCAGTTTCGAACCGTCCTCGAAAAAACAGCGCCACTGCGGATCCAATCGGATTAGTTTCAGATAGGCGTCCATCGGCCGGTTCGCCTCCTGGAACACCCGCCGCAACACCGACGGCAGCGTCAGAATCGTCGGACCCATGTCGAACCGGAAATCCCCGTCCTGCCGCACCGCGGCCTTGCCGCCCGGCCACGCGTTCGACTCCAGCAGGGTGACCGCATATCCCCGCGCCGCCAGAGTGCATGCCGCCGCCAGCCCGCCCAGCCCGCCCCCCACAATTCCAACGCGCCCGCGACCGTGACCGTGACCGTTCGTATTCATATCAGTCCTTTCCTGTTGCTTTCTTCCAAATCACCCGAGCCAGCCGCGCCGCCGCGCCCAGCCGCAGCCGCCAGCCCGTCCCGTGCGCCAGTTGCAGCCCGCTCAACACCGCCTCCCCCGCCACCGCGTCCGCAGGGGAATACGCCGGACGAAACCCGCCCCGCGTCACCGTCACCACCCGCGGCGCCGTGACTTCCAAAAGACCCTCCGCCCCACGCGTCGACCCAAACCCGCTCCAGCCCCGGCCCGCAAACGGCAGCCGCGGATCCGCCGTCGGCACAATCACGTCGTTCACCGTCACCACCCCGCACCGGAGCAAACCCGCCAGCTTCGACGCCGCCCCCAAATCCCGCGTGAACAAACTGGCCCCCAGGCCGTAACCCGACCCGTTCGCCAGCGCCAGCGCCTCCGCATCGTCCCGGACCGGAACCACCACCGCCACCGGAGCGAAAAATTCCGGCTCGAACAACCGCGCGGATCGGGACACCGATCCCATCACAACCGGCACACAGCCGGCGCGCCCAGCCACCCTCCGCGCCCCGTCCTGCATCGCCTCGTCCACACACACCTCCACCCCGCGCGGCGCCGGCTGAAAATCCGCCTCCGGCCGGTCCGCAAACAGCCCCGCCACCCGCGTTTCCAGTTCCGCCGCGCGCGAGGAGTGGACCAGCACCCGCTTCGGACACAAACATGTCGCGCCGCCGTTGAACGTCAGCCCAAACACCAGCGCCCGCGCCGCCAGGTCCACGTCCGCATCCTCGCGCACCCACAACACATCGCAGCCACTCAGCTCCATCACGGACGGAATCCCGGCCGGCGCCAGCCGCTCGAGCACCTGCAGCCCCGCGGCGCGCGACCCGGTGAAAAAAACCTTGTCCGGCCCCGATTCGATCGCCCGGTGCGCCGCGGCCGGTTCCTCGGACAACACGCGCGACAGCGCCGCGGGAAACCCGGCCTCGGTCAGCAATGTTGAAAACAGTTGAGCGACAGGAACGCCGCGGTTGCCGGGCTTCACCAGCACCGCGTTTCCGGCGGCGAGCGCCTGGATCCATTGCACGCCGGGCAACAGGAGCGGATAATTCGACGGACCGATGATCAGCGCCACGCCGAGCGGCGCGCGCTGAATTTCGCTGCGAACCCCCGGCAGCCAGAACGGGCGGCCACGGACGCCGCAACGCCGCGGACGCAACACCGCCGAAGCGCGGCGTTCCAGAAATCGGCACGCCTCCGCCAGAGGCAGCACCTCCGCCGCCACCATTTCCGCCGCGGGACGCCGGCGCGGCGCCGCCGAAGCCGCGGCCAGATCGGTTGCGCGGACCGCCAGAAGTTTCCTCAGCCGCCGCACACAACCCAGCCGCTCCGACAGCGGCACCTCGGCCCAGGTCCGTTGTACCGCCCGCATCTCATCCAGCTTGATCACCACGGACCACGCCGCCGGACTGGGTTGATCCGGAAAATCGACGGGAATTCGGATGAGACCGGACGCGATCATGCAACCCTCGAATCACTTCGCCGTTCAAGGCGGGCATTGCCCAGGTCGCCAGCCGCACATTCCGCCCCCGAATCAGAGCCAGCACCAAGGTCCTCGAGCAACAACCGCGAACTGATGCGCGCACTCTCGAAAATCACCGGCAAGCCGCTGCCCGGATGCGTCCCGCCCCCCACCAGATACATTCCGTCAAGGTCCTCAAACCGGTTGTGCGGCCGCAGGTGCAACATCTGGTCCAGCGTGTGCGCCAGATTGAACGTCGCCCCCCGATAAATCTCATACCGCGAATCCCAGTCGGCCGGCGTGATCACCCGCTCATACACAATCCTCTCCGACAACCCGCCGTAACCCGCCTGCGAGAGCGCGGAGAGCAGGCGCTCCCGGAACGGACCGCGCTCGCGCGACCAGTCGACGTTCGGATGCTGATGCGTCACCGGCGCCAGCACATACAGCGCGCTGTGCCCGCGCGGCGCCAGCGACGGATCCGTCACGCAGGCGTTCTGAACGTAAAAACTCGGGTCTTCGCTGAGCACGTGGCGATTCTCGATTTCATCCAGGTTCTTCGCGTAATCCCGCGCGATGTGAATCGTGTGATGCGGCAGATCAAAGGTTCCCTTCACGCCCAGGTACATCATGAACGTGCTGCAGGAATATTTCTTCGACGCCAGCTTCCGGTTGGTCCAGCGCCGGCGCAGCGAATCCGGCACCAGCCGCTCCATCGCCCGCGCAAAATCCGCGTTCACCACCACCGCGTCCGCCCGCAACACCCCCGCCCGCGTCCGCACCCCCACCGCCCGCCGGCCCGCAAACAGGATCTCCTCCACCGGTTCGTCCAGCCGGATCTCCACCCCCATCCGCGCCGCCACGCGCGCCATCGCCTCCGTCACCGACGCGCACCCGCCCATCGGGTGCCATACCCCATGCTCGTATTCCAGAAAGCTCAGAATGCTGAACAGGCTCGGACACCGGAACGGCGACATGCCGAGATATTTCGACTGAAAGCAAAACGCCAGGCGCACCCGCTCATCCTTGAAAAATCGCTTCAGATAATCGTCGATCGACCTGTGCGGCCTCAACTCCGGCAGCAGCCGCAATAGCCGCGCGCTCAACAAATCCTTCCAGCCCTCGAACGGCTGATGCAAACACGGCTCCATCCGCTCCAGCTTGGTCCGGTTCTCCCGCAAAAACCGGCCAAACCCCGGCACGTCCCCCGGCGACAACGCCGCAATCTGCCGCTCCATCGACGCCAGGTCCGGCGTGCAGTCCAGCCGCCCGCCCGCCCCAAATTGAATCCGATATTGCGGATCCAACCGCACCATCGGCACCTCGGCCTGCAACGACGTTCCCGCCGCCTGAAAGATCTCGTCCAAAACCCGCGGGTACAGAAAAAACGTCGGCCCCAAATCAAATCGAAAGCCGTCGGCCTCAATCCGCGAAGTACGGCCACCCAACACCGGCAGCCGCTCCACCACCGTCACCCGCACCCCGGCAGCAGCAAGTAAAATGGACGCCGCCAACCCGCCTGGCCCCGCTCCCACAATCACAACATGCTTTGACATGTCTAAATTATGTCTAACAACAACGCGTTTGTCAATTGTTTGTCTAATTTATATCGAAAAACTCACAATTCATTGTAGAGTAAAATATTACATTAATATTTTACACCGATTTGCGAAAAACTTCTTGATTATGTCTATGTTTTGTTTAATTTCCTCATCAGTGAATGCACATCATTCGATGAAGGTGGCGGCTCAGCGGACCGGGTTGTCGCCTCACGTGATCCGGGTCTGGGAACGGCGTTATCGCGCGGTGTCCCCTGCGCGGACCGGGTCGCGGCGGCGGTTGTATTCGGATGAGGAATTGGAGCGACTTTTATTGCTGCGTCAGGCGACGGAGCGCGGGCACAGCATCGGCGACATTGCGGCGCTGCCGTCGGAGCGCTTGCGGGCGCTCGCGGGCGAAACCGGGTCCGCCGCGGTTCGAATTCCCGGCGCGCCTCTCGACGAGGGACGCATGTTGGACGAGGCGGTGGCCGCGGTTCAAAAGATGGATGCCGCGGCGCTGAATGCCGTGTTGCAGCGCGGCTCCGTCCGGCTGGGAACCCAGGGCCTGCTGCTGCGTGTCATCG
This sequence comes from Verrucomicrobiota bacterium, assembly GCA_046346665.1. Taxonomy (GTDB): domain Bacteria; phylum Verrucomicrobiota; class Verrucomicrobiia; order Limisphaerales; family JAXMHQ01; genus JAXMHQ01. Next base: position 28,601 of record JAXMHQ010000027.1, read on the forward strand.
GCCGCATGGTTCACGACATCGGTGAACGCTGGCGCCGCGGTGAGATGACCGCCGCCCACGAACATTTCGCCAGCGCGGTCATTCGCACGTTCCTTTCCCAGTCGTTGCGCGGATTTTCCGATTCCGTCTCGGCCCCGGTCCTGATTGTTTCGACGCCCCCCGGACAACTGCACGAGTTGGGCGCATTGCTGGCCGGGGCGGTCGCGTCCGGCCTCGGCTGGCAGGTGGCCTATCTCGGCCCCAGCCTGCCCGCCGCTGAGATCGCAGGCGCCGCCGTCCAAAAACACGCCCGCGGCGTCGCCCTCAGCCTCGTCTATCCCGAGGACGATCATCGCTTGCCCGCCGAACTGGAGCGGCTCCGCGAACTGCTCCCGGCCGAGATTCCCATCGTCGCCGGCGGCCGCGCCGGCCGCGCCTACGCACGCACCCTGGCCGCCATCGGAGCCGAACGCGTCGAGGATCTCGACCAATTGGAGCGCGTTCTCGAATCGTGGCGCCGCCCCCAACCGCAGCCCGCCTGATGAAATCGTTCTTCAAACCCAACCTCGCCCCCGCCGGCCGCCGCGCCCGCGCCACAACCGCCGTCCTTCTCCTCCTGGCCGCAGCCGGCATGGCCTTCGTCTTCATCCCCGCCGCCATCGCCCTCGCGATCTCCGCCTGCTTCGTCGCCTTCGAAGCCGCCCGCGGCTGGTGCGTCCTTCGCGCCTGCGGCATCAAGACGCGCTTGTGAGGGCCCTCGTTGCTGCCGCACAGTGGCGCGGGCTGCCTGTCCATTACTGAGCACACAGGTGGCTGCTGAGCCGGTTCGACTCCCGGGCCGCTCCGGATTGCCTCCGGTTCACCGAATCCCTCCCTCGACAGAGTCGCGCTGGACGGGGCGCCTATCGCCGCCGGATGGCATTACGCCTCACGCCAAAAAAGATTACAATCTGCTTGACCCGAATTGACCACAAGTGTAATCGTTGGCGCCAGTGAAAGAGGTTGAACATGCCTGGCACGCCAAGGATCACTGAAACCGAGTGGGAAATCATGCGGGTGGTGTGGCAAACACATCCTATCGCCGCGTCGGCGATCGTCGATCGGCTTGCGGCGCAGGATCCGACCTGGCATCCGAAAACGGTTCGCACCCTCCTCAACCGTTTGCTCCGCAAGAAGGCGCTGCGTCACCAGGTCCGCGGCCGCGCCTATCTTTATGAACCTTGCGTCAGCGAAGCCGAATGCGCCGCGGCGGCCAGCGAATCGTTTCTCGACCGGGTCTTTGGCGGATCCATGAAACCGATGCTCGCGTATTTCGTCGAAGCCCGCCGCCTCACGAGGGAGGACCTGAAGGAACTTCGGAATCTGTTGGATGCTCCAAATCCCAAGCCCAGGAGAAAGACATGCAAATGATGGAAATCGCGCCGTTTTTGGTGGGAATCGGCCGCTGCTCGCTCCAGGCCGGGGCGCTGGTGCTGATGGTTCTGCTTGTGCAATGGCTGTTGCGCCGGCGGCTCTCGCCCAGGTGGCGCTGCGCGCTCTGGCTGCTGGTGGCCGGCCGGCTGATGCTCCCCGTGTCGCTGAGCAGCAGCTTCAGCCTGTTCAATCTCGTCCCGCAATCGCCCCCTCCGCCCGCACCCTCAACGAGGGCCCCGGCCGATGGGGCCGGATATCGCCCTGCGGTAATGGATTTCTCCGCCCCGAAAATCGAAACCATCCCCCGTTTCGCGGCGGAACCGTTGCTGCCGCCCGCGATGAAAAACCCCGTCGCGCAGCCTGACCTTGCGACCGGCCATCACCTCCCATGGAACGGGATCCTCTTCTCCGCCTGGCTGGCCGGCGTGCTGGTTCTGGGCGGCCGGCTGGCGGGATCCACGTTCCGGCTGCGACGCCGCATTTCGACGCTGCCTGCCCTCCTCGATCCCGAAGTGGAATCCGTCGTCGAATTGTGCCGCAGGCAAATGGGCATGCGTTCCAGCCCGAGGGTGGTGGAGACCGGGGTGGTGTCCAGCCCGGCCTTGTACGGCGTCTTCCGGCCGCGGTTGTTGTTGCCGCCGGGCATTGCCGGCCGGTTCACATCCCGGGAGTTGAGATTCATCTTCCTCCACGAATTCGCTCACCTCAAACGTCGGGACCTGCTCGTGCAATGGGTGTTCGCAACGCTCCAGATCCTGCACTGGTTCAACCCGCTGGTCTGGCTCGCGTTCGCCCGCTGGCGCGCCGACCGTGAGCTGGCCTGCGACGCGCTTGTTCTGGAAACCGGCGGGGAGGGACAGAATCGTGACTATGGCCGGACGATCCTGCACCTGCTGGAAAGCCTTCCCGGGCGGGCGCCGACGGCCGGGACGGTGGGCATCCTGGAGGACAAACAACAATTGCGGCGGCGCATCCAGGAAATCGCCCGATTCAAACCCGCCACCCGCGGTTCCCTGCTCGCCATCTTCCTGCTTGCCGCCATTGCCGTCGGCTGCCTCACCGATGCCAGGAGCCGGTCCACATCGCCCGCGGCAAAACCGCACGCGGCGCTTCCGCTCCCGCTGGATCTGACCCGTTATCAGCTGCCGTGGATGGTCAACTTTGCCCAAATCACCAATATCGCCGCGCATCAGACGCTGGACGGACTCCCGTTCAACACCGACGGCAACGCCGTTCTCTACGGACAAGGCTGCGAAATGCGGTCGCGCAACGTCTATCCCCGCCAACTCGAAGGCATCCGGGTCGGCTGCGCCTTCGCCGAGCTGCACCTGGTGCACTATGGGATCTGGCTGGAAATGGACGGATCCGAACTGGCCCTTATCCGGCTGAATTACGCGGATGGAACCCACGCAGAGTTGCCCATGATCTACGGGGTGCACTTCAGGGACTGGCTGCGCCAGCCAACCGAAGAAAAAGAGACGGTATCGGACCCGGACACCAAGATTTGTTTCCGCTTTCCCCAGGCCGAAGGCGGCACCCGGCTCTTCAAGACGAAATTGCTGAACCCCCAACCGAAAAAAATCGTGGAATCGATCGACGTCCTTTCCACCGGCCATTTCGGCTCCTACGTCCTGGTCGCCGCGACAGTCGCGGCCAAGGATTCCTCACGCCCGATCACGCCTGGCCTGCCCTGGCTGCCGGATCGCCATTTCGACGGAACCCTAGCCGTGCGGGTCGTGGACCAGGACAACGGTTTGCCCATTGCGGGAGCCCTGGCATTGAATGCGATGGCGGCCGCCGCCCCGGCAAACTGGTCGCCGCTGTTCTATTCCGATACGAACGGGGTCGGGAAAATCCACTTTCCTGTCGGCCACACCGACATGATTTCAGTCCAGGTGCAGAAGGACGGATATCAGCCGGCCTCCGTCGGGTGGCAGAACGAGGCCATACCCGCGCAATACACGATCCGGCTTTCGAAGAACCCTGTTTCCCCCGCCGCGGGCGCGGAATCGCAGGAGCCGCTGTGCCTGGATATCCGGCGATTTTACCATGATTTGATGAGCCGTCCGGAGGATCCGCTGAAGGCGTTTGGCGGACGGCAGGTGATTGACGGGCTGCCTTTCCAGCTCGATGGCGAAGCGATGCTGTTCAGCACGTCTTCTTCCGAAACGGACCTGCCTTTGGAGCTGTCAGGCATTCGCATTGACCGCAGGTTCGACGAACTCGACCTGATCGATTACGCCGGCTGGCCCGATGTTGACGGGGAAACCGTGGCGTTCATCCGGTTGAACTACGCCGACGGAACCCAGCATGATTTCCCAATTCTGTACGGAGTGCACGTGCGCGATTGGTTCCAGATGCCGTCGGAGGAAAAGGAGATCCTGACAGACCCGGACACCAAGGTCTGCTGGCGCCGCCCGCCGTTGTATTTCAAAGCTCCCATCCGCATCTTCAAAAGCCGGCTGCTCAATCCGCATCCGGAGAAGGTTGCCTCCACCATGGACGTCATTTCGGCGAAGCATCGGTCCACTTACACGCTGGTCGCCGCGACCGTGGCGAATCGTGATCCGAACCGCCCGGTGACGCCGCCCGCCCCGCCGCTGGTGCCGGACCGGCCGTTTGACGCGGCGGTCGTCATCCAGGTGCTCAACGACCAGACCGGCCAGCCGATCCCGGACGTGGTGCTGAGCCCCTATTTCACGGTGGATGATGAGGGCATTGTCGGCAATCCAATCAAGACTTCCGCCGACGGCATTGGCCGGATGCGCTACCCAAAGGCCCGAACCGCATCGCTGAGTGTGACTTCCGTGTCGGAAGGGTATTCAACCATGGGCGCCAACTGGCAGGCGGGATCCATCCCCGGCGAGATCACGTTTCGGCTCACTCCGGAGAAGGTCTACACCGGCAGGATCAGCGGCGTCGTGGTCGATGAAAAGGGCCGGCCGGTCCTCAACGCCACCGTTCGCGCCGAAGCATATAATTTTGGCTACCCAAACGCCCCGTTCGTCCGTCTGCCGAGGGCGGCCATCCAGACGGATGGGGAGGGGCGGTGGACACTGACGGGCTTCCCGGAGAAGTTCCAGGACTTCGGATTGACGGTCCATTGCCAGGGCTATCCCGAACTGACCTTCCTGGCCGACGGCCCGATCGATCGCGGCATCATCGGCAAGCACGTCAGCACCGCGGATTTCTGGTCGGGCAAAGCCGTGCTGCAACTGGAGCGGGGCGCCGAATTATCCGGCGCCGTGCGTGACATTGAGGGCAAACCCGTGACCAATGCCGTGGCCTACCTCGGATTCAACCGCGTTGGCAACGCCTCGATGACAGCGAGGACCGATGCCACAGGCCGTTTTACGTTGAGCGCCTTAAAACTGGGGGATGACTATCTCACGATCACGGCCGGAGGCCTCAGCCCGCATTACCAAATGATTAAGATTGCTTCGACCAATCCTCCCCTGGACCTGGTCCTCAAGCCGGCCCGGGCGATTCGCGGGCGGGTGGTGGACTCCGCGGGCCAGCCGGTGCCCGGAGCGAGCGTGATCTACGACGGTTTAAACAGCGGGATGGTCCGGATGGAGCACCGGGAGGAGTGGCTATCGCGAACCGATGCGGAGGGCAGGTTCAGCTGGGACTCGGCACCCGCACCTGCGTTTCTTCTGAATGTCTCTAAACCGGGTTACATGGCACTCCTCTGGTCAACCGTTCCGGCAGAGATCACGAATGAAATCGCGCTCAAGCTGGCACCACCTTTGAAAATCCACGGATCGGTCATCGACGCCGACACCGGGGAACCCATCGGCAGCTTCCGCGTCACGCCAGGCTGGCCCCAAAACGGATTGGCGCAGGTCCGCCTGCAGGAGGAGCAGGGAAAAACATTTTCCGCGGGGCGCTACGAACTCACGCTCGACCAGCCGCTGGTGATCAGCACCTCGCCTTACGACTACGTCCTCCAGATAAGCGCCGAGGGCTACGCTCCCGTGCTGTCACCCTTGATCCGGCCGGATGCCGGCGATGCCCCATTTGACGCGAAGCTCAAGAAAACCCCCATGATCGATGGCCGAATCCTGGATTCGCAAGGCAATCCGATGGCGTCTGCCTCCGTCCAAATCGCCGGGCCGGAGGACTACCTGCAATTGTCGGGTACGCGAATCGTGAATCAAGGCAACCAGGCAACCTCTATCCAATCCGATACCAAAGGCCGCTTCAAGCTGGCGCCGCGCATCGGCAGTTATGCGCTGATCGCGGCTGCAGATTCCGGTTTTGGCATCGTTCAGAGCGATGACATCTCGAACCGGGTGGACCTGGTGGTGAAGCCGTGGGGCCGAATTGAAGGCGTCCTGCTCAAAAACGGCCGGCCGGCCGGCAATGAGTCCGTTTACTATTTCGCCGGGGCCAGCACATCGCAGCAAATCAATACGACGCCGGCTTCCACCGATGCCGAAGGCCGGTTCGTCCTCGAACACGTCCCGCCGGGCGACATCAAACTTCAATTGAAACAACCCCTGTCCGAACGGTCCTGGTCGTATCTCCCCCTGCAAAGCCTGGTCGTGGATGCCGGCGCGACAAACCGGGTGACCGTCACGCTCGAAGGCCGCGACGTGATCGCACACCTGGCGCTTCCGGCCGACCTCACCGGCGACCTCGGCGCCCTCGAGGGCAATATCATGCTCACGCCGGACATCACCAATCGCCCGGCGGTGCCGAAGGATACCCCGGATCCCGGACGCTGGATGCGCGACTGGCTGAAGACCGCTGCGGGGCGGGATTACCAGGAAGCCATGAACCGGCGCCGATTTCTGCGGAGGGATTCGGACGGCACGTTGCGCGGCAGCAGTGTAACGCCTGGAAGTTATCACGTGACCGGGTCCTTTTATCAAAACGGATCCACCCTGGCGCAGTTGGAGACCACAAATGTAGTGATTCCCGGCCCCGGCGGGGGAGAGGAAGACAAGCCGCTTGATTTGGGCACCTTCAAAGTCAAAGCCCTGAAGACACTCAAAGTGGGGGCGATGGCTCCTGATTTTCATGTTAAAACCCTCGACGGCGCGCCGCTCTCCTTGTCGCAATTCCGGGGCAAATACGTCCTGCTCGATTTCTGGGCGGTCTGGTGCGGACCCTGCGTGGCCGAAACGCCGCACCTGAAAGCGGTCTATGATGCGTTCCAAAAGAATGACCGCTTCGCAATGGTCAGCCTCAGCCTGGATCCGGACGTGGAAACGCCAAAAAAATTCTCACGGGAGAAGCAAACCGCCTGGATCCAGGGCTTCCTTGGGGAATGGTCCAAGGATACGTTGACCGCCGATTACGGTGTTTACAGCATTCCATCGATCTTCCTGGTCGGCCCGGACGGCCGGATCGTGGCGATGGGCCTTCGTGGACCAGCCATTATGGCAGCGGTGGAGGCGGCGCTCAATGCCCGCTAAGCCGTCTCTATAAAGTTCAAAAAAACTCAAACTCACGCAGAGACGCAGAGGACGCAGAGGGCCGCAGCGAAACGGGTCAGACAAATCGCTCACTAATCGGTGACCCCGAAAGAGCCGCCAGTTCTCTGCGAATCTCTGCGCCCTCTGCGCCTCTGCGTTTATCCCCAGGAAAACCAACTGCATAGAGACGGCTAAGCCGGAACGATTCAGTTGAAAAGGCTTTTAACCACGGATAAACACGGATGGACACGGATAAAAAACCGCCGCACTCCTAGAATCAAACCCAAACCAAACGGTGAGTTGAAAGCACCCCCGGAAACTGGCTTTCACCATTCTGTATCCGTGTGAATCCGTGTTCATCCGTGGTTTAAACTGAATCGTTCCGGCTAAGACCCCTGCCCGCGGCTGGTGCGTCCTTCGCGCCTGCGGAATAAAAACAAAGCTCTGATCTGGCGGATTGACTTGACCCGGTTCGGCCCGCCGGTTTACGGATTTCGGCCATGGGCACTCACCAGGCCTCGCTCCTGCTCCCATCCACCGGCGTCTACAAGGACCTCGGCCCCGCCCTGCTGGACACCCTCCAGTCCGCAGGCTGGTCCGCCACACTCCGCCCCGCCGCCGATGCCTCGATTCTTGAATCCGACCTGGTGCTCTGCGCCGGACAATGCCGCAACATCGATCGCCTCGGCAAAATCCTGTCGCGCCGGCGCGGCCGCAAACCGCATGTAATCGCCTGGCAACTGGAACCGCTGCCGCCCGCATCGCTCAGCCCCGAAGGCGAAGCCGTCGGCTGGAGAGCGAGCGCCTGGGATTGGGGCCGCCTGCCCCGGCCCGCCCGCAAAATCCTCAACGCCCTCGTCCCGTTCCGCACCCGCCTGTTCCGCGCCCTCCAGCGATCCGCCGCCGCTTCGTACTCCCGCGCCGTCGTTCACGAACCCGGACACCAGGGCTGGGGATCCTACGATCCCGACATCTTCGTCGTCGCCATGTCGGAATGGCGCTGGATCAAAGCCGCCCACGAACACGGCTGGATCGACCGCCTCTACGCCAGCAACCGCCCCCGGTCCGACTTCCTCCGCAGCCGCGGCCTCGATGCGCCCGTCGTGCCGGTCGGCTGGCACCGCTCCTGGGGCCGCGACCTCGGGCGGCCGCGCGACATCGACATCCTGTTTCTTGGCAGCGCCGGCACGGACGCCCGCGGGGATGCCTTGCGCCAATTAGACTCTGAACTGGCCGCGCGCGCGCGGTCGATCACCTTTGCGGAGGGCGCCTACGGCCCCGATCGCGAACGCCTGCTCAACCGCGCACGAATCGTCCTGAGCCTCCTCCGCGCCCCGCACGACCTCGCCGGCATGCGCGTGCTCATGGGCCTCGCCTGCGGCGCGCTCGTCGTGTCGGAGTCCTGCCCCGATACCAACGCCTTCACGCCGGGCGAACATTTCGTCATGGCACCACGCGCGCAGCTCGCGGATTGCCTCTGCCATTACCTCGACAACGAACCCGAACGCGCCCGCATCGCCCGACAGGGCTGCGCGTTCGTCAACCGGGAATTGACTCTGGAACGTTCCCTCGCCACGATGCTCCAGCCTGTCTGCTGAACCATGATCCCCACGTTTCGGCCCCACCTCGACGGCGATGAACTGCGCGCCGTTGGACGCGTCTTCGACAGCCGCTGGCTCGGAATGGGCGACGCCGTCCGCGCCTTCGAAGAGCGCCTCCAGGAATTCCTCGGCGTTCCGCACGTGGTCGCCGTCGGCCACGGCACCGCCGCCCTGCACCTCGCCCTGGATGCGCTCGATCTCCAGCCCGGCGACGAAGTGCTCGTCCCCTCGCTCACCTTCGTCGCCACCGTCCAGGCCATCCGCCTCGCCGGCGCCATCCCGGTGTTCTGCGAAGTCGATCCCGAATCGCTCAACCTCGATGTCGCGGACGCCCTCGACCGGCTGTCCCCCCGGACCCGCGCCGTGATGCCGGTTCATTTCGCCGGGTTGCCTTGCGACATGGAACCCCTCGTCGACGCCGGCAGGCGCCACGGCTTCCGCATTGTGGAGGATGCCGCCCACGCCTTCGGCGCCGGCCTGAACGGGCGTAAAATCGGCGCCTGGGGCGACCTCACTTGTTTCAGTTTCGATTCGATCAAACACATCACCTGCGGGGAAGGCGGCGCCGTCTAGAAAAAAAACGCCGACTGGGCGGAACGCCTCCGGCAGCGCCGCCGGCTCGGCATGGACCCCGCCGCGCCCGGCGAAGGCCGCGTCGATGCCCACTGGCAATACGGTGTCATGGGCCACGGCTTCCGCTATCACATGTCGGACATCAACGCCGCCATCGGCCTGGTCCAACTGGAAAAACTGCCGCGGTTTCTCCAGCGCAAACGCCAGATCGTCCGGCGCTACGACGAGGAATTGTCCGGTTTGCCCGGCCTCCAGTTCGTCCGCCGCAACCTCGAGGAAGCCTGCCCCTGGGCTTACGTACTGCGCATCCTGAACGGCCGGCGCGAGGCCTTCCGCGATCACCTCCGGAATCGCGGAATCGCCACCCTGGTCCAGTTCGTGCCCAACCATCTCCAGCCCGCATTCGCTCCCTGGCGCACCCCGCTGCCCGTCACCGAGCGGCTCTTCGACGAAATCGTCACCCTTCCACTCTTCACCGAAATGACCGACGCCGATGTCGATCAGGTCCTGGCTGCCGCAAAATCATTTCTGGACGTCCCGGCGCGCGTGGAGCTGGCCTGCGGAGCCCCCACCCCATGAACCCGGATCCCAAACCAATCTTCATTCTCGGCACGGGCTCGTTCGCTGTTGAAACCGCCGATATGGCGGGCGACATTCCGGGGATTCGCGTCGCCGGGTTCGTCGAAAACCAGGACCGGGCAAAGTGCGATGCGCCCCTCGAAGGACTGCCGGTGCATTGGTTTGAGGAATTGAAATCCCTCTCCGCCGGACACTGGTTCGCCTGCGGACTGGGAACCACCCACCGGGCCCGCTTCACCGACCAGGCGGATGCCGCCGGATGCCGCTTCGCCACGCTGGTTCATCCCACCGCGCGCGTGTCCACCACCACCACCCTCGGCGAAGGCAGCATCGTGCACCCCGGCGCCCTCATCGCCTCCCATACCCGGATCGGTCGCCACGTCTGCATCAATCGCGGCGCCACCGTCGGGCACCACGCCGTCCTGGACGATTTCGTCACCATCGGCCCCGGCGTCAACCTCGCCGGCAACGGCCACATCCACACGGCCGTCTATGTCGGCATCGGCGCCACCATCATCGACCACATCACTATCGGCGCGGGATCCGTCATCGGCGCCGGCGCCGTGGTCACCGAAGCCGTCCCCGACCGCGTGCTCGCGGTCGGCGTTCCGGCGCGCATCGTCAAACGCGACATCGCAGGCAAATAACCCGTGAACCCCACCCCGCTCATCATCAACGCCGCCATCACCGGCATGGTGCCCACACACAAGGACAATCCGCACGTCCCGCTCTCGCCCGCCGAGATCGTCGCGGATGCCCGGCGCTGCCGCGACGCCGGCGCCAGCATCCTGCACGTCCACGCCCGCGACGATGCCGGCGCCCCGACGTGCCACCGCGAAATCTTCGCCGAAATCATCGGCGGCATCCGGTCCGCCTGCCCCGGCTTGCTCATCTCGGGAACCACCAGCGGCCGCTGCCACAAGGAATTCGAACAGCGCTCCCAGGTCCTCGAACTCGACGGCGATCTCCGGCCCGATTTCGCTTCGCTCACGCTCGGCTCGATGAATTTTCCCACGCAAGCCTCCGTGAACGAGCCCCGCATGATCCAGGACCTGGCCAGGCGCATGCGCCAGCGCGGGATCGTGCCCGAACTCGAACTGTTCGACCTCGGCATGACCGATTACGCGAAATACCTCGTCGACCGCCAGATCCTCGAGCCGCCATTTTACGCCAATATATTGTTAGGCTCACTCGGCACCCTCGCGGCCACGCCGCAGCACCTGGCACTCATGGTGGACGGATTGCCCGAGGGCACCACCTGGTCGGCCGCGGGCATCGGCCGATACCAATGGCCCATGAACCAGCTCGCGATCGCCATGGGCGGCCACGTGCGCGTGGGCCTGGAGGATAATCTCTGGATGGACACCGCCCGGACCGATCCGGCATCGAACCCGCGGCTGGTGGAGCGCCTTGTGAAACTGGCCGGACAGATGGGCCGCCCCATCGCCTCGCCCGAGACCGCCCGCGACATCATCGGCCTGCGCCCGCGCACGCCGCACCCCGAGTCCGTCTCCGCCAGCCCGCCTACCCCCGATTCGCGTTGATCCATGGTTGAGTGCTGGCTTTCTCGAAACCGCCTCTTGCAGTCGGGGCGCGCCTCTGCTGCAGATTGGCCATTCCTGGAGCGCGGGCGTGGTTCAGTGGTAGATTGCGGGCTTCCCAAGCCTGGGATGAGGATTCGATTCCCTTCAAAATGTGCCACGAGTTCAAAGAAGGCCAGATCCGTCCGGTGCAGACCGAAGAACAGCGGCGTCCAAAGTCCGTTGAGCGCGATGAACAAGTTCTTCATGCGGCGAGTTCCTGACTCGGCCGGGATGCTCGCGATTCGGCGCTGCTCCATTTGCGGCGCAGGCCCGTCAATCGCGTCTGCATCTCCTTCATCTCTGCTTCGAGCGCCTTGAGTTCGTCCTCCAGCGTGGCCGAACCGGTTTCGAGCTCGCGCTGCGCGCGGTCGCGCTCGGCGATCTCGGCGTGCATTTCGGACATGCTGTTCATGATGATGCCGATGAAAAGGTTCAGGATGATCATGGTGCCGAGCACGATGAACGTGACGAAATAAATCGCGACCTTGATGGCCGACACATGCGTAACCTGCGCGGCGAACAGGTCCGACCAGTTATCCAGCGTCACCAATCGGAACAGCGACAGAAACGCCGCCGGGAGCGAGCCGAAGTTCTTCGGGTCGTGCGCGCCGAAAAGGTGAATCCCCGCCACCGCATAGATGTAGAACAACAGCGCCAACAACAGGCTCACGTAACCCATCGCCGACAAACTCTTCAGCAGCGCGCCGACGAGGAGTTGCAATTTCGGCAATGCGCTCACCAGCCGCAGCAATCGCAATCCCCGCGCCAATCGCAGCACCGCCGCGAACGGTCCGCCCACGGGCAGCAGGCAGATCACGACGATCAGGAAGTCGAACACGTTCCAGCCATCGGCGAAGTAGCGCCAAGGCATGCGGCCATGCGCCGCCATCTTCAGCAGCGCCTCGACGATAAAGATGCCAAGAATAAATTTGTCCAGCCCGTGCAGCCACGCGCCATGCTGCACCATGACCGCCGGGCTGGTTTCCAGCCCGGCCACCGCGCCCGCCAGCACGATCACCGCCACGATGGCGTGGTGAAACGGCTTGGACTCGACCAGATATCTGATGCGATGGGTCATGGCTTCTCCGCTTCCGGTGTCACAAGAACTTTGTCCACGCGCTCGCCGTCCATGTCCAGCACTTCAAAGCGCCAGCCGCCAGTGGAAAAACATTTTCCCTCAGCCGCCGCACCGCTGAGCCGCGCACTGACATACGCGCCCAGTTTTTGCTTTGGAGCAGCTTCGCGGGCGACAGACGCTTCCACTTCCAATTGCTCCCAGATCTTCGCCACCTCGAACGCCCCGTCCACGAGCCACGAGCCGTCGTCGCGCCGGCGCGCCTCGGGGCGCAGCCGCTCCTCAAGCGAGGGCAGTTCGCCGACGATGGCTTCGAGCACGTCCACCAGCGTGATCACGCCGAGGAAGTTGTTCCGTTTGTCCACCACAATGCCGATGTGTTGGCCGCTCGCCTTGAACGTTTCGAGCAAGGACGCAACCGACCGGTTGGCCGTCACGAATAGCGGAGCGACCATGAGATCAACGACATTCGGCACGACGCCCACCGCGACGTTCGCGTAAACAGCCTTGACCGAAATCACACCCACGATGCGGTTGCGGTTGCTGTCATACACCGGAAAGTGGTTGTGCCCGGAGACCACGATCTTGTGCCATAGCGTCTCGGGGTTCTCATCGCGCCGGATGAAAATCACCTTGCCGCGCGGCGTCATGATGTCCGTCACGGGCCGCTGGTCGAACGCGAGAACCGATTCCACCATGCGCGGCTCGGCAGGATGGAAGACACCCGTGTGCGAGCCTTCCTGCATCAGCGATTTCACCTCGTCCTCAGACACGGTCGCTGGGGCTTTCGGCTTGACGCGCAACACGAACAACACCGCGTCGGTCACAACACCCAGCATCCAGATGACCGGCCGGGCAAGCCGGCTCAAAAGGTCGAGCGGACGCGCCATCAAGCCGGCGATGCGTTCCGGATTCGAAAGCGCCAGTCGTTTCGGGACGAGTTCGCCGATGACGAGCGACAGAAAAGTCAACGTCACCACCACCACACCCATACCGATGGCTTCGGCGTAAGGCGAGAGCGCGGGCCACTCAGCAAGCATCTTCGCAATCTCGCGGGCCAGGGTCGCGCCCCCGAACGCGCCAGCCAACAATCCCACAAGAGTGATGCCCACCTGAACGGAGGGCAGGAAGCGATTGGGCTCTTCAACCAGCTTGAGTGCCGCCCGCGCCCCGCGATCACCGCTGTCAGCCAGCATCCGCAACCGGCTCTTGCGCGATGAAACCATCGCCATCTCGGTCATCGCAAACACGCCATTCGCGAGGAAGAGCAACAAGATGATCACTAATTCAAAACTGATCGCATTCATGATTCAGGTAAGGCGCGTCACTCGTGCGCGCCGACGCATATGACTTTCGCCGTCTTTGGCTTCACCAACGACCACACCACGCTCGTCGTGAGAATCAGGACGATCACGCCCAACGACACCAGCGTGTCAATCTTCCACGCCGTGTGCGCCAGAATCATCTTCACACCCACGAACGACAGCACCACGCCCAGGCCGATCTTCAGGTAATGGAATTTGTCCATCACGCCCGCCAGTGCGAAGTAGAGCGAGCGCAGGCCAAGGATCGCGAACACGTTCGACGTATAGACGATAAACGGATCCTTCGTGACCGCGAAGATCGCCGGGATGGAATCCACCGCGAAGATCAGGTCGGCGAATTCCACGAGCAACAGCACCACGAACAGCGGCGTGGCCAGGCGCACGCCGTTCTCACGCACGAAGAACTTATCCCCGCGGTATTCTGGCGTCACCGGCATCAGCTTCTTGAAAAGCCGCACGACAGGATTCCGCTCGGGATGAATTTCCTCTTCGCGCTTCACGATCATCTTGATGCCGGTGAGGATCAGGAACGCGCCGAACACGTAGATGATCCAGGCAAACTTCGCGATGAGCGCCGCACCCGCCGCGATCATGACAGCCCGCATGGCCAGCGCGCCAAGGATGCCCCAGAACAGCACCTTGTGCTGATACTTCGGCGGCACGGCGAAATAGGAGAACAACAGCGCGAACACGAACACGTTGTCCACGCTCAGCGATTTCTCGATAACGTAACCCGTGAAGAACTCCAGCGCCGCCTGCGACCCCGCGTAATGCCACAGGCCTGCGTTGAACAGGAGTGCCAGCACCACCCACACGCCCGTCCACGTGAGCGATTCGCGCAGCGAGACGACGTGTGTCTTGCGATGGAACACGCCCAGGTCCAGCGCCAGCATCGCCAGCACGAAGGCGTTGAATCCGATCCAGAGCCAAAAATGTTCATTCATAGTTTCTGTTTAACGCGGACAAGGTAGTTGCATCCGATGGAAGAACTAGTCGGTTGAGTTTGCAAACAGATGCAGGTCTGTTCGGCAAAAGGGTTCTGTAGCGTTCGCGCAGCCAGTTCAGCCAGCGCCGGGCCCAAAGAAACTCGACGGCCAAAATCGCCAGCGCGGCGGGAATCACCACGATGGCCGGGCCCGGCAGAACGAGCATCGCCAACCCAGCAATGAGCAGGGCGCCGCCCAAGATCGCCACCAGACATTTTCGCAGGAGAATCATGCTGTGTTTACAAATTTGATCGGCCTTGAGGGAGACGCCCGGTCTCCATTGCGAGCATCGCGATGACGAACACGTTGCCCCGATCCAAAGCCGAATGTGTTAAGTCGCATTGTTTTGTTTCACGCCACAAAACTAGCCGCGTCCGCCGGGGCCTCTAATCGATAATTCAGAAGCCATTGTTAGGATTTGCCGAAGAGTGGGCGGAGGAGGCTGAAGACCGCCATCTCAGGACCCGGGTGATCTGGTGGCCGTAAAAGAACCCTCGATCGCGTTGCGGGCCGACGCTTGCCTGACCGAATATTCCTATCGGGCGGGGCGGGTGGAGGCGCGGCGGACGCGCCTGACGCGTTGCACGAACCGGTCCTTGCGCAAGTGCCACACCTGCAACTTGAGCGCCGCCAACTCCGAATCGAAACGCGCAAACAACCAGTAGGCGAAACGCTGCTTGAGCCGTTGCCACCATGTGCGGCCATGCTTCAGCGCTTCCCGCGTGATTGGAGTCGCCCGCTGGGCCAGGTCGGCATCGAACTGTTGGCGTGCGGTGACCGCCAGGGTGGCGTCCTGAATGCGCAACATGATCTCAAAGTTGATGCGTAAGCTGCGCGGATCGAGGTTCGAGGAACCGACGAACACGATGTCATCCACCACGATCAGTTTCGCGTGAAGCACTTGGGGCTGGTATTCCCAAATTTCGATGCCCTGGTTCAACAGGCGCCGGTAGAGCGAACGGGACGCGCATTGCATCAACGGCACATCGCTCTTGCCGGCCAGCAGCACGCGCACCCGGGCCCCGCGGGCCACCGCTTGGGCAAGATGATGCCTCATGCGGTGGGAGGGCAGAAAATACGCCGAGGTGATCGCCACATCTTTCGCGCGGACCAGATCCTGCCGCAACGCCTCACGCAACGGATTGCGCCCCAGGCCCGGTTTGATGAACAGTACCTGAACCCCGGCTCCGCACTCCACTCGCACCCGTTGACTGAAACCGCCCGTTGGGAACTTCCAGCGTTGTTCGACCGCTCGCTCCCATTGCCGGTCGAACTCGGCCTCCAGCACTCCGGCCACCTCTCCCTGCACGCTCACCCCGCCATCGCGCCACCCCGTCGTGATGCCGTCGCCACAGTATTCCGGTGCGATATTGCATCCGCCTACGAACGCCATGCGCCCGTCCATGATCAGTAGTTTCCTGTGGTCCCGGAAGGAAAACGAGCGCAAGCGCAGCTCGTTGAACCACCGCATCGCCCCACCCGACTCCACCAGGCCGCCAAAATAATCACGCGGCAACTGATACGAGCCTATTCCGTCCACCAGCAACCGCACGCGCACTCCGCGCCGCGCCGCCGCCGTCAACGCCTCTCGGAACTGCCGGCCAATGTCCGAATCGCGGAAGATAAAGGTCTCCATGACCACGGACGATTGTGCCGCTGCGATGGCGGCCAACTTCGCTTCCAGCAGGCTCCGCCCGGTTCCATGCCATGTGAAACAGTGGTCCTCGGCCATAGGGGCACGAGGGTGGCGCAAAACAGGCGGCGCGACAACCGGATTGAGGAGGAGAGGGCCGGCGTGAGGGCTAATTCAATCGAGGAGATGCCGAGCTCCGACCGTGATTGCGATTCAATCCTGATTCATGTGCATCCGTGTCCATTCGTGATTGCCTCGGCGTCTCTGTGTCTCCGCGGTGATCCATTTGGTGCACTTCGCGGTTGGCCGCAAAGTCATTCGTTCAATCCGCCGCGCTGCCACGGCGTAACGAATTGGAACGGCGCGCCGGCCCGGGCGTAGAGGTCACGGGCGACCGCAGCCGAACCGCGGCGGGCGGCGCGAAGTTCGCGTCGCGTCGCGCGCACGGCCGGACCGAGGACCTGTTTCGAGACGTTCACCGCCCGCCCCGGCATGGACGCGGCCAGGGACAGGGCGTCGGCCGGAATGTCGGCCAGCGACTTCAGGATGAGTTTCGGTTTCATGACTTGTTGTTTGTTGATGGTTGATCGTTGTTCGTTGATTGATTTTCACCCGCCACGGCGGGACTTGAGGTTGCCCTTGAGCCGCTGCAATCGCTTGGTGGCGCGGGCGGTGATCTGCTCGCGCAGTTGCGTCATAGCCTTGGCAAATGCGGCGCGCAACGTGTGGTCGCGGCTCTCGGCGAACACGTCCGGCCCGGGCGTCACCAGATGCACGTGGACTTGAAACGCAGGGCTGGCGTTTTCCAGCCGGACGAGCCGGACATTGGCTTCGTCAATCTGCCGCGTTGCGCCGAGCGCACGGAGTTGTTTGTCCACCCAGGCATCCATCCTGTCGAGCGGGCGGATGTTGAGGTGTTGCACATTCATTCTCATGGTCGTCGTCATCGTATTTGTGTTTGATGGTTTGGGTTTATCCCCGCGACCGGTTGCCGCCCGCCAGCAAGGGCAGCAAGTGCCAGAGGAAATAAGCGAGCGAGGTGATGAACGCCGCCACGTATGTCCACGCCGCCGCATCGAGAACCTTCCTCACGCCAGCGGCTTCTTCGCCAGGCGCGATGAATCCGAAGTCGGCCAACACCGCCTTGGCGCGACGGGAAGCGTCGAACTCCACCGGCAGCGTGACAAGGTTGAACAGCATGATCACGCCCCACGCCACCGCCATCAGCATCGCGCCGGTCAGCGGCTGGATCAGACCCGTGAACAGGCCGAGCGCCGGCAGCAACATCACGACATGGTTCGCGTAGGTCGTAATGCCCACCGCCGCCATGCGCCAATGCAACGGCTTGTACGCCAGCGCATGCTGGATCGCGTGGCCGGCCTCGTGCGCGGCAACGCCGAGCGCCGCAGGCGTGCGCCCGTGGAAGTTGTCCGGCGAAAGCACGAGCCGTTTGTGCAACGGATCGTAGTGGTCGCCGAGCATGCCTTCACCCTCGGTGATCTCGACGTCGCAGATGCGTTTGCGCCGGAGGATTTCCGCCGCCACTTCCGCGCCGGTAAATCCGGAGCGCACCACGCCCTGGTTGTAGCGGGCATAGACCGACTTCACGCGCCATGCCGCCCAGAGCGAGAGCGCCATTGTGCCGATGAACAGTATCCAAATCATAACGTGCCTTTCTCTTTTCGTTTCCGCACCGCCGAGAGGCTCTCCTTGACCTCCAGCCCCCGGGCGGTGTTCACGCGTGACAATAGGCCCGGCGGCGCGTGCCGACTAATATGCGGTTCCGAATGGACGCTTCGGTTAATCCGAAGCAAACTGTCGGCGCATGGAATGGCTGAATTATCACCAAACCGGCCTGCTGCATCAAAACGCGCTGGTAAGATCCAGTGAACCCCTTGGTGTTCTTCGTGTCCTTCGTGGTGAACCGGCCTTCGAAGTAAAGTCCGGCTTTGCGGTGAAACCCCCCTTGCAGTCCGGGCCCGCTTCTGCTACAGATTAGCCATTCCTGGAGCGCGGGTGTGGTTCAGTGGTAGAATGCGGGCTTCCCAAGCCTGAGATGAGGGTTCGATTCCCTTCACCCGCTCCAATCTTCAGCTCGCGATCTCGGCGAAATCGGCTCAGGGCTCATCCCGCTGACACAGCGCCCCCCGACTCCACCAGCGCGCCGTCGCCCCGGCTCTCGCCAAACAGGCAACCCCATCCTCGATCCGTCGCCGGAGCCCGCCCAGGGGCGCTGGAGCCAAATGCCCCCGGAAAACACAGGCGGTTTGATGACGGCAGGTGACAAGTATAGCAATTCGCCGGTCAAGTTCCCTCGGAATCCGCCGATTACCCCCTCGGCAGCTTGTGGGGAGAGGCTATGGGTTCAGTTGCCTCCCCAACGCAAACCCTGCTGTAACAACAACTCGGGCAAATAATGGTTATGGCTACA
This sequence comes from Verrucomicrobiota bacterium, assembly GCA_046346665.1. Taxonomy (GTDB): domain Bacteria; phylum Verrucomicrobiota; class Verrucomicrobiia; order Limisphaerales; family JAXMHQ01; genus JAXMHQ01. Next base: position 47,202 of record JAXMHQ010000027.1, read on the forward strand.
GACCTTCACGAACGCGCTCTCGGCACTACCCAGAAGCTTTCGGGCAAGTACCTCACCTTCACTCTCCAGCAGGAATCCTACGGCATCGATGTCCTCCAGGTGCGGGAAATCATCCGGCTCACCGACATCACCGCCGTCCCCCAGATGCCCGCCTACGTCAAAGGCGTCATCAACCTGCGCGGCAAAATCATACCCGTCATTGACCTGCGATTGCGCTTCGGCTTCGCCAACGTCGATAACACCGAGCAAACTTGCATCATCGTCGTCCAGGTCAAACTCCCCGACGGCAAACTCACCCAGATGGGGCTCATCGTCGACGGCGTCGAGGAAGTCATCAACATCGCCGCGGGCGACATCGAGGAAACCCCGGATTTCGGCTCCCAGATCACCACGGATTACATCCTCGGCATGGCCAAAGTGAAAGGCGAAGTCAAAACCCTGCTCAAGATCGACCGCGTCCTCGGCGCCGAAGCCCTGGAACACATCCGGCAGGCTGTCCGCTGAATCCACTCCGCATTCTGACGGGCACCTATGACTAACACTAACTGGACCATCAAACGCCGCATCATCACCGGTTTCGCCGCCCTGCTTCTGCTGGTCTGCGTCATCGGAGCCTGTTCGTTCGTCCTGTTCGGACGCATGAAAGTCCAGACCCACACGCTCGACTCCGACGCGCTGCCGGGACTGCAGGCCGCTTCTGAAATCAACAACTCGGCGTCGGACGTCGAAATAGCCTCGCTTCACGCGCTGCTATCCAAAACCCCGGAGGAACAGGCCCGTTACGAATCCGTCATCCAGTCACTCCGGGACAAGACCCTCCAGGCCATGGATGTCTATGACAAATCCATCAGCCATGCGGACGATCGCGCCCTGTTCGAGCAAATGAAGCAGGCCCGTGACAATTATGTCGCTGCGCGCATCAAACTTTTTGAACTTGTCCACGCGGGAAAAACCGAGGATGCCCTCGCCTTCAGCCGTGCGACCGTCACGCCCGCGTACAATGCCTATAGCGACCTGATCGACAAAATCCTGGGGTACAATCTGCAAAACGCGAACGTCGCGACCGACAGATGCGCCGCCGCCGTGGTCCAGGCGGGATGGATCACCAACGGCCTCGTGCTGGCCGTGCTCGTGTTGGGCATCGTCCTCGCGTGGATGATTGTCAGCGGTCTAAACCGCGCCCTGTCCAGCCTGGCCTCCACCCTTAACGAAGGCGCCGTCCAGGTTTCCTCCGCCGCGACCCAGGTCTCCTCTTCCAGCCAGTCCCTCGCCGAGGGCTCGAGCGAACAGGCCGCCTCCATCGAGGAAACCAGCGCGTCCCTCGAGGAACTCGCCAGCATGACCCGCCGCAATGCGGAGAATGCCCAAAAAGCCAACGACCTCGCCAAGGCCGCCCGCCAGGCCGCCGATCGAGGGGTCGAAAACATGCAGTCCATGACCAGCGCCGTCGATGCCATCAAACATTCGAGCGATGACATCGCCAAAATTATCAAAACCATCGACGAAATCGCTTTCCAGACGAATATTCTCGCTCTGAACGCCGCGGTCGAAGCCGCCCGCGCCGGCGAAGCCGGCATGGGTTTCGCCGTTGTCGCCGACGAGGTCCGCAATCTCGCCCAGCGCTCCGCCCAGGCCGCCAAGGAAACCGCCGGCAAAATCGAGGGCGCCATCCATAACACCACCCAGGGCGTCGAACTCAGCGCCAAAGTCGCCGAAGTCCTCGGCGATATCGCCTCCAAAGCCCGCCAGGTCGACGACCTCGCCGCCGAGGTCGCCAACGCCTCCCGCGAACAGACCCAGGGAATCACGCAGATCAACACCGCCATCAGCGAAATGGACAAGGTCACCCAGCGCAACGCCGCGAACGCCGAGGAAAGCGCCGCCGCCGCGCAGGAACTCAACGCCCAGTCCATGACCATGAAGGATTCCGTCGCGAAGCTGGCGCATCTCGTCAACGGCGGAACCGCCGCGGGCCAGGTCGGGTCGGCGCGAGCCTCCACAAAACCCGCCCCGCGCACAACCTCTGCCCAGCATCGCAACACCCCGGCCCCCGCACGGTCCGGCCAGGCCGCCCCCGCCCCGCAACCCGCCAGGCACCCCGCACCCGGCGCGGCGGATAAGCGCAACCAAATCCCGCTCGAAGACGCTTTTAAAGACTTCTGAGCGCTCCGCGCCGTGAAGATACAGACCAAAATCACCCTCGCCAGCGTCGGCCCCCTCCTGGTCGCGCTGGCCGCCGTACTCGTCACCTTCCTTATCCAACAACGCCAGCTCACCCGGCAGGTCGACGTCACCATCCGCGACCAGGGCTTCAGCGAAGCCTCCAAGCTCGCCCAGAGCGTCTACTGGCTTTGCGCCAGCACCGAGGAACGCAACCAAAGCCGCCTCACCCACGACCTCGCCGTCGCCCGACAGTTGATGCAACAAAAAGGACGGCTCGAGTTTGCCCCCGATACCGTTCATTGGGACGCCGTCAACCAGCTCACCAAGGAACGCCTCGCCGCCAACCTGCCCAAAGTCATGCTGGGCTCAAACTGGCTCGGCCAGGTCACCTCCACCAACGAATCCGCAGGTCTCGTCGACGAAGCCAAGCTGTTCACGCGCGATTTCTGCACCGTCTTCCAGCGAATGAACGACGCGGGCGACATGCTGCGCGTCAGCACCAGCGTCGTGAAGGATGATGGTTCCCGCGCCATCGGCACTTACATCCCCGCCGTGCGGCCCGACGGATCCAAAAACCCCATCATCGAGACGGTGCTCCGCGGCGACACCTACCGCGGCAGGGCGTTCGTCGTCAATCAATGGCATTGCGCGGGTTACGAACCTCTCTGGGACGCCGCCCACCAGCGCGTCATCGGCATGCTTTACGTCGGCATCGGCCTCCGCGAAATGAACAAGGAACTTCTCACCGGCCTCGTTCAAATGAAAGTCGGCAAGACCGGCTATGTCTTCATCCTCGGTGGCGACGGCGATGAACGCGGCAAATACATCCTCTCCCGCGGCCAGGAACGCGACGGCGAAAATATCTGGGAAAGCAAGGACGCCTCCGGCCGGCTCTTCGTCCAATCCATCATCCAGAAAGGCATGAAAGCGAAAAATGGCGCGGTGGATTTCGAAGTTTATTCCTGGAAAAATCCCGGTGAATCCGCGGCGCGACCCAAATTCGCCGCCGTCACCTCGTTCGGCCCCTGGAACTGGGTCATCGGCGCCTGCGCGTACGAGGACGATTACGCCCAGATGCGCACCCACATCGAAAAGGTCCAGCGCACCATCCTCATCGGCATCCTCACCGTCGCCATCGCCATCGCCCTGCTCGCCGCCTTCTCCGGCGCCGCCATCGCCCGCACCATCGCCCGCCCCATCAATCACGTCATCCGAAGCCTCAGCGAAAGCGCCCGGCAGATCTCCGACGCCGCAAGCCAGGTCTCCGGCGCCAGCCAGACGCTTGCGGAAGGTTCCAGCGAGCAGGCCGCCTCCACCGAGGAAACCAGCGCGTCCCTGGAGGAAATGTCCTCCATGACCCGCCGCAATTCGGAAAATGTCCAAAAAGCCAACGAGCTCGCCCGCGAAACCCGTCAGGCCGCGGAAAAAGGCGTCAGCGACATGACCGCCATGAACACGGCCATGGACGCGCTCAAGAATTCCAGCGGCGACATCGCCAAAATCATCAAGACGATCGACGAAATCGCCTTCCAGACAAACATCCTTGCCTTGAACGCCGCCGTCGAAGCCGCCCGCGCCGGTGAAGCCGGCATGGGCTTCGCCGTTGTCGCCGACGAAGTCCGCAGCCTCGCCCAGCGCAGCGCGCAGGCCGCCAAGGAAACCGCCGCCAAAATCGAAAGCGCCATCACCAACACCGCCCAGGGCGTCAGCCTCAGCGCCAAAGTCGCCAGCGCGCTCTCCGATATCGCCACCCGCGCCCGACAGGTCGACGAACTTGCCGTCGAGGTCGCCCACGCTTCACGCGAACAAAACCAGGGAATCCAGCAGGTCAACGGCGCCGTGGCCGAGATGGAGAAATCCATCCAAAGCAACGCCGCCAGCGCCGAGGAAAGCGCCGCCGCCGCCCAGGAACTCAGCGCCCAGGCCCAGATCATGAAACAACTGGTCGGCTCGCTCGTCAGCCTCGTCGGCGATTCCGATCCCGCCCCGGCCGCCGCGCCCGGCACTCCCGCCGGTCCGCACACCGGCCGCCGCGACACTTTCACCGCGCCCGCGCCAACCCGAATCGCCGGGCACCCGGTTCACAATGTCTCATGAAATGACCCCGGCAACCCACGTCCATGCAACCCATAGGGCAGTTAGGTTGGGCAATCAGGCGCGCATCGAAAACGTTGCGGTTCGCCCCGGCCGCCCTGTCACCGGCGGGATGCCTCGCCGCCACAGCCCGGGAAACCGCTGACCCCGCCGCGCCCGCAGGGTTCTTCGCAGTCCAATTTCCGGCGCAAACAACCCCCATCCAGGCCGAGTGCATTTCGGGCCTGAGCTCATTGAACTATGAAACTCCAGCATAAAATCACTCTCGTCCTCCTGGCGGGGCTGCTGCTGGTCTACATCGGCTCCGGCTGGTTCCAGCGGCATCAAAGCCTGCAGACCATCGAGCGATTCTCCAAAAGCCGGCAGGCCGGCGAAGCCGATCCGCCAGTGGGAATGGGTGGGCCGGTTGCAACACGCCATCTTCGCGCCGCTCGCCGACGCCATGAGCGCCGGTGAGATGGATAAGTTCGAAAAAATCATCGCCTCCCAGCGCGCGGTTCCCGGGCTCCAGGACCTCAACCTCTACAGCCCGAAAGGCCGGGCCGCCTACGCCTGCAATCCGGCCTCGCTGAAATCCGAACTGCCCCCCGATCTCCGGGAAACCCTGCTCGGGGCCGGCCGCGACGTCACCCGCCGCACCGATTCCTTCGAAATGTAAGCCGCTCCGCGCCGAGAAGGCGTGCCTCGAATGCCACAACGAATGGAAACAGGACCAGGTGTGCGGTGTCATGAGCGATGCGGCTTCCGCCGATGCCCTCAAGGCCGCCGAACAATCCTGGATCGGATTTGAAAACGATTTCGCGAAATCCAGCACCCTCACCGCCATCCTCACCGCCGCCGTCCTCGTCATCGCCCTCGCCTTGCTCGTCGCCGCCACCGTCCATTACCAGGTCGCCGCACCCTGAACCGGCTCGCCCGCCAGTTGCTCGACCAGGCGCGCCGCGTCCGTCTCGCCTTCCCGCCGCATGGCCGAAGCCAGCCACCAGCTCTCCGAAGGCGCCAGCACCCAGGCCGCCTCCCTTGAGGAAAGCAGCGCCTCGCTCCAGGAACTCACTTCCATGACCGAATCAAACGCCAGCAACGCCGGCAAATCACCGTGCTCGCGCGCCAAACCCGCGATGCCGCAGAAAAGGGCGCCCGCCACATGTCGGAACTCGAGGCCGCCATCCGCGAAATCACCGCCGCCAGCGGCGACACGGCCAAGATCATCAAGACCATCGACGAAATCGCTTTCCAAACCAACATCCTCGCCCTGAACGCCGCCGTCGAAGCCGCCCGCGCCGGCGAAGCCGGCATGGGCTTCGCCGTCGTTGCCGACGAGGTCCGCAGCCTCGCCCAGCGCTCCGCCCAGGCCGCCCGCGAAACCGCCGAGCGCATCGAAGGCTCCCTCAAACGCACCACCAAAGGCGCCGAACTCAGCGCCCGCGTCTCCGGAAGCCCTCAACGAAATCCTCCGCCACGCCCGCAGCGTCAACGAAATCGACGCCGACGTCGCCACCGCCTCCCAGCAGCAAAGCCAGGGCATCAACCAGATCAATACCGCCATCAGCCAGCTCGACAAAATCACCCAGAACAACGCCGCCAGCTCACAGCTCAGCGCCGCGGCCTCCACACAACTCGACTCCGACGCCCAGGCCATGCAGGAACTCGTCTCCAGCCTGCTTAACCTCGTCGGCAACGACGCCGATGTCGCCAGCCCGGATCTATTCTCCCCGAACCCGGACTGGAACCGCCCCCGCCGGCCGGCCGGCCCACACCCCAACCCGGTCCGAACAACACTTCGAGTCGCCATTGAGCAAATAACGTACATACCGCGCATTTCCCGGACGTTTTTTTCTCAATTATGCGCGAGTTTGCCCGATGTCAGAAGCGCATGGACGCGTTTTCACCTTCATGCGGAACCATCGGGTCTCTATCGGAATAAACACAGAGAAACGCTGCTGTCTCTACGTGCATGCGTGCATCAGTCGGGTAAAAGGGATTGATATGATGAAATCAAATCAGCTGACGGCACGTTCCTCCTCGCTTCAAGCCACGCTGCTTGTCTCCGTTCTCGCAGGAATGTCTACGATTCAAACCTTCGCAGAGGACGCCCCGCGGCGGCGCAACCCGCCCCGGCCGCCACCATCGCTCAAGCGCCCGCAACTCCTGCCGCCGCGCCGGACGCCCAGGTGATGGAAGATCTCAAGAAACAAATCCAGGCTCTTGACCAGAAACTGCAAACCCTGGATCAGCAACGGCAGGCGGATCAAAAATCGGCCGCCGCGAAGGAAGCCGACGCTGCCAAGGCGGCCAAGAGCACGCCGAAATTCAGTTTCGGCGCCAGCGGATTCAGCTTCTCAAGCCCCGATACCAATTTCGTTTTCGCCTTTCACGGCTTGCTCCAGGTCGACAGCCGCTCCTTCGCCGGGCCTGAAGCCGATACGGTCCAGGGTCTCGATGGATTCATCCTTCGCCGCGCACGGCCCATCTTCTCCGCGACCGTGTTCCGCGATTTCGATTTCATGCTGGTCCCTGATTTCGGCGGCTCGACCATCCAGATCATGGATGCCTACATCAACTATCGTCTCCAACCCGCTCTCCAGCTCGAAATGGGCCGGTTCAAATCCCCGTCGGCCTCGAAGCGCTCCAATCGGATCCCGCCACTCTTTTCAACGAGCGCTCCCTGGTCACCGACCTGGTGCCCAATCGCGATGTCGGCGTCGCTCTCCACGGCGATGTCGGCAGCGGCGTCGCCTCCTACTGGGCCGGCCTGTTCAACGGCGCCCCCGATTACTCCAACACCGCCGGCAACTCCGATTACGACAACGACAAGGCCTTCGCCGGACGCATCTTCTTCATGCCCTTCAAAAAATCCGACATGGATTTCCTTAAAGGTTTCGGCTTCGGCTGTGGCGCCTCCTACGAAGTTGACGCCGCCTGGACCAACACCACTTCCACAGGCCTGACCAGCGGTTACACCACCGACGGCCAGCAGAAATTCTTCACCTACACCAACAACGTCGTCGGCAACGGCACCCACTGGCGCGTCTCGCCCCAGGGCTATTATTACTGGGGCCCCTCGGCCTCATGGGCGAATACGCCATCTCCGACCAGGAAGTTGTCCGGGTCATCCCCGTCCGCCAATCGGCCAACCTTCAACATCATGCCTGGGAAATCTCCGGCTCCGTCGTCCTCACCGGTGAAGCCGCCTCCTACACCGGCGTCACTCCCAAGCACAACTTCGACCCCCTCAAAGGCCAGTGGGGCGCCGTCCAGGCCGTCGCCCGTTATGCCGAACTTCACATCGACCCGGATGCCTTCCCCTACTTCGCCAACCCCGGCGCCTCCGCTTCCCAGGCCCAGTCCTGGGCCGTCGGATTCAACTGGTATTTGAACCGCGACATTCGGGTCAACGCCAGCTTCTCCCACACCCGCTTCGACGGCGGCACCACCGGCGTTGTCACCCGCCAGCCCGAGCAGGTCTTCTTCACACGCATGCAACTGGCGTTTTAATCAGCACAACACCTTTAATCCAATGAAACAAATGAAACTCCTCCTCGCCCTCTCCCTGGCTGCCGCCGGCTTTCTGTCCATCGCCCGGGCCGCTGACGAACTCGATCCCGCTCTCCAGGCGAAAGTGGACGCCCAGATCAAACAAATCCAGGCGCTCGCAGCCGACCCCGTCATCGTGGACGCCGTTAAGGCGCAGAATGCGTCCCTGCCGGCCGAGGACGCCGCCATGACCCAGGAGAAATGGAAATCGCTGACGATCATGGATCCGTTTGTGCGTTCGTTCACCAAGAACCCGGCCGGCCAGTTTCTCAAGAGTCGGAAAACCGACGCGATCTCGGAGGCATTCCTTTCGGATGCCGCCGGCTGCAAGGTGGCGTTCCTGAGCAAGCCGACAAGTTGGTGCCACAAAGGCAAACCGAAACACGACGTGCCCATGTCCGGTAAAACCTGGCAGGGCCCGGTGGAGCTCGACGAATCGTCCGGCACGCAACAGGTCCAGGTGTCGGTGCCGGTGCTGGACGGCGACAAGCCGATCGGCTCGCTCGTGGTGGGTTTGAGCCTGGGCAAATTGAAGAATTAATGAGCCGGGGCCGGGGCTCCCCGTGGAGCCGGGCGAAGCCCCCAACCGCTGACACTGTTTATGTCCATACGAACGGGTTCCAGCATCCCCCGCCAACTGCTGCTTCTCCTGGGGCTCGCGGCCGCGGTCACCCTCGCCGCCGCCGCCCTGTATTACACGACCTCCAGCCGCGCGTTCAAAGACACAGCCGCCATCACGCAATCCGCGGTCGAAAAACTCGACCGGGCGTATCAACTCCTGGAACGCGTTTCAGGCGACCTCGGCGATCTGCAGCAATTGCTGCGGCAAAAGGACCCCGACCAGATTGAAAAAAATCTGGCGGACCTCGAAAAGAGCCGCAAGGAAGCCGCCCGGCTCGTCGAGGCCACCGGCCCGGGGGGCGCGGCGGTCAAATCCAAATTCGAAATCCTGGTTCAAATGGAGAAGGCCGTCACGGATGAATTCCTGCAGGGGAACGCCGGGCTGGCCTACGAGAAATACCTGCAAACCGCCGCCCCGCAGGGCAATGCCGTCATCGAAGAAGTGCAACGCTACCACGACGGCATCGAAAAGGCCACGCACGCCGAGGTGGCCGCCCAACAGGCCGCCATGATCAGCCAGTTGCGCTGGCGCTCCCTCACGCTCGCGGTCGTGCTGGCCTTCGTCCTCGCCGGCGGCTGGCGCCTCAAAAACCGCATCACCCGCAGCTTGCTCGACATCGCGTCGGGCCTGGCCGATGTGAGCGACAACTCCACTCGCGCCGCTGAACAGGTTTCCCAAGGCAGCCAGTCACTGGCCGAAGGCGCCAGCGAACAGGCCGCCTCGCTCGAGGAAACCAGCGCATCCCTTGAGGAACTCGCCAGCATGACCCGCCGCAATGCCGAAAACGCTCAGCGCGCCAACGAGCTGTCGCGCGAAGCCCGCGGGGCGGCCGACAAAGGAGCCGTCGATATGCAATCCATGTCCGCCGCCATGGAAACCATCAAACGCTCCAGCGACGACATCGCCAAAATCATCAAAACCATCGACGAAATCGCCTTTCAAACCAACATCCTCGCCCTCAACGCCGCCGTTGAAGCCGCCCGCGCCGGCGAAGCCGGCATGGGCTTCGCCGTCGTCGCCGACGAGGTCCGCAGCCTCGCCCAGCGCTCCGCCCAGGCCGCCCGCGAAACCGCCGCCAAAATCGAAGGCGCCATCGCCAACACCGCCCAGGGCGTCGAAATCAGCTCCAAAGTCGCCAACGCCCTCAACGATATCGTCGCCAAAGCGCGCCAGGTCGACGAGCTCGCCGCCGAAGTCGCCAACGCTTCCCGCGAACAAACCCAGGGCATCGGCCAGATCAATACCGCCGTGGGAGAAATGGACAAGGTCACGCAGCGCAACGCGGCGAATGCCGAGGAAAGCGCCGCCGCCGCCCAGGAACTCAACGGACAAGCCCGCATCATGCGGGATTCCGTCAATGCCCTGCTCCAGCTCGTCGGCGCCCGCGCCGGCGACCGCGCCATTCTCGCCGCCACCCACACCGAAGCCGCCTTCTCCCTGCCCGCCGCCGACACCGCCGCCCTCCCGGAGGCCCCGGCGCGCTCCGTTACACCCGCCGGCTCTCCGTCCGGCGACCTCGTCGTGTGGGACGAAGAGCGCATGACCACGGGTGTGGAAGCCGTCGACGACGAACACAAGGAGCTCATCCGGATGATCAACGAGCTGCACCAGGCCTGCCGGGAAGGCCGCGGCAAGACCGAGGTCCAGCGCATGATGGGCTTCCTCGGACAATACGTCCAAACCCACTTCAAACACGAGGAAGGCATCATGGAAAAAACCGGGTGCCCCGTGCGCGCCAAAAACAAACTGGCCCACGAAGCGTTCCTCAGAAATTTCCAGAAACTGGCCACCGAATTCGAAACCAAGGGCGAATCCACCGCCGTGCTCCTCGACCTGCGCAAAATGGTCGGAGACTGGCTCACAAACCACATCTGCTCCGTGGACACCAAACTGCGCCTGTGCCGGGAACATTGCGGCCCCCGGCATGAACAGCACAGCTTCTAGGTGACTTACTCCGCCTTAAAGTCGCACGAAGGACTTCCGATAAGATTGCGGGTGCCGACGGCGGGCCATTGCCCGATGTCGCGCGGGGATCCTCGCCTTCTTTCCGTCGCCCACCGAAAACAAACCAGTCGAGCATAACTCAGATCCATATGACGAGATCCTTCTGCATCCGTTGGGCACTACCGGCACTGGGCGCGGCGCTGCTGATGAGCGGAACGCAAACCCAGGCCTGGGAATTGAAAATGGGAACCAATATCCCCCCCGTCGATTTCCACGGCTTCGTCAGCCAGGGGCTGCTCTATTCCACCACCTACAATTACCTGGCCGACAACACCACGCGCGGGTCACTGGAGTTTTTCGATGCCGGGCTGAATTTTTCAATGAACCCGTTCCCCCGAACGCGCATCGCGGCGCAGGGTTTCATGTACGACGTCGGCAACGTCGGCCAGTATGATCCGTTCCTGGATTATGCACTGCTGGAATACACCTTCGGCGATTACCTCGGCGCCCGCGGCGGCAAAGTGCGCCGGCCGAGCGGCATCTACAATCAGATCCAGGATCTCGACGTCGCCTATCCGTGGGTGCTGCTGCCCCAGGGCATGTACGACGTGCGCTGGCGCGACTTCAGTTGCAGCCTGAACGGTGGCGAGTTGTTCGGCGAAGTCCCGCTCAAAAAAGCCGGCAGCTTCAGCTACGAACCCTACGCCGGCATCATCAACATGAAGGACAACGGCGGCGTCGCCCGGTTCATCGAAAACGGACTCCCACCCGCCCCCATCGGGTCGCTCGACTCCATCGATTCCGCCACGATCTTCGGAACTCAATTCTGGTATAACACACCGCTGGAAGGCCTCCGCGCCGGTGCGTCGTTCGGTTACATGGAAAATTTCGGATACACCACCACCATCGTGCCGCCCTACGGCCCGGGACAAATCCACTCCTCCGGCAATATCTTCTTCCAGCAGTATTCCCTCGAATACCTGTGGAGGGCCTGGACCTTCCAGGTGGAATATTACACCTACAATTTCACGGGACATAACTACGTCGGCGGCGTCCAGGTCGGCGACACCGGCAACGTCCCCGAAACCTGGTACGTGGCGGTGGGTTATCGCTTCAACAAATACGTGGAAGCGGGCTCCTATTACACCCAGTACTACGCCAACATGCACAACCGGGACGGGTCCGGCACCTCCACCCCGTCCGATTCGTTCCAGAACGACCTCGCCCTGGCCTGCGCATTGCACCCGACCGACTGGTCCATCTTCAAGGTCGAAGGACATATCCTGCACGGCACCGCGCTGCTCCAGGATGACGCCGCCAACCCCGTCCGCGGGTCCGGCGGATGGTTCATGCTCGCCGTTAAAGCCACCCTCTACTTCTAACCGTCGCCGGAGAACACGACCATGAAATCCACACTTCTCGCTCTCGCCACCGCCGCCGGCCTGCTGGCCGGCGCGCTCCCGGCCGCGGCCCTCGACGGCGCCGTCCTCATCGTCAACGAAGGCGTCCCCCTCACCAGCATCAGCCCCGCGGCACTCAAAGACATCTATACCGCCAAGACCACCTACTGGGAGGGCGGACAAAACATCGTTCTCGCGGTGCTCGAAGACAAAACCGATGCCGCGCTCCAGGAAGTCAGCGGCATGGACGCCGGCCAGTTCAAGACGTTCTGGCAACGCCTCGTCTTCTCCGGCCGCGGCAAACAGCCCAAGAAAGAGTCCGATCCCGCCGCGCTCGTCGCGCTCGTCGCATCGACCAAGGGCGCCATCGCCCTCGTGCCCGCGGACACCGAGCTGAAAGGCGTTAAGAAACTCGAAATCAAATAGAGCCACCGGCCCCCGGGCGAGCCGTACCGATTCATGAGCACTCCGAAACGCACCTCCATCCAGCGCAGTTTCCGCATCATCCAGGGCGTGGTGGCCCTGCTCCTGGTGTTCCTCGTCGTCCAGGCCGTCGTGCTCTGGCGCGTCTGCTCCGAAGGCACGCGGGCCACCCGCGGGCTGGAAGCCGAAGGCCTGCCCAGCCTTCGTTACCTCGCCTCCCTCCAGGAAAACCTCGCCGTCTATCGCCTGCACGCCTACGAAATCATGTTCGCACAGGACCAGGATCGCCCCGCCCGCATGGCCGAGGCCGACGCGGTTCACCGCAAAAACCTCGAACTCCTCCAAAGCCTCGAAGCCCTGTTCCCCGCGGGCGAAGGACATGAACGCCTCCAGCAGCTCCGGGCCAGCCTCGAGGATTATGTCCAGGCCATGGGCCGTGTGCGCGGACAGATCGACAAGGATTTCGCCGGCGCCATGAAGCTGCTCGACCAGGACATCCCGCCGCGGGTCAAACGACTGAACGACACGGCCGAAACGGTCAAGGTCTATTGCTCCGACGCCGCCAACCAGCGCGCTTCCCTCACCGTCACCGGATTCGATCGCGTCCGGCAATCCGTCTGGGGCCTCGGCTCCGCCAGCATCGGTTTCGCGCTGCTCGCCGCCTTCCTCGTCAGCCTCAATTCCTCCCGCGTCCGCCGCGCATTGTCCGACCTCGTCGCGGTTCTCAACCAGGGATCCGAACGCCTCATCGGCTCCGCCAACATCGTCGCTTCCGCCAGCCGCTCCCTCGCCGAAGGCGCCAGCACCCAGGCCGCCTCCATCCAGGAAACCGGCGCGTCCCTCGAAGAGATGTCGAACATGACGCGCCGCAACACCGAGAATTCCGGCAAGGCAAACGAACTCGCACGCCAGGCCCGCGAATCCGCCGACAAAGGCGTCTCCGACATGCAATCCATGTCCGCCGCCATGGAAACCATCAAACGCTCCAGCGACGACATCGCCAAAATCATCAAAACCATCGACGAAATCGCCTTTCAAACCAATATCCTCGCCCTCAACGCCGCCGTCGAAGCCGCCCGCGCCGGCGAAGCCGGCATGGGCTTCGCCGTCGTCGCCGACGAGGTCCGCAGCCTCGCCCAGCGCTCCGCCCAGGCCGCCCGCGAAACCGCCGCCAAAATCGAAGGCGCCATCGCCAACACCGCCCAGGGCGTCCAGATCAATTCCAAGGTCGCCGAAGCGTTAAATGAAATCGTCAACCGCACCCGGCAGGTCGACGAGCTCGCCGCCGAAGTCGCCAACGCTTCCCGCGAACAAACCCAGGGGATCACGCAAATCAACTCCGCCGTGGGCCAGATGGATCGCGTCACGCAAACCAACGCCGCCAGCGCCGAGGAGAGCGCCTCCGCGGCCCAGGACCTCAACGCGCAAGCCGAGGAAATGCGGCGCGCCGTCACCGAGCTGCTCCAACTGGTCGGCGGCTCCGGATCCCAGGCGCCCGCTCCGGCAACCATCAAAAAGGCTGCAGCTCCAACGCCCGCACCCCGCGCCCCAAAACCCGCCCCGCGCAGCGTCAAAGCCCGCGCCGCCGAAATCCCGCTCGAAGAAGGGTTCAAGGATTTTTGAGTCCCCGCTTTTGACCCCGGCTCGCGCCGATTGGCGCAGGTCTTCCGTGAAATCTGCAATCTGCCGGCGCCTTTTCAGAGGCTTGCCGGTTATGGTAGCGTGTCGCCCATGAGCACGTTTCCCGTCAGCCCTGAAAAGGAAACCCAGTTGGAACAGCGCATGGCGGCGCTGGGCGTCCGGGAATCCGACCTCGAGGAATCCTTCGTCCGGTCCGGCGGCCACGGCGGCCAGAACGTGAACAAGACCTCCACCTGCGTCATGCTGTTGCATCGCCCCACCGGCATCCAGGTCAAATGCCAGGAAACCCGCCAGCAGGGACTCAACCGGTTCATCGCCCGGCGACTGTTGCTGGACAAAATCGAGGCGCAACGCCTCGGCCGGCTCGCCGCGCGCCAGCAGGAACAGGAACGCATCCGCCGCCAGAAACGCCGCCGCTCGCGCCGCTCCAAACAACGCATGCTCGCCGACAAATCCCATCAGTCGGCGAAAAAACAATTCCGCCGGGCCGGTGGCGGGGAGGATTAGAAGCCTGATACGTAGGAGACGAGGTAACGAGTCTCACAACATCGCCGCTCCTGCGGTTTGTCAGAGACTTCTCACCTCGTCTCCTACTGAACTCATTGGAACCGTTTGGCAGGTTAAAAACCCATTGGCAGCCGCGGTCCCGGCGATTATCGTCTTACGATTGCAGGAATTGAACCAACGAACTGGACATCCATGAAAGTGATCATTTTGGCCGCCGGCTACGCCACGCGGCTCTACCCGCTGACGCTCACCCAACCCAAGCCGCTGCTCCCCGTCGCCGGCCAGCCCATGGTCGAATACGTGCTCGACAACCTGTCGCCCATCGGCGGCATCGACCGCATCTACGTCGTCACCAACGCGAAATTCGCCGGACATTTTCAAACCTGGGCGGACAACTACCGCTCCACCAAAGCCAAGTTGAACTTCACCATCGTGAATGACGGCTCGACCGACGACACGAACAAACTCGGCGCCATCGGCGACATCCACCACGTGCTCACGACGCAGAAGGTGGACGACGATGTCATCGTGGTGGCGGGCGACAATTTGTTCAGCAAGAAGCTCGACGGTTTCGGCGCGTTCTGCCGGGAGAAAAACGCCCCCGTGCTCGCGCTCTACGACGTCGGCAACCTGGAGGAGATCAAGAAGTACAATTCCATCTCCACCGACGCGGCCGGCCGGATCACGTTCTTCGAGGAGAAACCCAAAAATCCCACCAGCACCCTCACCGGCATCGCGCTGTATTACTATCCGAAATCCTGCCTCCCGCTCATCCACCAGTACATCGCCGAAAAGAACAACCCCGACCAGCCCGGACGCCTTGTGCAATGGCTCTACCCGCGCACCCCGTTCTATACCTGGAAAGTCCCGGGAATCTGGTACGACATCGGCAGCAAGGAAACGCTGGAGGAAGCGAACAGGATATTTGCCAAGGGCAAATAGTTGAATGGTTCAACGGTTGAATAGTTGAATGGTCGACGCGTTCCGGCCGGTTCAACCGTTTAACCTTTTTAACTATTCAACCGGCCCTAAAGGAAATCCGCACGATCAAATCGCGCCCGAAACTGTGCTGCAGCCGGGCCAGGATTTCCTTGCGGCGATAACGCACAATTTCCGCCAGCCAGACGCTGCTGTCCACCTCCACAAACAGCGTGCCTTTGTGAATCCCCACCGGCTGGGCGTGCGCCACCACATCGGGATCGAGCAGGTGGTTCCACACTTTCACAATCTCCGCCTCCGACTGCCGCCGGTCCATCCGGACATCGCCCAGCACGCGTTTGAGCGTGTCCCCGGCCGATTTGGCGCTGGAACGGCGGGCGATTTCGAGCGGCGCAAGGTGGGCGCCCCGCCAGGCCGCCAAAACGCGGTCACGCGCCGACCGCCGGGGCGGACCGAGCGGTGGAATATGTCTGGGCGGGAACGGCGGCATCGGTGTTCAGAAGTTGAACCGTCAAAAAAGTTAAAGGGTTAAATCGCGACGGTCGCGGGCACTGGAACGCTTTAACTTTTCAACCTTTTAACCATTTAACGAGCTAGCCTTCCACCACCGCGGCCGGCTTGACCTCCGGATGTTCGTCCAGGACCAGCACGCCGTGAGGGGGCAAATCGTAGTTGCCCGAGAAAGTGGCGCCGGTCAGGAAATCGTGCATCGGCTTGTAAAACTGGATCCGCACCGGCGAATTCTGGTGGTTTAAAAGGAAATACACCCGGGTGCCTTCCTTCTCGCGCATGCTCACCTGGACCGTGTCCGGCACTTTCAGCAGCGGATGCAGGTTGCACACCTGCCGCAGCCAGCCCACCAGGTCGAAATAGAAATGCTGGTGGCTTTGCGTCCCGATGTAGATCGCCTTGCCCAGCCCGAACGTGTTCATCGTCATCGCCGGCCGCCCCGAATAAAAATCCTTCGCGTAGGTCGCCAGCACCTGGCACTCCTTCGGCTCGATGATGTCGCACCAGATCCGGGCCGGATGCAAATGGCTCGTCGGAAACGCGCCCTTGAATGTGATGTGATTCTCCTCGCCCGGAGGCAAAGGATCGAATTCCAGCACTTCCATCCCGAACAGGTCCGTCAGGTCGTGCGGAAAACCGTTCACCGGCGCCAGGTTGTGCTCGTCCACCAGCCCCGTGTTGAACGTCCCCACCAGCGTCCCGCCGTTCTGCACATACAACTTCAACAAATCCGCCTCGGTGCCGGACAACAAATGCAGCGACGGCGCGAACACCAGTTTGTACTTCGACAAATCCTCGTCCGGCCGCGCGAAATCGACCGAAATGTTCCGGTCATGCAGCGCCGTGTAGAACATCTGGATGTGTTCGCGCAGGTTGAAATGCTTGTTCGGCTGCATCGGCTGCTGCAACGCCCAGTCGTTGTCATGCGTATACAGAATGCACGCCTCGGCCACCACCTTCGTGTCCTTCAACGCGGGCGCCAGCAGCTTGATTTCCTCGCCGATCTGGCTGATTTCCTTGAACACCCGGTTGTTGGTCTGGATGTGGTGCGGCAACACCGCGCCGAAAAATTTCTCAAACCCGATCCGCGACTGGCGCCAGTGGTAATACAGCACCCCCGACGCGCCCCGCGACAGCAGTTGATACGTGAACAGCCGGATCACCCCCGGCCGCACCAGCGAGTTCACATCCTGCCAGTTCACCTGCCCCGCTTTCTGTTCAATCACCCAGAACCCGCAATCGCCGTCCGGCGTCCGGATCCCTTCCTTCTTCAGCGACCGCAGAATATCAATGTCGCACGCCAGCTCGGCCGCCTTGCTCTTGATCACCGCGTTGCTCTCGATCGAAACGAAATCCAGGATCTTCGCGACGTCGAAATGATCGAACTTCCGCAGCAGGGCGCGCAGGTTCGTGGTCAGCGGGATGTCGGGCGTCAACTCCCGCAACAGCTCCGCCTGCATGTTCACAAACGCCACAATCGTATCGCTGCTGAACCGCGCCCAGTCGAGCACCAGCGCCGGATTGTGCGCCGTCGGCGCATACATCGGCATCGGGACTTCGTCGAACGACGACACCACCTGGCCCCAGTAAGCCAGGCCCAGCTCCCGGTTCAGGCGCTCCACGGTCTCGTATTTCAGCTTGAGCCAGTTCTGCCATTCCAGCCGCGTGTCCTCGTTGAACGACCACTCGGTCTGGTGCCCCCCAATGCCGCTGTCAATCTGCCACGCCACCAGTTGCGGATGCTTCCCCAGCGCCTTCGCCATCTGCTCCACGATCCGCTTGGCGTGATTCCAGTAAACGTCGTTGTTGAAACACACCGCGCGACGCGTGCCTTCCCGGCGCGGAATGCCCTTCTCGTCCAGCGGCAGAATCTCCGGATGTTTCTTCGACAGCCATACCGGCGGGGCGGCCGTCGGAGTGGCCAGCACCACCTGGATGCCCGCCTTCCCCAGGATGTCCATCACCCGCTTCATCCAGCCGAAGTCGAACTTGCCCTCCTTCGGCTCGCAAATCCCCCAGGAGAATTCGCCGATGCGGACAACGTTGATGCCGGCCTTGACCATCAGTTGGGCATCCTCTTCCCACTGTGCTTCGGGATGTTCGGCCGTGCCGCCGTAAGGAAAGACCCACTGTTCCGGATAATAATCGACGCCGAAATACATAGGTGGTTGGAGCGCGTGGCGCTGTTGGCCTCACTTTAAGAAGAAGTCCGATGGGCTGCAATTCCAAAAAACAGAATTCAGAAGCCAGAAGCCAGAAGCAAGCAGAGCAACCCCGCGACGGAAAAGCTGCAACCCGCAATCCGCAACCTGCAACCCGCAACAAAAAACGGCGCCCCGTTTCCAGGACGCCGTTCGTGAAAAACCGTTCGGCTTACAGCCCCTTGCTGATCATGTGCTTGATCAGGTCGCCCACGCGGCAGCTGTAACCCCATTCGTTGTCGTACCAGCTCACCAGCTTGAAGAACTTCTTGTTCAGTTCAATGCCGGAGCCGGCGTCGAAGATCGACGACAGTTCGCAATGGATGAAATCGGAGCTGACGACTTCGTCGCTGGTGTAGCCCAGGATGCCTTTCATGTAGGTCTCGCTGGCCTTCTTCATCGCGGCGCTGATTTCCGCGTAGCTGGTTTCCTTCACGGTCTTCACCGTGAGATCCACCACGGAAACCGTGGGCGTCGGAACGCGGAACGCCATGCCGGTCAGCTTGCCTTTGACCTCGGGCAGCACCAGGCCGACCGCCTTCGCGGCGCCGGTGGTGGACGGGATCAGGTTCAACGCCGCCGTGCGGCCGCCCTTCCAGTCCTTCTTGCTCGGACCGTCCACCGTCTTCTGCGTCGCCGTGTAGCTGTGCACCGTCGTCATCAGGCCTTCGTCGACGCCGAAACCTTCCTTCAGGAGGACATGGACGATCGGGGCCAGGCAGTTCGTGGTGCAGCTCGCGTTCGAAATAATGTGGTTCTTCGCCGGGTCGTACTTCTCATGGTTCACGCCCATGACGACCGTCAGGCAATCACCCTTCGCCGGGGCGGAGATGATGACCTTCTTGGCGCCGGCCGTGATGTGGCCCTGGGCCTTTTCAACATCGGTGAACAAACCGGTGGATTCGATCACGAGATCGACCCCGAGGGCCTTCCACGGCAGTTCGGCGGGCGACCTGGCGCTCACGACCTTGATTTTCTTGCCGTTGACGATGAGGACATCGTCCTCGGCCTTGTCAGCGGCGGATTTCTCGGACCCCACCGTGCCGTTGAATCGGCCCTGGATGGAGTCATATTTGAGCAGGTACGCGAGGTTGTCCGCGGGGACGATATCGCCGACGGCGACCACCTCGATGTCTTTTCCGACCATGCCTTGTTCGACCAACGCGCGGAAGACCAGGCGTCCAATGCGGCCGAACCCGTTAATAGCTACTTTCACTGCCATAATTGATTTAGTTGTTCAGATCAAAGCCTTACCGCGGATGTTACCGGCGGCGGGCTCGCGGTCAACGATGAAACGTAACGGGAAGTCAGGCCCGGTTCTGGCCCGATTTTGAAAAACTCTTGCCCTTTTTTGCGCTATTGCTTCACCACGCTCACCTCGCCGGTCGAGGGATCGTAGACCAGCCGCGTCCCATACGGCGGCTTCGGAATCCTGGCCAAATACTTCTGCTGCACCAGTTCGTCGAGGCTCGACGGATACCGCCCCATCTCCACCTGGAACTGGCGGACGGCCGAACTGATCGCTGATGTGTCCACCGTCTTGATGGCCTTCTTCTGCGCCGCACCCAACGCCCCGAGATAATCCACCGGCGCCGTCACCACGCTGCCACCGCCGGAAGAGTCCGACGCGGAAGCATTCGTGCCGCCGCTTCCGGCACCCGATGAAGGCGCCGAGTTGTCCCCACAACCCGCCAGCAACAAACCCGCCGCAGCCACGCAAACCAGGTATTTCATGCCCCCACACTAGAACCCATCTCATAAATAGGCAAGGGGTGCGTTGCCAGAGGTTTTGACCTGATGCAAGGCGCGAGGAAGGAGACTGCAGTGGGCGCCAGCGCACGATTCCATTTGGGGCAACTCGCTTGCAGGGCTTGGGAAGCCCATATCCGAATGGATCTTCGACTGACGAGCAACGCAGCAGCAGGTCAAAAGATCGGCAACCCTGCGGGCTGGAGGCTATGGGGCTTCTGGCGGCGTTGCTCCTCAGTCACAGAGCCGTGAAGGCTCTGCTCCTTCGTCGCGCCTTGCCAGACGCCCAATAGCCTCCAGCGCACCCCTTTCCTATTTATGAGATGGGTTCTAAGACCAATCGCCGTCCCTGGCAAGCGGAGCACTCCTACCTGGGCCCTTGCGTCACTTCAGCCCCTTGAGTCGCTTTCACCCCCACCTGCTTCAACTTCTTCTCCACCTTCTCCACCTTCGGCCGGATCACCGCAATGCAATAACCCTGCGTCGGATGGCTGTTGTAATAATTCTGATGGTAATCTTCCGCCGGATAAAACGCCTTCAGCGGCACAATCTCCGTCACGATCGGGCTCTTGAACTTCTTCTGCGCCTCCGACTTCGATTTCTCCGCCGCCGATTTCTGCGCCGCATCCGAATAGAAAATCACCGACCGATACTGCGTTCCCTCATCCGCCCCCTGCCGGTTCAACGTCGTCGGATCATGCGCATCCCAAAACCAGTCCAGGATCTTTTCGTAGGAAATTACCTTCGGATCAAACTCGATCCGGGTGACTTCGGCATGACCGGTCCGCCCGGAGCAAACCTGCTCGTACGTTGGATTCTCCGTGTGGCCGCCCGCGAAACCGCTGGTGATGGACACGACGCCCGGAATCCGCTGGTATTCGGCTTCCATGCACCAGAAACAACCTCCGCCCAACACCGCCACTTCAGTCTGGTTCGTCTTCATCGCCTGTGCGCCCGCGACTCCACCAAAACACACCACCATCATCGCCAGCCATCCACTGATTCGTCTCGATCTCATGAGATGTATCCTGTGGGTCCCAGTCATCAGTAATCAGTAATCAGTAATCAGTGATCAGTCATCGGCCAAACGCTGGCCACTGGCCACTGGCCACTGATCACTGATCACTGATCACCGGCCCCCGGCTCGACGGCAACGTTGTCTCGAAAACCGGTGCTGTCAATGCCCCGCCCGGCCGGTCGCCAGCAGCGGACTGTCCTTCGGCAGCAATAGCAGGTAATCCGACAGGATCCGCTTGGATTCCTCCAAATCCGCATCCACCGCCGCCGCCTTGGCGTCCAGTCCCGGTAACCCTTCCACGTCGTCCGCCGGTTCCGCGTCGCCGGTCGACGGCACCGTCGCCGCCACGGAGTTGGTCACGCTTTCGCTGCCGGTGCGGCCGCGCGCGATGCCGTTGGTCTTCTGCACGGGCGCCGGCAACCCGGGCAGCAGCGCTTGTTTCAGAGTGATCTCATAAACCGTCTCACCCGAGGGCTTCCGCGACTGGCGTTCCTGGTTCCGGGCCTTGTCCCGCCCCTCCATCTCGCGCATCTCCTTCAGGCGCTGCTGCTCGTTCAGTGAAATCATCTTGTCCGCCTCCAATTTCCGGTATTGATCAATGTCCTCCCGGATATATGCAAAATCCTGGTTCGTCGCCACCCGCTCCGACGAGCGCTTCAGCAACTCCGGCAAATACGGCCGCACCAGGTCCAGCTTCTCATAATCCGCCCCCGGGATCGTGTCCCACGGCAGCGGATTTTCCAGCGAACTCTCGCCGAGGTCCTTCCAGTAATTCAAAACCGACGGCAAAACAATGTCCGGCATCACGCCCTTCAGCTGCGTCGATGCCCCGCTCGCCCGGTAGAATTTCCGGATCGTCACCTTCAACGCGCCCGGGTTGTTGGTGCCGGCCGACGACCGCAGCAACGGCGCAATCCGGCTCAAATAAGGCTGCAGCGGATTCAGGTTCTGCACCGTCCCCTTCCCGTGCGTGGAGGAATCCCCCACCAGGATCGCCCGCCCGTAATCCTGCAGCGCACCCGCCACAATCTCCGACGCCGACGCGCTGATTCTGCTGGTCATCACCAGCAACGGTCCCTCCCAGGTCACTGACGGATCCATGTCTTCATCCACCGACACGCTCCCATCCGAACTTTTCACCTGCACCACCGGACCATCCTTGATAAACAGCCCCGTAAGCTTCACGGCCTCTTCAAGAGACCCGCCCCCGTTGCGGCGCAAATCCAAAATCACGCCGTTCACATTTTCCTCCTTGAATTTGTTCAACAGCCGGGCGACATCCGCCGACGTGCTGTGTCCGGGCTCAATTTCAAGCGGCGACCGCTTCAGCCCGGTCAATTCCAGCGGCGCGTAAAAGGATGGCAGGTCGATGAACCCGATTCGCACCCGCTGCCCGGCCGAGTTGGTGAAGTCAAAAATCCTGCCCTTCGCCGCCTGGTCCTCCAGCGGGATCTCATCCCGGATCAGGCTCACCACCCGCCGCGCGGTCGGATCGCCCGCCGGAATGATCGTCAGCCGCACCTGGGTGCCCTTCGGCCCGCGAATCAACTGCACCGCCTTGCTCAAACTCATGTCCACAATGTCCACCGGCGGCGAATTGCTCTGGCCCACTGCAATGATCCGGTCGCCTTCCTTCACCTCGCCGCTCTTGGCCGCCGGACCCGGCAACAATCG
The DNA here is from genome assembly GCA_046346665.1 of Verrucomicrobiota bacterium. Lineage (GTDB taxonomy): Bacteria > Verrucomicrobiota > Verrucomicrobiia > Limisphaerales > JAXMHQ01 > JAXMHQ01. Next base: position 69,621 of record JAXMHQ010000027.1, read on the forward strand.
CGCGATCTTGCAATACCCGTCCTCCGATCGCAGCTCGGCCCCGATGCCAAACAACTGCAGGTTCATGCTCATCTCGAAATTTCCCATCGCCTCCCGATTGAAATAATCCGAGTGCGGATCGTACACATGCGCCAGCGCCGTCAAGTAAAGCCCCAGCACATCCTCGTCGTTCCAGTCGGTGTACACCCGAAGGATCCGCTGGTACCGGTGCGTCAGCGTGTCCACAATCTGCTGGTGAATCTTCTCCGGCGTCAGTACGTTCGTGCCCGCCGCCTTCTTGCCCGGCTGCTCCAACGCCAGCTTCTCCTGCAGATATTCGTATCTCAACCGCTCCTTCCACAGCTTCCGCGCGTCCTCAAGATTATCCGGATACGGCGCATCCTTGCGGCTGATCAAAATCTTCTCGTCCGTGTCGAATTTGAAATCCCCCTGCTTCAACAGCTCGTCCGAATACGCAAACCGCTGCTTCAACCGCTCCACAAACCGGTCGAATATCTCAAACGCCGGCGTCGTGTCCGCCAACGCCGAGTCCGTCAACGTCAAGTGATCGAGGTTCGTCCGGTAACGCTCAAACTGCGCCAGGTCGCCCTGCAAAAAATAAAGGTGCTGCGGATCCAGCGTGTCCAGGTAGCGATCCAGGAATTCGCTCGAAACAGTCTGGTCGAAAGGATGGTGCGTGTAATGAAACCGCTCCAGCAGCCGGGCCACCAGGTAGGCGACGCGGCCGTCCTGGGTCGTCGGCTTCAGGCCCTCGCCGGCCGTGGCCGTCGCCTCGGCAAAACAGGCGGAGGGAAAATTCAAAAAAATCGCCAGCAGGATTCCGGCGGCCAGTGATCGCGTCGTGTTTTTCAAAATTCGTTGGAAAAGTAGCATCTTTTGGACGATTTGCAGCAAGAACCGTTCAATCCCGGGATTCCCGCTTCGATTGACACTTTTTCGCACTTTTTTCTCGCCAAAGCCGCTGGCGACGGGCAAACAGATCGCTTCTATTTGTCGTCATGATCGAGCAAATCGTCATTCTGGATTTCGGATCCCAATATACCCAGGTCATCGCGCGCCGCATCCGCGAATGCCAGGTTTATTCGGTCATCCTCCGCTACGATACCCCGGCCGCCGAAATCGCCGCCCTCAAACCCCGCGGCATCATCCTGTCCGGCGGACCCAAAAGCGTCTACGCCCGCAACGCCCCCCTGCCCGACCCCGCCGTCCTCAAGCTCGGCATCCCCGTCCTCGGCATCTGCTACGGCATCCAGCTCCTCGCCCAATACCTCAACGGACGCGTCGAGCCCGGACAAAAACGCGAATACGGCAAGGGCACCCTCAAGGTCCGCGACGCCAGTTGCCCCCTGTTCGCCGGATTGCCCCGCTCCCTCCAGGTCTGGAATTCCCACGGCGATAAACTCACCCGGCTTCCCAGCGGATTCAAACCCGTCGCCGTCACCGAAAATTCCCGGTTCGCTGCCATCGAAAACCGCGCCCGCAAAGCCTTCGGCCTCCAGTTCCACCCCGAAGTCGTCCACACCCCCCGCGGCAAGGAAATCCTCGCCAACTTCGTCCACAAAATCTGCGGCTGCGGACGCAACTGGACGATGCACAATTACGTCGAAAAAGCCGTCGCGGACATCCGCCGCCAGGTCGGCAAGGAACGCGTCATCCTCGGACTGAGCGGCGGTGTCGATTCCAGCGTCGCCGCCGCGCTCATCCACAAAGCCATCGGCAACCAGCTCACCTGCATCTTCGTCAACAACGGCGTCCTGCGCGGCCGCGAAGCCGAGGTCGTCCGACAGGTCTTCGGCCGCCATTTCAAAATCAAACTCCAATACGAGAACGCCTCCCAGCTCTTCCTGCGCGCCCTCAAAGGCGTCGTCGATCCCGAAAAGAAACGCAAAATCATCGGGCGCACGTTCATCGAAGTCTTCGAAGCCGCCACCCGCCGGGCCGGCAAAGCCAGGTTCCTCGCCCAGGGCACACTCTACCCCGACGTGATCGAGTCGGTCCCCATCGGCGGCAACCCCGCCGCCATGATCAAGAGCCATCACAACGTCGGCGGCCTGCCCAAGCGGATGAAATTCCAGCTCGTCGAACCGCTGAAATGCCTGTTTAAAGACGAAGTCCGCGAACTCGGACTCGAACTCGGGTTGCCCAAGGAAATTGTCCATCGCCAGCCGTTCCCCGGCCCCGGCCTCGCCGTCCGCATCCTGGGCGAAGTCACCCCCGAACGACTCAACATCCTCCGCAACGCTGACACCATCGTCGTCAACGAGATGAAGGCGACCGGGCTGTATTACAAGATGTGGCAGAGCTTCGCCGTCCTCCTCCCCGTCCGCAGCGTCGGCGTCATGGGCGACGAACGCACCTACGAATACACCATCGCCATCCGCGCCGTCGAATCCCAGGACGGCATGACCGCCGACTGGGTCAAGCTCCCCTACGAGCTGCTCGAATCCCTCTCCACCCGCATCATCAACGAAGTCAAAGGCGTCAACCGCTGCGTCTTCGACATCACCAGCAAACCGCCGGGAACCATTGAGTGGGAGTAATTCTCCGGGAGGGACGCCGTCCCCGGCGTCCCACAACCCGTTTATTCGGCCCGACTCGAAACCCTGCGGCGCATGTCGCGCGAAGGGCGCGATGGTTGCGAAGGATGCGTGTGAATTCGAGCCCCAATTCGAAGCCTATCTCCACTTCGCCACCTTCGCCCACTTCGCGCGACACTCCTTTCTGCATTCGTCATTCGTCATCAGGCATTCGGCCTTCCTCTTGACGTTCCCCGCCCCGGCTGCGACGTTCTCCTCGCTTGGCGCCCCAGTCGGCCGATATACGCGATGTCTTCGCCCAAGTCCTGACCGCTCCCGCCGTGCAGTCCCTCGCCCGGCGCGTGGAGCCGGGAACCGTCTTGCCCTGCACCGGCATCCACGAAGCCGCCCACGGATTCTTCGCCGCCCTCGTCCACCAGCTCCTGCCCAACCGGCCCCTCGTCGTCGTCGCGCCCGACCCCAAATCCCAGGAATGCCTCGAGCAGGACATCGCCACCTGGCTGCAACCCGACAAACCCGAAGCGGAGAAGATCGCCCAAACCTCCAACCCTCAACCTGCAACCTGCAACCTGCTGTTCTACCCCGGCTGGGATGTCCTGCCGCACGAAGCCGGCCTGCCCCACGCCGATACCATCCGCGATCGCCTCACCACCTTGATGTCGCTCCAGGCCGCCCCGGCCGGCACCGCCCCGGTCATCGTCACTCACCCGGCCGCCCTGATGCAGCAGACGTTCCGCCCCAAAACTCTCGCCGCCCGCACCCGCACTCTCAAACCCGGCGACAAATCCGATCCGCTCGACCTCGTCGAATGGCTCGAAGCCCAGGGCTACGAACCCGAAGCACAGGTCACCCAGCCCGGCGAAATCGCCCTGCGCGGCGGTATCCTCGACGTCTTCCCCCTCACCGCCGCCTGGCCGCTCCGGCTCGAATTCTTTGGCGATGAATTGGAATCCATCCGCACCTTCGATCCCCTCACGCAAATCTCCCGCGAACCGGCCCCCAGCGCTGCCCTGCCGCCAGCCGGCGAAATCGGGCTGATCAAGACCGACTTTAAAATCGCGCAGGAATCGGGTTCGATTCCCAAACCGGCCACGCTCCTCGACTATCTCCCGGACCAGGCCGTGTTCTTGTTCACTCATCCGGAATCGATCGCCATTCACGCCGCCGATTACAGCCGCCAGTTGCCGCCCGAAGAGCCTTTCTCCAAACCTTGGCCCGACCTGCTGGCCGAGGCGGAATCGCGCGGAATGGCCCGGATCGAATTGTCCGAGGACGGCGAACCGCTGTTGTCGAGCCTGGACGCGTTCCGCCCCATCGCCGATCGCCCGCCCGAACCGCAGGTCGCCGAGGCGCAACGCCGTGAGTTTTTCGAACAGATCCAGCGCTGGCTCCGTCAAGGCCACACGGTCCACGTGTTCTGCAACAACGACGGCGAACGCCAGCGCTTCGACGAAATCTGGAATGATCTCGCCCGCGCGCAACTCGGGCCATCGACCCTCGACGCTCGACCCTCGACTTTTATCGGCTCGTTGTCCCGCGGTTTCCTCTGCGACCCCGCCCGCCTCGTCGTCATCACCGATGCCGAAGTCTTCGGCCGCTACCGCATGCAGCGGCCGCGCCGGCAGAAATCCGCCCACGCCCAGTTCACACGCTCGGCGCTCGACATCGATTTCACCGAGCTTTCGGAAGGCGACCTGGTGGTTCACCTGCACCACGGCATCGGGCGCTATCTCGGCCTGAAAATCCTGCCAGTCGGTTCCTCCGCCCGCGGCGCCGAACCCGCCGAATCCGGCGCGGGCACCGAATGCCTCGTCATCGAGTTCGCCTCCAGTCAGCCCGACCAGCCGCCGCCCAAACTCTACGTCCCGGTCACCGAGGCCCACCTGGTCGGCAAATACGTCGGCGCCGGCAAAGCCCGCCCGCCGCTGAACACCCTCGGCGGCAACCGCTGGGCCAAGGCCAAGGAACACGCCGAACGCGCCGTGCGCGACGTCGCCGCCGACCTCCTCGCCATCCAGGCCGCCCGCGAATCCCAAACCGGCCACTCCTTCCCGCCCGACACACCCTGGCAACGCGAATTCGAAGGCGCCTTCCTGTTCGAGGAAACCCCCGATCAACAACGCGCGATCGACGAAACCAAGTCCGACATGGAACGCGCCAAGCCCATGGACCGCCTCATCTGCGGCGACGTCGGGTTCGGCAAAACCGAAGTCGGCATCCGCGCCGCCTTCAAGTCCGTCATGAGCGGCAAACAGGTCGCCGTGCTCGTCCCCACCACGGTCCTGGCACAGCAGCATTTCAACACTTTCCGGGATCGCATGGCCGATTACCCGGTCCGAATCGAATTGCTCTCACGCTTCCGCACCCGGAGCGAACAAGCCCGCGTTGTCCGCGACGTCGCCGCCGGCGCCGTCGACATCGTCATCGGCACCCACCGCCTGCTCCAGCCCGACATCGTCTTCAAAGACCTCGGCCTGGTCGTCATCGACGAGGAACAACGCTTCGGCGTGCTGCACAAGGAACGATTCAAAATGCTGCGGCGGCTGGTGGATGTGCTGACGTTGAGCGCCACGCCGATTCCCCGGACGCTCTACCTCGCGCTGACAGGCGCGCGCGACATGAGCACCATTCAGACGCCGCCGCACGACCGGTTGCCGGTGGAAACGATCGTCACCCAGCACGACGAGCGCGTGATCCGCGATGCCATCCAGCGCGAACTCGCGCGCGGCGGGCAGGTGTTCTTCCTGCACAACCGCGTGATGACAATCCAGAATGTCGCGTCCCGCCTCCAGCAGCTCGTCCCGAACGCCCGTATCGTCATCGGCCACGGCCAGATGCCCGAGCACGAACTCGAAGAAGTCATGACCGCGTTCGTCAATGGCAAGGCCGACGTCCTGCTGTCCACCACCATCATCGAAAGCGGACTCGATATCCCCAACGCCAACACCATCATCATCGACCGCGCAGACCGGTTCGGCCTCAGCGACCTCTACCAGCTCCGCGGCCGCGTCGGCCGGTACAAACACCAGGCCTACGCCTACCTCCTGCTGCCGCGCCACGCCCGGCTGCTCACCGATGTCCGGAAACGCATCGGAGCCATCCGCCAGTTTTCCCAGCCCGGCAGCGGATTCAAAATCGCCATGCGCGACCTCGAAATCCGCGGCGCCGGCAACCTGCTCGGGTCCGAACAAAGCGGCCACATCACCGCCGTCGGCTTCGAACTCTACTGCCAGCTCCTCAAGAAAAGCGTCGCCACGCTCAAAGGCGAAACCGTAAAGCCCCGGCGCGAAGTGGCCGTGCGTTTCGATTTCATCTCCACCCGCCCCGACCTGCTGGGCGGAAGCCCCACGTCCGCCGAACAAACCGAAGCCGCCGCCGCGCCCGCCTGGCTCCCGCAATCCTACGTCCCCGACGCGCGCCATCGCATCGATATCTACCGCAAGCTCGCCCAGGCCGAGGATTCCGCCGCGCTCAAATCGCTCGCACACGAGCTGCGCGACCGGTTCGGTCCTCCCCCCGGGCCGGTGGATCTGCTGCTCCAATTGACCGAGGTGAAATGCCTCGCCGGCGAACGCGGCATCACCGCCATGGAAGTGAAAGAAGACAAGCTGATGCTCACCCGCCAGGGCGAGTTTATCACCCTGGGCGGAAAGTTTCCGCGCCTCACCAAAAAACAACCCGGCGCGCGCCTCAAGGAAATCAAACGCCTCCTGCTGGCGCTCTAATTCCATGGGAGGGCCGGCGTCCCCGCCGGCCCAAATATCGGGACGCCGGGGACGGCGTCCCTCCCGGGGTTACGAGCCCCGCTTCACATCCCACGCATCGCGCAATCCATCCCCGATAAAATTCAGCGCCAGCAAGGTGCTCACCAGCACGCCCCCCGGAAACAGGATCAGCCACCAGTAAATCCGGATGGCATTGATCTGCGCCACGCCTTCGGCCATCAGCGATCCCCAGCTCGCCATCGGCGGCTGAATGCCGAGGCCGAGATAACTCAGAAACGATTCGTAAAGGATGATCCCGGGAACGGTCAGCGTGAGATAAACAATCACGATGCCCAGCGTGTTGGGAATAATGTGCCGGAACAGGATGCGCACCGGACCGGCTCCCAGCGCCCGGCTGGCTTCCACAAACGGACGCGTCCGCAGCGACAATACCTGCCCGCGCACGATCCGCGCCATCGTCAGCCACGACACCGCCCCGAGCCCGACAAATAGCAGCAACAGCCGGACAAAATCCGATCCGCCCGCCGAATCCCGGATCACCGGCAGATCCTTCAGCATCGCCCCGATCGTCGTGAGCAGGACGATGACGAAGATCACCGACGGCAGGGAATACAGGATATCCACGATCCGCATCATGACAGCGTCCACCCGGCTCCCGGCGTAACCGGCAATGGCGCCCCAGAGCACGCCGATCACGAGGCTCACCGACGCGCCCACGGCGCCGACCAGCAGCGAAATGCGCGCGCCAAACAGCACCCGCGAAAACAAATCGCGCCCGTGACCGTCGGTTCCAAACCAATGCCGCCAGTCCGGCGCCGCGAACTGCGCGTCGGAAAGCCGGTCCGGATTGTAATAATGCGCAAACTCCGCCGCGCGCGGCCCGCAATGGCCCGCCACCGCCAACATCAGCGGCCAGGCCACCACGATGCCCAGCAAGACTGCCAGATACCACGCGCTCGCCACCGCCAATCGGTTGGCCCGAAACCGGCGCCAGGCCCGGCGGGCCG
>JAXMHQ010000028.1:0-74392 GCA_046346665.1 Verrucomicrobiota bacterium
CCGTCGCTGCAGATCCTTGAAAGCCTGAACATCCGGACCAGCGGCGAGCAAAAATTAAGCATTTTCCCGAGCTGGGTCCTGTCGACCTCGCTTCAAACGGCGGGAAAGCGATACCCGTTCATCTCTCTGCCGCTCAGCGAATGGTACATCAACGGCAACCCCGCCGAAACCATCGAAACCGCCCACACCCCGGGAACCGTGCATGACCTGGTCGACGGCTATTACAACCTCGGCGGGTTGATCAACCTCTACAATCACGGCGCCTCCGGCGGGCCGCTCGCCAACGGCGACATCCAGGATTACATCACCTACGCCCGGGCCAAGACCAACATGTGGCCGGTCAACTCGGCCGACCTCTACGATTGGTGGGTGCTGCGTTCGAATGTCTCGATAAACGCCACCTGCGCAACCAATGGCACCCAGTCGATCACCACCCTCACGATCTCCGGATCGGTGGACCCGCAAACCTCCGTCGAATTCATCCTGCCGCATCCGTCGGTTTCGTCGCTCCAAGTGTTCACCAACGGCGTCGCCGCAGGCGCAGGCGCCTGGCGCACGAATGGTCAGACGATCAAAATCCGCGTCGGCACCACGGTGACCAACGCCCAGGTTCGCTTCATCCTCAATCCCGAGGCCCAGCCGTTCACGTATTCCGTCGCCGCCGGCGCCGGTCTGAATGTTGCCGCCCCCGGCATTCTCGCGGGCGCAGTGACCGGCGCCGGCGCCTCCACCCAGGCCGTCCTCGTCGGCGCCCCATCCCACGGCTCGCTCAGCCTCTCCGCCGACGGAAGCTTCGTCTATACCCCGGTTCCCGGGTTCTCCGGTGTCGACACGTTCACTTACCAGGTGGACGACGGCGTCAGCCTGTCACCCGCCGCCTCCGTCACCATCAGTGTGATCCCAAGCCTGGACCTGTTCGTCGACGATTTCAGCCGGGCGACCAACGCCGATGTTCTGGCTCCCTGGGTAATTGGAGTCGGCAAATGGACGATCACGAACGGCGTGATGCTCGGAGCCAGTTCGGGCATGCGCGATTATTCCGATTGTTATGTTCCCGGCAACTGGACGAATTTCAGCATCCAGACCCGGCTCCAGCTCCCCGAAGGCGCCTGGGCCGGCGGGTTGGACGGCCGCGTCAATCCCAATACCGGCGCCAAATACACGCTGAACGTCTACCCCGAAAATTCCGGCGGCAGCATCGCCGGCGCGCCCGTGCTCAAGCTGCTCAAGTTTGACGCCTGGCGGGATTACACGGAGACGGTGATGCAACAGGCGTTGCTGCCTCCCGTGGGCACGAACTGGCATACCGTCAAACTCACGTTCCGCGGCAACCAGATCTACGCTTACTTCGACGGCGTCCTCCTCCTCAACGTCGCCGACAATTCGTTCGGCGGATTCCCGGCCTGGACCAGCGGCGCCGCCGCTCTCCACATGTTCACCTACCAGTTTGGTTACGAGGCGGTCTTTGACGATTTCATTGTCAGCACGCTCGCCCCAGTGGCCGGCAACGACGCCTACAGCATGGTGGAAAATCGCACCCTGACCGTCGCCGCCCCCGGCGTCCTTGCAAACGACACCCCCGGCGTCGGCACCAATCTCACCGCCGTCCTCTCCACCACCACCACACACGGCACACTCTCGCTCAACACCAACGGCGCATTCACCTACACGCCGTCCGCCAATTACATCGGCACCGATTCCTTCAGCTACGTCGCCAATGACGGATTCACCAACTCCGACCCGGCCACCGTCACCATCACCGTCGTCTCCAATATCCCGCCGGTCGCCAACAACGACTCCTTCAACGGCGTCCAGAACCGCACCCTCAACGTCTCGGGGCCGGGTGTCCTGGCCAATGACACCGATGCCAACGGCGACTCGCTTGCGGTCACGCTCGTCAGCGGCCCGGCCCACGGGAGCCTGACGCTGAATCCCAACGGCGGCTTCAGCTACACCCCCGCCAGCAATTATCTCGGCACGGATTCCTTTACCTACCAGGCCAACGACGGCCAGGCCACCTCGGCCGTCGCCACCGCCACCATCACGATTTCCCTCAACAGCCCGCCCTCGGCGCAGAGCGACACCTTCTATTACCAGGCAAACCGCACGCTCAACGTGACCGCGCCCGGCGTCCTGGCCAATGATACCGATGCCAACGGCGACATCCTCAGCGCCTTGCTCGGCACCGGCCCCGCTCAAGGCAGCCTCACGCTCAATTCCGACGGCAGCTTCAGCTACACCCCCAACCCCGGCGCCACCGGCGTCGATCACTTCACCTACCGCGCTTACGACGGCACCGCCAGCAGCGGCATCGCCAATGTCCTGCTCGCCGACCCGACTTCCGCCAGCCTGTTCTCGGATAATTTCAGCCGGTCCACCAACACGACGTCCATCGATCCCTGGATTATTTTCGCCGGAAACTGGGTTCTCACCAACGGCACGCTGGTCGGATCCAGCCCCGCCGGCGGCAATTACGCCATCGCTTACATCACAAATTCCTGGGACGATTACTCCGTCGAAACCCATCTCCAGTTTTCCGCGAACGCCTACGGCGGCGGCATCTCCGGCCGCCTCAACCCTGCCACCGGCGCCCGCTACGCCGCCTGGCTTTACCCCATCGGAAACAACCTGAACCTGGTCAAGTTCTCCAATTGGACCGCCCCGTCGTTCCTCGTCCTCAATTACCCGGTGCCCCCGCTCGGCACCAATATCCACGACCTGAAACTCGCTTTCGCCGGCTCACAAATCACCGTCTACCTCGACGGCATACAATTGGTCAGCGTCAACGACACCGCCGCGCCCTACCTCAGCGGCGGCGTCAGCGCCGAACTTTACACTGATTCCACCCCCTACACGCTCACCCTGGACGATGTCACCGTGAACCCCCTCGCGGTCGCCGATTCCTATGGGATGAACGCCAACTCCACTCTCTCCGTCGCCGCACCCGGCGTGCTCGCCAATGATACCGGCGTCTTCGGCACCAACCTCGCCGCCTCGCTCATCACAGCCCCCACCAACGGCATCGTCACCCTCAACGCCAACGGCAGCTTCAGCTACACACCCAATAGCGGGTTCATCGGATCGGATAATTTCGTCTACCTGGCCAACGACGGACAAACCAACCTCGGCAACGCCAGCGTTTCCATCACCGTCTTCCCCGTCGGCAACGGCCCCGTCCTGCCCGCCCAAACCAATCGCATCGTGCCGGAATTAACCCCGCTCACCATCGTCAATACCGCCAGCGATTCCGACGTCCCCGCGAAGACGCTCACCTACCAGCTCGTGAACCCGCCCGGCGGCGCGTCGATCGATTCCAACGGCGTGATCACCTGGACCCCGAGCGAGGCACAGGGCCCCGGACTGTATGTGCTGACCACCATCGTCACCGACAACAGCCTCCCACCCCTTAGCGCCACGAACAGCTTCCAGGTCACCGTGAACGAGATCAACTCCGCCCCGGTTCTGCCTCTCCAGACAAACCACACCGTGGCTGAATTGACGCCGCTGGTCGTCACCAACACGGCGACTGACACGGACCTCCCGGCCAACACACTCAACTATCAACTCGTGAACCCGCCGTCCGGTGCTCTCATCGACACCAACGGCGTGATCACCTGGACGCCGACCGAGGCCTGGTGGGCCCGGGTGTCTACACACAATCACGACGATCGTCACGGATGACGGCGTCCTCGCCTTGAGCACCACGAACAGCTTCCAGGTGACGGTGAACGAGATCAACAGCGCCCCGGTGCTGCCTCTGCAGACAAACCACACCGTGGCTGAATTGACGCTGCTGGTCGTCACCAACACGGCGACCGACTCGGATGTTCCTGCGAACGCGTTGTCCTACCAACTCGTGAACCCGCCGTCCGGGTGCTCTCATCGACACCAACGGCGTGATCACCTGGACCCCGGACCGAAGCACAGGGTCCGGAAGCTCCATGCCGATCACGACGATCGTCACGATGCCGACGGCGTCCTCGCCTGAGCGCCACGAACAGCTTCCAGGTGACGGGTGAACGAGATCAACTCCGCCCCGGTCCTGCCTCTGCAGACAAAACCACACCGTGGCTGAATTGACGCTGCTGGTCGTCACGAACACGGCCACCGACACGGACCTGCCGGCCAGCACACTCAACTATCAACTCGTGAACCCGCCGTCCGGTGCTCTCATCGACACCAACGGCGTGATCACCTGGACGCCGACCGAGGCCCAGGGCCTGGGCGTCTACACGATCACGACGATCGTCACGGATGACGGCGTCCTCGCCTTGAGCGCCACGAACAGCTTCCAAGTCACCGTGAACGAGATCAACAGCGGCCCCGGTGCTGCTCTGCAGACAAACCACACCGTGGCTGAATTGACGCCGCTGGTCGTCACCAACACGGCGACCGACTTCGATGTTCCCTGCGAACGCGTTGTCCTACCAACTCGTGAACCCGCCGTCCGTGCTCTCATCGACGCCAACGGCGTGATCACCTGGACCCCCGACCGGCCATTGCGTGGTCCGGGCGTCTACATCGATCACGACGATCGTCACCGATAACGAACGCCCGCCTTGAGCGCCACGAACAGCTTCCGCCTACCGTCGACGAAGGAACGCGGCCCCGGTGCTGCCGGGTCGAACAAACCGCGCGATCACCGAACTGACGCTGCTCACCGTGACCAACACGGCGACCGACACCGATCTTCTCCCGCGAACACGCTGAGCTACCAACTCGTGAACTCCCGCCGTCCGGCACTCATCGACGCCAGCGGCGTGATCACCTGGACGCCGACCTCCCGGCCTGCGGGTCCGGGTGTCTACACGATCACGACGATCGTCACGGATGACGGCGTCCCCGCCTTGAGCGCCACGAACAGCTTCCAAGTCACCGTCAATGAAGTGAACGCGCTCGGTGCTGCCGGGCCGTACCAAACCGCGCGATCACCGAACTGACGCTGCTCACCGTGACCAACACGGCGACCGACACCGATCTTCCCGCGAACACCGAGCTGCTCAACTCGTGAACCCGCCGTCCGGTGCTCTATCGACGCCAGCGGCGTGATCACCTGGACGCCGACTGAAGCCCAGGGCCCGGGTGTCTACACGATCACGACGATCGTGACGGATAACGGCGTCCCCGCCTTGAGCGCCACGAACAGCTTCCAGGTCACCGTGGACGAGATCAACAGCGCCCCGGTCCTGCCTCTGCAGACAAACCACACCGTGGCTGAATTGACGCTGCTGGTCGTCACCAACACGGCGACCGACGCCGATCTTCCCGCGAACACGCTGAGCTACCAACTCGTGAACCCGCCGTCGGGCGCACTCCATCGACACCGGCGTGGCGCGGATTACCTGGACTCCGACCGAAGCCCAGGGCCCGGCGTCTATACGATCACGACGATCGTCACGGATAACGGCGTCCCCGCCTTGAGCGCCACCAACAGCTTCCAGGTCACCGTTCTCCACGAAGTGAACGTGGCCCTGGTGCTGCCGGGTCAACGCGAAACCGCGCGACTACCGAACTGACGCTGCTGGTCGTCACCAACAAGCACAGCGACCGACGCCGACCTCCGCCCAACACACCGAACTACCAGCCTGCAAACCCGCCGTCGGGTGCTCCTCATCGACGCCAGCGGCGTGATCACCTGGACCCCGACCGAAGCCCAGGGCCTGGGTGTTCATACGATCACGACGATCGCCACCGATAACGGAACGCCCGCCTTGAGCGCCACGAACAGCTTCCAAGTCACTGTCAATGAAGTAACGCGGCCCCGGTGCTGCCGGGTCAAACAAACCGCGTGATCACCGAACTGACGCTGCCCGCGACCAACACGGCGACCGACGCCGATCTTCCCGCCAACGCACCCTGAACTACCAGCTCGTGAACCTGGCCGTCCGGTGTTTCCATCGACAAGGCGTGATCACCTGGACTCCGACCGAAGCCCAGGGGCCGGGCGTTCAGCACGATCACGACGATCGTGACAGATAACGGATCGCCCGCTCAAAGCTGCTCGAACAGCTTCCAAGTCACCGTCAACGAAGTGAACGCGGCCCCGGTGCTGCTGGAAACAAACAAACCGCGCGATCACCGAACTGGATGCCGCTGGTCGTCACCAACACAGCGACCGACGCCGACCTCCCCGGCCAACACACTGAACTACCAGCTCGTGAACCCGCCGTCCGGTACTCATCGACGCCAGCGGCATCACGGACGCCGACCGAAGCCCAGGGTCCGGCGTCTATACGATCACGATGATCGTCACCGATAACGGATTGCCCGCCCTCAGCGCCACCAACAGCTTCCAGGTCACCGTCAACGAAGTGGAACGCGGCCCTGGTGCCGCCGGGTCAAACAAACCGCGCGATCACCGAACTGACGCTCCTCACAGTGACCAACACGGCGACCGACGCCGACCTCCCGGCCAACACGCTGACTTACCAGCTCGAACGCCGTCCGGCGTATTCATCGACGCCAGCGGCGTGATCACCCGGACGCCGACTGAAGCCCAGGTCCGGGCGTCTATACGATCACGACGATCGTCACCGATAACGGATTGCCCGCCCTCAGCGCCACGAACAGCTTCCAGGTTACTGTCAATGAAGTGAACGCGGCCCCGGTGCTGCCGGTTCAGACAAGCCGCGCGATCACCGAACTGACGCTGCTCACCGTGACCAACACGGCGACCGACGCCGATCTTCCCGCGAACACGCTGAGCTACCAACTCGTGAACCCGCCGTCCGGCGCTCTCATCGACGCCAGCGGCGTGATCACCTGGACTCCGACCGAAGCCCAGGGCCCGGGTGTCTACACGACTACGACAATCGCTACGGATAACGGAACGCCCGCTCTCAGCGCCACGAACAGCTTCCAGGTTACCGTCACCGAAGGAACGGCCCCGGTGCTGCCGGGTCGTCAAACCGCGATCACCGAACTGCAGACGTCGCTGGTCGTCACCAACACAGCGACTGACGCCGACCTCCCCGGCCAACACGCCGACTTTACCAGGCCGTGACCCGCCGTCCTGGCACTCATCGACGCCAGCGGCGGCGTGATCACCTCGACGCCGACCGTGCGCCCAGGGCCTGGGCGTCTACACGATCACGACGACGTGACGACAACGCCCGCCTCAGCGCCACCAACAGCTTCCGGCCTACCATCAACGAAGTGGAACGCGGCCCCGGTGCTGCCGGGTCAAACAAACCGCGCGATCACCGAACTGACGCTGCTGGTCGTCACCAACACAGCGACTGACGCCGACCTCCCGGCCAACACACTGAACTACCAGCTCGTGAACCCGCCGTCCGGCGCTCTCATCGACGCCAGCGGCGTGATTACCTGGACGCCGACCGAAGCCCAGGGCCCGGGTGTCTATACGATCACGACGATCGTGACAGATAACGGAACGCCCGCCCTCAGCGCCACGAACAGCTTCCAAGTCACCGTCAATGAAGTGAACGCGGCCCCGGTGCTGCCGGGTCAAATAAACCGCGCGATCACCGAACTGACGCTGCTCACCGTGACCAACACGGCGACCGACGCCGACCTCCCGGCCAACACGCTGACTTACCAGCTCGTGAATCCGCCGTCCGGCGCTCTCATCGACGCCGGCGGCGTGATCACCTGACCCCGACCGAAGCCCAGGGCCCGGGCCTCTATACGATCACGACGATCGTCACCGATAACGGATTGCCCGCCCTCAGCGCCACCAACAGCTTCCAGGTCACTGTCAACGAAGTGAACGCGGCCCCGGTGCTGCCGGGTCAGACAAGCCGCGCGATCACCGAACTGACGCTGCTCACAGTGACCAACACGGCGACCGACGCCGACCTCCCGGCCAACACGCTGACTTACCAGCTCGTGAATCCGCCGTCGGGCGCTCTCATCGACGCAAGCGGTGTGATCACCTGGACGCCGACTGAAGCCCAAGGTCCGGGCGTCTATACGATCACGACGATCGTGACGGATAACGGAACGCCCGCCCTCAGCGCCACGAACAGCTTCCAGGTCACTGTTAATGAAGCGAACATTGCCCCGGTCCTGCCGGTTCAAGGTCCGCAGACGATCAATGAACTGACGCTGCTCACCGTCACCAACACGGCGACCGACGCCGATGTGCCAGCCAACACTCTGACTTACCAGCTCCAAAGCCCGCCCGCGGGTGCCGTGATCGATGCCAATGGCGTGATCACCTGGACTCCGACCGAGGCGCAGGGACCGGGCGTTTACACGATCCGCACGATTGTGACCGACAACGGCACGCCGTCGCGCAGCGCGACCAACAGTTTCCAGGTGACGGTGAATGAAGTGAACACCGCGCCGGTTCTGCCGGTTCTGCCGCCGGTGACCTCGACGGGCCTGGCGATTATCACCATCACCAATACGGCGACAGACGCCGATCTCCCGGCGAACACGTTGACCTACCAGCTCGTCAACCAGCCCTCCGGCACAGCCATCGATTCTCACGGCGTCATCATCTGGCACGTGATCGCCGGCGAGGTTGGAAAAGTCTGGACGCTCACCACGATTGTCACCGACAACGGCACCCCGGCTCTGAGCGCGACCAACACGGTCACCGTCACGATCAACAAGGTCGCCGGCGGACCGATCGCTCAGCCGGATGTCTACGACATCGGCTCCGGCAGCAATCTCGTCGTGGCGGCGCCGGGTGTCCTGGCCAACGACACCGACGTGACTGGCTACGGCCTGACCGCGGTGCTCCTGACCGGGCCTTCGCATGGCAACCTGACCCTGAATGCGAACGGCGCGTTTACCTACGTCCCGACCGCGAGCGCGGCGCGGACAGCTTCACTTACCGCGCCACCGATGGCCTGACGAATTCCGCCCCGGCCACCGTCAGCATCAACATCGCCTACCAGCTCTACATCAGCTCCATCAATCTCTCCAACGGCGTCGCCTACGTGACCTGGACCTCAACCCGGACTCAGCTACCGGCTGCAATACAAGAACGACCTTCGATTGACCGATGTGGGCAATGACGTCCTTGTCCGCCGGAATCCTGACAACGGGTGTCGATCTGCCCGGCAATGCGCCACAACGATTCTACCGGGTGCAGGTAAAATCGACATTCCCGCGTGCTGGTACAGTCGATCTCTGTGACCAACGGCACCGCCAATGTCACCTGGTCGTCCGTGGCCGGTCACAAATATCGCCTGCAATACGCGGACAATCTGCCCACCGCATCCTGGAACAGCGTGTCGCCGGACATCATTGCCGGCGGCTCGACGGTCGTGGGGACCAACGATGCCAGCGTGGCGCCACAACGGTTCTTCCGGGTTTACCTGGTGCAGTGAACGCGTGATTCACCGCCGGTCCGGGCCTTCAAAACAGTTTGACTCAATGTCCAAAGATGCAAGCATGCCACATCCACAGGAACACGGCGGGCCCCGCTTTTTAGCCTGACCGCCTTGCTTATGCTGGTACAAGACTTGTTACAACGCAGCGCCGCGATGCGCCCGGATCATGTCGCCCTTGTGGGCGGCAGCCGGCGGGTCACGTACGCGGAGTTCGAGGCCCAGTCGAACCGTCTCGCCCACGGCCTGCGGAAACTCGGCGTCGCCCGTGGCGATCGCGTCGGCATCCATCTCAAAAATTCCATCGAAACCGCCGTCACGATGTTCGCCGTGCTCAAGGCCGGCGCCGTGTTCGTCAGCGTCAACCGCACCACCAAGCCCGAGAAACTCGCCGCCATTCTCAACGATTGCGAGGCCTGCGCGCTGGTCACCGATGCGCGGGCCGCGGAGCAGGGCGGGGCGCTTGCCACCGCCGCGCCGAACCTGCGCCACCTGGTCGTTTGCGGTCCGCAGGGAACTGCCGCCGCCAACGGCCAACACGCCCGCCACAATCTCGCTTCGATCCTGTCCGAGAATCCAGCCGATCCGCCCGCCGCCGGCGGGATCGACCTCGACCTGGCCTGCCTGATCTACACCTCCGGAACCACCGGAGAGTCGAAGGGCGTCATGTGCGATCACAGCAACGTCGTGTTCGTCACCGAGGCGATCGTCAGCTATCTCAGGAATTCCAGCAGCGACATCGTGCTCAGCGTCCTGCCGATGTCGTTCAGCTACGGCCTCTACCAGTTGATGGCGTCCGTCTGCGCCGGCGGCACCCTGATCATCGAGGATTCCTTCGTGTTCCCCGACGTCATTCTCCAGAAACTCGCCGACGAACGCGTCACTGGGTTCGCCGGGGTGCCAACCATCTATTCCATCCTGCTCGGGCTCGATTTGTCCAAATACGACCTGTCCGCCCTGCGTTATCTCACCAACGCCGCCGCGGGATTGCCTGTGGAACACGTCAAGCGGCTCCGACAGCTTTTCCCGCGCACCGACCTCTACCTCATGCACGGCCTCACCGAAGTGGCGCGCACCATGTATCTGCCGCCCGACCAGGCCGACCTGCGGCCGGGTTCCTCCGGCATCGCGATGCCGGGCACGGAATTGTGGATCGAAGATGACGAGGGCCGGCGGCTCGGGCCGAACGAGGTCGGCGAACTGGTGGTTCGCGGGCGGCATGTGATGCGCGGTTACTGGAAGGCGCCGGAGCTGAGCGCGCAGCGGTTCCGCCCGGGCCCCATTCCCGGCGAGCGCCTCTGTTACAGCGGCGATTTGTTCCGGACCGACGCGGAGGGCTATTTCTATTTCGTCTCCCGCAAGGACGACATCATCAAGAGCCGCGGCGAAAAGATCGCGCCGCGCGAGGTGGAGAATGTGTTGTATACGATCCGCGGCGTGCAGGATGCCGCGGTGATCGGCGTGCCCGACCCGATGCTCGGGCAGGCCGTGAAGGCGTTCCTGGTCGCCCCGGAGGCGGCCCTCACGGAGGCCGAGGTCATCGCCCATTGCAAGCGGCACCTCGAGGAATTCATGGTTCCGCGGAGCGTCGAGTTCCGCAGCGAACTGCCGAAAACCGGCTCGGGCAAAATCCGTAAAATTGATTTGCGCTGATGTGTGGCATCGCAGGCATGTTTGACAGGTCCCGCCGCTCCGCGATCGCGGAAAGCGACATGCGCCAGATGCTGGCCATGCTCCGCCACCGCGGGCCGGATGAATTCGGATTCCTCCTCGACCGCGAAGCCGCCATCGGCAACGCGCGCCTCAGCATCATCGACCTCAGCGGCGGCAGCCAGCCCATCCCCAACGAGGACGAAACCCTCTGGGTCGTTTTCAACGGCGAAATCTTCAATTACATCGAACTGCGCCCCGACCTCGAAGCCCGCGGCCACAAGTTCCGCACCTCGTCCGACACCGAGGTTATCCTGCATCTGTACGAGGAATACGGCCCTGACTTCCTGAACCGCATGAACGGCCAGTTCGCCATCGCGATCTGGGACACCCGCAAGCGCCGGCTTTTCCTCGCGCGCGACCGCCTCGGCGTGCGGCCGCTGTTCTACGCCGAAACACCCGACAAAACTCTCCTGTTCGCCTCCGAGATCAAATCGATCCTGAGCGACCGCCGCATGCCCGCGTCGATCGACCCGCTCCAGGTCGACCAGGTGTTCCGCTTCTGGTCCACGCTGACCCCGAACACCGTTTTCAAGGGCATCGCCGAACTGCCGCCCGGACATTACCTCTGGGCGGACGACAAATCCGTCACGGTCGAGCGCTACTGGCAAAACCGGTTTCCGGAGGACGCGCGCGGGGCGGAAAGCCCGTCCACCGCGGAGGAAGCCGTGGAACAATTTCGAGCGCTGCTCATCGACGCCTGCCGCATCCGCCTCCGCGCCGATGTCCCCGTCGGCGCCTACCTCAGCGGCGGCCTCGATTCCTCCACCATCGCCGCCATTGTCCGGCGGTTCACCACCAACCGGTTGGTGACGTTTTCCATCGCGTTCTCGGACGAGCAATACGACGAGAGCGCGTTTCAGCGCGAGATGGCCGGCCACCTCGGCACGGATCACCACGTCGTGCGCGCGACGCACGGCGACATCGGGCGCGTGTTCCCCGAAGTGGTCTGGCACACCGAAACGCCGATCATGCGCACGGCGCCGGCCCCGATGTTCCTGCTTTCCAAACTGGTCCGCGACACCGGGTTCAAGGTCGTGCTCACCGGCGAAGGTGCGGATGAATTCCTCGCCGGTTACGACATTTTCAAGGAATCCAAGGTGCGCCGTTTCTGGGCGCAGCAACCGCAATCGGCCTGGCGCAGCGCGCTGTTCCGGAAACTTTATCCCGACATCAAGGGCCTGTCCGGCAGCAACCCGGCGTTCCTCGCTGCATTTTTCGGCGAAGGCCTGGGCGAAACCGATTCGCCCTGGTATTCGCACGCCGTGCGATGGCGGAACAACCGCCGCACCCGGCGTTTCCTGAACGACGACATCATCGCCGCGTCGGGCGAGCGTTGCATGGACGCGCTGTCCGGCGAACTGCCGCCCGCATTCAAACGCTGGCACCCGCTTGCCCGGGCCCAGTACCTCGAAATCAGCATCTGGCTGTCGCAATACCTCCTGTCGTCGCAGGGTGACCGCATGGGCATGGCGAATTCCATCGAGGGCCGGTTCCCGTTCCTCGATTACCGGGTCGTCGAATTCTGCAACGGCCTCGATCCGCGCCTCAAGATGCGCGGCCTGCGCGAGAAATGGCTGCTCAAACGCGCCGCCCAGCCCTGGCTGCCCGACGCCATCCGCCGCCGCCCCAAACGGCCCTACCGCGCCCCTGTCCACCGCAGCTTTTTCAACGACGCCACCCCGGATTACGTCCGCGACCTCCTGTCGCCCGCCGCGCTCGGGGAAAGCGGCATTTTCAAATCCGGGCCGGTCGAACAACTGGTCCGGAAAATCCAGGCGGGCTCGCCCATCGGCGAAACCGACGACATGGCCCTGGCCGGCATCTTGTCCACCCAGCTCCTGCACCAGCAATTCGTCAAATCTTTCCGCCGCAACGAACCACTTTCCGGCTCGGACCGCGTCAAGGTCTGCCGGATCAACTCAGCCAATCCGAACCCAATCCATGCAATTCACTAAGAACGCCCTCAACATCGACGCCGCCCGGGAAACCGATCGCCTGGTCCAGTTCCTCCAGCAACACGTCCGACGCACCATGCGCCGCCACGGCGCCGTCGTCGGCATCAGCGGCGGCATCGACTCCGCCGTCGTCCTCGGCCTTGCCGTCCGCGCCTTCGGCCCGGACAAGGTCGTCGCCATCATGATGCCCGACAAGGATTCCGACCCGATCAGCGAAAAACTCGCGCGCGAACTCGCCGCCAAATTTGGCGTCAACCCCATTCTCGAAAATATCACGCCGGCGCTGGAAGGATTCCAATGTTACCGCCGCCGCGACGACGCGATCCGCCGCGTGTATCCCGGCTACGACGACGCCAAGGGTTACAAGGCGAAGATCGTGCTGCCGTCCGACCTGCTCGAATCCGGCACGCTCAACCTGTTCTCCGTCGCGGTCATCACGCCCGACGGCAAACAGGAGCTGCGCACCCTGCCGCCGCGCGAGATGCTCGAAATCGTCGCCGCGTCGAACCTCAAGCAGCGCACCCGCATGAGCACGCTCTATTTCCACGCGGAAGCGAAAAATTACGCGGTCATCGGCACCGCCCAGAAGAACGAGCATGACCAGGGATTCTTCGTGAAATACGGCGACGGCGGCGCGGACATCCAGCCCATCGCGCACCTGTTCAAAACCCAGGTCTACATGCTGTCGCGCTACCTCGGCGTGCCGGAAGGCATCCAGAAACGCACCCCGACCACCGACACCTACAGCGCCCCGTGCGATCAGCAGGAATTCTTCTACCGGCTGCCGTTCGAGACGATGGACCTGCTGTGGACCGCAATGGAGCAGAAGGTGCCGATCGCGGAAGTCGCCAGGGTCATGGGCATGACCGAGGTGCAGGTGCAGCGCGCTTTCGACGACATCACGCGCAAGCAGCGCACGACGGATTTCCTCCGGCTGCCGCCGCCTATCCCGGACGCGCCGATTCCGGCCTGATTCGAGGAGAAATCCATAGACGACACGACGGGCAACCTGATTTTTACACCCTATGACGAACCCCACTGACAACAACCAGATCGAACCCGCCCTGCGCGATTTCATCGCCACCAACCTGCTTTACAGCAAGGAAGGATTCACCTACCCGGACAACGCCTCGCTGCTGCGCGAGGGAATCATCGACTCGCTCGGCGTCGCCGAGCTTGTCGCGTTCGTCCAGACCAAATTCGGCATCACCGTCGAACAACAGGACGTGCGCCCGGAGAACTTCGACTCCGTCGCGAGCCTGTCGGCGTTTGTGCGCCGAAAAAAGGGCTGAGACCACTCCGCCCGGCCCCATGAAACCTGACGTCCAAACCGGCATCACCCTGGAACGCTATGACGAGCGTTACCTGGAGTGTTCCTGGTCGTGGCTGCGCGATCCCGAGATCCGCCGCCTGACGATGACGCCGGAGTTCACGCGCGAACAGCAGGCCCGCTGGTTCGCGTCGCTGCCCACGCTGCGCGATTACCGGATCTGGGGCATCGCCCATGAGGGTCGGCCGATCGGCGCGCTGGGGCTCAAGCATATCACCGCCGCCGACGCGGAATACTGGGGTTACCTCGGCGATAAATCCTGCTGGGGCCGAGGACTGGGCCGAGACATGATGCTTTTCGCCATCGAAGAGGCGCGCCGCCTCGGGCTGGCCAGGCTGCATCTCAAGGTGCACCGCGACAACCCGCGCGCCATCGCGCTCTACGCCCGCTCGGGCTTCTCCATCACCGGCGAACAGGACGGCGTGCTGCGCATGGACCTCGACCTCACCCATGCCCGCTAACCGCGCACCCCTCACCGTCGAACGCTACTCGCCCGCCCGCAAGACGGACTGGGACGCGTTCGTCGCCGCCGGCAGGAATTCCACGTTCCTGTTCCGGCGCGATTACATGGATTATCACAGCGACCGGTTCCGGGATTGTTCGCTGATGGTATTCGACGGCGCCGCGCTGATCGCGGTGATGCCTGCCAATGACGCGGGGCAGGGCACGGTCACCAGCCACGGCGGGCTCACCTACGGCGGGCTCGTGATCGGCCGCGAAGCCACGCTCATGGATGTGCTGGCATCGTTCCAGGCCATCCTGCGCTGGCTCCACGACAACGGCCACGCCCGGCTCCTGTTCAAGCAGATCCCGGCGTTTTACAATTCACTGCCCGACGACGAGGTGGATTGCGCATTATTCCAGCTCGATGCCCGGCTCTACCGCCGCGATTGCGCAATCACTGTCCGGCTCGCCGACCGTTTGCCGCTCCAGAAACGCCGGCAACGCTCGATCAAAAAAGCCGAGAAAGCCGGCTTGCGCATCGTGCAGGAAGCCACCTTCGACGCCTTCTGGGATCGCGTCCTGGTGCCGCGCCTCGCCGGCCGTTACGGCGTCAAACCGGTTCATTCCGTCCAGGAAATCACGCTGCTGGCCTCGCGCTTCCCGGACAACATCCGCTTGTTCGCGGCCTATCGCGGCGACGAAATTCTCGCCGGTACCGTGATTTACGAAACCCCGGCCGTTGCCCACGCGCAGTACATCGCGACAACCGACGCCGGCCAGGAATCCGGCGCGCTCGATTACCTGTTCCAACAGCTCATCGACGTTCAATACCGCAACAAGACGTGGTTCGATTTCGGAAATTGCAGCGAGAAGGACGGCCGGGCGCTGAATTACGGGTTGCTCGACTGGAAGGAAGGATTTGGCGGGCGCTGTGTCGCCCATGATTTTTACGAGATCGAAACCGTGCGCCACGTGAAGCTGGAAGCCCTCATCAACCCGACTCCCGAGAAACTATGAACATCACCGAATGCAAGATGATCAACCTGCCGAAGATCAATGATCCCCGCGGCAACCTGACGTTCCTGGAAGCCGAGAGGCACATTCCGTTCGCCATCAAGCGCGTGTTTTACCTGTACGACGTTCCCGGCGGCGCCGACCGAGCCGGTCACGCGCTCAAAAAATGCCACCAGTTCCTCATCGCCATGTCCGGCAGCTTCGACGTCATTGTCTATGACGGAAAGGAAAAGCAGCGCATCCACCTCAACCGCTCCTACTACGGCCTCCACCTGCCGCCCATGATCTGGCGCGAGATCGACAATTTTTCGTCCGGCTCCGTGTGCCTCGCGCTGGCGTCGGAGTGTTACGATGAGAAGGACTATTTCCGGGAATACCGGGACTACCTGCTTGCTGTCGGAGGATCCGCGGCGTGAAGGTCCCGTTCCTCGATTTTGTCGCGCCTTACGAGGAATTGAAGGCGGAACTCGACGAGGCGTACCACCGGTTCATGAAATCGGCCTGGTACATCCTCGGCAAGGAGGTGGAAGCCTTCGAGCACGAGTTCGCCGCCTATTGCGGATCGAAATTCTGCGTCGGCGTCGGCAACGGCCTCGAGGCGCTCCACCTCGTCCTCCGCGCCTATGACATCGGCGAAGGCGACGAAGTCATCGTGCCGTCGAACACCTACATCGCCACCTGGCTCGCCGTCTCCTACGCCGGCGCCCGGCCGGTGCCGGTGGAGCCCGACCCGCGCACGTGCAATCTCGACCCGGAAAAAATCCGCGCCGCGCTCACGCCGCGCACGAAAGCGATCATGCCCGTGCACCTTTACGGGCAGCCGGCCGACATGGACCCGATCCTCGCCATCGCGCGGGAACGCGGATTGAAAGTGATCGAGGACAACGCCCAGGCGCAGGGCGCGCGCTACAAGGGACGCCGCACCGGGTCGCTCGGCGACGCCGCCGGCAACAGCTTTTATCCCGGCAAAAACCTCGGCGCCTTCGGCGACGGCGGCGCCGTCACGACCGACGACCCCGCTCTCGCCGACCGCGTGCGCGTCCTGCGCAATTACGGGTCGCGCCAGAAATATTACAACGAGGTGAAGGGATACAACTCGCGCCTGGACGAAATGCAGGCCGCATTCCTGCGGGTGAAGCTGCGGGCGCTGGACGATTGGAACCGGCGCCGGTCGATTGTGGCCGGGCAGTATATGTCGGGGTTCAAGCCCACGGCCGCGCTCGTGCAGCCGTTTGTGCCGAACTGGGCCGAGCCGGCGTGGCATTTGTATGTGATCCGCCACCCGCAGCGCGACCGCGTGCAGCAGCAGTTGAACGCCGCGGGCATCGGCACGCTGATCCATTACCCGGTCCCGCCGCATCTCTCCGGCGCCTATGCCGACGCGGGTTGGAAAGCCGGCGCGTTCCCCCTGGCCGAAGATCTC
The DNA here is from genome assembly GCA_046346665.1 of Verrucomicrobiota bacterium. GTDB lineage: Bacteria > Verrucomicrobiota > Verrucomicrobiia > Limisphaerales > JAXMHQ01 > JAXMHQ01. The sequence goes on from JAXMHQ010000028.1 coordinate 17,182, forward strand.
GCCTCCACCGTGCTCAGCCTGCCCATGGGGCCGCACCTGAAACCGGACCAGGCCCGGGCCGTCGTGGAAGCCGTCAACGCCGCCGTTTCCTGATCGAATGAACACACTCCAGAATCGAGTCATGCGCATCTGCCAGCGGCTGCGCATCTGGCAATACCGGTTCCTGTCCGATTGCGCCCGCGTCGAAGGACGCCCCATCGTCCGCCAGCCTGTTCAATTGCTCGGACGCGGCCGAATCCGCTTCGACGGCGCCGTCAACCTCGGCTATTTCCCGTCGCCCTTCTTCCTGAGCGGCTACATCCACATCGAAGCCCGGAGCGAGAATAGCTCGATCGAAATCGGGGACGGCGTCTGGATCAACAACAATTCGTTTCTCATCAGCGACGGCCCGGGCATCAGGATCGGCAGCCGGACGATGATGGGATTGCACTGCGAGATCATCGATTCGGATTTTCACGACACGCACCCGGATCGGCGCGGGGCGACGGGCACGCCGCGCACCGGCAAGGTGGATATCGGCGAGAACGTGATGATCGGGTCGAACGTGAAGATTTTGCGGGGGGTGAAGATCGGGAACAACACGGTGATTGCGAACGGGTCGGTGGTGACCCGGTCGGTGCCGGAGAACATGCTGGTGTTCGGCAACCCGGCCAAGGCGACGTTCATGATGACGGAACAGAAACCGGCTCGAGCAAATGATCCCGAATCAACACACAGCCGGTAGGGACGAGCTACTGCGAGTCCCCAACAAATGCTCGATTGGAAGGGGACTCGCGGTAGCTCGTCCCTCCCGTCGAATGGATTAATGTCCACGGACCAAACAACGTCGATGAGTGTGCAGGACGGCGCCGGGCTGGCGCCGGCTGCGCCCGGCAAGTCGTACGGCCAGGTGCTGAAATCCTCGGCCCTGATCGGCGGGGCCACCGTCATCAACAGCGGCCTCGGCATCGTGCGCCAGAAGGCCATGGCGCTGCTGCTCGGGCCGGCCGGGTTCGGGTTGATGGGCATTTACCTGTCGATTTCGGAAATGACCCGGAGCGTCGCGGGCATGGGCATCAACAGCAGCGGCGTGAGGCAGATCGCCGAAGCGGTCGGGACCGGGGACAGCAAGCGTATTGCGCGGACCATCATCGCTCTGCGCCGGGTCGCGTTCGCCACCGGCGCGCTGGGATCGCTGCTGCTCGTCGCGTTCGCGAAGCCGGTCTCGCGGCTGACGTTCGGCGACGACACGCATGCCACATCGGTCGCGCTGATGGCGCTGGCCGTTTTCTTCATGGACATTTCGGCCGCACAAGTCGCGCTGATCCAGGGCATGCGCCGCGTGGCGGATCTCGCCCGCGTCAACGTGCTCGGCGCGCTGTTCGGCACGGTGCTCAGCATTCCGATCGTTTACCTGTTTTACCGCCAGGGCAGGGCGGAGCAGGGAGTTGTTCCCGCCCTGGTCTGCGTCGCCGCCATGAGCATCCTCACCTCGTGGTGGTATGCCCGGAAGATCCAGGTCGAACGCGTCACGGTGCCGCTGCGCGAGTTGTGGGCCGAGGCCGGCGAACTGCTGAAACTGGGCTTCGTCTTCATGGCCACCGGACTCATGACGCTCTGCATCCCCTATGCCGTCCGCGTGATGATCCTCCGGACCATCGGCCCCGAGGGAACCGGCTTTTACCAGGCCGCCTGGATCTTGAGCGGCACCTATGTCGGGTTCATTCTCGCGGCGATGGGCGCCGATTTTTATCCGCGCCTGACGGCCGTGGCGTCGAGGCACGACGAATGCAACCGGCTGGTGAACGAGCAGGCGGAGGTGGGGCTGCTGATGGCGGGGCCGGGATTGCTGGCGACGCTGACGTTCGCCCCGCTGGTCATCCAGCTTTTCTACAGCGATAAATTCGGGCCGTCCGTGGAAATCCTGCGCTGGAACTGCATCGGCATGCTGCTCCAGGTGGCGTCGTGGCCGATGGGATTCATCATCATCGCCAAGGGCGCGCGCGCGGTGTTTTTCTGGACCGAACTGGCGAGCTGCGCCGTGCACATCGGACTGGTGTGGCTCTTGATCCATGGATTTCAACTGGCCGGCGTCGGCATGGCGTTTGCCGCGTTTTACGCGCTGCACTGGATTTTGGTTTATGTCATCGCGCGCCGGATGACGGGTTTCTGCTGGTCGCCGCAGAGCCTGCGCATTTTCGCGGTCCTGGCGCCGGTGTTCGCGGTGGTGTTCGGCGCCTGGTACGTGTTGCCGCCCTACGCCGCGTTCGGGATCGGCGCGCTGGCCACAGTGCTGACGGGGGTGTACGCGCTGCGCACCATTTGTTCCCTGGTGCCGTTCGAACGCCTGCCCCGGCCCGCCCAAAAAGGCCTGCGCCTGCTCCGGATGGCGCCCCGCCCATGAGACGTTTAAAACATTTGTCCGCAGATCGCCCGGATTGCGCCGGTGTTTCCGTCTCATTATTCCAATCTGTGAAATCTGCGACATCTGCGGATTTCTTTACCACCGCTCTCATCAACCAAAAGGAAAAGCAAATCAGATCATGAAGACAGCAATCGTTGGATTGGGTTATGTCGGCCTGCCGTTGTCGCTCCAGTTCGCGCGCTCCGGCGTCACCGTGCTGGGACTCGACATCGACCCGGTCAAGGTCGACGCCTTGAACCAGGGCCGCAGCTACATCAAACACATCGCGTCGGACACCATCGCCGAGGCGATCAAGTCCGGGTCGTTTTCGGCATCGACCGATTTCGGCCGGATCCGCGAAGTCGAAGCGATCATCATTTGTGTTCCGACGCCGCTGAACAAGAATCGCGAGCCGGACATTTCGTTCATCATCGACACTGGCAAGCGCATTGCCCGGCATTTGCAGAAGGGCACGCTGGTGGTGCTGGAATCGACCACGTATCCGGGGACGACCGACGAGGACCTGCGCGAGGTGCTCGAAGTGGGCTCGGGCCTGGTGGCGGGGCGCGATTTCAACCTGGCGTTCTCGCCCGAGCGCGAGGACCCGGGCAACCCGGACAGCAAAGTGGCGACGATTCCGAAGGTGGTGGGCGGTTACACGCCGGCGTGCCTCGAGAAAGCCAAAGCGCTTTACGGCAAAGCAATCAAGACTGTCGTTCCGGTATCGTCCTGCCGCGCGGCTGAGGCGACCAAGCTGCTGGAAAACATTTTCCGCAGCGTCAACATCGCCCTCGTCAACGAACTCAAGGTGGTTTATGCCGCCATGGGCATCGACATCTGGGAAGTGGTCGGCGCCGCCAAGACGAAGCCGTTCGGGTTCATGGCGTTTTATCCCGGGCCCGGGCTCGGCGGCCATTGCATTCCGATCGATCCGTTTTACTTGACCTGGAAGGCGCGGGAATATCATCAGAACACGCGGTTCATTGAGTTGGCGGGCGAAGTGAACACGGCGATGCCCATGTATGTCATCAACCGCACCGCCGAAGCGCTCAACGCCGCGAAGAAAGCCGTCAACGGCAGCAAGGTGCTCGTGCTGGGACTGGCCTACAAACCCGACGTCGATGACGACCGCGAATCGCCCAGTTACGTGCTGATGGACCTGCTCAAGGAACGCGGCGCGGAGGTGGCTTATTACGATCCTTACGTCCCGATCATCCGACCGACGCGCGAACATCCGCACTGGGAAGGAACCCGGTCGGTGGCGTGGGATCAGAAGACGATCGCGGGATTCGACGCGGTGATCATCGCGACGAATCACAAGGCGATCAATTACGCCGAGCTGGGCGCCTGGTCGCGCTGCATCATCGACACGCGCAACTCCATGCTGCCGGTGAAGACCGAGGCGAAGCAGGTTTGGAAAGCCTGACCGGTCCGAACAAGGTCGTGCCATGATTGTCGTGCTGGGAGCCAGCGGGTTCGTGGGGCGCGCGTTCTCCGATGAACTGCGCCGCCGCGGGCACGGCTTTGTCCCCCTGTCGCGGCAGGCGATGGATTACACGCGGTTCGACGTGCTGTTCGATTATCTGCGGAAACTGCGGCCGGAATTCGTGATCAACGCGGCGGGGTTCACGGGGACGGCGGACGAGGAGGATTGCGAGCAGCAGCAGCAGGAGGCGCTGGCGGCGAACACGTTTTTGCCGCAGACGATCGCCCGCGCCTGCCTGATGACCCAGACGCCCTGGGGGCACGTGTCGTCCGGCTGGGTGTATGCGGGCGCGAAGGTGGCGGAAAACGGCCGGCTGCGCGTGCAGGAGGACCTGGAATCGCCGGAGTTTCGCCGCCTCCTGGCGGATCACCCGGAACGCGTCGGCGGGTTCACCGAGGGCGATGAACCGAACTTTTCGTTCCGCCACGCGCCCTGCAGTTTCTATAGCGGCACCAAGGCGCTCGCCGAGGAGGCGCTCGAAGGCCGGGGCCGGATTTATGTCTGGCGGCCCGGGCTGCCGTTCAACGAGAGCCCGGCCTCGCGGAATTTCCTGTGGCGGCTCCAGCACGAGCGGCGGATTCATGACGCGGTGAATTCGTTTTCGCACGCGGAGGATTTCGTCACGGCGTGCCTGGATCTCTGGGAGCGCAAGGCGGAGTTCGGCACTTATCACGTGGCGAACCCGGGCGTGATCACCGTGCGGCAGGTCGCCGACATGATCCAGCGCATCCTCAAACCAAACCGGCAATTCGAATTCTGCGAGCAACCGGACCGGCCGGACCCGCTCCAGCCCCGATCGCGCCGGCCCAGTTGCATCCTGAACGTCGGCAAGCTGCTGAATTCCGGGATCAAAATGCGCCCGGTGGAGGAGGCGCTCGAAGACACGCTGCAACGCTGGAAGCGGAGTTCCAAACCCGTGCCCGCGCCCCGGCGACGATGGTGATGAAAAAGCATCCGCAGATTCCACAGAGGACACAGATTTTCCTGAACCCCCGGGTGTCTCCCCCGTCGTCCGTGGTCAACTTGAGTGAATCTATGCAACGCCCCTTCAGCGCAATCTGCGCAATCTGCGGATATCTGTCCCTGGCCGGCCTCGGCGCGCGCGCCCAGGACGTGCTCATGCCGCGCGAGGATTATTCCCTCACGCCGCCGGCCGTTACGCAGGCGTCCACGAACCAGATGGAAGTGTTCACGCCGCCGCCGGCCGCGAGCCCGCGCGAAGCGGCCCCGGTCAACTGGGGGCCCGTCAGCCTCCGACCGCGCCTGTTTTACCGGTTCATCTACGGCAACGGCATCCCCGCCGGCGGCGATTACGTCAAAACCGCCATCAACGAAGTTTCCCCCGGCATCCTCATGTCGATTGGATCGCACTGGGTCCTCGATTACGCGCCTACCTGGATGCTGTATACGAGCAGCCAGCTGAAGAACACCGTCGGCCAGAACGCCTCGCTCACCGGCGGAGCCGTGTATGGCGATTGGATGCTCGAATTTTCCCAGAGCTACGTGTTCTCGTCCGATCCGCAGATCCAGACGGGGACGCAAACGGATGAGAGCGTCTACCTGACCCTGCTGCGGGCGACGTATCATTTCAACAGCAGGCTCACGACCGACCTGGCCGTGGACCAGAAAGTCGTCGTGGCCGACCAGTTTCAAAGCTACAAGGAATGGGCCACGCTCGACTGGCTGAATTACGATTTCTACACCCGCATGCAGGCTTCGATCGGGTTGGGCGGCGGCTACGACGCCGTCCAGACCGGCGCGGACATGAGCTTCGAACAGATGCAGGCCCGATTCCAATGGCGGGCCACCGACAAACTGAGCATCCGCGTGAACGGCGGCGGCGAAGTCCGGCAGTACCTTCAGTCGGACCTCAACGACACCGTCAGCCCTGTCGGTGGCGGCCAGATCCAATACATGCCGGTGGACGGCACCCGGATCACGCTGAGCGCGGATCACATTGTGAATGTTTCGCTGTTGGTTGTGACGAACGGCGGGGCGGGCCAGAGCCAGTTGGTGGAGAGCACGGATTTTGCCGTGGGCGTGCAGCAACGGTTGCTGGAACACTTCACGGGCAACCTCGGCGTGGGCTACCACATTGTGGATTACACCACGGCCGGCAGCACGGTGAGCGACCGGCGCGATCATTATTTCGACGTGGACGCCCGCGTGGGCACGCAGTTCCGGCGGCGCGGCAATTTCGCCATTTTCTACCGTTACACCAACAACAACTCGACCGACAGCGGGTTCACTTTCAACAGCAACCAGGGCGGCATGCAGTTGGAATGGCGGTATTGAGAAGATCCGCAATCTCACGATTGCGGCTACCAGGACGAATTGATTCAACCGGCGTGTTTATTCACGCCGGTTTTTTGCTTTGTAGCCGCGATTGTCAAATCGCGGGGGATCCGCAATCTCACGATTGCGGCTACGGGGGGTGAATGAAACAGGAGTCGACGTTAGGAGACTCTGGATTTCCGGTTCCCAAAGAAGCGGTTTGGCGCCGGCTTCAAATGGAGTCTCGTTACCTCGACTTCCTACTGGGGCGGTCGTCAGGGTTCGTAGACGCGGACGCGGTAGTAGCGCGTGCCGGCATTTGTCAGCGTGTCGGGCACGGACGCGGGTCCGTTGGTGGCCGAGAACCAGGGCGCGTTTGCCGCGACATTGAGGGGGGTCCAGTTCGCCGGCGACAGGGTGGGGGAGCATTGGACCTCGAAGGCGCGGTTTGCCACGCGGGTGAATTTCACCTGGAACAGGCCTCCGCCGACCGACGGTGTGGACAGCCTCCAGAAGTCGTTCGGGTTCCACGGACCGGTGCCCGTGAGGTACTCGAGATAATTGGGCGCGCCGTCGCCATCCGGGTCCGCCGTGGGGTCGGCATCCGGTCCGTTCGGATCGATGAAGAGCGACGCCTGCCAGTCAGCGAGGCTTTGGTAGGAGGGCAAATCGTTGGTGATCCAATCGGCGAGCAGTTGGACCGCCTGGGTGTTGATCACGGAGGTGCCGAGCGGCGGCATGTGGTCGGAGCCGAGCTGGGCGACTCGGTTGTAGAGCCGGGAGTTGGCGAGAGAGCCCGGCGCGATCACCCGGTTGTCCGGGTTGCCGCCCTCGTCGACCAGCGGCCCGTTGATGATGCCGTTTTGCGGCCCGGGTGTGGTGATGCGCGCGTCCCAATAGGACGTCGGCACGCCGCCGGGTTGGTGGCACTGGACGCAGTTGGCGGCCAGGTAGGAGCGGACGCGGTATTCCAGGCTGACGGCGGTGTTGGTGGGATTGGCCAGGGCGCGGAGCAGGTGGAGATTGGAAACCGTCGATGAGAAGTAACCCGCCTGGCTCAATGCGGCGATTTCGTTGGTGACCGAGCCGCCGTAATTGTAATCGCGATTCAACTGCGCCGTGCCGAAGCCGAGCGGGTAGCCGCCGAGCGCGGTGTGGCACATGAGACATTCGGAGCGGCTGGGGTAATGCCAGACCTGGGTGCGCAGGTTGCCGCCGTCGTTGATGACAAACGATTCATCCAGGCCCGCGTCCGGCACCAGCGTGGCGTTTGTCGTGGAGGTGCCCCATCGGTAGGTGACGCCGTAGACGCCGGAGCTGTTGCGCACCAACAGCCGCGTTTCCAGCCGGCGCGCGGACGACGGGACCCCGTTGGTCAGTTGCAGATCGAAATGCTTCACCCAGACGGTTCCCGTCGGAAACTGCCAGTTGCCGTCAGGATTGAACCCGATCGTCTGGCTGATGTCGGGCACCGAGAACCAGCGGCTCTTGATCGCGTTGTCCGACCAGAACGGGACGTTGATGTCGTAAGGCACGATTCCGGGATTCGGCGTGAGGGTGGTGAGATCGCTGAACACGCCGGCGTCGGCGAGGGTGGGGGGCAGGGGCGTGCCGGTGACGTTGGTGGAATACACCAGGCGCCGGATCAGGTCGAGATTCTGGCTGGTCATCAGGATGTCGCCGTTGCGCGGGTCGGTGCCGTAGGACGAAATGCCGACTTCGCCGGAGGCGATCAAGTTGTAAGGCACGGTGTTCGTGCCGTCATACGACAGGACCCAGAAATTTCCGTTCACGTAATCGCTGAACACATATTTGCCATAGAGCTGCGAAAATCTCTGGCCGCGGTAAACCAATCCGCCGATGACGCAGTAACCCTGGTAAGAGCTCGAGCCGTGGGCGTATTCCTGGATGGGTGCAACGGAAGTGAACCCGGCCGGGGTTTGTGCGGAGCGCGGTCCGGCGTGGTTCCCCTCGCGGAACGACCAGCCGTAATTGCCGCCGCCGCCGATGATGTTGATTTCCTCCCAGGCATCCTGTCCCACGTCGCCGCAATAAAGCAGGCCCGTGACAGGGTCGAAGGAAAAACGGTAGGGATTCCGCAGTCCGACGGCCCAATACTCGGTCCGCACCGACAGCGGGTTCACCGGGGATCCGTTGAAGCTGGTGGCGCCGACGAACGGATTGTCCGCAGGAATGGAATAGTTGGTAGTGGTGGAGGGATAGGGATTGGGGGCGAGATTGCCGGGGCGTTTGTCGACATCGAGCCGCAGGATGCCGGAGAACAGACCCTGGTCAATGTGCTGGGCATTGCCATATTGGTCGTTGCCCCCGCCGCCGTCGCCCAGACTCAGATACAAATAACCGTCCGGTCCGAAATGCAGGTCGCCCCCGTTGTGGTTGTCCGCCGGGTCTGCCTGGATGATGAGTCGCAGTTCGGAATTGGGATCGGCCACATTGGCGTCGGTGGAGGAAACCTGGTAACGGGCGAGAATATCGTGGAGCGCATTGGTGGCGAGCGTCGTGGTCGCGGTGCCGGTGTAATAGACGTAGAACAGTCCGTTGGTGGCGTAGCCCGGATGAAACGCCAGCCCGAGCAGGCCGCGCTCGTCCGTCGGCATGCCCCCGAGAATCTTCGAGGAGATATCCAGGAAGATCGACCGGGTCGGGGCGGCGAGGTTGGTGATGACCGAGATGCGGCCGCCCTGTTCGACGATGAACAGGCGGTTGGTCTCATCCGGCGGCGTCGCGATCACCACGGGGTTCGGAAAGGTCAGTGTACCGAAGGCATTGGTGATGGTGTAACCGTAGGACGGCGGCGTGGCGGGCATGGCCAGCGTGGTGTTGGGTACACGCTGCAACGGCCCGGCCGCCAGGCAGGGGCCGGCCGCCAAAAACAATAAAAACAACTCCCACCGCACGCCCGTAATTCGCATCATTCGGATCATTCCAGTCATAGTCTGTGGCACCCCGCCGGCCCTGCGGGATCGGTTCGATTCACATGCCCTCCAGGCCCAATGCCTGCCCAGCAAATAGCCGAGGATGTATATACCCGATTTTGCAATTGCACAAGCAAAAGACGGTGAAAGATTGCGTGTAAAACCCCTCGACAAAGGATGTTAGGTGCGCTGATAGTACTTTTGATTTAATTGCGGGTTGGTGAAGTCGCGGCGATTGGCCCGGTTCCCGCCTGAGATGCATGAAAGGGCGATCCAGTGAAGCCTGGTCAACCGAATAAAACGCAGTTGTGGCATACGTGGGGGATGAGCCGGCGGCAGTTCCTGCGCCGTTTCGGCATAGCTTCCGGCGCGCTCACGTTCAGCCCGTTTTTCATCGATCGATTTGCCTCGGTGGCGCGCGCCGCGTCGCCGTTGACCCGGGTATTCAAGGTGATGAACGGGGATTGCTTCCAGAACACCGCCAAAATCTGGGATCTCCTCGGCGGCCCCGCCCGGTATATCAATCCGACCGATGTCGTGGTCATCAAGGCGAACGCCCAGTGGATCAACCAGGGTTACACCCACACCGGCTGCATCAAGGGCGTGATCGACGCCATCCTGGCGATTCCGGGCTTTTCAGGCGAGGTCCTGATCTGCGACAACACGCAGAGCATCTACACACCCGAAGTCACGGCTTTCGGCGCCACGACCGCCAACCGCGTGCACAATTATCCGGACGACAACTGGAATTCCCTCGCCGCCAGCTACGTCGCAGCCGGAAAACAGGTCGCCGCCGTCCGGTGGTTCAACGATTCCTGGAGGGATGTTCCGTCGATCCCGTATTATTCCGAGTGGAACCCGGCCTCCGGCAGCGGCTGGACGCGGAGCTACTTCAATTTCTACGGCCGCAATACCTACCTGTCCTACCCGATTTTCCTGTCGCCGTTCAACAGCTCCCGGCTGATCGATCCGAAAAAGGGCGTCTGGGAGGGGGCGGCTTACAGCGGACGGCGCGTGCGCACGATTGTCATGCCGACGCTGAACAATCACGGCGACGGCTCCGGCGATTACGCGGGAATGACCAGCGCGGTGAAATCGTTTTTTGGCGCGACGGAAATTCACTGGGGGACGGATTCGATTCCCAACGGCTATTACCACATGCACAGCAGCACGTATTCCACGTGGAGCGCCTCGGCGCCGTCCGGGGATCCGGCGCTGCATGCCGGCGAACTGACGGGCCGTTACCTGAACACGTTTTTCGCGCCGCAGCTTTACATCACCGCGGCGATGTGGAGCGGCACGAGCAGCCGCACGGGCGGCGCGACGGAAACGAAAACGGTGCTGGCGTGCGAAAACCCGGTGAGCCTCGATTACATTTCCGCGCGCGACGTGATTTCGCCTTACTCGCCGTGGCTGAACCCCGATTCCAACACCTACACGCGGCAGCAATTGATCGGGTGCAGCAGCCAGGGGATCGGCACGCTCGATCCGCAGCAAATCGAGGTTGTCAGTTTCGATTTCAACAATCCCACCGCCACCCGCCTGGATGTGGAACGGAAGATCCGGGATTACAAGGCGGGCAAAGTCACATCACAGGATGTCAAGGATGCGATCAATCTTTACATGGACAGCCCGTAGCCTGGCGCTGGCGTTGCTGGCGGCCGGGCTGGTTTGTCGCGCCCCCGCCTACCAGAGCGACGCCTCGTCCATTTCGCGCACGCTGGATCGAACCGTCGCCCTGACGAACACGCCGGTGCTGGCGACGGTCTGGTTTACCAACGGCGGCGCTGCCGCGCTGCGCGGCTGGTGTTTCTCGGAACAGTTGCCGAGCGCCCTTTCGGCCTCCCTGGTCAGCGTCACCGTGGGCGGAACCACCGTCACCAACGCGCAAACCGAGACGGGCTGGGACGGCGATGTGCTGGCCGGGTGCACGCCCTGGCGCTGCATGCTGGAGTTGCCGGCCGATTTCAATCCGGCGAACCCTGTGGCCGCCCAGGCGGTCGTGAAGGTTGTGTATTCCATCACCTCGTCCACCGCCGGATCCTACACGCTCCCGCAGTTCATGTGGTTCGGCGCGGACCTGGTTCAGACCAACGCCAGCTTCGGTTACAGCGAAAGCACCGATCAAAAATCCATCCGCTTTTTCACCTCGGACACTCCTCCCGTCGTCACCTCATCCGCGGTGACCAACGGCGTCCTGGTCACGCTCACCGGCGCGACGGGATCCACCTACGTCCTGGAATCCAGCCTGAATCTCGCTTCGTGGACTCCCCTGGCGACCAACACGGCGCCGTTTTCCTACACGAATACGAACCTCTCAATCGGCGGTCGCTATTACCGCGGCCGCTGGGCGCCGTAGCCGGCCCCTCACCCCGTAGCCGCGATTGTCAAATCGCGGAGGCTGGCGCGTGAGCAGGGACCGCAATCTCACGATTGCGGCTACGACTTCTCTGCGGGCTCGACTGAACGCTTCCGGGGCGGATAAGGTCTGAGGTGATATGAATCGTTCCTGGATCATGATTGCCGGCGCATGCGTCGCTGCCAGTGTCCTGGCTTTCATTCCTCTCTCCATGCGCAATTCCAGTCCATCGTCCGGCACCTCCTCCGGCCAGGCCCAACGCCTCGATCTCTCCGGCTTCTCGAATTCAGCTCCTGCACAACCGCTCCGGCTGCTGTTCCTGCATCATTCTGTGGGTGGACAATGGCTCGCTGCGCCGGGCCCCGAGGAAGGCACGAACCCGATTTGCGCGACCAATCCCAACGGCGGCAGCCTGCGCGCGGCGCTCCAGTCCCAGGGCTACCAGGTCCACGAAGCCTCCTACGGCAGCCGCATAGGGGAGAACACCGACATTTTCGACTGGCCCGGCAAATTCCGCGATCAGATGGACGCGATTCTCGCCTGCGATTTGCAGAACCAGTCCTACACGAACGGCGAACGCAACCAGGTGGTGATGTTCAAGTCCTGTTTTCCGAACAACGATTTCCGGGGACCGGGCCGGCCTCCGGGCAATGCCGCCGGGCCGGAACTCACCATCTGGAACGCGCGGGCGGCTTACGCGTCGTTGCTGGAGCAATTCCGAAAACATCCCGACGTCCTGTTCGTCTGCGTCACCGCCCCGCCCCTCGCGGCGAAGCCCTTTCCATCGCCGCTCTGGAAGCGGGCCGTCAAGGCCTTGCTCGGCCGTTCGAACGATTACACCGATCGCGCCGCGCTGGCGCGCGAGTTCAACAACTGGCTGAGCTCCACCAACGGCTGGCTCGCCGAGGCGCCAAGGAATGTCGTGGTGTTTGATTACTACGACGTGCTCACCGGCCATGGCGCGTCGAATCTCAGCGTGTATTCCACGGTGGACGGCTACGACAGCCATCCGAGCGCCGAAGGCAACCGGCGGGCGACGGAAGAGTTTATTCCCTTCCTGAACCGCGCCGTGCAACGGGCGGGGATTGCTCCATGAACCGTAGCCGCGATCGTGAGATCGGGGTTCCTTTCGCGCGAGGCGGGGGGCTTCTCGATTTGACAATCGCGTTTGGCTGCGCGGCCGGTCTTTAAGCTTGCGCTGAAAGGGCGCTGTCTCTATCAATGCGGCATTCTCCAGGCCGTGCAGGCGCCTGGAACGAATTTCACGCGGATTTCTCGTCGAATTCTGAAGAAAACGATCGATTTATTTTATTTCTGGACGGGCCGGAGGCGGTTGTTCGCCGCGCCTGAAGGGAATTCGCGACTCCAATTTCTGCCCGCTCTGCTTGCCGTTGTTTTGCCCCTGCACGGATTTTCCAAGAGCGTTACACTGGCGTGGGAACCGTGCCCGCGCACAAACATCGTCAGCTATGTCGTCTACGCCGGGTTCGCGAGCTGCAATTATCTGGACGCCATTCCCACCGGCACCGAGACCAGCCTGACCCTGACCAATCTCGCGGAGCATCGGACGTATTATTTTGCCGTCACGGCAATCAACGATCTCGGGCTGGAAAGCATGCCGTCGCCGGAAGCTTCCTATGTGGTGCCCGGGCCGCCGGCCGGGGCCTACGCGGGGCTGCTCGTCCCCACGGGAGAATTCAACGGCCCCGCCGCCGGCGCCGTCAGCCTTTTTGTGTCGGCCGGCGGAACCTACACCGGCAAGCTTCAACTCGGCCGGAAACGATACCCGTTCAGCGGCAAGCTCGATGACGAAGGCGCGGCATCCGTCCAGGTGCGCGCCGGCCCTAATCTGAGTTTCGGTCTCCGGCTTGAATTCGATTTCGGGAATCCTGCCCAGCGCGTTTCCGGCACCATCGACCCGGGTGATATCCTCGTCCAGGCGCACCGCCTGCCCGACGTCGTGAAAGGCCGCAACAACCGCTGGGCCGGCCGTTACACGCTAGCCTTGCGTCCCGCGACCAACGATGCCGCCGCACCGGCCGGCGCAGGGTGGGGGACCGTGACCGTCAGCGCATCGGGCGCGGCCTCGTTCGCAGGCGTATTGGCCGACGGCACCCGCTTGAATCTCGGCGGCGCCGTCGATGCCAGGGGCGCCTGGGCATGGTACGCCAGTCTCGAATCCGGCCGCAAAACCCTCCAGGGATGGATTCAATTCCAGGATCAGAGTCCGACGAACGTGTGCGGCTCCGTGAACTGGCTCCAGTTGCCGGGAAAGACCGCCTCTGCCCGAAGTTTCAACACCGTGTTGGCTTCTGTGGGCTCCGTCTATGTCCCGGCCGCTGCCCATTCCATGCCGCTCGCGTGGAGCCAAGGCTGGCTGACAATTCGGGGCGCGGGATTGCCTTCGCCGTTGGTGCTGCCCGCCGCATTCACGCCGGCCGGCGTTCTGACCGGAACCGATTTCAAGGTGAAGCTCACCTCCTCGACGGGCAAGTTTGCGGGCACTTGCAATTCCGCCGGCGCCTCCATTCCCTTTAGCGGCGTCCTGCTGCAGAGCTTCGCCATCGGTGAAGGCTACGCGGCCGCTGGATCCTCCAACGGCTGGGTGTCGCTCTCAGCCAATCCTTATTAAGCCGCGGATCGGCAGGGGGAAGACCCGGGCTGACGCGAATTGGTGGGGCGAGACTCCGTCGAGCCTTCGAAGACCGGATTGGTGGATCAATGGATTCCTGGATAAATGGGAAGACAGTCGCGCGAAGTCCTCCAGCAATCCACATATCCATTTATCCAACAATCCTGACCCTTCCAGTAAGTGCTCGACGAAGTCTCGTCTCACCCATGAGGATTAGCGATAATTCGCGTCAATTCGCGTCAAAACCCATACCGCCTTTATCCGTGTTGATCCCTGTCTAGTCGTGATTTAAAAGTCCCGGTCCCGGAAAAACCCCTGGATGATTTTCAGTAGCCCTCCCAATTGTGCGTTGCGCGAATGCCTGCGAAAGTGCTGGCGTTGTTGAGTCCAACGCGATATATGAAAATTGTTTTGTCCCAGTCGATTGCACAACGTTTAACCGCCGCTGTCCTTTCGTTCGCGGCTGCCGGGAGCTTCGGAGCTTCCGCGCTGGCTTCCGGATTGCCTTACGATGAGCACGCGGTTGCCTGGGGCGATCTTCACTATAACCTTCCCGCGCGCAGCCTCGGCGCTTCGCCCTACGGGCTCAAATCCATCGCTTCCGGCTCCTGGCACAGCGTCGGTCTCGGCGCCGATGGACGCGTACTCACCTGGGGCAACAACGATTTCGGCCAGGTCAATCTGCCTGCCGGGCTCACGAACCGCTACGTCCTGCGAATCGCCGCCGGCAATCTCCACAGCCTCGCGCTGCTCCGGAACGGAACCGTCGTCGCCTGGGGTCCGGCCGAAGGTGCCTACGGTGATTTCGGCCAATGCTCGGTTCCCGCGGGGCTGAAACATGTCGTTGCCATCGACGCCGGGGCCGTTCACAGCCTGGCCCTTCAGGCCAACGGCACCGTGATCGCCTGGGGCGCCAACAGCTATGGCCAATGCAATGTCCCCGCCGGCCTGAAACAGGTCGTCGCCATCGCGGGCGGCATGTACCACAGCGTCGCCCTCACCCGGAACGGCAAAGTCGTCGCTTGGGGCAACGATACCTGGGGCCAAACCGACGTTCCGGCCGGCCTGGATCATGTCATTGCCATCGCCGCCGGCGGCAATCACACGCTGGCGCTCAAGCGCGACGGCACCGTTGTCGCCTGGGGCCGTTACGGCCTCGCCCAATGCACCGTGCCCGAGGGGCTCTCCGACGTCGTCGCCATCGCCACCGGCGATCATCACAGCCTTGCCCTCAAGCGCGACGGCACCGTGGTTTGCTGGGGCTACAACACCCTGGGCCAATGCACCGTGCCCACCAAACTTCCCAATGTGATCGCCATCTCCGCCCGCGGCGCCCATTCCATGGTCCTTACCCGCGCCCCGCGGCGGTGAGAGGGCGTTTCAAGTTGAAGGTTCAAGGTTGAAAGTTCGTTGATTCGTGCGGTTCAGGTAGATTTACAGTCGCAAAAAGGCACAAAAGGCGCGAAACCACGCCGGTTTCTTGCGCCTTTTGTGCTTTTTCGCGGCTATGATGATGTCCTGAAAATCCTTCAACGATCCGCCGGTCCCCGACTTCACAGCGGGGCGTTTCCCACATAGCCGGAACGATTCAGTTGAAAAGGCTTTTAACCACGGATAAACACGGATGGACACGGATAAAAGACTGGCGCACTCGGGGAGTCAAACGCAGACCAAACGGCGAATTGAAAGCACTCCCGGAAACTGGCTTGTCCATTCTGTATCCGTGTTCATCCGTGTTCATCCGTGGTTTAAACTGAATCGTTCCACCTTAGTCTCGTCCACAAAGCCACCAGGCCACGCGCAGCATCAGCGTCAATCCACGCATCCATCGATCCCCCCCAAAAAACACCAAGGCCTGCTCCCTCGTGGGTGAGCAGGCCTTGTTTGCGGAACCTGGAAAGGTGACAGGTCCGTCAGAGAAATTCTAGAACCGGCGCACACGGCGAACCCGGGTCGGGCGATCGCGTCGCACCGGGATCATTCGGGGGCGGAGTTGTTCCTGGTAGAAATCCCGGACCAAATATCCCACGACCGAGAGGGCGGCGAGCGAAAGCAGGTAAGTCATATTTGTCTTTCTTTTTTTAGGGGCAGCCCCATACGAGCGGCTGCCCCTTGCCGGCACGCCAACCAAGCCGTGCCAACGCGATTAGAATCGCACGCACACCGATTTCCTACAATCGGGGCCGCTCTGGAATTGACCCGGGGGAATTACCGGGTTTGGGGGATGGGACAGTCCCCGGGAGGGGAAAGGAAGAAGGCAGAATGTCGAATGCAGAAATGGAGAGCCGTCGCTTGAGTCTGCTGACTTCTAATTTGAAATCACCCGGAAATTTGCCGGCGCAGCGGGCGCGGCGCCGGGGGCGATGCT
Source organism: Verrucomicrobiota bacterium (assembly GCA_046346665.1). Lineage (GTDB taxonomy): Bacteria > Verrucomicrobiota > Verrucomicrobiia > Limisphaerales > JAXMHQ01 > JAXMHQ01. The sequence goes on from JAXMHQ010000028.1 coordinate 33,620, forward strand.
GCCGCTGATGAAGTATTGGCCCCGGCTCGCGTAAACCGTGTAACCCGAGGGCGTGCTCGACATCGGATCGCCGGTTCCCGTGCTGCGCACGAACAAATAATAATGACCGGAGGCCAGGTTCGTTTGGATCGTGGCGCCGGTCGCGGTCGCGACATTGTTGGTCGCCATTAACGCCCCTCCGGAATCGTGCAACTCCAGCAGCACATCCAGGTTCCCGCCACGCGTCCCCGACGGCATCAGCCACGGATTCACCGAAAGTCGAACCGATCCCGTCCCGGTCGAAAAACTGAACACATCCACATCGGCTGTCTGCTCCAGCACGCCTTTGTTCTCCGGATGCGCATTCCACGGGTCCGTATCCGGTCGGGTTGAAACGATGTTCGTGCCCCCGGTGACCACCAGCGGGCTGGCTGAGGCGATCGTGTCGCCACGATCGTCCTCACGATACCCCAGGTGCGCCGCGATCGTCGCCAAATCATCCTGCGTGTTGTTCGCGAGGTAGTAATCGCCCTTCGACCACTGGCTCACGTTGCGATTGTAACCCGTCCCCATGATCGGCCCCCACGAGATGTCGCCGCTGCCGTGCCCGGAATAATATTCCGTCCCATCCGTCTTGCCGTCGTGACTTAAGCCCAGGTTGTGCCCGATCTCGTGCGACGCGGCCTCGGCGATGTAGGATTCCGCGTTCGCCAGGTTGTTGTAATAGATCCAGGCCGGCCGGTAATTGCCGTACGACCCGCTGCCAAAAACGCTCACGTAAGCGACACCGCCGGCTGTCGAGGACGGATTCGCATTGCCGTCATTGTCCGTGTTGCGCGTGATCAACGCCTCCGCGGTCGTCGCCGTCAGCGTCCCAGGCGGCTCCGTGGTCACGTCCACATCGAACGGCGCATAATCCTCCGCAACCCGAAGCCAGACATACTTGATCGCCTGCTGCTCAGCGTCGCTGAACGTTGTGAAATCCGAGTCGAGACTGAACGCCACCGCCGGAATCGAGGATCGGCCGAGGCTGGAATTCCACGCGGTGCCTGTCACGGTCTTCCCGGTGAAGTTGAGGAATATCCTATTGGCCGATCCCGGCCGGCTGTGGAACACGAGGCCGGAGGGAAAAGGCGTTGCCGGAACACTCGCGGCCGCCGTGACCGGGCCGGATGCGGCCGCAGTTTGCATGGCTGGTGACGCCAATGGCCCGAAGTGGTCGACGTAATAAACACCGCCGTCGGGATCCGTCTCCAGCGAATTCAAATCCAGCTCGGTGAAATGAAACCGCCGCAGCACCTCGTAGGCGTGCGCGCGGGCCGGTGCGGGCAGGGAGGTCACGCGGTTCCGAAACCGGCCGGCGGGCAGATCCTCGAGCCGGCTGAGTTTGCCCGGCGGAAATTCCGACGGCTTCGGCGCCGCCTGCTGCGCGGTCGCCGTCGCGGTCGCGAGGAGAAGAAAAATCAATGCCGGGATTGCGGCCCGGATTCGGACGAGTGCACTCGACTTCATACAACCCTTCCGGCGGCCTGGCGAGTTTTGCAGTTCGCGAAGTTCATCGCGCGATGAGAATTGTCGTTCGACAGCCCCGGACTGGCCTGGAAGCAGCGGGAAACGTTCCAAAAAGGCACGATTAGAGGCCAATTCGTCATCGTTATCGGGTTCCTGGCGGCCCGCTTGCACCCAACCCGGTTCAATGCTGGATCAGCTCCAGCGCCTTGTACAAAGGCCCGCTCGAAACCTTGATGAGGCCGTCCAGCGGATGGCTCATTTCGAGAATCAGGAACACGGCGGACGAGACGGAAATGGCGCACACGGCCAGGACGGCGAACACGGTGATGTTGCGGGGCGCGAACAGGCCGAAGCTGAGGAAGAGCAGGGTGAGCCAGAACACCATGAGCATGAGCAGCGGGCCCGGGAGCTCCTGGGTCTGTTGCGCGATGACCTGCAGGCGGCTGTATCGGATGTCGAACGCCAATTGCTCGGCGCGCGCCAGCATGATTCGCTGGACGTCGTTGGTGGGATTCAGTTGCCGCAGCAATTGGTCGAATGCCACCATAGCATTGGAATGTTCAATCGCCCGCATGCCATGCTCCTGGTTGGTGGTGGACCAGATATCCTGGATCCGGGCGCGAAGCCCCTCCACGAGCCGCTCGCGCACGGCTGTTGAGCCTTCCCCGTATTCCTTCAGGCAATCATTCAACTGAATGACCCTGGCCGCGTTCTGGGCGAAGGCCGTGTTGGCCCCGTCAAAGGCGCTCTTCGACGAGCTGACCAGCAACCCCAGAATCAAAGCCGACATCGTCGCCACCATGCCCGCCCCCAGCTTCACCGTGTCCTTCGCGTCCGAAGACAGGTGATGGTCCGGCAGGAGACACTGAAGGCGGATTCCCGCCAGGATGCCCAGCAGAAGGCAAAGAAACGTGATAAGGCTGATAGAAATGCTGCCCATGGCGGCGAAATTAGAGCATTCCCGCCGCGCCGTCCAGTCAGGCCGATCGGGAGGGAGGGGATCCTGCGAATCCCAATCAAAACGGGTTGAACTGTGAAGACGTTGAAAAGTCGGGAATCCGGCAACGGGCCGTCGTCACCCCTGAACAGGATGTGAGAGGATTAAACCAGTAATTGACCGTGCAGAGGGCTGCGTCCGGCCATCAAGAGGCGGAGCGACGGCGCAGGGTTGCGCGACCGACCGCCAGCGCGCCGAGCATCAAGGTGAGTGTCGAAGGCTCGGGCACGGGGGTAAGTGTGAACGAACCGTTCATGATGCTGTAAACGTATTGGGGATCGCCAATCACATTCCCCTGGCCATCCAAATTTGCCTCAGCGGCAAACAGGCTGTAGGAGCCGGGTGAATTGCCCCATATATTAAGGAGCTGATTATAATAGCCCGGGGCATATTGGCCGGAGGCAAAGCCCAGGCCGTTTCCGGTAAGAGCGGGATCGCTTCCGACGTTCACGACGTTGTCGAAGATAATGTCGTCGCCATCATGGTTTCGAACGGAAATCGCGGCGGGAGCTGACGGATTGGGGACAAGGGAACCCGACATGCTCACGAACACAGCCGGGTTCGCTTCAGTGGGTATTCCGGTTGCCGTGATCCACCCGGTCTGCGCGACGCCATTGAAAACCGTGATCCACCCGCTTGCCGTCACCGTGCCGCCCGTGAAGGTGAAATCATAGGTTTGCTGCGCGGCCGCCATTGGAGCCGAAGCCAAAAGCATCAGCGCTGCGACGCCGGGGGTTGCCGAAAGGAGGATGTTGGAGGACTTGTTGAACAACGATTGGAAAAACGATTTCATAAACACCTTCTGATTCAGTGCCGGCAAACGAACGGGTTTGGTCAAAGCTCGTCGCCTGTTAGGCAGAATAGGTCAATTCGGCTTTGCATTGCAAGCAAATTGTATGCGAAAAGTGACAACACCCATTGGAATGCAACGCCAGATGTTTTTTTTTGAATGATAGGTGGTTAGGAGTGTCTCCTCACCTGCTCGCCTCGCGCAAGTTCTCTCTCCTCGCAGAAAAAGGCACCCTGCGCAGGCTTTGATAGGCTGCGAAGGTGATGTTCTCCCGTTTGAATCAGACCCTGCCCGCAGCAGGAGAGTAAAATTAGCCCTTTATGGATGCCTCAGGCGAAAGAAACCCCGGCTGGCAGCGGGTGATATTGTTACGTGGTTCTGTCCATTGGAGAATGACGGCGTCGCTTGGACATCGGACCAATCCCCCAGGGCCGGGTCTGAAGCGGTCTGCAGCGTGAATTCGCTTATATACGCCGGCCAGGACAGCCGGAATGCGCCCTCGGACGGTGAAAGGCTTAACAAAGGGCTCGTTATGAAAGAGGTGAAGAGATGCCGTCCGTCCGTAAACACCCACCTGTTCCCGTCGACTGACGAGGCGATGGAATAACTCTGAATGCCCCATTCGCTCCCCCAGGTGGCTCCATAATTTGTAGAGATGTAAGAATACTCGGTCCCCGAGAGCACCCAGTCCCGGCCATCTGCCGAAGCAGCGGCACAAGTGCCCGAGGTTGAACCGACCAGGGTTGTCGTCCATGTCGCGCCTGAATTCGTCGAGACGTAAATCGGACAGCTGACTCCGCCAATGGCGACCAGCACCCGACCGTCTCCGGAAAAACACACGCAGTTGCCCCAAGCTGGCGGTCCGGCTATTTTCCAGGTCGTTCCACCATCGGTTGAAACAAAGATTTTTTGCTCCGATGTCGCCGCCGCCAATCGCTGGCCGTCGGCCGACGAGGTGATGGACCAGCAATTCGTGAAAAGATCGGTGGCATTGGTCCAGGTGACCCCAAAATCCGTTGAAATGACAGGCGCTCCATACAGGCCCGCGGCGACCAACCGCTTGCCATCCGCCGAACCGGCCACGGAACACCAATATGAAATGGGCGCACTGGCCTGCATCCAGGTCGCGCCTGAGTTCGTGGAGATGTAAAGTGGACCCGCCGCACATTGCCATCCGCCTGCGGCCAGCAGTAGGCTGCCGTCAGCGGAGGAGACGATGGAACTCCAGTTTGTAATCGGCGCGCTGGTCGGAGCCCAGGTCGATCCCGAATCTCCAGATCGGTAAATGGCCCCGCTCCCTCCGGCTGCTCCGACCGTTGCCACAATCTTCGTGCCGTCGGCAGAGCAGGCCACGGAACTCCAATGAGCAAGAGGTGCGCTCGTATAATACAAGGTTAAAGCCGGGGCTGGTTTGGCGCCGCCAAGTAGCAACCACAAAGCCATTATAACCAGGCGGCCCGGGCGACTGCTCATGCGCTCTCCCTTTTTCACGCGCCAATCAAAGCATGACGGAGTTTGCTTATCAAGAAATACCCAGCAGCAGTATTGGGCACTGCCGCAGGGCCGGGAACCCGTCCGGACGGGCTTGCAGCATCGGCGCAGGTTTTGATAGCTTCCTCGAGCGCCGCAGCGAACCATCATGCTGAAGAAGCTTGCTACAGTAGTCTTCGCGATCGCCGCCTGGCTCATCCTTGCGCAGGTTCCGGGAACAAGGGCAATCGCCCAATTGTCAGATGACCGCACTTCCGGCAGCGACAAGGTGCTGGTTCCCTCGAAAGCATGGCCCTGCGGAATGCCCGAAGGCATTCCAGTGCCCGAATGTGGTGTGCCCGTGCTGGAGGTCAACCTGCAATTGGGGCAGGTTTACGACCTGGGAAAAACACCCTTCGGGCACCGAAACGTCTTCGTGGTTCGAGAGGGCACCGTCAAAGGCGGCAAAATTCACGGGTCCGTGATGCCCGGTGGATTGCTGTTGGAATTGAGTTTCTCCAATGCCGCAATGGAAGTGGAGCAGGTCCTCGTCATCAGGACGCTCGATGAGAAATTCATCTACGTCAGGAGCCTCGGCACAGCGGCGGATCCTTCCGATGTGCGGATCGTGCCCGACTTCGAAGCGCCCTTCGCGAGCGATTACGGATGGCTGAACACAGGCCGCTATGCAGGCAGACGCGAGCTGGACCTGGCCGGAAAAACAATGAAGCTGACGATTTTCGACATCAGCGGTTCCGCGGCTGCCTCGGACCGGACAAATGCCGTTCAGGTGCTCAAGCCGGCGGGCCTGAAGGATCAGCCCCTGGACGGCCGCAGGCCTGCCGCGGGCGAGGTCCGGCGCGGCGAACTCATCACCGAGAACGTGACGCTGGGCGCCGGTCAATATGTTGGAGCGACCAAAAACGGCGGGCGCAACATCATCCCGATCACCGGCGGAACTCTGAGCGGGAAGATCACCGGCAAAGTCCTGGCGGGCGGCGCCGATTATCAGAAACTGGCCGACCCAATGACGCTAGACGCCCGTTATCTTTGGCAAACCGACGGCGGCGACGTCGTGATCGTCCGCAACACCGGCACAATCAACTCACTGGTGCCGCGTTTTGAGGTGGGACTCGACAGCAAATATGCCTGGCTCAACAGCGGCACCTACCTGAGCTCGAGCCCGAGGATTGGGGACGGAGCCGTGACCCTGACCTTCCACGAGAGCGCTGTCGAAAAGGCACCCTGACGCGGACATGCCGCCGGAGCCTAGAACCCATCTCATAAATAGGCAAGGGGTGCGTTGCCAGAGGTTTTGACCTGATGCAAGGCGCGAGGAAGGAGACTGCAGTGGGCGCCAGCGCACGATTCCATTTGGGGCAACTCGCTTGCAGGGCTTGGGAAGCCCATATCCGAATGGATCTTCGACTGACGAGCAACGCAGCAGCAGGTCAAAAGATCGGCAACCCTGCGGGCTGGAGGCTATTGGGCGTCTGGCGGCGTTGCTCCTCAGTCACAGAGCCGTGAAGGCTCTGCTCCTTCGTCGCGCCTTGCCAGACGCCCAATAGCCTCCAGCGCACCCCTTGCCTATTTATGAGATGGGTTCTAGAAATTCGCTTGCCTTCAAGCCGCGCCCATGCGAAATAAACCGTCCGCCGGTTTTCCGGTCCGGTTGCCTCGGTAGCTCAATTGGCAGAGCAGTTGACTCTTAATCAATTGGTTCTAGGTTCAAGTCCTAGCCGGGGCACCACTCCTTCAAGCACTTACGTCAGCTCCGCGACCGCCAAAAACTGACGCGGACTTCCAAACGGACTGCATGGTCTCAGGTGACTGCAATAGGTAGCGCGAGCCCCACCCGAACACCTCAGAACACCCGTCGTGCAGCACGGGTCCTGTCGAGACGAACTGCTTACTGGCAGCGCCAGGAACCGCATCGCCTCCACCCTGGTCCGGGGTCCCCCGCGCTTTTCGTTTGGTCCCTGGCGCGGGCCACCTGGAACGGCTCACGCCCGCTTGCGGGCCTTTATCTCCTTGGCCAAGGATTTGTAGATGGCCTGCGTCTTCCCCTTGCAAGTCATCGCAGCGGTCCAAACCAGGAAGTGGTGTGCGTGATGCTCCACAACCCAGTCCAGAAACGCAATTCCCTGCCCGATGGCCTTCGTAGTCAGCTCGAAAACGTCCCAGCGCAAATCCTGGGCGTGGGCACCACGAAGTGTTGTGTGGGCGATGTTCTTGTTTATTGCCTCGCGCTCGGACACAGTGAGAAAGGATAGGTCATTCGCCATTCCGAAATCCGATGCCCGGATATCGTCAGGCCGAGTTTTATGCATCCGCGGGGTCAGGAAATCGTCAAGGTCGCGGAGGGCGATCAGGGTGGTATTAAGACAGGCGTTCTGAATAGTTTGCAGCATCCAAGTGCGATCGTTCTTGCTCGGTTCGCCTTGAAACTCCTTCAGGTTCCAAAACTCCAGTGTGCTGAAAAAGTAGGAAAAAACGAGATTCAGGCGCTCGGCAAAATGTTCGATCTTCAGCGCAAGCTCGCGATCTTCCTTCATCGATTCATCGCTCATAGGTCCATTAGTCTCCAACTCGTCCCGACATGCAACGGCAAACCCCGGGCTTAGAAGCTTAGGCTTTTGGGAGGCCGGCTCAGGGCGTCGCCCATCATGCCCAGCCTGCGACCTTCCAAACCTCAGGCGCAACTGGGCACCTGGATCTGCGTTCCATGCGTTGGCCCAATAAATGGCCGCAAAAGCGCCGAACTGTCTTGATCTCCACCTCCGTCACGCCTCACATTCATGTCCGCCACCCTTTGAAGGGGCGGCCGCATGACACTTACCCCAAAAACGATCCAAATCTTTCTTCCCGGCGGCGATCCGCGCGGTATCCGCGTGGCGGAAATCACCACCCGGATCATGCAGTTGATCGAAGTGCCGCGCAGTCTGTTAGCGGACTTCATCAAAATGCCGGAGAGTAATCAAGTGGCGATCTACTTCCTCTTCGGTGAGGCGGAGGACGGCACCGAACAACGGGTTTATCTCGGCCAAACGGGCGATCTGCGCGCCCGGCTGGTAAAGCACAACAAGGAAAAGGAGTTTTGGGAGCGCGCCCTGGTTCTGATCTCTCGCACGAACAGCCTCACTCAGACTCATGCGCTATTTCTGGAATGGCACTGCCTCCAGGCCGCCCGCAAAGCCGCCCGCTACCGCGACGAAAACGGCAACAGTGGAACCAAACCACACACACCCGCACCGTTGGAAGCAGACTGCCTGGAAGTGTTCGAGACCGGCAAGATCTTGCTTGCAACCCTTGGCTATCCACTCTTCGACCCCGTGGCGAAATCCGCCTCCGCTCCGAAGTCTGAGGAAATATTCTACTGTAAGGCCTCCGGTGCCGACGGCCGGGGACTCTACACCCAGGAGGGTTTTGTGGTGCTGAAAGGCTCGACCGGTCGCGAGGAGAGCGTGCCCTCATTTGTCGGCACCACGTGGCACGAGCTGCGTCACCGGATGGTGGAATCCGGAGTCTTGAAGCAGGAGGGCGGAAAGCTCGTCTTCACCAAGGATCAACTTTTCAAAACACCCAGTATGGCCGCAGCATTACTGACCGGCAGAACCGCCAATGGCTGGCTCGAGTGGAAGGACAAAGACGGCAAATCCCTTGATGCCCTGAAGCGCCAATCATCCGCAGATTAAGGTCTAGGCAAAGGACTCTCCGTGAGCTACCTCGCGTTCAGCTATTACAGATACAAGTGGGAACCGCCGCAGGTCGACGAACCGCTGAAGCAGTGGTTAAATGGAATTACCCTCGAACAACTCCGAGAACACCTACGCGGGCAAAGCAAACAGGAGTGGATCGATGCATGGCGACAAGTGCGCTTGTGGGTAATCTGGTTAGGTGCTGCTTTCGTGGTGTGTCTGATTCTTGGCTCCCTCGGGCCTAAGGGCGCCTGGGAGAACATTTTGATTATGGTCCTGGTAGGACTGTTCTTTTCGCTCGCTTCTATCCCCATCACGGTCGGCACATTATTTGAATATCAGTTTAGGCGCTGGCGTTGGTTTAGGAGACAGAAGCTCATACTGATGAATCAGCCTATCTAGAAAGCAGATCACTCTGCCTGACCGGAGCGAGGCAGCGAACCACCTCCGGCTGAGCAGTCGGACGGTTCCGACAATTTGCCCGCGACTTTTGCATATGGCCGAAGGTTATAATTCATATAGTTCGGCGTGTGTCAGTGCCGCGCGCGCCGAGCTCCTCATCTGAGGCGAAGCTTTTTGCCAGCTCTTGAAGCCGGCGATGGTAACCGGTATAGTCTAAGGTATGGCTCAATGCACAGCACCAGTATATGGCCATCGCACAGAGAGCGGTGCAGAGGCCTGTCCTGCGTGTCGAGGCCGTTCTCGTAGCTACGGATCGTATTCGCACCCGTCGTATTCGTTTCCATCCTACTCCTCGCCGCAGACCGCCTATGGCAGCGGGAGCGGTGGCGGCGGGTCTGGCAGTAGCGTGAGGCCGCGCTGGTCGCGCGTGGGTTCAACCTTGGTATATACGATTATCGAGGTGCGGGCACTCACGCCAATCCGCGAGACCATCGAAAAGCGAGCGTCGCTGCCTGACCTTCGGGACGTCTTTCTCTGCCACGCATGGGACGACCGGAGCGGGCCCGCCAAAGAGCTAAACGATCTGCTGGAGTCGCGAGGTGTCAAGGTTTGGTTCAGCGAGAAGGATGTTGCCCTCGGCACGCCGTTACTCCGAGAAATCGACAAAGGACTGGCGAAGTCGCGAGTCGGCATCGTGCTGGTGACTCCTGCGTTCCTGCGCCGTGTTCAAGGAGAGGGCATCGCAGACAAAGAACTTTCAGCACTCCTCGCGCGGGAGCAGCTCGTTCCTATAGTGCACGGCACGACCTATGACGCTCTCCGCGAGGTCAGTCCCCTGCTTGGCTCGCGAAGCGGCCTGAGCACTGCAGAAACCTCAATGGCACTCGTGGCGGCCAAGATAGCCGAGTTGGTTACGCTTTAGCTTTATTGCCAAGCTGGCTGGTGCCTCCTCGCCATGCGGCTGGAGAGCGGTAAGCCGACCGCCGGTTTATCGGCGTGAGGCCAAAAAACTGATACCCCTTGACCCGTGGACGGGCCAACACTCAACTACTACGACCAGCACTCCGCTGAAGCGGCCGCCAGATTCCGCGCCGCCCAGGCCCCACAGTGGCGTCTCCAGTTCCAGGAGGCTTTTCCAGCCGGCTCCCGCGTGCTCGATGTAGGTGCCGGCTCCGGTCGCGACCAGGCAATGCTGTTGGACATGGGTTTTGTCAGATATGTTTGATCCAAAACGCGGGACGACTTACTCCGCCAAAGCCTTGAAAAATGCGTCCGCTGGCTCGCTGTAAAACTCGATATTGATCTTCGTCCACAATTCGTCCGGCAGTTCGTTCAGCTGCCGCCGAGCTGCCACTGGCATCAGCAGCACCGCCGCCTGTTTCTCGATGGCAATTTCCACCAGCGCCACTGCATTCGGTAGCATCTCCAGCGAACCGCCCAGGTTCAACGAACCTACAATAATCAGTCCACCCCTGGTGCTACGTTCGAGTAAGCCGCCGGCCAGCGCCAGCAGCACGGGCAGGCCCAGTCCGCCGCCGCTCTTGTCGTTGTCCATCGCGCGCATCTGCACCGAAAATTCATGCGTGCGCGGGTCGCGGTCGCCTACGAGCTTTTTCGCTAGCGCATATAGGTTTTGCTCGCCCACTTTTACGCTCTCCTTAAATGCCGGCGGCGCGGGTGTGTTCAAGATGCGCACGCCACCACCCGGCCCGGCCGCAACCTCGATTCGATAAAGCCCTGGCCCGGCTTCCGTTGTTCCAGGCGAAATCGCCCACACCTGTCCGGGCGGCAGCGGGTCGCTCTCAATCGCTTCGTCGCTATGCAGCTCCGGCGTCGCGACGAATTGCTCCACGCCATCCGTGCCGATCGTGTAGCTGAAATGCGTGTTGCGGAACTCGCTTTTAAGGCAGCGCTTCTGTTGCTCCTTCACCCGCCGGCGCGATTCCAGCGCCATGCGGACGATGGCTTCCATGTCTGCGTCAGAGATCTGCATCTCCGGGTCGGGGAACAGCAGCTTAATCATGCCACTCACCGTTTTGTTCACGGCCTCGATGTCGCGGCCGCTCAACGCGCCTCCCAGATGCACCCGGCCTTGCATAGCCGCCATTCGGCTGCTCGTGCGCAGTTTCGTCCAGCACTCGCTCAGGAAATCGCTCACCAGCCCGAAATGATTCGTCAAATGCGTATTCGGATTCAGCTTTGGGAAATCCCAACCTGGCACATACGCATGTATACGGTCATGGAACGCGGTGTCGTCGCGCATTTCCGGCGGGAGCGGGCTGAGCAGGTGCCCAATCTTCTGTTGCTGTAACACGTCCACGTCAAAGTTGCCCACCATCACGATGCCGCCCTCGGCGCGGATGCTTTCCTTGCCGCGTGAAAATTCACCCGACGCCATATAGCCCTTCAGGATGTTTACGCCGTCCTTCTGGTCGAAGGACACGCCGGATACTTCGTCGAAACACACCACGTCGTAGTGGCACACTAGCCCACGCTGGCCGCTCGCGTTGTTTACGAACATTTTTGCCACCGTCGCCTTGCCGCCGGAGATCAGGTGCGAATACGGGGAGATTTGCTGGAAGAGATGGCTTTTGCCCGTGCCTCGCGGCCCGAGTTCCACCATGTTGTAGTTCCGCTCCACGAACGGCATCATGCGCAATAACACCACCAGCTTGGCACGGTCGGTGAGTTCGGTCGGTTCAAGCCCGATGGACCGGATGAGAAAATCGCGCCACTGCTCGGTCGTGAATCCGCGCCGGCCTTTAGCGAGCACGTCCACCGCGTCGGACTTGGAGAGCTGGATAGGCCTCAGCGCCTCGATGGCAAACGGGCGGCCGCCATTTTCCTCGGCGATCACCGCGTCGTAACCGAGCGTCACTTCCGCGTAAAAACCGTCGGTCAGCATCCTCTCGTGTTCCTTCACCAGCTTGTCGCCGATGCGCACGTCTTTGAGCGCGAGGCTCGGCAGTTCGGCGACGTAGCAATCGTTCTTCGCGTCGAGGCGGGCCCGCACGATGTCAATGAGCTTCACCGAACCGGTTTCGCGGGCCTTCGACTTGAACAACTCCTCCTGTCCTGTGCGGACGGTGCGATTGTTCAGTTGTTGCTCGACAATGGAAAGCCCCTCACGGATTTCGTTCTCGTTCACCGTGGCGCAGTAGCGGCCCAGCAGGAACTCCACGACATACGTCGGCACGGGATACTGCCGGCTGTATTTCCGCACCAGGTCTTTGCGCACCAAGTAGCCATCGAACGCCGCCGCCGCCAGCTTATCCAGTTCATCCAGTTGTAGGCTCATAATCTCAGCTTTCTCCAATCGTCGTTGCCTGCTTACTCAATACGTTTCCGAACGCGTCTAGCAGCACTACCACTGCGGCCGCACCCGCCTGGTCGTCATCCGGCACAACGAGGGAAACCTGTCCGCTGGCATCCGTCGTTTTCGGCGCTGTTGTCAGCGTGGTGTCCGGCGCATTCGCCTTCGTGCGGATGTCGACCGTCACGCCGGCCATGGCTGTTTCCAGCGTCACACGGCAGCGCAGTCGCTGCCACTCCACGGTTTTGATCCGCACCGCAGTCGGCGCGGTGTCTTTGACCGGCTGCACGGTCAGGATCGGAATCAGACACTCCTGAACGCTCAATCCGCCATGTGCGTAGCTCATCCCGGCCACGAACGCCGTAATGTCCGGCGCGATCGCCGCTTCCGCCGAGGTATTCCAAAACCAGCCCACCTTTGGCACGGACACCTTCGACTGCCCTTTAATAGCCGCGCATCGTGCCCAGCGGCTCTCGACGAGGTAGCCCGGCAAATCCGTTTTCGGCAGGCCCCCCGGCACGAGCAACCAGCCGTGATCCGTCACCACGCGGACCGAGCGCCAGCCGGCATCCAGCAATTCCGTGATGCGTTCCACGATGCCGTCGAGTTCTTCAGCCACTTGCCCCGCCAGCCCCAACTGCATGTCGTGACCTCGCCGGTCAATCGCCGCACACTCCGTCCATCCCTTGCCGGTCACGTCGCCGGTCTCGCTCGTGGCGAGATACTGATAGCCAATGTCCTCCAGCAACCTCCGGAAACGCGCTGTGGTCAGTTCCTGTCCGCCCTCTTTTAGCCACGGTGCGAAATTGTCCGGCAGCGTAAAGCCGCCTTGCAGCATCGCCGTCACCGGCGACACCGCCGGCTTGGCCGTCGCCGTTACCGTCGGTGTGCCCGCCCAGCGCCGCCCCAACCCGACGCGCAGACCGCGCTCCTCGCACAACGCCCGCAGCGCCTGACCGAGGTCATATCGAAGGCCGTCCGCGAACAGCAGGCACTCGCCCACGTTCGCTTCGATCACCGGTTGCTGGCTAATGCCGCCGAACGGCGCCTGGGCGGCGAGTTGTTGAAAAAGTTCCGCCGCCGAACGCAGCCAAGGCAGATAGACCGCTCGCGCCGCCGCTTGGATCGCTGCCCGGTCCTGGTTCGACTTACCTTCCGCCAGCGCCCGCAGCAACTTTAAGTCGGCTTCGTAGCCACCTTCCTCGTAATTCTTTGCCACCGCTTCCAGGCTCGCGCCGTTCAGGGTCTTCGCCGTCTTTTCTGCCAGCGCCACCAGATGTTCCAGCGCGTCCGCCATCGGGCTCCGTTCCATCTTGGCCCACACCCAATCCCGGCGCTTGCCATGTTCATTTTCCAGTTCCTTCACCCGCGCTCGTGCCGCCGAGCCGTCCATCGGCCCCAGATCCAACAGCGCCGCCCGGAGGCGCGCCTCCGCTTTGTCGTTTTCATCCGGCCAGGATTCGGGATTGAAAAGTAATTCCCTTGGCTTGGCCCGCGTCAGTAAATCCGGCAGTGCCTTATAAAGCACCGGCGCTTCGGAAAACCGGTCCCACAACTGTTGCCACGCGGTTTCCTTGCGCAGCCCCAGCTTCTCCGCCGCACCCACCGCTCCGTCTTCGTCTGGGTCGAAGCCATAATCTTTTTTACAGCGCGACCGGAAGGCGTGCCACTTGCCGTCGCCCCAGCTCTCGCGGGCTTCCTTCGGGCTATTCATCCATTCCAGTAGATCGCGAGGATGATCACCCACCATCAGCTTGTCGAAATCCTCCGCCTCCAGTCGCTTGCCTTCGAGCTTGGCCACGGGTGTTTCCGCCAGCACCGGCAGCGAACTGTGCAACGAGTTCCGCGTCGCCTCGTCGCGCAATACGTCCAGTCCCAGGCCATCATCCGAGACGAGAAAAGCCTCCACCGTCCAGTCCTTCCCATTGCGTTGTGTCCACACCACGCCGCGATATTGGAGTTCCACCAGCGGCTGGAGCAGGAGCGGACAATCCGCCGCCGCCCGCAACGTCTGCCGGCTCACGTTCGGCAGATACACGATTGGCACAACCTCCTTGCCCAGGCCGAGATTGATCGTCCCTCCCACGATGCACTTGAGCCAGACCGCCGGCCCGCTGCGCTTTGTCACGTCGTATTCGCCGAAAACCACGAGCTGCGGCAGTCGCTCCTGCAGCTTCTTGACCACCGGCTGCCACTGGCCGTCGGCATCCGTCCACAAAACCGCCGTCGGTTGGGTTTCAACACCCGGTTGATGCCGGGTCGCCACCAGCAGGGATGCCTCCACGGCTTGCAGCAACGTCCCCGGCGCTTTCGATTTGGTTCGGTAGCTCACGCTCATTGGTAAATCAAAGGTTCAGTTTGCGATGGTAGCCGGGGCGCTTTGGAGACGTGGGTAGCTTATCAGCCAAGACGTATTTCGTGGCGGAGGACTCACCAGTTTTTCTCAACATCCCCACAATGCACATTGCGCTAAACAACTTAATCGAACTGTCGTAGTTCAACCCGGTAACTTGCCGGCATTCCCGGTTCGTAATCGCGCCACGTTCGCGGACGTAGTCCAAGACAGCTCCAAGGTGTTCGATCGTTATTTCTTCAGGCATTAGTATCCGTTCGATTGCGAGCAGCACGCTTAAACTCATTGGTGTAATGACAGTCGTTCCATCGGTTGCCGTCAAAATCGCTGTCGCCCTCAAAATCCACCGACTCCTGATCCCACTTCCAGAACCACGGATAGTCTCGCTTCGACCGTGATGTGTCATTGCCTCGGTCTTTTTCCCACTTCACGCTATTGCCTGGCTTGGTTCGGAACAATCCACAGCCCTTCTTGCCCCGACTAAGCGTCGCCACCATGAAAGGCCGGATGTTCAGCCGCACGCCGTCATTGATGTCCGGATACCAGCCCTCGGGTTGCTGGTGTAGCGGCTTCCAGCGGATGAACAGGTCGTAAGGTGGCTCACCTGCTGAAATATTTATTAACTCACCCTGCAGTTCCTGTGCGGCAGCAAACCTGTCATCCGCGCCAGCTTCATTATGCGCCACAGCATCCTTTTGCCGGGTAATCCAATCGCCGAGATAAGCATGCGTCAAAGTCTCCAGTGTGCGATGGCCGTCTCCCTTCGGTCCGGCGAGCTTGTGATAATTCACCAGCACATTGAAACCGTCCTTGCGCCCATCCCAGATGTGCCAGACAAACGGACGGTTGTGGAACAGGTCGCAATGCTGCGCGAAGAAATCGTTCACCAGCCATTCTTCCAGCGACTCCGCCTTTGAGCCGGTGGCGGCAATGAGCTTGCGCTCCATTGCGTGACTCCATTCTGCACCGAAGGCGTCGACCAGCAATGCCCGCAAACGCTGAGCTGCCGGCGCTTCATCACGCGCCTGGCTAAAACACACCACACCGTCGTTGTCCGCGTGCTTCTCCAAACCGTCCGAACCGAGTGCCGGACAATCCGGAAAACTCGACCCCGTCTGGCGCGGCCAGCGGTAGCCAACCAGTCGCGCCACCGCCACTTGCAACGGATGGTCAGAACTTTTCGGATGCCCGTTGAACAACCATTGCGTCGGGTCGCTCGAAAAAGGCTTTGGCAATCCATCAGGATATTTTTCCGCCGCGACCTTTTCCCAATGCGCAAGATCGAAAGGTATTTTAGCTATCGTTGCATTTGTGACATTTACTTTTTGATCAATCTTTCGGACGGCAAGATTAAAATCCGGCGAACTGCAAAACGCCCAAATCGCGCACACGTGTCTCTGATCCATTGGACAAATCACTGCGGCATTGGAATCGCACTTCTCCCCTGAGTAGATCGTGACAAGAAGCTCGCGCATCTGGCTGACGGCAACACCCCACTTTTTCCATGCCGAATTACCGCGCCGGTCTGAATCGTGAAGCCGATCTCGCCGAATAGCAGCATCTTCACGCAGATGTCCCCCAGCTTCATCGAAGAAAATTACCAACTCACGTCCTCCATAGGGCTGAGTTGTCTCGACAGTGCTTTGTTGAAAACACCATTCACTTGGAACAACACCGAATTCCCAGAAATACTTCTGAAATCTCGGTGAGTCTCCGTTCAGAATACCAGCAAGGCACGAAGCTACTCTTTCGAGTCTCGGGATGTTGGATGGTTCTTCAAAACTGACCCTTGCATCGGGATTGTCTAACTGCGCTAACTGCGCAACGCAAACAAATGGCTTGCTGCATAGCCCCAAGTCCTTTTCGCTTGGAGTGTTCTCCTCAATAACATCAAATCCCGCGAGCACATGATTCTTTGCTGGTGTTTGGCTGGAGAATGATAACATCGCCGTGAAAGCCCCAGCAGCTTGAGGGCTTTCAAATCCGCCTTCACCAAGCCGTGCCACAAGATCCCATTGCACTCCTTTCAGCAGGCGCGTGCGGAGTTTCTTGTAGGTCGTCAGGAACAGCCAATTTTGTGGCGTAACCAGAGCGGTGCTTCCACCAGCCAAGCAGAAGGCCAAACAACGTTCAACAAAGCACGTTGCCAAATCTGTTTTGGCTTCTGGGTAAGCCCGCTCGCAGTAATCTTTGAGTATATCATCTTGTTTGCCGCTTCCGAGGTAAGGCACGTTGGTTACAACGAGTGTGAATTGGCTGGCAAGTATTTCAGCCGCTTTTGCGGCCCCTTGCGCCGTCACAGCTAGTTCGTGCGCTTCGTCACCGGTCTCGCGCTCCAGCGCCTTCGCCAGCAACGGTTGCAGTTCGTGAAACTCTGCCACATACCAGTCACTGCCCAGCGCACGCGGGTTGATGAGGCTGCCCAGCACTGGTGCTCTTTGGAACAGGTCGTAAAGCCGCTCCATGCCCGCCTTAAGTTTTTGGGAGAGCAGCGTTTCCTCGCGTGCGCCCAGCAGGTCGTTGTCCGCCGCCAGAGCGTTCGTCTGCGCGGCCCGCTCCGCCAGTTTCAGCCAGTCATCTTTCTTCGCGTGCAACCCCAACCCAGAACAGGCGAGGTTCAGCGGTAGTTCCGCGTGATACCCGCCCAACTTCCACGCCGCCAGCGCCAGGTTGAAGGCGGCGATTTGCGTGCAGCGAGGGTCAAGTTCCAGCCCGAATAGATTGTCGTGTAGCACCGCCACGCAAGCGTCGCGGGCGGTAAGCCCTTCCTCCTCCATCCGCATCCGCACGAGAATGACCAGTGCGAACGCAAGGAAATGCCCGCTCCCCATGCACGGGTCGAGCACGCGCAGTTCTTTAACGGTTTTCGGCCAGCCCGCAAACGCGCCCGCTGCCGGCGTTCCGTCCTCTTTCAGCCGCAGATACGCGAAGGCAATCGGCTGGCTCTTTCCTTCCGCCCGGCGCTTGGCTGTCCACCATGCGCCCAACGTGTTGTGGAGCAGGAACTCCACCATGTAATCCTCGGTGAATAACTGCGTCACGGGGGAGAGTTCATCCGCACCGATCTTCACCCCAGAGTCGTTGACTTCCTTTTTCTTCTTCGTCTGCCAGAATTGATACACCCAGCCAAGGCTGTCATCGGCCAGAAACACGTCGCGTGGCAGACTGGCAAGCAGGGCCGTCAGTGCGCCGCGCGATTCGGCCGGCAGCCGGAGTTGCAACACCGGGTCATCAGGGCGGAAAATCGCCGGCAACATCCGTTGTGCGAACCGTGCCGCCAGCTCCAACGGATCAATGCCCAACCGTTTCGCCTCCTCTTCGCAATGCGCAAAGTCCACATCCAGCCCGGACTCCGGCTCGATCAAAAAACCATTCTCCGCCAGAAACCGGGCGAACAACATTCGATGCCAATTTTCATACGCGCACTCGTGGATCAGGTGTTCCACTTCTTGGGAGTCATCGGGCCGGCGCACATCGCCCACCTGCCGGCCGTGCGCCCGCAGCTTGCGCCGCAGAACTTTGCCGGCTTCATCCAGATGTCCCGGCAGCTTCGCCTCCGCCACGCCGTAAGATTCCAGCGCCGCCGCCGCGCCGCGCTCGGCTTCCTCCCGCGCCTTAAGCACTGTGCTTTCCAGTTGCCGCCGAAGTTCTTTGGAGAGAGTGACCATGTGCTTATGCCTTCGGTTGTCCTTTCCGCCGGTGGTATTTCGTTTCTGCCTCTTGGAACGTCATCCGCTTCGGACTAACGCGAATCAAGCTCATGCTGCCAAAGGTCTGCCGTCCGCGTCCGGAGAAGTAATCACCTTCCAAGGTCTTTCCGTCCGCCAAGAGACGGAGATGATTCAGCCCGACGTGCGCATTCATCGTCTCGACAGCTCCATGCCGGGGAGCATTGGTGTACTGAAACGTCAAACCCTCCGTCGGACCGGGTGTCACGTTCACCGCTGCCATGATGGAATAAGAACGCGAGGTTTGTGATTCAAATTCCGCACACAGGCTCGTCCAGGTCTGGTGAACGTGGAGCATGCCGTAAATTTTCGTGCCGTTGGCATGATTTGAGTGCAGTTGGCCAAACCAAGTGCCGCCATAATCCGGGATCTCCGAGAGGCGTAGCCCAAACCACCGCCACTTCCACCCATGCCGATTATAAAGCCAGTAAACCACACCATACGCTGACATGATGGACGGAGTCTCCACCCACCAAGCTACTTCAATTCTTTTCCAAGCGATGAACGCGGAGTAGATGAACGCTACGACCACTGCGACGCCGGCAATCACCCAG
The DNA here is from genome assembly GCA_046346665.1 of Verrucomicrobiota bacterium. Taxonomy (GTDB): domain Bacteria; phylum Verrucomicrobiota; class Verrucomicrobiia; order Limisphaerales; family JAXMHQ01; genus JAXMHQ01. The sequence continues at coordinate 52,416 of JAXMHQ010000028.1, forward strand.
GGGGCTACGTTCCGATCATTGCTGTCGCTGGCGTAGGAGTGCATATTCAAGAATCCTTCCAAAGTTGGACAAGGGCGTTCACAAATTTGTCGTAATTGGGCAAAGTCCACTGAACATTGCTCTGCCCGAGCAGCGGATACTGCTCGTTTGCGCATTGTAGTTTGGAACGATCGGTTTGCAGCAGCCAGTTGACGCAGTTGCAGAATGTTTCAACATAACTGCTCCCGAATTGATCGTTCGGCACGTTCCAAATCATCCCTTCGACGTAGTAGGATGGCGCTGTATCCTTCGCGATTGTGCCCTGTGCCACCAATGTGCTCCGCATATTCTTGAAAATTCGAACGATCGGCTTGAACCAACTGTTGGTTGCCTGGTGCTTCACCGTGCAGTTGCTCGCGTGCCGCTTCGGGTAGTTGATAATTGTCCCACTCGAGCTTGTGGGAAAGATGACCCCAGGCACAAATTCATAGTCGCTTGTGCTGATAAAACGGATGTAGCGGCGATGCTGGTAACACGCCACCACGTCAGCGCTTCGACGTGAACCATTCGCCTTGATCCTGATCGCTTTGTTCCCAGACGTCACATTCGCTGCTTCAAATGCGTTGGTCAGTCGGGTGACAACACCGGCCTTAAACTCTGCAAATGTGTAGGTAGCATTACTGTAAGCGTTATGATATGCCTGCTGCTGCTCGGGTGGCAGTGCGGATAAATCGCTGTTCATGATTGAGTCCAAACGAATGACGGCATCCACGTCGCTTTCCGCGTAGATGTTCGTATCGTTCCCGTATGAACCTTGCAGGAAGACTTCGAAATCCTTGCCGACATAGTTCGCATTAGCATCCAATAAAGCCGCCCGAACCGTTTGGTAAGTGCTACTAGACTGCTGGATTGAACCTTGGTGCGACCATGTTTCGAATTGGGATTCAGAAATAGGCATGATGCGCTCCTCGGTTATCCCACCACCACCGGCCCTTTTTTGAGTTCGGCGAGCAGAGTCGCTTCCTGCTCCGCCAGCCACGACTTCACGTCCGCTTCCGTCCTCAGCAGCCCGCTCGTCAGCGTCACGTATTGCATCTTGGGTTCGAGCAGCTTGGCCGCCTTGCGCGCCGCATTTTGAAAACGCGCCGTCAGCGCCGCCGTCTTGTCGTTCCAACTCGCTACCGGAGTCTGTTGCAGCGCCGCTAGCAGTTGCTCGTCCGAGCCGACTTCCAGATCGGGCACGGATGAAATCCCTTCCTCGCTCATCAGCGTCATGCGTTGAGCACCGGAAATCTTTGTCCAGGCATCGCTCGCCTCCAGTTCATTGAGCAGTTCGGCGTGCCGGCTGGAAAATGCGCCGTGCGCGCCTGTCACCGCCGTTCGCAAGGCCTTGGCGGCCTGCTTCACCATAGGCGGCACGTGGTCGGAATTATCCAGCAGCAGCCGGCCATCCAGAATGCCATTCGCCGCCGTCACTACCTCCGCCATCGCGCCAACGCCCGCCCCGGCGGTCAGGAATTGTTGCAGCTGCGCCCATTCCGGAAGGCGCTTTGCCGCCAGGTCGGCCAGTCTTTTCCACTTGGCGACCTCAGGTTTCAACGTATCTGCCGCCTCCAGCAAGCCCTTGAGCCGGTCGTTGCCGATGCGCCCGCGCAAGTCGGCCAGCTTCGTCGTCTTCGGCGCTTCGGGCAACGGGGCAGCGCCTCCGGCCTTGTTCGCCAGGGCCTCTACCGCGTTTAGGTATTCCGTGGACTTCAATTCCAGATCGTCGCTGGCCTTCGCCGTGACGCCGGCCTCGCGGAACAGCTCGCGCAATTTGAGTTTGTCCGGTCCGGTCAGGATGATGGATTCCGTGCGGAACTCGGTCTTGGAAATCTTGTTCTGGTCGAGTTGCCCCACCCCGAGCGGTTGCCCATTGTAACGCGCCAGCAAATGCGCGCCGGCGTGCAGGACGATGATCCCGCCGTCCACGGCGTCCTGCGGCCAGCCATAGGGACTCGCGGTAAAAAGCTTCCGCAGCTCGCGGCCCTCGATCCCACTGCCGACCTTGCCGAGGATTTCCTTGCAGACCGGGTGTTGTTCCGTAGCACCTTCGTAATCCACGGCGCGCAGCGGCGAGTCATCGCCATTGCGGGCGCGGTTGATGACACTCGTCCAAGCCTTGTGATCGGCCTCGCCGAAGCGGGGGAATAGGCGAGCCAGCGCATCCGTCGCGCCTTCGCGCACCTTTTCCGCCAGCGTCAGGTTAAACAGTTCCGTCCCGCCGCCCTTATAGACTTTCGCGCCGCTGGCGATCTGTGCGATGAGCTGGTCGCGGGCGCGCTCGGCATCGCTCAACCGTGTTCCCATGCTGCTGCGGGCTTCTTCGCCCTCGCGGGTGCTCGGCACACCCTTGCCATCAATCGTTCCACGGGCCGCTTCGGCGCGGATGATCTGCTGCCGCAGATCTTCCGCGGCTGCCTTGGGCACGAACACGAACAGGATCGGGCTGTCGGTGCCCGCCGCCCGCGCCGCATCCACGACGTTTTTCTGCGAGGCGTTCCATTCGTTGCGCACCCACACCGGCACGTTTTGGCCGGTGGCATCCGGCGGCTCGGGAGCGAAGTGCAGCACCAGTTCCCGGTGCTCGTTGCTAATGCCCTGTTTCAACCGCACCGTGTTGATTTCCTTTTGCAGCGCCGCTTGCAGCAGCGCGTCGCGCTTCTGGTGGATGATGGGTTCGTTGCTGCCGATTTGCGTCTGGCGGTTGCGGAACTCCTTGTCCCATTCCTGGGATTCCTTGGTCTGGAGATTATACTCCTCACCGTCCTTCAGGATGATGCCTTCGTCTACGAGCTTCTGGAGCACCAGTGGCACGTCCTTGCGCAGCTTCGTGCCATCGTTGGCCAGGTCGCTCACGAGCAAATCGGCCAGCATTTCCGGCGTCGCCCGCACACCGCAGTCCGCCCCGCTCGTGCGCGGTAGTTTGCGGATTAGAAAAATCAGACCGCATAGTCGGCCCGCGAGCCGGTCCTGTTTGCGGATAGTTTCCGAGAGTTCCCGGAGCAGCACGCCCTGTTGCACCATGCCGGCTTGCAGTTGATCAAAGATGATGTCCGCCGGCACAACCGTCCCCAGCGGCGACTCGGCCAATTCGCGCAGTGCTTCATGGATGTTCTGCAGCTGGGAGCGCAACATGGCGCTCGTGCCCGCCGGGTCAACCGCCCGGAGCACATGCTCCCAGAACCGCCGGCGCACCGGCAGGATGGGATAGTCGTCCGCCAGTATGTCTTGATCCTCCGTCCGCGTGCCAATGGCTGTCGAAGACAGTTGACGCGCAATCTCGCCCGCGTGCGAGGACAGCTTCGACCGCACAACTTCAATTTTCTCCGGCCGCTTCGCCAGCAGCACGCGCCGCGTCACGTTCTCCACGTCGGCATCCGAGAGTTCCACCGTGATGGTGAACCGCGCGCGCATCCACGGAAACTCCGGCACGTCGGAACTCAGCGCGCTCTGGCCAGCGGCGACCATCAGCAGGCGCGAGTCGAGTTGCTTGCCCAGAGCTTCCGCCACTTCTACAACCTCGCGGGTGCGCTCCAGGTTATTGCGCACGTAAATTTGCACTTCATCCAGCACCAGAATGGTGAGAGGCAGACCATCCTTGCCGCCGAGCACCTCCCGAGTCATCCGAAGAAACTCTGCCGTGGAAATGTCCGCCGGTTGCGCGAACTCTTTCGTAAGAAGCGCGCGAAGCGCTTCGGCGCTGCCAAGCTGAGGATCAACCTTGAGCAGTGCCGCTCGAAGCACCGGACTCACCGTCAGGTTCTCCAGTTCCCGCATGAAATTCTTCCCAGCGGCTTCTACTTCCTTCTTCACCCGGTCGTAAAAGCCGTTGTTCTTGAGGTAGAGACAGAACTTGGCGAGCCGGTATTGGTCCGGCAGCCCGCAGGAACGCAGGATGATACCGAGAATCGTCAGCCGCGTGCTTTCCGCACTGCCCGAGGGCAGTGCCCCGAACGCGGCGTGCATCCCGCCGGCGCGGCGGCCGGCCGTGTCCAGTTCCTTCAGGGCCGCTTCGATTTCCGCAGGCAACTGCGGCACAAGGCACCGTGCTGTTGCGCCATCGGGAAACTCCGTATTCATCCAGAGATGGCCGATCATTTTCAGAAGGTGCGATTTGCCGCTGCCATAGAAACCGCTCACCCATGCGCCGCTTTGATCCGTTCCGCCCACGCGACCCAGGAACGCTTCGAGGATGCGCAACATGCCGTCAGCGTATTGGCCCTCGCATACGAAATTCGAAAGCTCCTCGCGCAAAGTCGCCCACTCCTGCTCCGTCATGCCGTCGTTGATTCGCGCCTGCCCGTTATTCATGAGCTTGGCGATTGCCGGATCACGCAGGAATATCTCTCGGTTCTTCATAGTGTGTTCTTACTTGCTGGTCAGGCCGGTGATCGGCGTTGCCATGTAGTTCCAACCATCGCGCGCATCGAGAAGCCGGTATGTGTTCTGGTCGTAGGACCCTGGAAAAAATACAACCACGCGGCCACGGATCATCGGTTCGACCGCCTTCAAAACTTCATGCAAATACGTAAACCCATACAGACCGCCAACGCCATGCACGGCCAGCACGCTGTCATCGGTGAAGGCTTCATCCGCCAAAGCCTGCCGTGTCCACTCCACACAAGCTGCCTTGAATTCGCGGTCGTATTTAGGAATCAGATCCTCGGGATGCCGGAAGTATTCCTCGCGATACTCTTCTTCGGCCATCCATTTCGCAAAAAGGTTCGTGAAATCCAATTCGTGCCAGCCGTGCCCGGCGGTCCTGGTCCGATGCTCGAATTCTTTCAACTTCACAAGCAAACGGCGCTCATCCTCTTTCGGATACACCACGAACACGATTCGTTGCGCTCCGGCCAGGTTGCGCTGCCATGGAGCCGTGATGTGCCGCTCGTATTGCTCTGCCAGCTCGTCAATGCGTGACACGGGAATCCTTTATTTCTTGCGGGGTTAAGACTGACGTGAATCCGACTTCGATCACATCGCCCGCCGACTTCAAATCCAGACCATGCAGCCGCTTGGCTTCTGCCGCTACGTAACGAAGCTCTCCCGGTGAGGCATCGAAGACCTTCGTCCACTGGGTTTCGAACAGCCTGCCTCCACGCAGTCCTTCCAGGTAGCCTAACATTAGCCCATATGCCGTGGCCAATGGAGTCGGACGGACAGGTTGCCGGAATTTCCGCACGCGGCCCTGCAAGTGCCCGCTTTGCACCCAAGACGATGAGGCATTCCGCACGACTTTGTCGAGCGTTGCGTCATTCAGTCGGTCACCAACCGCCGAGCGGATGGCGCTGGTGAGCCTCTGGCGGGAAAGTTCCTCGCCGGAAGTCATGGCAAGAACGGGTTCAGCCGTGGCCCGTAGGAGCGGATCACGGGAGAGGGCGCAAAGCAGCGCCAACAGTGGACGCCCCGGGGCGTCATCCTGCCAGAACCGGCGCAATACCCGGAACAAGGCGACATTGGGATCGAGGACGTAGAGTTCGCGCAGGCGTTGGGCGGTCAGCTTTCGGGTGGCCGCGGTCTGTTTGCCGAGAGTGTTGTGCTCGACGATGGCCGCCAGATAATCCGCCCGGCTGGCTTCCATAGGCAGGCTTTCCAGCAGAGCAGAAAGCTCATCCAACATTATGGTGCGGCTTGTATGGGTTCCCTTGTCGCCGGAACGAAAGCCAAACTGGCTGGATAAAACGTTTAACACGGCGGCATTCTGCACTGCTGTCGGCCATCTTGTCAATCCCGCCGGCAAGTATGCCGGCGAGATGTAATGAATCTTTTGCTTCCAACCTTTTAGTCTGGTCCCCAAACTTAAGGCCCACCGCATCCAATACGTGCATCCCCCGCGGAGCATCTGAAATCCCGTTGACACCCGGAGGCGAGGGTGCTGTCATCGCAAATGGGCGCGCGGGCCGCCTTTCCCGCATTTACTTATGAATCCCGAGATTGAATCACTGAAGCAACTCGCCTCTCAAAAAATCACGAAAGCCAAACTTGACGCCTTGAGAAGCTCCCACGCGGACGCTGAAAGCCTCTTTCAGCACCTGCAACCTCGCCCAGATGCGGACAAGGACGATTTCGAGAGCGAGTTGGCAGAGCTTGAGTCAGCGCTCGAGGATCTCTCTTCCGCACTGGACGACTTAGACATGGCGGAGGAAAAGGAGGACCGCGACGACGCTGTCGACATGATTCAGGACGCGCTGGGCGAGACGGTATCTGCTTTCGAGACTATCATGCCGAACGCAATCATCGGGAGCACTCCGCGACCGCCCAAGGCTGAGCAACCCAGATTTGATCCCGATTTCATCGCGCAGGTTGCCGAAATATTCAAACGCCCGGAGCTGGAGCGTGCGCAAGCCCTCTCCGACTGGGTTCAATCCGCCGGCACGCCAGAGCAAATCGCTGATCGTCAGAGAACACTTGACCAACTTTTTGACTGCATCAAAAGGAATGCAAAATAGCGAGCCGACTGCGACCTACCGTCCAAGATCGCTCCAAACCAAGCTCATGACACACGGGAAAACCAGTTATGACCCCTGCCGCCCGACCGGCAAAAGTGCTGGTGAGCCGAGCAGTCTCGAAGGCATAGTAGAAGCTTACCTCCGGGACCATGCTGATGCCGAGGCTCGCTACCTTCGCTTCTATCGAGTCCAGAAATCGCTCCCAGCTGCCATTTCCAAAGCCGCCCTTGCTCAACTTCCAAACGGCGCACGTTTCTCGCATCAACGACGAATTCCTGCCGGAGTCCTGGCCCAGACCCGCGAAGCCATGTTGAAATTGGATTACCGCGGCATCACCAGCTTCGCGGCCCTTTATGACAAAGTGGCCGCAGCGCTCAGGCCGATTCGCGGCATCGGCCTCCTGACGATCTACGACACGGTCCACAGACTCGGCGCATACCTGGAACTGAGCCCGGAACAGGTTTACCTCCACGCTGGGGTCCGCACCGGGGCCAAGGCTTTGGGCCTTGCCGACTGGCGCGACAAGCTCCCGTTGTCTGCCTTTCCAATGCCATTCCAGCGATTGCGGCCGGAACAGGTCGAAGACTGCCTATGCCTCTATAAGTCACAATTACAGGCTTGGCGAAGGGCGCAACGCCACACCTCCGGAGCCGCGCGAAATCCCTGATTCAGCTAGACAACGTGGATGCTCATACCTCCGCTCAAATCTCCCAGCCCCACCACCTGCGTCTACGATCATGGCGTGGCTCAGGCACGGGCGCTTCAGTATAAATGTATCGGAACATTTTCAAGCAGGCTGTTTCGCTCCTATTATTGATGAACTCTTCCGCGAACTTTGCGTCTTCCTCCAATTTCTCCGCACTATAACCATGGCTCCTGAGGATAGCTTGCGACTGAACCTTGTTTTCAACCAGCACTAGCGAGACGGCGGCATCGATCCGAGCAAGCTTTTGAGTGACCGCCATTCGGAACCTCCTCTGCGCATTCTCGTTCGCGGCCAACCAGTGGATCAACTTTGTCAGAAGGTGGAAGTTAGCCTCCGTCAGGCCGTCGGTGTGCTGGGCCATGCTCAGCGGTGTCGTGGTCGATCTGGAGTTTCGTCTCATGGCCCAAGCGTAAGCGATGCCCCAAAGTTGCGGCAATCAGACTTGGGCGGCTTCCGCAGAGGTCGGCCGACCATCGTTCTCCGGCAGAACGAAGAGGCGAACTACGCCTTGTGCGCGCTGTGCCTGCACCCGATCGGCTACTACGGCCAAACGTGGGCCGGGGTCATGTGCCCTAGAGACGAGGTCATTGCGCACCTGCTGATGATGCGCGGCTCGGAGGAGAAATACTGGGCGAACGCGAATCAACACCCGATTCACCATCCTGCCGCGGGGGTGTGAATCACGGCTCGCGAATCTCACGAAGCCTTGAATTTCGGTTAGAAATCAGACACCTTCGCCCTGCGGTGCCTGACCAAAGTCAGGTGACATTTAACCGATCCAGAACCGTATGACACTTAAACAAGCTGCCAAGAAATTTAAGGTAGCCGGGCTTGATAGCGCTTCGCTCGAGGGTCAAGAAGATGCATTTCGTCGGTGCCTATCGTTTCTCGAGGGCATTGAGAAATCCAAGGCTCAGAATATGAGGCGCGGAAGTTACGGCTTGAAGCATCTCGTTGAGAATCCGGGCCAGAGTGCCGGCACGCAAAACCCAAGCAATACTTATACCGGCCATGTTTATGAAGGCACGTTCATTCTGGCCGCCTTGGCCGCGGGTTTTGAAATGCAGCAGCAGACGGACGGTGTCTTGAGAGCCAGCTTCAACATCTCAGAACGTAGCCTGCGTCGGCGCGTGTCGCAGCTTGCCAAGCAATGATGCCGCGTGCCATTCAGGCGCCGGCGGCCCCCACCCACGGGGCTCTTGCCGCACCAATGAGCTTGAAGCGGCTCCAAGATCCTGGTAGCATCTAAACAGACATCAGGAACGCCTCGACCCGTAGCGGTCGGGGCTACCAGCCGAGCGCGTGAGTGCGCGCCACGGTGGTAGAGGCCGAAAGGCTTCGATGTGCTGGGGCGAAGGTCCCGGAAAAACATCCCCGATGGAGCTACCCCGAGAGGGGTCTTGTATCCATGGACGAGAAAGAGCGCGCTCGGTATCACCGGGCCCGGGTAGAATTGTGTGATCGGCTCGCCGCAAGGGCCGACGAGTTTAAAGTCTGTCACGCCTGCTGGTCGATCTGGGCAAAGAGCGCCAGTGTCTGCAGTTGCTGCGGCAGCTACCGCTGGCTGGATTCGCCGGAATACGTGATTCGCATCGCCCGGCGGATGAAAAAACACCCATGGCCGATCAAGATGGCCGTGGTGTCCCGAGACCTACCAGTTGGATTTAAAAAAGGAGAAAAAAGCTATGAGCAACGGAGACATTGACGGCGGGTCCGAGGAACACGTTGTGCGTTGCCCGGTCTGCGGCATCGAGGCCTACGAGGAGTGCCAACACCTTTTCATGCACGGCGACGACCTGCGGACCCAGGAGGTGATCGACTTCACCGGCCCCGACGGGGCCCTGGAGGAGCTAAACCGGTTAGCGCCGCGCAGCATCCCGGAGTTCGCGGCCAGCTTCTTCGGGAAGTTCGGCCAGCACTTTAAGTCGTTGGTCGATTACGGTAGCTGCGAATGGAGCGGGGGTGCACCTGGGCTGAGCGGGAATTACTGCTACGTCTGGGTCAGGAGCAAGGCGGCGCTGTGCAACGAGGTGAACAGGTTTCTCGAGGAACGCATCGCGAGGCTTCGAGCCCGTCGTAATTGACTCGGAGGATGCGTCTAGAGCCGGAGCGGCGCTTCGTTCGTCCGATCCGAACAAGTGCCACCACGGGGCGCAGGCCGATAGCAGTTACTGGTTGTAGGAACTGGTCAACGTCCCCACCCAGTTTGTTCCGCCACTGTTGGGTGATCGGAACAAAGTGACCTCGGTGAAGTAGCCCGAAGGCTCGGCGCTTCCGAAAATGCAGTGAAAATAGATCAGGTCTCCGCCGGAGTATCGGGGGTCGAGCACGAGATTCGTTACAGCGGGATACGGATTCGGACCATAGGCCGACGCAGAGGTAAAGGGGGTGCCGCCGGCGTCGATGCCGTTCAAAACAAAGGTCACGTTGCCGCTGTTGGCCCGGAGCGTGGTCCTCCACCCGCCGGCCGTGCCGGCGCGTTCAAGGGTCATGCTGTCGGTGCGGGCGACGACTGCTCCAGCTGTCGGATTGGTCGACTGAATGCGCCTAGTGATCAGACCGCCGCCGGCCGGCTCGGCCGTTCCAGTTTCCGATCCCTGCCGGATAAGCCCGCCCAGAGACAGGTGTCCGCCTACAATCAGGCTGCCAGGAAAAACGCCACTGCCAGTGGTATCCTGGGACAAGTTCGCCTCGATCTCCAGCTCCGGCGCAGGGCCCTGGCTCGGACCCTCCTTCGAGGCGAACGCAAGCTGGCCCGCCGCATCGCGGAGGAGGAAACCGTGGTTCGTGACCGTGCCGTCCAGAAAACCGACGATTTCGTCCGTCACATCGAGGCCGACGAATCGCTTCGCTACGAGTTTTGCCGCCGGGACGGCTGCGATCGTCGTGGCGTCGAACCCAGGGGCCGAGGTGTTGCTGGTCACCGTTTCCGTCCAAGGCGCGGTGATCAGGCTGGCGGTTAGGTCACCAGGATTTTTGGCCGAGGTCACGTAGAGCTTGATTCGAGAGCTGACGATATTCGTTGCGCTGACCGCGGCGGGCAGGCTGGTCAGATCGAACCGAAGCAGGGCGGCCTGGTTGCTGCTCACGGCGAGCGTGCTGGCCTTTCCAGCGGCGAGTGTCAGAACGTCGCGCGTCGCCGACGTGTCCTCGGCGACAGGAAGCCCAAAGGCGAGAATTCGCGGGCTGTAGAAGGTCATTCCGATAGCCAGCAAACTGATGAGCGTTTTCATGTCGTGTGGTGCTTCCGCGGATTAGTGAGTCGACTGCTGAAAGCCGCTAGGCCAGCAAAGATGAGTGCCCCCGTCGCGGGTTCTGGTATTGGTGTAAAATCTACAGAGACGATTGAGCAGCTTGCTTGGATGTTCAGTTCACCGTCCAAGTGCGCCATGCGGTAAGCGTCGAAAAAAAGCCACTGTCCTACTGGTGAGTAGTATGGGCTGGTGAGACAGCCCGTCGCGCCGGAGGGGGCCAAGAAGGTTATTGGCTTCGGGTTTGTGGCATCCGTGAAATCTGAATCGTATTGGCCTCCTGGAATTCCCCACGATGTGGTGATCGAGAAAGACACTGGTAGGACCTCGCCGGTATCCATGTTGATAGGCAAGCAGGGAATGACCGTGATCGAATTCATAGCGCCGCCGCTAATCTTGATGTCCGCCCATTCCAGAAACCCGCCATCAGGATAGCGCTCACCAGGAGAATAGTGCAGCCAACAATCCAATGTGGTTGCTGAGCCGAAGTCTGCGCACCCGAGGCCTACGCCGATGCCGGTCGCCACATTTTCGGAAACCTGAAGGCCTCCAAAATCCAGGGAGTTGCTCGGACCGCGATCCGCGTCTCCAAAATAGACCGTGTCGGCTGGCGAGCGCCCAGCTGCAGAAAGGCAAAGCAGCGCTGCGAGGATTAATGTGCGGTTCATGAAAATCTCCGTCTTTGCTTCGTGGTTTCGCTATCTGCAGAGCACTGAGCACGGCGTAGAGTCCTGCCCTATACGTTTCCCACGGGAAAACACCGCAGCTACAGTCGCAAGGACAAAAAGTGAGATTGTGCTCGGCTCAGGAACGGCAACCCCGGAAACTTCGATCACCACATCGTTGTAGTCCCTATCCGACCCCGAAAACCACAAATCCTCCCAACAGATCACGTAGTCCCCGATCCGATTCCCTGGCACGCCCGTATCGCCGGTGATCTGAAAAGCCACCATGTGGTCCTCGCCGGCATTGCTGGTCTGCACCGAGCTGAACTGAGCACCGTTATCACTGTGGATCATCCAGCTGAAATTCTCCCCCGAACTGCCTGGCAGAGCCGTCCACGCGCCGTTGATGTAGCCGTATGGCGAGACCCTGAGAACGAAAATCCCGGGGTTGCTGGATGAAGAATAGTAGAGATCCGTTGCAGTGCCGGCAAAGGCGGCGCGAGCTTCGGCAGACCCGCCCACATTCAGCCAGATCTGATCCAGGGAGTCATCAACTCGGGCGTAGTTGCCGGGACCATACAATGTGTCCAGAACGTTGCCGTTCGGGTTGCCACTCAAGCCAGGAATAAGGTCCGGCTCCGCACCGGGATTGGCAGCTATGGGTGTTTGGTCAGCGACGACGTGGGTAGAGATCAAACAAAAGGCGCTGATTCCGAAGCAGAGGAACGAGAGTCGCATAAGATCCTTTCAGCCTTCAGCTGCCCAGCCATGAGTAGAAGGCACCCCTATTTACAGCAAGGTGCTCGCGAATGAAAAGACTTTTCGTCGTGGGGGAGCCGGTTCCGGAGCCGGCGCGCGATGGCGCTGACCGCCGCCAGGCCAACCAGCGTCGCGACCTGCGGTTCAGGCACTGTCTGGATGGTAAGCCCCCAGCTGTTCAGGGTGGTAATGCCTCCGGTGGAGAGGTCGGCCACGAAAAGCGTCCAGTCGCCATTCACGCTCAGACCGTTGAAAACTCCGAGCATGTTCGACCTGGGCGCAGAGTCGAAGAGCCCCGGCGCAGACGACGGGTCCAGAATTCGGCCATCCGGCTGCCAGGTCCCGGTCAACTGCCCGCTGCCGTTCAAGGCGTAGGAGACTGACCGGTATTGGTGCACGTCCTGGCCAGCCTGGTCGTCGAGGGTAAACTGGCCCTGGGCCGCACCGGTCCCGAATCCTGCGTCCGGATACCCGATGCCGTTCGAGGAGGATAGTCCGGGTCGATTCAGGAGAACGGACAAGGCCCCGTCGTGGGACAACCAGACGTAGAGATCCCCATTGAACCCGCCCGAGGTTGTAAACGAGACAGAGACGTCGCTGATGGTGCCCGGCACATCCGCCAGGGTGACGCTGTTCCGGACTCCGTCCGCGTCGTTGTCTGGTATCGAACCCGTGCTCGGTGAAAAGTAAAACTCGTAGGCACCGGCCGGGACTTGCAGCGACAGGATCGCCAACGCGCAGGCGAAAAGCTTGGTGTTCATGATCGGATTACGGGTAGCAGGTGCGGTAAAACGCCGCCGAAGTAGGCGGATTTGGGTCCGTGAAATCAGCCTCGCCCGAGGGACCGACGGCGGAGGTGCCGATCGTTTCCCACGGACCGCTAGGCGACGGTGCCCTCTGGACCGAGTAGGCGCGGCCCACGATCCCGGCAAACCGGATGGTGACGCCAGCGGGCGTGTAAATCGGCGGCAGCATGTTCAGAGTCGGGCTGTCCGCCGGCAGAACATCGATCAGGATCTGGGCTGTGGCAGTCCCGCCGCCCCAGTCGTCGGTAACCGTGTAGTCGATCGAGTCGCCACCGACGTAGTTGGTGGGCGGAGAATACGTGATTGCGCCACCGCTCAAGGTAACTGTCCCGCCCTGTGAGGTCGTGTTCGTCGGCAATGCCAGGCTGAGTGCGTCTCCCTCGGGGGCGGAGGCCAGCAAAAGCAGTTTCTCAACAGCGATCGTGCAGGGCTGATCCTGGCTCGTGGCTGCTGGGAGATTCGTTGCCGTCGGCCAAGTCCAAGGCATGGTCGGTATTCCCAATGTCGCCTCGTCCCAACCCTCTGCCCCGGGTAGGTAGTAGGCAACCGCGTTGCTGTCGCCAATAAACATGGAATCATTATTACCGAACTCGTGGGTATCTCCATGGAAGTATGCCGCACTCAGATTGGAGTTGCCCGCAAACACAACGGCACCGATGTAGATAACACTTTTCGGGATACTCACAGTTCTAAGATCACAAAATAGAAACGCCGCACCATCAATTTCGCTGAGGTTATTGGGTAGGCTGATATCCTGCAAATTGGTGCAGCCAGCGAAAACGGAGTTTTCAATGACGGCCGCGCTATTCGGCAATTCCACGTGAACGAGGTTGTAATCGCCAGCAAAGGCGCCGGCGCTGATTCTGGTCACGCCTTCCCGTATTTTCACACTTCGCAAATTCGGGCATGATGAAAAGGATCCCCACATGATCATAGAATCTCCTCCTCCAAATCTGTAAACGCTGCCAGGAATGTCAATAGTGGTAAGTCCGGAGAAGCAGAAGGCTGCGTCTCCTATGTAAATAAGGCTGTCAGGAAGATGCACCGAGGTTAAATTTGAGCATCCCCAAAAAGTCCAGAGTCCGATCCCTTGAACGTTGCTGCCAAAGACAACGTTTGTAAGGCTTGTGCAGTTCTCAAACGCCCCATTGTAGTCGTCGCTGCCACCCCCGACACTTACCACATTATCGGGTATTACGATGCTTCGGAGACTTGAACAGCTGAGAAAGGTCGATGGAGATATGTAGGTGAGGTTTGTGCTCAACTGCACAGTCGTGAGGTTCGTGCAGTTTTGAAAAGTTCCTCCGCCCATCATTGGAAATCCCAGATCTGTCACACTGTTGGGAATCGTGATGTTGGTCAAACTCGTATACGAGAACGCACCTCCTCGGAGCGTGGTAACAGTTTGTGGAATGACAACGCTGGTCAGCGGCGTGCCTGCGAAAGCCGAGTGTCCTATTACTAAAACAGGTATCCCGTCGATCTCATCCGGAATTATCACGTCGCAGTTTGTTCCCGTGTAGCCCGTAATCGTGAGGGAACCGTCGTAATTTGTCTCCCACGTGAAGTCCTGCGCCTGGCCCAGGGACCACGGTGCAAGCAGCGCGACGAGCGCGATCCAGAGGCACAACACGATGGTTCTCGGTTTCATGGTTCGGATCGCGGTATTTGGTTAATCAGACTCCCTTCGCAAGCACGCGGCTCACGCACGCAAACCGTATACCCGCCTGACAGGTGAAAAGCAACAAGAAACAACTGATTACGAGTCGTTAGGAACCGCGCGATTGACCTTCAAATAGTGAGATTGATACCATACCGCCAAGTTGGCTAGTAAACTCATCAACACCCATATGAAAACAAGTCTCCATTTGAACATCACCTTGCTCGGTCTTCTTGGCGTGGCACTTCCTTCGATCTCCAGCGGACAGACCTACCAAGTCGTCAACTCCTTCTCCGGATCCATTTTTTCGGGGGTCGACTCAGGCCCTGTTGTGACCGCATTTGACAGAAATCCGCAATTCGGCATTTCCGGAATCATCAACGGCTCCGTAATAATCGATCCGGTAGCCAGCACCATTCGTGAGACCGGCACAATTACGATTCCCATGACCTCACAAGCACTCCTCTATGACACTCAAATCGTCGGGCATCTGACACCAGGGTTTCCGAATCCTCCCAAAGACATCACCGCATCAGGACAACTTGCTTTCGACCTCTCATTAAGTCAGGGCACGTTTAACTTCGATACGGGCGTTCAGCCACTGAGTTGGACAGATGCGCGGGGATGGGGGTTTAACGGAAATGTGTCTATTTCAACGGTGGCTTCCCTTTCATACGTATTGTCGACGGGGGGCGTGAACTACAGCGGCGACTTGCCAGAGGCAATCGCAGTCATGCAAGTGAACTTGGGATCTGAAATCAACACCGCAAACTACCCCACTTCCATAGTCCAGAGTTGGAGTGGGGTCACCGGTGGCTTTGCGTATCCCCAGGAGCTTAACGAACCTCATACTCTCGTTGATGTGACCGCGCCGAACGGCTTCCGCTTGAATGTCCTCTTTGTGCCTGAGCCGAGTTGCGCCGCGATCGTTTGGCTTGGCGCTGTAGGAATGATCTGGCGCCGCCGTCGGAATCACGCAGCAGTGGTGTAGGTGTTTGGAGCCCGGAGTTGGCGGGATGCCCAAACCTGGCCCAACCTGATATCGCCAGAGCATGTTCCTGCTGTGCTGCGTCGCGCTGCTACGCTGAAACAGAAAATCGTCCGACTGAATTCCGAGCTGGCGAAACTGCTCGGCGGATCCGTTCGAGCCACCGCTCGCAAGCACGGTGTCATGAGCGCCGCCGGCCGCGCGCGGATCGCCGCGGCGCAGCGGGCCCGTTGGGCGAAGCTCAAGCGAGGAAAATAACTCGTGGGGATCTCACGATGCGAAATCCGCGACGCTCGATGGATGCCTTGGACCGCGTGGTTCGGTCTGAGTGCCGGGCCGCTCGTTCCAGATCGCCTACGCCGGGGAAAGCCTGCGCCGCAGCCTGGTCCTCATCGCGCGTGACGGGAAACCTGGACCGCGCGCCGAGTCACCCGCGATAGATCGGAGGCTGCCTATTGCCTGCGATCTCTGATCAGGACCAGAGCGAAAAACTCCGCAGGCAGAGGTGTCCAACAAACCTGCTTCCCCGGGGACGCGAGAGGCGTGCCGCCGGGGAAGCGAGGTTCTGTTACGCCGCTAGGCTTTTCTCGCCATTGCTCAGCTTAGACTGCTGGGCTTCGAGTGCGAGGCGGCGCCGCTCGAATCTCCAGAACGCCGCCAACATGAGTTCGCGGCACATATATTTGTTGGCAGCGGGAGCATGAGCGAACCCCTTTTGGTTGGGGTAAACCTGGTAATCAACCAGGTGCCCGTCCACGTCCAGATAGGTCCGCGGTCCCTTGGGATCTAGCGAAACCAGCTCGAACGCCACAGGTCGCAGCTTGATCGGCCTGTCGTTAATCTGGTCGAGCGTGGGATCGAGCAGCCAGCGGTCATTGACGAGCACCGCTACATGTCCACGCCATAAGCCCGGCTCGGCCTTGGGTCCGCATGAGGTCCAGCGCCCGAGGCTGTAAAAATACCCCGGGAAACCCTTCGGGCGTGCACTCGCAGTGACCCTGAGCACCTTGGACCGGTAGCCGAAGAGCTGCACAAACTCCGCGAGCGCGTAGGACGAGGTGATGCAGGTATTCCGGCGTCCCAGCATGCGGAACGCACTCCGGTTGACGCACATCATTGTCTCGACTAGGACAGGCGGGACTTCCGAGGTCTGGAGGGTGTAGCCATCGGGGAGTTTGATGTTGGTTTCCGGAGCTTTCTCTTCAGCCCGGGGGAGCTGGAGGATCTGCGCGGAGGGCGTGCCGCCTTCCGGCTTGTTGGTTGAGGTTGCCCGTCGTCTCTTGGTTTTGGCAACGACGGGGGGGTTGGTATTGCTGGTTTCAACGGCCGCACTAGGCGCCGTTCCAGTAGGTTTTAGTTGGTCTCTCACATTACCTATAGAGGGCGAGACTCGAAAAAATTAACCCTCATTTACAACTTTCTTGAAATTAGGGGGCGGGTCGTGCCCAGTTGCCTGGCAGAGGCGGCTCGAGAGAGGCGAAAGCTTGTCTCAGTGCCCGGCGAATCCTTGCGCCGTTCCGCGTGCCGGGCGATGGACCAACACCAGAAAACCAACTTCGGGGACCTTGCGCGGGGAACGCGGGTCTATTTTAGTGCCGGCGTGTGACCGGCGAAGCCCAGCGCGTTTAAACGGCTGAGATCCTCGCGAGTGAGGTTTTGTATCGCGCGCGAAGGGGTGAGCGGAGCCACCCGGGGGTGAAAGTCCCCCCGGTGGGGGTGGGGTGCCCCGGGGGTGGGGTTGCCTGGAGCCGAGGAGCCGCCACCAGCACCCCTGCGCGAGGGCCGGGATTACCCTGCCGGCGATGCCTCGGAACATGGAACATCAGGACCTTCTGATACTGTATCAGATGCTCTGAAAACATAACTCGTTGGGATTGAGCCCAGAATGAGTCGCCACCGTTTTGCGGACTGCGCAGTTGTGCCGCAGGGCGCAGCACGTGGGCGCTTTTCTTGACCTGTCGGCGGAGCCCGGGGAGCCGCTTCGCTTGCCGGCAGAATCGCTGCACCGGATTCAGCCCGCGCGTCGGCTCGCTCGGGAGGCAAGGATGTGGCCTTTCTTTCCCCGGTTGTTAATCCGCCGGGCGGATCGGCGGATGAGCCCTTGATCTGCTGGGCTGTATATCTGCCTGCCGCCTCCTAAAGGGGGCTGGCGGTGGTGGGCGAAAAACTCCGCGCCGCTGGTGGACATGGGCGGATGCCGGCGGATCGGGCGGATGGAAACCTGGGAGTATGTTAGGCTGCGGCTGGGTAACCTAGTGCCAATGGAGAAACCCCACTCTTAGCGCTAGGAGCCTTCAGGGACGTCTGCCGGGCTGCTGGGTGGCTCGGAGGGGGCATTACTGCCGTGCTCCCCGCCCCAGGGGGATTCAGCTCGAAAATGGCTGCCCTAACCGCGTCTTCCGTGAATCGGGAGCTTCTGGCCGGCGGATTTCCGCAAGGCCTGGACGAAGGCGGGCAGCGCTTTGAAAAGAGGTCCCATCTCTACAATAGAGCGCGAGAGGCCAGAAAATTAACCCTCGACTGGGCGACCCCAAAGAAAAAGGGGGGCCCCCGGGGTTTCGTTCATCCGTTCAGGGAAAAAAGGCCCTGAACGGATTTTTGAACGGACGTAACTGCCTACTATTCCAAGACTTACTTCAATCCGTTCATCCGTTCACAAAATTTATAAAGAGCTAGCTAAGGTATAATAAGAGGAGACGCCACCATCCCAAAAGCCGGGTAGCCGCCCAATTGGAAAAATCCTGAACGGCGAACGGATTGAAGTAAATGGTTGTTCTATAACATTTTACGCTGAACGGAATCCGTTCAGGTGAATGGATTCCCGGGGGCAAAAGTTGCCTAGTGCTCTCCGGCCCGCCTGTTTTCCAGCCCCTGGAAAAAGCTTCGGGCGGAGAGGATATAGATGACCTTACCGAGAGTAACGTCATCGAGTGTGCAACCCGCCTAACGCCTCCTGGCTGCCCTGTTTTTCCAGCTCCAAGAAGATTTTTTCAATTGAGGGTTAATTTTTTCGCGTCTCGGCCTCTATAGAACTTGAGAAGAAAAATCGAAACTTATGAACCTGGACCCCGCGGCTAGAACATCCTCCCGCAACAATACACCCTCCATGAAAACCGACGAAACACGGCTCGACGACATCGGCCCCCAAGAGGCGACGATCGAGGTGACCGACGACAGCAATGACAACCAGGCGGACCTCATTGAACCTATCCAGCCTCGGGGTGCGAATCAGTTCGTGGGCTTGCTCGAAGACTGGAAAGCCAGTTATCGCCAGCTCAATCCGAAGGTTGTGGAGTGGCGAGGCACAGCCTATAAGCTCTGGAGGCGATTGAGTGTCCATCTCGGAATCATGCCCCGCGGGCTCTCGCCCTCGTCCGTCCGTCGGCACCTGAAGTCCATAAAGCAGAGCAAAAAACCTTACCCGCTAAAATGCTTCGGAACGGGAAGAAAAATCGTCTGGATCATCCCGTTGAGCACTCCTGAGGCGACTCCTACTACGGGGGCAGCGGTATGAACAACCCGAATCCCACTACCAGGGCCACGGCACAGGCCGCCCCCAGCTATCGTCTGGCCGGTGGCATGCGATACAGTCGCTGGTGCAAGTCCGTTGGCATCCCGAGGACCACCGGATACCGGCTGCGGACCTCCGGCAGGGTCAAGGTCGTCCGATGTTGTGGCCGGGACTATATCTCCGCGGAGGAGATCGCCCGGTTTTTCTCAACGGGCGACTCGGAGCCGGAAACGGGCACGGAGTAATCCGGAGCGCGTCCCTGGTCCGGCGCAACGCCGGGCCAGGGCGGGGGCAAGTTGCATCAGCCCCTGTCACGCCTGCCGCCAAGCAGGGCCAGGATAACCAGGAGCAGGACCAGAATGATGCAGTCCTTGCCGCCTTCAGCCGGGACCTTTTTCTCCGGTGTCGGCGGCGCAGGCTTCGGGGCTTCGGGTTCCTGACGCAGAAAGCTCATGCAATAGATCGGCCCCGGTGGGTCGTAGACG
This sequence comes from Verrucomicrobiota bacterium, assembly GCA_046346665.1. Taxonomy (GTDB): domain Bacteria; phylum Verrucomicrobiota; class Verrucomicrobiia; order Limisphaerales; family JAXMHQ01; genus JAXMHQ01. Next base: position 71,717 of record JAXMHQ010000028.1, read on the forward strand.
GGTTTCTTCGAATCAGGAGAGGGAGGTTTCATTATCGGAGATGAGCGCCGCCGGTGGTGACCACCGACGGCGCGCGAGGTTTGCGGTCTCAGGCCGCTTCTTCCTTGGCGTCACGACTGTGGGCTTCCTGCAGCAGTTTAACCAGCCCCTCGACGCTGAGTTTAGAAATGTCCACCAGCTTGGACGCCGGTTGCGCCGGCACGGGCTTCTGGGCGTCAAAGGACACCTTGGCCGCGCTGAGCTTGCGATGGCGATCAGACAAGTGGCTGTAGACTTTTCCCAGCAGCACGCCGCCGTCCGAGTGACCGAGCCAGGTTGCGACGGTCGCGAAATCAATTCCGGACATGACGCAGCTCGAGGCAAAATAATGCCTCAAATCATGGAACCCGATTTTCACGCCCGCCGCGGCCCGCACCAGCTCGAAAGATTTGCGCAGCGACGAGACCCGGCCATCCGCACGCGGGCTCGGGAAGAGGCACTCTGAGTCCGGGGCACGGCGCGCCACCATGTCCTTGAGCAGCGCCTCGAGATCGTTGTTAAAGTCCACCACGATTTTGTGATCGTATTTGGTCTCGCGGAGGTGAACCTGACGGCGCTCAAAATCAACGTCGCTCCAGAGAGTCGCGAGGGCTGAATTCACCCGCGCTCCGCTGTAGGCCATGAAACGAATCGCGTCGCGGAGCATCGCGCCGTTGCGGTATTTGTCTTCCCCGTCCGGCTTCAACGCGACCGCTTCAGCGCACAGCTTTTCGATTTCCTCCTTCGGAATAAGGCGGCGCTTCGGGGCGATGTATTTCAGTCGCTTGAAACCCTCGGTAGGCAGCTTGCCACTGAGCAGCCCCTCGTCCTTCGCGTATCTCAGGATGTTCGACAGCACCAGGACATCCAGGTTGACGGCGCGGTTTCCGACACCGCCTCCGTTGCGACGAGAGCCACCGCTCTTTCTAAGGGTCACATAATCGCTGACGTGTTTCGGCTGGATCTGACTCAATCGAATTTGACCGAGGTATTCGCTCCACCCCTTGAGAATGCTTCTTTCGAACGCAATGGTCTTTGCCTTCTTGACGCCGTTCTGGAGCGCGCTCAGGTATTTTTCTACATAATCCGGGAATAACGGCGCGCGGCTTGCAACAGGAATCGACTGTCCATCGAAGATCTTTTTGCGAAGTTCTTGCGCGGCGCTGATCGCCTCCTGGCTCGACTTCACCGGCTGCCGATTCTCGTCCAGGAGCGGAATGCGTCGGCACTGTTTCCCGGGCTCCCGAATCTGCAGGTAGAAGCGATTTCCCCGTTGCCAAAGCCCTTCGACAGGGTTACCACGACGGTCCTTGACGTGGAGCAGGGGGAGGTCTTTGCGTTTAGCGGGACTGGGCGGACTCTGCTCAGCCGCAGGCTGGTTCTCTTTCATGGCGCGTCAGTTTTGTTGGCGCACCGGGAAAACAGGGGACGCGTGATAAAGGCGTCTCCACTGCTGGAGATCTTCTTGGGGGTTGTTCGCCCCCCACATCCGACGCGGTCCACACGGACTCGTCGAGGCCACCGTATTTCTCCAGAAACCGGTTGGCTGTCTGCCCGAGACTACGCTGGGCAGACGATCCCGATGTTGGCACGAATAGTATCGGAATAACGAGCGTTAGGCAAGCTTAAAACGGACTGCGGCGCGGACTGCATGGGCGAATCTCAGATCGCCAACGATTTCAGCGGATTTTCAGTATTCCCTAAGAAAGAAGGAGATTTGGATCCTGCTTGATCAGCCTGGAACAGCCCCTTTCTTAACTCTTAATCAATTGGTTCTAGGTTCAAGTCCTAGCCGGGGCACCACTTTTTACCAAATCGTGCAAAGCAGCCCCGAACGCTTTCGGGGTTGGTTCTAGGTTCAAGTCCTGGCCGGGGCACCACTCTTCTGAATCGGGGGGATTCTTATGCCTTGGGTTTACATTCTGCAGGGATCGACCGGGCGTCACTACATCGGTTCCCCTGCTGACCGGCACGACGCTTCTCCTGGATGCCATCATTCAGCGCCCTGATTTGTTCAGCATCAGATTCGATTGTCCCTGATCGGCGGGTTTATTAAACTGCGCTCGCGCACGGCAGCGCACGATGAACAATGATGTCCCGCCCGATTGGAAGCCGGCACGGCTGCAGGCATCCTGGATTCTTTTGTTCGCGGTTTTCGTGGTCCTGGCGAGCTCCGTCCGAGCGGCCGCACCCCGAGTGTTGATCATCGATTCCTTCGGCCGCGACATCGCGCCCTTCAACGCCGCTGTCTCCTCCTTCCGAACCACGCTGGCGGAAGAACTGGGCGAGCCGGTGGACATCTACGAGGCGTCCCTCGATGCCGCCCGCTTTGTGCAGCCGGATATGGAATCCGCTTTCGCGGAGTTCCTCCGGGCCCGGTTCCGCGCACAGCCCCTTGAGCTCGTCGTGTCCGTGGGCGCCCCGGCCGCCCGTTTTATTGCCGCGCACCGCTCGGCGCTCTTTCCCGAAGCGCCGGTTCTTTACATGGGGGTCGACCCGCGCATGCTTCCGCCGGGCTTGCCCGGCACGAACGCCACGATCGTCACCCAGCGCGTTCAGCTTCCCGGGATGATCGAGGACATTCTGCAACTGGAGCCCGACACCACGAACATCGCGGTGATCTTTGGCGATTCGCCGCTCGAAAAATTCTGGGTGAAC